>CP070698.1:1017250-1021833 GCA_020349685.1 bacterium
GGTCTGTTTGCCATCATCGTGGACACCGCGCTGGGAATGATAGGGAAAGGAAGGGAAGTGTCTGGTGTTTAGTGTCTGGTGGCTGGCGGCTAGTGTCTGGCGTCTGGTATCTGGTGTCTGAATCTGGAGTCAGCGCTGCGGACCCGGCGAAGGAAGAGTTGTGTCAAAAGCGCAACATACCCGGGGTTGGTGTTTTAATATTGCAACAAACACAGGTGCCTTGACTCCGTAGCATAGCGGCGGATCCCTGGGAAGGGGCTTGCCAACCGTTCCTTGCGCAGGGCTGTGCCCGGTTAACGAAAGGTCCAATCTTCGGGCGCTGCGGGTTAACGCGGGATTTCCACCAGGTCCCTTTTTGCGCTTTTTCAGGTAAAGATGATCTTTTCGGGTTCTAAGAGCAGTCCAGGGCATGAAAATTGCTCTTATTATTATAGAACCAAACTTCCAATCCGAGAGGAAGCAAAATGAAGAATTGCGAAACACTGGATAGAATGCTCAAGATGTCGGCCCACGACCGCGATAAGACCGGGAGGGTCGTGGCCCGCACCTTTTACAAGATTCTGCGTCAGAACGGGTTTACTCATCCCGAGATCATCGATTTGACCGGGAACATTCTGGACGAGGTGATGAAAGATATCAGGGCAAAGGGAAAAGATGCACCGGATGCGGCCCCCATCCGGGAACTCGGCTTCCCACCGACTTCGAAAGAGGTGGCCTGACTCGTCCCCCTCATCAGCCCAAAGACCAAAGTCCAAAGATCAAAGAAGCGTTAATTATTCCCGTCCATGCGAAAATTCCTGCTTAATTCCTGATTATCGTGACGTCAACGCTGTTGTTCATAACTTGAAGGTTAGTTACTTTGGACCTTGGGCTTTGGACTCATCCGGTTTCAGTCACCAGCGAAGGATCACACCGCCCCACGTCAGGCCCGCACCGAAACCGGAAAGGGCGACGATGTCCCCCTCTTTGATCCTCCCGTCCCGGTTGGCCTCATCCAGGGCAATGGGTATCGTTCCCGCCGAGGTGTTCCCGTATTTTTCGAGGTTAACGATGAATTTTTCCCTGGGGATGTCCAGCGCCTTGGCGGCGGCATCAATGATCCTCAAATTGGCCTGGTGGGGTATGATCCAGTCCACGTCGTCGATGGTCAGGCCGTCGGTCCTGGCCAGGGCGCCCATCACGGCATCGGGGAGGGCCCTGACACCGAATTTAAAGACCTCTTTGCCCTCCATTGTGATAGCGAAGTCCTTGCTGACCTTGTCACCCAGTGGAGAGAGATCTGCCACACCGGGGGTAACCGCGAGCCAGGGCGGGGGCGCTGAGCCGTCCGATCTCATGTAGGTCGCGAGGATCCCTCTGTCACCGCCCTCATGCCTCAGGACAGCGGCTCCCCCGCCGTCTGCGAAAAGGACGCAGGTATTGCGATCGGTCCAATCGAGCACGCGGGACAGCGTCTCGGCACCTATGACGAGGGCCGTTTTAACCCCGAGTTCCGGCATCAACCCGTTGGCAACCGTGAGACCGTACACAAAACCGGAACAGGCGGCCTCCAGGTCGAAACAGGCAGCGTTCGTGGCGCCGATCTTGCCCTGCACGATGCAGGCGGTGGCCGGTAGGAGCCTGTCCGGGCTCAGCGTGGCAACGATGATCAGATCGATCTCTTCCGCATCAACACCGGCCATTTCCATGGCCTTGATTGCCGCCCACGCGCTGAAATCAGAGGTCGTCTCGTTCTCTTCCGCGATCCGTCTTTCCCTGATACCCGTGCGCGAGACGATCCACTCGTCCGAGGTGTCGACGATCTTGGCCAGATCGTCGTTGGTCACAATACGGGAGGGAACCCCTGTCCCCGTCCCTATAATGCGGTTGCCTTTCATCCCTCTCTCCTTTACCCCCCCGGCTTTTTAGCCGTTATCAGTACCCGCTTGTTCATGAATCCGTAATCCCCGTCTTTATCGTGGGGACTGAAGTCGCGGTGGATCCTGACATCGACGAAACCGGCTTTGCACACGAGTTCCTCAAGTTCCCCGGGTCGATACACCCTTATGGCATAGGACTGGTCCCTGACAAGACCCTTTCGTCTCGAGAAGACCATCTCCCTTGCCTTGATCCTGTTGCCCTTCAGTTCCCTGTGCCTGCACACCACCAGTTCGTCGTCCACCTCGTGCCACGCGTTGGGAACCAGTTCATGCAGCACCTTGTCCCCGTCGGTGACATCGACGAGGATTGCCGAGTGGGGTTTGAGAAGCCGATAGGCCTCTTTCAGGATCTTCCCGTCATCATCCTGGTCCGGCAGGTATCCAAGGGAATTCCCCAGAATGAGAACGTGATCGAAACTGGTCGCCGGCAGACCGGTAAACCGGGCATCCCCCTGCAGGAACTTTACCTGGCAGTTCTTCTCTCGGGCCGTTCTTTTGCCCAGATCGACAAGGTGCCGGGAGTAGTCCACAACAGTGCAGTCTGTGTAACCCCTTTGCCATAGCTCAAGACTGTGCCGACCCTGTCCTCCGCACATGTCCAGTATGCGATGATCCGGCTCTGGCGAAAGGAGTTGGCATATGAGGTCGACCTCTTTTCTCGACACCTCCAGATCACCGACAGACCGGGCATCGGTCTTGAGGTAAACCTCGTCGAAAAGCGTCTTCCACCAGTCCGGGTCGACCTTGATTCCCATGTCCCCTATCCATCCTCCGGATGGGCCCCGAAGGAGAAGAGACCGTCCGAGGCAAAGATCGCCGGACCTCCTTTCCACGGCTGCATGAGCGCTATGTCAAGCTCCTCCTGCTCAATGCCGATATATTCGTCCAGGGCACCTTCCAGCCACATTCTTTCGAGGGTCTGGCAGTCGGTCCACATGCACCTGCAGTATCGACCCAACGCGGCCAGGTGCCCTTCTGTGACGATACGAGGCCTGACAGCCATGCGAATCGGTCCCAGCAGGTAGGTGAACCTTTCCTCCAGGGCCATTTTCTCCTGATCAAGGACGACCTCCCTGAGGTCCCCGTAACCGATGTCCATGATCGCCGCGTTGACCCTTTCCACCGCCTGCCTCACTGTCATTTGTGACCTCAGGACAGCGAGGGGCTGAACTCCGCCGCCGCTTCCCACGTTGGTGGGGACACCGCCAAAGCGCACCAGAAAACCGAAAAGCCTGTCCGGTCCCATAAGGCATCTGAAATCCGTCTGGTAGCGCTCGAGAACGACCCTCCTGGATTCGGGGTCCACGGACGGATTGTCCTCGGCCCAGAGGTTGAGGGGGATCTTCTCCTGAAGGATGTAGCTGCCCTTGGAAAGTGCCAGATCGATGGCTTCGCCGGCGTCCACATTCACGCCTCCGACGCGCACGCCCATTCCGGAATACCCTCTTTCGGGCTTTAAAACCAGATTTTCCCAGTTGCCGTAGGCGTACTCCACAAGGTCCCTGATCTTCTCACCCCCCGGCCCCACAGCCGGTCCCTCTTGAAATCTTCTGGTCCACGGTGTCCGGCGGACGGTTTCCTCGGTGAAATGCTTCCCCATTGGGCCGGTGAAGACCTCGAACATGCTCTTGACATTGATGGGCTCCGTGCCCCTCGGGTTGATGACCCTTCCCTCCCGGACGGCCTGAAGAACGGGCCCCAGGTTTTGCTTGCGGTGGAGGTCCAGAAGCACATCGGAATTAAAATCCATGAACATTATGGAAACCGGCTGTCCCTTGTAGGAGACCTTGCCGTTTTCCAGTTCCAGTTCGTTCGGTGCCATGAGCGCGCCACTGATCCCGTCGACGGCGGAGAGGTGATGGGCCAGGTTAATATTCTCGGTGACGTCCTGAAGGGTCTCTTCCTCGGCAACGACGGCAATGAGGCCCGCCGCCTTCCCTTCCCTTGCCCTGTGCACGGAAACGAGCATCTCCACAAAACCGTACACCGGGTAGAGCAGGGGATGCAGGAAATCGAGGTCCACACCCGGGTCTTTGATCTTAACGATCCGGTCCCAGACCGCTTTGCCGATCTTCTGGGTGATCCTCTGATAATCCCAACCCCCGGGGCTGCCCAGGTTCCATTCGGAGTGATAGCCGAGGAAATCGTTTTGGATATCGAATTTCAAATTTCAGATTCCACGTTTAAAAAGCAGTGATCAGTGATTGGTGATTGGTGAAGGGTGTTTTCTCCGATACTCCGGTACACCGGTGCACCGATACTAGGACATTCCTTCCCCTTTTCCCCTTTTCCCCTCTTCACCTCTTCCCGTTGCTCTTTCAAGAACCTTCTCCAGGTCCTCGAAAAGAAGCTCCCCGCTTTTCAGAACGGTATTTACGAATGGTGCTGCATCACCTTTTTCATATGGCTCGAACAGCTTCCGGAAACGTCGGCGCCCGATAGTGTAGCACATCTGGTATGCGGGTCGTAGCGCATATTTCCTGACTGTTTCCATAGCCCTTTCTTGGGTGAACCCTGCGGACAGAAGCATTTGTGCCGTTTGTTTAAGATCCATCTCACCTGAGTGGAGCATGAGATCCGCCTTGCCCCGCACGGCGTGGCGGAAACGCCTTCTCAGGAGAATGAGGCGGTCGCAGGGCCGCTCAAAGGCTCCTGTGTCCAGCA
>CP070698.1:1021933-1032766 GCA_020349685.1 bacterium
CCAGACACTAGACACTGGGATGCCGAAGAGGCCAAAAAAACGGGGCTCCTTTCGGAGCCCCGTTTTGTCTTACCGTGAAACCGGTTTAGGCCTCTTCGGCATCCCACTTCGGATGGTTCTTCTTGGCCCATTCCCTGGTTACCGTACCCTTGGTCATGGCGCGCCACGTGCCCGGCACGCCGATGGTGCCCAGATAGGCATGGATGGCAATGAAGCCCATGAAAAGGATGAATCCGAGGTTGTGGAGAAAATACATCCACTGCTGAAGCCCCCTGCCGAGCTGGAAGGGGAACCACATGGCGAGCCCCGTCAGGGCCATGAGGACCGCCAGGATGATGGCGACCCAACCTGCCAGCTTCTGTCCGGCGTTGAACTTGCCTGCCGGCGGGGCTTTGGCGCTCGGATCCATGTACTCCTTGATCACGGCTCCTAGGGAATCTTCTCCTGGAGCAGAGATATCCTTGAACCACTGCAGGAAAATGATCACGGTTGCCACTATGAACACGATCCCTGCCCAGTGGTGGATGACCCTGGAGTTGTCCACCCCTCCGAACAGTCCGGTCAGGCCGAAGAAGGACTTGGCGTAAAGACCCAGCCCCGTGATGACGAGCACGATGAAGGCGAGCATGTTGATCCAGTGGAACATCCGTTCACCCTGGGTGGTCCTTTTTACGAGATGATGTGACATCAGTACTCACCTCCTTCCCCGGGTGAGGGTGAGGGTGACGGCGCAGCCGCCCCGCCCTCTTCATCGGGCTCTTTGGGACCGATGGTTATATAGTGGGCGATAAGACCCACAACCCCGGCCACGAAGGCGATAACGCCCACGGGCTTCATGATGGTGCGCCACAGGAAGGTGGGGGTCGGGATGGCGGGTTTGGCCGGCAGGCCGTACTGTGTGGCGCTGTCCTCGAGCAGGAACACGACGTTCGTGCGCAGGGGTCCGCCGTCGTAGACCGCAAGGCCCTTCTCCTTGGCAGCGGCCGTGATGCCGCCCAATTTTCCCTTATCGGTGAAATAGAGGGCATCCGTGGGGCAGGTTTTGGTGCAGGCGGGCTCCATGCCCATACCCTGGCGATCGAAGCAGAGAGTGCACTTGAACGCCTTGTCCTCGCCGAACCCCTCTGCGTTGGACCGGTCATAGCGGGGAACGTCGAAGGGGCATCCGAACACGCAGTACTTGCAGCCGGTGCACAGTTGCTGGTTGATCACCACGGAGCCGCTGGCCTCGCGGGTGATGGCCCCCGGAACGGGACATGCTTTCATGCAGCCCGCATCGGCGCAGTGCATGCACCTGTGCTGACCGAAGAACCATCTGATCTCCCCATCCCTGTCCACCTCGTTGAACCGGATCTTGGTGTAGGTGTTGTAGGAGAGATCCGGGGGGTTCTCGTAGCTGCCCTTGCACTCGGTCGGAACCGCCGAAAGACTGTTCCACTGCTTGCAGGCTGTCTGGCAGCCGCGGCAGGCAGTGCATCTGGTAGTATCGATAACGATCATTTTTTCAGCCACTCAAATCACCCCCTTTCCTATTTCTTATCGACGTTGACCATGAAGGCCTTCGTCTCTGGGATCATGGTATTGGCGTCCCCGATGCTGGGTGTCAGAAGGTTGCTCGAATCGCCATAGGTCGGGTTGGTGTAAGCCTTCCCGTTGGCCATAACGTCGTTCTCCTTCGTCGTCGCCCAGCCGAACGCCCAGGGCAGTCCTACCTGGTGGACCGTGGCGCCGGCGACCTGGAACGGCTTGAACCGTTTGGTCACGATGGCGATGGCGTCCACCTTGTTGCGGACCGAGGACACGACGACCTTGTCGCCGTTCCGGATGCCCCTTTCATCAGCAAGCTCTACGCTTATCTCAACGAAGTTGGCCGGCATCATCTCGGCCTGCCACGGCAGCCACCGGGTCAGAACACCTGTCTGCCAGTGCTCCGACACCCTGTAGGTGGTGGCGACGATGGGGTACCTGTCGTCACAGTTGAGGAACTGGTCCATCTTCCCCGTGAAGATCTTCGAAACGGGGTTGATCCTCTGGGGGTTCATGAGGTTGCGCTCGATGGGACACTCCAGAGGCTCATAGTGTTCGGGGAAGGGACCCTCGGAACGCCCTGGCCCGAAGATGTGGGAGACCCCGTGGGGCTTCATGATGTAGGCGAGCTTCGTAGCGTCGTTCCAGGTTCCGTCGGGCTTGCGCAGGGGAGGCCATCCTCCGTCCGGCACATCGCCGACCCACTTGGAGCCGTTCCAGTAGACGACCGGCTTGTGGGGAGCCCACGGTTTGCCGTATTCGTCCACCGAAGCCCTGTTGTAGATGATCCGCCGGTTGACCGGCCAGCACCAGGTCCAGCCGTTGTACAGACCGATGCCGGTGGGATCGGACTTGCCGCGGCGGGCCATGCTGTTGCCCGAATCGGTGTAGGACTGGCAGTACAGCCAGTTACCGGAGGAGGTGGACCCGTCGTCCTGAAGGAAGGCGAAGGAGGGGACGAGATCCCCTGCCTTGAAGTCCCTGGCGCCGACCTTCTTGTCCTCGAGGAAGTAGCCGTTGATCTCCTTGGCGATGAGGTGGGTGTCCATGTGACTGACCTTGCCATCCGGACCCTTGGGACCGTAATTCCAGTCGAGGTTCACAATGGGCTCGGGGAAAACCCCGTTCTGCTCGGAATACAGCTTCCGCACCCGCCACTGGAGTTCGTTGATGATGTCCGCATCCGTGGGCGCGGGGGGCTTGACCGCCGCGTAGCGCCACTGTGCCCAGCGGCCCGAGTTGGTAATGGAGCCTTCCTTCTCGAAGGACATGGCGCAGGGGAGCAGGAACACCTCTGTCTTGACCTGGCTCGGATCGACGCCCGGGCCGCGCCAGAAGGATCCGGTTTCGTTGTCGAACAGGTTGACGTTCACCATCCAGTCCAGCGTAGCCAGGGCCGCCCTGACCTTGCCCGCGTTGGAACCGGAGCAGGCCGGGTTCTGTCCCCAGGCGAAAAAGCCCGTGAACTTGCCGTTGAGCATCTCGTCAAAGAGCACGAGCCACGAAGCGTTCTGCCCTTCGTCGAGTTTCGGCAGCCATGAATACTGGGTTTCCAGGTCGGCGCTCTTGCCGAAGTGTGCCCGCAGAAGACTGGCGCTGTACTTGGGATAGTTGCTCCACCAGTTGGCCGAATAAGGCTCTTTGGTCTTGGGTGTCTTCGCATCGTTGTACTTCGCGAAGGTCGACAGTGACGCGCTGGGCGTTCCCAGGTATCCCGGAAGGATGTGGAACAGGAGGCAGTGGTCCGTGGATCCCTGCACGTTGGATTCGCCGCGCAGTGCGTTCACACCGCCGCCCGCCATCCCGATGTTGCCCAGCAGGAGCTGGATAATGGCCATGGTCCTGATGTTCTGGGTGCCGACAGTGTGCTGGGTCCACCCCATAGCGTACATGATCGTGCCGGTGCGGTTGGGTTTGCCCGTGGAAGCGTAGGTCTTGTAGACCTCGAGGAGCTTGTCCTTGGGCGTCCCGCAGATGGCCGAAACCTTGTCCAGGGTGTACCTTGAGAAGTGCTTTTTCAGGAGCTGCAGGACGCACATGGGGTCCTTCATCTCCGGGTCCTTCTTGACAACGCCGTTGGCATCGGTCTGGAAGGACCAGGTGCTCTTGTCATAGCTCCTCTTCTTCGGGTCGTAACCCGAGAACAAGCCGTCCAGCTCACCCGGCATCTTGAAGTCCTTGTTAACGATAAACGGACCGTTGGTGTACAGCCGGACGTAATCCTTGTGGTACAGCTCGTTGTCGAGGATGTACTTGATCATTCCGCCCAACCAGGCGATGTCGGTGCCGGACCTCATGGGAGCGTAAATGTCGGCCTTGGAGGAAGTTCTCGTGAAACGCGGGTCCAGGCTCAGAAGCTTGGCCCCATTCTCCCTGGCCTTCATGACCCATCGGAAACTGATGGGGTGATTCTCGGCAGCGTTGCTGCCAGAGACGATGATGACATCAGAGTTCCTGATGTCGATCCAGTGGTTGGTCATCGCCCCTCTTCCAAACGACTCTGCCAGAGCCGCTACGGTTGCGCTGTGTCATATGCGCGCCTGATGTTCGATATACACCAGGCCGAGGGCGCGAAGCCACTTCTGGAGGATGTAGCATTCCTCGTTGTCGAGGGCCGCGCTGCCAACATGGGCGATGGCGTCGTTCCGGTTGACCACCTGGCCATTGTCGTTGACCTTGGTGAAACCGGCATCGCGGCTCTTCTTGATCTTCTTGGCTATCTCGTTGTAGACCCAATCCCAGGACTTCTCCTGCCACTCGCTGCTGCGGGGGGCACGGTAGAGGGGTTTGGTGATGCGGTACTCGCTCTCCGAGACCTGTCTTAAAGCCTGCGCCTTTGAGCAAAGGGAGCCCTCGTTGATCGGGTGATCAGGGTCTCCCTCCATGTTCACGACCCTTCCGCCGTGGGCACTGACAATGAGGCCGCAGCCCACGGCGCAGTAGGGACAGATGGTCGTTGACTCCTTGGCATACTTGATGGCGACGTTGCCCTCGCGGGCTCCCGCCATCGCTGTGCCTTTGAGTCCCAGGCCACCTAGCGCGGCGCCAGACACGGTCGCACCGGAGATCTTGATAAAGTCTCTCCTGGTTACGTTCATCCCTGTCTCCACCTTCCTTTCTTACGGGTTAAAGTCCAGATAGCTTACGACAATTGTGCGGATAAAAGGTCAAGTCACCTCCTTCCCGAACGGTTTCCTCCTTCCATACCGGTTCTTTTTCTGAAAAATGATAAAGGAAGCCATGCATACGCAATGGCTTCCTTTGCAAAAAGGGCAGGCACCGGAATTGCTCCCGGCACCCTATCGTCCCGCCCATCCTCAGGGGACGTCACGGGATCGGAAGACACTCAATAGACTTTGGAATCAGGATGTGCAGCGGGCTTTGCACCCGTAAAAAAAACCCGTGTGCTGAAAGATACCGCGTTCTTAATACTGTATGCGATAAACCAGGTAAATGCTCCCCCCTGTTGAACTTGAGGTTATAATACGCTGTTCTATTTTTCAAGGTAAATTATCGCCCAAAAATCCGCACACGTTGGAAAATTAAAGGTGAAATACTATTTTAAGCGTCCTCGGCCTCCTCTTCGGTGATCGTCCCTATCCAGACACCGCATATATTGGGCGCGCCCCTTGAGTATCCTTCCTCCTCGATGGCTCGGTCAAAGCCGGGCGTTTTGAGATCCTCCACCTCAGGGTGTGCGCTGCCGAGATCATCCCCCTCGATCCTCCATCCCTTGATGTAGGACTGGCACTGGCTGCAGACACTCGCTGACAAATTGCGGTAATCGGGATCCTCTGAATAAAGATATCCCGATTCCCTGGGGTTTTCGTGACCGCAGTAAGGGCAGGCGAGCCTTCGGTAGCGCCAGTGCGCTTCGCACCTGTGGCAGATGAGATGCCTTTTGCCCCCCTCACCCATCATGTAGGCCACGGCGGGCTCGCCACCGCATACGGGACAATGCCCTTTCTCCCAGCTGGAGGTGTCAACATCGGCGCACCGTACGGCCGCTTCCAGGAATGGGCGCTTCAGGGCATTGAATAGAACGAACATGACAACCTCAGGGTTAACTCCCTCGATGGACACCAGGTTCTTTCTGAGGGGCTCCTCCCCCTCCGTCAGATAAATGCGGGCAAGTCCCCTCAGCCTGGCCGTATCATCCTCCAGACCCGCCATGTCACTGAGCAGGGCCGCGCTGTCCTCCGAATGGCGGCCCAGAACATGGATCACCTGCCCGACCATGACAGCCAATTCATCCTCATCCGGCACCATTTCTTCAGGGTCGATGAGGGTAAACCCCTCGGAAAGCCTCATCTGGGCTTCCTCCTCGGTCAGGGCCCTCCTGTTCTCTCCTCCCACAGAGCTCTTTTCGTTCAATTCGAAAAGATCCCGGTAAAGACCCAGGACATCGTCCATACCCTCGACATCCAGCTTACCGGCAAGGAGGGCCTGACTGGCAGTTTCGCGTCTGGTGCTTTTTTCCGTCATGGGGATACCTCCGGGGAAACAAATCATTATCATGACATCAGAATGAGGAATAGGGAAGGAGGGAGGAGGAATAATACGTTTCTCTTCGTCCTTCGTCCTTCCTCCTTCTTCCTTCGTCCTTCAAATTATGTCCAGGTCCAGGTCCACGAACTATACCTTGGCTTTTTCGATCCTGCCCATAAAAACCTTCAACTCCATGCCTCCCGTGGAAAAATCAAAGACCGGGGGGGTCAGGGCGTTGGCGCCCGGCTCATCATCCCCGTAAAGGGTCATGGAAGCAACGTGATAGAGCGTCCCATCCCTTTCAAAGGTGCCGATCCTTCCCGTAACGAGGGCCGTGGCCTGGACACCTGCTTCATGATAGGGAGAAAGGACATTGATATTATCCCCGCTCCTGATTCCCAGGGAGAGGGCAAGTTTTTCCCCGATCTCCACCATTCGGCCTGTCCCCAGTTCCCTTGCCGCGGCCGGCCAGGCCGTAACGCCCCCGGTCCCCATGATATGGCCCGTCCTGTGCAGCATGATAATAACGGGATACTGGGAGAGGACCTCCTCCGGCCTTCTGGACAGATAGCCCCACTTGTCTGCACCCTCCTTTCGAAGCTGCAGACCGGGATTGGATTGCCCTCCGGTCAGAAAATCGGGAAGGGGGCTGTGAAAGGGCTCGTGGTGCTCCGGAAAAGGGCTTCCTTTGTCTACAAGCCTCCAGAATTTGATGGGAAGCTGGGGCCTCAGCGGCAGGACCTCTGCCGCGGAATACCTCTTTTGGCTCTGCCCTTTCCACCGAAGATAAGCCCCTTTCTCATTTCCCGGCTCTCTTGCCCAGGAAAAGGGATCGGCGACACCCCAGGGCCAGAACCAGCCCCACCTGTCGTAGAGGCCCACTGCATCGGGATCGACGGGATCTCTTCGTCCGGCATTCCATGTTTCGCTTTCCATCCAGCCCCGATAGAGCTGGTTTCCGCACCGATCATCCTTCTGCCAGGATCTGTCTGCGGGTAATGGTGTCTCCTGTCCTCCGCTCCATCGCCACCCGTTGATCTCTGCGGCCACATTTTCCGGTGTCATGGCCAATGGCCAGTTCAGGTCGAGCACTGGTCCCTCGAGAACACCGCCCTCTGCTTCGTACTTTGCGCGGATGGAGTTGCCCAGACTGGAGAGGAATTCGAGGAGTCGCGGCACCTCCCTGTCGTCATTCCCGACAGGGCTGACAGACCTTACCCTCCTGCCGTGATCTGTCATGGAACCGTTTTTCAGCGCCGGTGGTTCTGTCGGGATAAACAGGACCTCCGTTTTTATGGTTGATTCTCGGCCCGCAGGCCGCTTCCAGAAGCTGCAAAGGCGATTGGGAATGGAATCCATGACGACGAGCAGGTCCAATCTGTCAAGGACCTTGTGTATCGAGGAGCTGTCGGAAAGGCTGCTCAGGGGGTCGGTTCCCATGGCAATCAGAGCTCGTATCTGTTCATCACCGACACCCTGGATGATGGTGCTGACAGACGGACTTTCGTCCTCCTCAAGGTGGGGGATATAATCCAGCGCCTCCTTTATCCTTGTCGAAGGATACCAGGCCTGCACCAGGGCATGGAACGCTTCCGGATTTTTCACGCCCTCGTTGTCTTTTCGGTACCGCGGTATCGGGATGTAACCCGGGAGGTAGGGGGCCATGAGCCCCATGTCACAGACGCCCTGCGCGTTGCCGGCTGCTGCGGGCAGAACAACGCCTCCGCCCTTCTTGTCGAGGTTTCCGAGAAGGGCCTGCGCCACCGCGGCCATCCTGACGGCCTCCGCGCCTGAAGGGCTGACCAACGCTCCGGAACCGAGAATGAATGTCGCCGAAAAATCAGGGCTGGCGGTCCTCGCCAGAACGGTACATGCCCGGCGCAGAAGATCGATATCCACCCCTGAAATACCTGTGATCTTCTCGAGGTCATACCGCTCGAAATGCTTCTTCATTCTCTGGAAGATCGAGTAGGGTTCCGAAAGAGTTTCATCGACGATCTCCCTGTTCTTGTATTTCCCCGAAGCGTGTTTCTCGTAAGCTCCCATGATCTCGCTCAACACGATGAAGGCCGCGTCCGAGTTGTCAACCAGCTCGGATTTTCTGATATCAGCATACTTGAGAACCCAGTTTACGAAGGCACCGAGGACGGCGTTGTCTGTTCCAGGACGCAGCTGCAGCCACAAGTCGTTCTTCTTTATGGTTTCCGATTTCCTCGGGTCGAGAACGATGACCGTGCCGCTTCGTTCGCGTACCCTGTCGAGGAAACGGCAGAGGGCTGGCGCCGTCTGACCCGGGTTGCATCCAACAAGGACGACAACGTCGCTATGGCCGACCTGAGTTGCAGGATGGGTCCCGCCCGGGATCCCCAGAGTGTCCAAAAGTCCTGAAACAGCCATACCGTGGCTGGATCGAACGGTTGTGTCCATGCCCAGAACGCCCAGCGCCCGGAACAGTTTGGAGGTTGTGTAAGCTTCTTCGTTGGTAAGATTTCCACCGGTTATGACGCCGAGGCTGTCGAAACGGTTGAAGATCTTTTCACCGCCGCCTGAAAAAATACCGAGATCCCTGTTCCTCAGGTCCTTAATACGCCTGGCGACGAGGTGAACAGCTTTATCCCAGTCGATCTCTTCAAAGCTTTCAGCGCCGGGAGGACGGTACAGCGGCCTGGAGACCTCCGCGAGATCCAGTGACCCCGTGAGGGATGCCCCGCGAGGACAGAGCGACCCCCGGGCCACCGGGCAGTCTGGATCACCCTCGACGAGCCAATGACCGTGCTCCCGGGACCGGTAGATCAGACCGCAGCCGAGACTGCAGAGGGGACAGCGCCCAGGGATCTCCCGGCCTGAGAGAAGGGCGCTTCGTTTAGACGCGCTCAGGGCGGGAAGCCTTGCGCCAGCCACCAGGCAGGCAAGGATCGTCCCGCCGGTTTTGAGGAAGGTGCGGCGTTTGAGTTTCATTAAGTTCCGTGACTCGTAATTGGTGATTTGTGATTGGTTGGCAGGTATCCCACGCCTTCGAAAAACTTATTATTACTGCCCTCTGCATGGGTGTCAATTTTATCTGCAAAAAACCGGTACCGCGTTTTTTGCAGTACCGGCCGATAATGTCAGAGAAATGTCCTGGAATCAATGTTTCCTGAAAGGGATCAGTCCTCCTCTTCCTTCCTCCCCTTCTTCCTTTCCTGGGATCTGGTCAGATGGTCGACGAGGACGCGTCCACCGGTCATGACATTGGTCTTGACGCTCTTTTCCACAAGGCTCTGATCACCGCTCCTGAAAGCTTCTATGATCTGAGAATGCTGGTGTATGGCGTTCTCAAACTGCCCCGGCAAAGTCAGGGAGATGATCCCGAAGCGGTTGAAGTGGTCGTTCAGGTTGGAGATCATCTGGATCAGGCGTTTGTTGCCGCAAAGCCTGACAAATCCCTCGTGGAACCTCGTATGGACCCTGTAGAACGATTCCAGGTCGTTCTTGTCGATAAGCTCCTTGAGTTCATCGTTGATCTTCTCGAGCCTGGCGATATCCTTTCCCTTCATGTTCCTCGCGGCCAACCTCGCCGCCAGGCCTTCCAGCGTGCTTTTTATCTCGTAAAGGTTTATAGCCTCATCGGTGTCGATGTCCGTTACGACAGCCCCTTTGCGCGGGATGATCTGGATGAATCCTTCATTTTCCAATTTGCGGAAAGCTTCCCTCAAAGGGGTACGGCTTATCCCCATGGATTCCGCCAGCTCCCCTTCAGGGATCTTCTCTCCTGGCTTGAACTTGCCCTTGATAATGGCTGTTTTTATGGATTCGGCGATATCTTCGGAAAGGAGTTTGGGCTCGTCGATCCTGATCTTGAAACTGCTCATAATTCCGCTCCCGGGGCATGGCGGAGACCGTACCTGATCCTTACAGGGCCGTTTGCTTCTTTACCTCCTGCTCAACCCTTACAGCCAACTCTTCACCGCTGAGCAGGGCGTGTTCCAGGACCACGGCCTCGGCAAGGCGCCCATCCTTTCTCGCCAGAGCCCTGATAATGGTCCTGTGCTGCCTGACGGAATCCATGAGCCTTCCCGGCACAGATAGCGCCTGGAGGCGGAACCTCATGAACCTCTGCACCATGTGCTCACGGAATTCCAGGAGCTTCTCATTACCACAATACGATATAAAAGTATTGTGAAACTCGTCGTTCTTCCAGAAAAATGACTCCACATCGCCCTTTTCCGCCAGGACGGCCAGCTGTTCATTGATCTTCCTGAGCTTTTCGATACCCTTTTCGGTGATCTTTTCAGCCGCGATGCGCGCGGCGTAACCCTCAAGCAGACTTTTCAGTTCGTAAAAATCGTCGATCTCCTTCCTCGTGATCTTCGATACGACGGCTCCTCTCCTCGGAATGACCGTCAGGAACCCTTCACTCTCGAGCTGCCTGAAGGCTTCACGTATCGGGGTTCGACTGATCCCGAGCTTCTCTGCAAGCTCCGGCTCGGTGAGTTTCTGGCCCGGATTCAGCTCACCTTTGATGATGGAATCCCTCAGGGAAGAAACGATCTGTTCGCGGAGTGTCTGATGTTTCTTTAATCTCATATTCTTTTAATTCCAGAGGGTTACATGGTTAAAAAAACCTGAATATTGTACACTGTATACAACTATACATCATTGTCGGGGGAAAAAATATAAAAAAACAGTGAACTGGGAGCGAAAAACATCTTATTGTTAAAATTGTATACAAAGGTCATTCAATTATCGATTTTCCATTCTCCATTCTCTATTTTCCATTTTCCATTCTCTATTTTCCATTCTCCATTCTCTATTTTCCATTTTCCATTCTCTATTTTC
>CP070698.1:1032866-1039194 GCA_020349685.1 bacterium
CCCGGTTTTACCGCGGTGCTGCAGGGCTCCCGTTGCCAGGAAGGCTTTATGAACCAGCTCCCCGTCTCCGGGGGAGAATATACCCGTGATCCCGTCCATGAAGGTCTCCCGATAATGGATTAAAATTGAGACTGAAGATTCAAGGTTCTCAGGCTGTCATTGGAAACGACTCATTAAAAGCCCAACGGCATATTTGCACAGCACCGGTCGAACATCAAGAAAAGGGGGCGATGCCCCTGGAAAAAGTTGTGAAAAAGGGAGCAGGGAAAGATCAGCCACGATATTCGGGCCCAGGTATCGGGGTGTCGGGGTAACGGGGTATCGGGGAAAAGGCGCTGTTCCTTTAAAGGCGGTATCTTTACCACGGAGATCACAGAGAACACGGAGGAAGGCTAAATCAGGGGGGAAAGATCAGCCACGATATTCGGGCCCAGGTATCGGTGTTTCGGAGTGTCGGGGAAACGGGGAGAAGACCGTGATCAGTAATCGGTGATCAGTAAACTTCGAATCACGAGTCACAAATTACAAGTCACGGTTCTTTCCCCATCACGAATCACAAGTCACTAATCACGGCTCTTCCCTTCCGCCCACCTCAGATATCTCGATTTGATCTGCCTGGCGGCCATGGCCCGTTTGACCGGCGGGGAGTTGAGGATAACCCCCAGCACGGCAGCCAGGGCGCGATGCGAGGCAAGAACGTGGTTGTCGAAGAGGAGGTTCTGGAGAGTGCCGCGTTCGATGGCCATGAGCACGGTCCGGCGTGTGGTGGTGAGGGGGGTCATGATGCGCTCCGGCCTGGACTCCAGGACCAGGGAGCCGATGTTGCAGTTCTTGACGCAGACACCGCAACCCAGGCAGATCTCCTCGTCGACGCGGACCGTCTTTCGGCCTCTCCTTACCGGATCGTTGGCCGAGACGAGGGCAATGGCCTCGACCGGACAGACGGGGACGCACTTGCCGCACCCGCTGCACGTTTCCCGATCCACGACAGGTAGAAAGTTGGATGGGTGCACAGGCTGGAGGAACCCGAATTTCCTGGCGGCGATCATCGCTTCGCAGCAGCAGCCGCAGCAGTTGCAGATGAAGGCCACCTTACGCTGCACGTTCTCACCGAACTGGACCAGATCCCTTTCCCATGCTTCGTCAAGGAGATCCCTGGCCTCGGCCCGGTCGACGCTGCGGGCGATATTGTGACGTGTCAGCGAGCGCGCCGTGTTCCCGAAGGTCATGCAGATGTTCATGGGAGCGTCGCACGCGCGCTCCATGTGCTGCATCTTGTGGCGGCAGTAGCAGATGCCGATACCGATGTGCCTGGCCGTGTCGATGACGTGGCTGGCTCGCTCGTAGTCCAGGACGTGCAGGGAATTTTCCGACGAGAGGACCGGCTCGTGAACGAAGGTGCGTCCCAGCTGTGTTTCTCCGTTTGTGAAGAGGGCCTTGATGAAATCCTCCTCAACGTTGAGGTACTGGTAGAAAAGCTCGGACAACGCCTTCTGGTCGATGTCGTGACGAACCCGCATCAGGGAGAACTCGAAGAACCCGGCCATGGGTGGAGGAAGGACATAGTACATGGTTCCCCGGATCTGAATGTCGATGAGGATCCCCCGGCCGGCCAGTTCATCCAGGACCTTCCGGCTCTCGAGGGTCCCCAGTTTCCAGGCCAGGCTGGCCTTTTCAACGGTGAAGGGCCTGATGGGCAGGCGGGCCACCAGCTCCGCCTCCCTTTCCGTAAAGAGCATCTGGAGGATCTGGAAAAGAAGTTTGGACGGCGGCGCCCCCTGGGGGAAACGGTTGAGCCTGTCTGAAAGGTCCTCGTATGCCGATCGTGGAGTGAGGTGGGCCAAGATAGCTCCTCCGTTAATCAGGGTGAAGGAAAAAGGTTAAAGGGGAAAGGTTAAAGGTTAAAGGTTAAAGGGGAAAGCCGCGCACGTATGCGCCTGGGCATCAACCTTATCTTTTACCTCTTTCCCTTTGTCTTTCCACTATCCCGTAATTATACCCAACACGATCATCGTTCCGTTTATCAGGTACATCTTTCTTATGTAGTGACCGTGCCGGTCGAGCTCCTGCCAGTTTTTCACCGTCGGCATGATCCTCAGAAGGCGCCAGAAAATGGGGATGGTCACCAGGCAGGCCACGGCGACAGGGGAGAGGGTCCTGCCCGCGGCAAGGCCCAGGATGAGCAGGTAGACAACGGCCCACTGCACGATAAGGCCCAGGTAGGAACCTTTTCTTCCAAGGCGCACCGTCAGTGTTATCTTGCCCACCGCCTCGTCCGTCTCCATGTCCGGAATGCTCTGGTAGTAGAGGATCCCCGCGACCATGATGCCGATGGGAAGGGAGACGAGCACCGCCTCGCGCGACGGGTGCCCTGTCATGATCCAGTAGGTTCCGAGAACCATGACGGGACCCATGTTGATCCCGGCGAACACTTCCCCGAGTCCGTGGTATCCGTACTTTATGGGCGGGGCCGTATAGAAGATGCTCGAAAAGATGGAGAGGGCTACGAAGGGGGACAGGACCCACATCCCGGCCACGGTCATGTACCCCACCGCCAGGAAAAAAGAGCTCAGGTACAGGATTATCAGGGAAGCCCTCAGTTCGCCGATGGAGATCTGCCCGGCCTGGAGCATGCGCGAGCCTCCGATGGACCGGCCCGAGTCAGCGCCGTGGTAGTGGTCGAAGTAGTCGTTGGCCAGGTTGGTCGCAAAGTGCACCATGACCGAGTAGAGGTTGATGAGAAAAAAGAGCCCCACCTGTTTGGGTGCCCCGTCCCTGATGGCCAGCATCCAGCCTGCTAAAAGGGGCACGAAGGTGGCTATGTAAAAGGGCGGCCGGCTTGCCTTCCACCAGGCGCGGAGCTTGTCAGAATTCATAGCGGAAAATAGAGAATGGATAATTGAGAATCAGACATAGAATCGACATGACCATTATTATCAATTTTCCATTTTCAATTCTCAACGATATTTTCTAATTACCAATCACGAATTACAAATTACGGATATTAAGGCAGCAGATCCCCCCGCACCATCTCCTCAAAGGTCAGCTCAGACTTCAAGATGCCCTTGCCGCGCAGCCACGAGTAGGTGTCCAGGACGAGACCTCTTTCCGGGACGGACGGGGCGCCGAAGACCGGAATGGCGACGCTCTGCTGGAGGGGTTCCGGTATGCGCGCGTACTTGATCATAACTGGCCGCGCGCCCTCGGGGTCGGCGTTGATGAGCGCGGAGGCCCTGGACACCGCCCTGAGAAAGGCTCTCACCACCGACGTGTTCCGGTCGATAAAATCCTTTGTGAAGAGAAGGGTCGTCGGGGTGATCCCGAGGCCCCTGTCGTCGGCCACCACCGTGGCTCCCTTCCCCTCGACCAGGGTTACCAGCGGTTCCGGCAGGACCGCTCCGGCCACCTGGCCCTGGAGGAGCATGGGCATGCGGGCAAGGATGTTTTTCGTTTCGATCATGCTGAGCGTCGCGTTGGGGTCCTCTTTCTCGAGAAGCCTGGTTGTGACGTACTCGATAATGGTGTTGGAGCTCCCGGCGATCCCCTTCTGAGCCAACTCCTTTAAAGAGGGCTTTCCTGTTCCCGGCGCCGCCAGCACGGCGAACATCCGCTGGCTTCCGGTGGTGTTGAATACGGTAGCCACCATCCTCATGGGGACCTGGTTGGCCCCCAGTATGATGGAAGTGAGCATGTCCCCGAAATAGCCCTGGGTCTGTCCGGCCGCCATGGCGGCGTCCTTCTCCAGGCCGGATGCGAAGGGAATGAGCTCGACATCCAGTCCCTCCTCCTTGAAAAGCCCTCTCTCGTGGGCCATGAACAGGGGAAGAGCCTGCATGACCGGCAGGACGCCGAAGGAGATCTTCTCAGCGGCCCGGGCGTAAGGTGCGGCCAGGAGGGTTAAAAGCACTGCGACGACAATGATCCGTTTCATGGTTCATCTCTCCGTTTCTGGTTATGCAATCCGTCTTTGAAAAGACCCGTAATTTCCCGGATCCACCCTTCAGTGACCCGGGAGGGGTCCTCCGTCTTCCTGCTGGTCGAACCGTCGATGGCCGGGGCCATGAAATCCAGATAATGGGCCTGGAGGAACCGGTCCAGCACGCTCTGAATGATAAAAGCTGTCCTTTCGGTATCGATGCCGGGCCTGATCTCTTTTCTCCTGACTCCATCTTCCAGGAGGGTTTTCAGGTATCGCCTCGAGGCTCCCTGGATCTCGGAAAGGATGCTTTTCCCGTGGGGGGCGTCCCCGGTGTAGATGACCCTGTAATAGATCGCCGCGGAAAGGGGCCTGTCGGTTGTGAACTGAAGACCCGCGCGGATCACTTTCTCGAGCCTCGTAAAGAACGGTTCTTCCCTGGAGTTGTCCCTGACGCCCCGCAGCTGCCCCTTTACCTCCTCGAGACTGGCCCGGTATACGTAATCGAACAGCCTCGATTTGGTGCCGAAATATTTGAACAGTGCCCCCTTGGAGATCCCGGCGCTCTGGACCAGGCGGTTCATGCTCGCGGCCCGGAAGCCGAACCGGCCGAACTCACTGAGCGCTGCGTCCAGGATCCGCACCTTCAAGGTCGGTTCGAGCCTTTCAAATCTGGGGAATCTGTCCCTTTCCTCCAAGGTCCACCTCTCCGTGGATTTCCCATGACCGGATGGTCACGAAAGGGGAGGATAAGGTAAAAAAAAAGCAGTGTCTAGTGTCTGGTGTCCGGGATCCAGGAGCAGCATTGCGGATCGAGAAGGGGAAATGGAGATGTTTGATGGCGATGCACTCGCATTATCCAGGACTAGGACTCAGACCAGAATATAGTTTATTATTATCCCATGAACATTACCGTACCCCTCTTTGTGGTCTTTCTGGTCCTGGTATTGGGACTGCTTTTCGCCCTTTTTCCCAGGTGGGGGATGAGGGTGGTTTGCCGGTGTGCCCGTTCCTACATGAGAGAGGATCTTTCCTCGGATCCGGTCCACGTGATGGCTTTCAGGTTTTACGGTTTGGCCGCCGTCGGGCTGGGGCTCTATGCTCTGTACCAGATCATTCAGGCGATCCGATCCTGAAAGTGATGAAACCGGATCTTGATAACTGACCAGGATTTTTCTCAAGGAGCGCTGCCTTGTCCGGAATCCACCAGATCACATACCGGGTCCGTCCCTACGAGGCGGGCTACCAGGCAAAGGCAAAGCTCGACACCCTGCTGAACTATCTCCAGGACGCGGCCTACGAGCACAGCGTCTCCAGGGGGTTCTCCGCCCTGGACCTTTTCAGGAGGGGGCTCACGTGGGTCTTGTCCCGGTACCACATAACGATAAGGCGCTATCCCGAGGCAGGGCAACAGGTGACCGTCCGCACCTGGTATCCGGGCCCCCAGAAGCCTTTCTACCTGAGGGATTGGGAGGTCGTGGGTGACGCGGGTGATGTTTTGGCCCTTGCCACCAGTTCCTGGCTCATACTGGATCTGGCGACAATGAAACCCGTGGATGACAATGGTCTCCTTGACGGCCTCAAACCCCGGCCCGTCAGGGCTCTGGATGACCCCTTCCATCCTCTTCCCGGCCTTGAAGCGCCCCATGCCGAGGCCAGATTCATGGTCAGGCTGAGTGATACGGACCTGAATCGACATGTAAACCACGTCCATTATATCCAGTGGGCTGTGGAATCGGTGAGCCGTCTCGCGGCAGGGGGGATGGTACCCCTGGAGGTGGAGGCAGGCTACCGGGCCGAGGCGCGTTTCGAGGATAACGTGACAGCACGGGCACAGGATCTCGGTGAAGGTCTTTTCCACCATCAACTCCTCAGAGATGGGGACCAGAAGGAGCTGACCAGGCTCAGGACAAGATGGGGCATCCCGGAGGATCGTGCGGCAACCTGAAACTCATGACCACCCTGGCCTCTGCCGGCTTGCCCGGTATTCATTTTCGTCGTGCCGTTTGAGCATGATAGAATGGATTTATGATCTCACCTGAAAAGGATCCAGGCAAAGAGGCTCACCGGGAGCCAGACAGGCTTTCTTTCAAGAAAGTGCTGATCTTCCTCCGTACCGGGATCTGGCGGATACGCCGGAGCGATGTCCCCACCCTGACCTGGTTCCTCATCCGAATCCTCCGGATAATCCTGCTGACCTTTCGCGGCTTCGTCGAGAACAGGTGTCAGCTTCGCGCCAGCGCCCTTACCTTCTACTCCCTGCTCTCCGTTGTTCCGGTCATGGCCATGGCCTTCGGTGTGGCGAAGGGGTTCGGTTTTCAACGCACGATGGAAAGGGAGATCAGCCAGGTCCTCAGTGCCCACACCGAGATCGCCCTCAAGATCATGGCCTTTGCCAATCGTCTGCTCGAA
>CP070698.1:1039294-1045319 GCA_020349685.1 bacterium
GGAAGGAGGATCGCCGCAGGGCATCTACCCGCGGCTTCTCATGCTTCCACAGCTCTGATGCTGGGGATCTCCTTTTCCCGCCGGGGCCTCTCTCGGAGGACCTCGACGAAGGCGGGAACGAGGTGCGGGTCGAACTGGGCGCCCTTGCACCGCTCGATCTCGTAAATGGCCTGCTCGAGATTCAGGGATCGCCGGTAGTTGCGGTCGGAAACCATGGCGTCGTAGGAATCTGCCAGGTTGATGATGCGTGCGCTCAAAGGGATCTCATTCCCGGAAAGGTTCATGGGATACCCCTCACCGTCCCACCTCTCGTGATGGTGCAGGATCCCCTTGAGCCCTTCGTCGGAAAGGATCGGCTTGAGAATGAAATAGCCGACCTCGGGATGGGTTTTCATGGTGTGGAACTCGTCGTTGGACAGACCCGAGTGCTTGTTGAGAATGTTGTCGCTGACGCCCATTTTGCCGATGTCGTGCAGCTGGGAGGCGAGGATGATATTGGCGGCCAGATCAGAATTGATGCCAAGTTTCTTCAACATCCTCGTCACGAGGTCGGAAACCCTTAAGGAATGACCCTTTGTGTAGCGATCCCTGGCCTCGATGGCGTTGATGAACGAGCGGATGGACCTGAGGAATGTCTCCTCAACACCCTTGTCCTTTTCCATCACCTTCTCGACCATCCTGAAGTGCTGTACCTTTTCCCTTTTTTGCGCCTCCGCTTTCATGAAGGTCAGCGCGATCCTCGTCGCCAGCTCCTCCATGGGAATGGGTTTGAGGATGTAGTCGTTGGCGTTGGCCCTCAGCGCCTCGATGCTGTAGTGGATCTCCCTGGAGGAGGTAATGATGATAACGGGGAGATCCGGCATCCTCTTTTTGACGTACCTGAGCAGGTCGATGCCGTCCATGCCGGGCATGATGATATCAGTGAGGATAAGGTCCACCGGTTCGGTGGAGAGCAGTTCGATGGCTTCCATGCTGTTGGAAGCTGTATGGACCTTCATCCCTCTCTTGCGCAGGTAGTCGGAGATCGTCTTTTGCAGAAATCCGTCATCCTCGACGAAGAGTATTTTAAGGTCGCTTATTCTGGATACGTTATTCGTCATTGGTAAGGGAGGATCGAAAGATAATAAACAGTTCAGACCATATCACAAACTGAAGGCGTGGGGAATGGTAAAAAGAAGGATGAACCTCCATTTGGGAGGAGAAGGATGGAGGAGGAAGTAGGGGACTGGGAAATTGGAAAATAGAAATTGGAAATTAGTGATTAGAAATTAGAGATTGGGAAAGCCGCTGCGTTATTCTCTATTCCCTATTCTCCATTCCCTATTCTGCTCTTTCCCCCAGCTCCTGCTCCACCAGGGTCACCCAGTAGCCAATGCCCAGAGGAAGGATGTCGTCGTTGAAATCGAAATCGGCGCGGTGAGCGCGTGTTCTGGTGCCATTACCAAGAAAAGCGAAACAGCCGGGCACCTTCTCCAGAAAGTAGGAAAAATCCTCCGAAGCCATGATGAGGCTGCAGTTGCCCTGGACCTTGTCTGCGCCCAACGCCTTGCCGGCAGCGCTGACGGCCGCTTCGGTTTCGGCGGGCGAGTTTATCGTGGCCGGGTAACCGGGCATGTGCTGGAAGGTGTAGCGGGCGTTGTAGGCGCTGCAGACGCCGGCCGTGACCCTCTCCATGGCCTCCAGCAGAGCCGCGCCCGTCTCGGGAGAGCGGTAGCGCGTTCCACCCCTCAACACAGCCTCGTCGGGTATGACATTGTAGGCACTGCCCGAAGAGAATTGAGTAATTGATAGCACTGCGCTATCAAGAGCCTTCAACTCCCTGGAGACCACCGACTGCAGGGCGATGACCAGCTGACTGGCCGTAACGATGGGATCTACCCCGGTGTGGGGGAGGGCGGCGTGGGTCCCCTCTCCGTGCACCGTGATCTCGAAATTGTCCGTGGCCACCATGATGGTTCCCGGCCTTGTGGCAAAGTGGCCCGCCTCGAGGTCTGAACGGATGTGCAGTCCGTAGGCGGCTTGGATCCCGAACTTATCGATGACCCCCTCCGCGACCATGAGGCGTCCCCCTCCTCCCCCCTCCTCGGCCGGCTGGAACAGGAAGACAACGGTTCCATCAAAGCGTCCCCTTTCGGCCAGGTACCGGGCGGCGCCGAGAAGCATGGCCATGTGCCCGTCGTGGCCGCAGGCGTGCATCACGCCATCGTTAACGGAACCGTACTCGAGGTTGGAATATTCCTGAAGGGAGAGGGCATCCATGTCGGCCCGCAGGGCGATGGTTCTGTCCGAATCGCCCCGCTTTATGACCCCGACGACGCCTGTCTTCGCCCACCCCGTGTGCACTTCGATGCCGTATTTTCCCAGCATCTGCGCCACGATCCCAGCGGTCCTCGTTTCCTCGAATCCCAGCTCCGGGTGCTGATGGAGATCCCGGCGCAGGGCCGTCAGTTCGGGGAGGTAGGAGGCGATGGTTGTTTTCATAAGAGCGGTGACCGGTGATCCATATGATCAATTAAGAGTCGAGAATTGAAAGTGGAGAAATTTATTCTTAACATCTGTTTTAAATCGGTAACCGGTAATTCTTAACCCGAAATGATTTCCTGCACCCTTTGCACTGTGCCCCGCCTATCCTTCCTCGGTCCCGGCCTCCGGCCTTTGGGGCGATGCACCTTCCCCAGGCTGATCTTCTTCATGCACCCGGGAGGATGTCTCTTCCCCTGCCTTCATATCAGCCGGTGGATCGGACGGCGCCTCTTCCCGATAGATTCCGCTTACCGTGACCGGAAGGGTAATGATGAAGGTCGCTCCTTCCCCTGGTTCGCTCTTCACACGGATGTTTCCGCCGTGATCCTTGATGATGCCGTAGGTCACGGCGAGGCCCAAACCGGTGCCCTTGCCGGCCGCTTTTGTCGTGAAAAAGGGTTCGAAGATCTTTCTACTGACCTCCTCCGGCATACCGGGCCCTGTGTCGGCGATGCGCACCTCCACAACGCCGGCATTGGACGAACCGCTCGTTACCGTAATAGTTCCGGGTTGACCGTCCATGGCCTGCTGAGCGTTGATCATGAGGTTCA
This sequence comes from bacterium, assembly GCA_020349685.1. Taxonomy (GTDB): domain Bacteria; phylum BMS3Abin14; class BMS3Abin14; order BMS3Abin14; family BMS3Abin14; genus JALHUC01. Next base: position 1,042,369 of record CP070698.1, read on the forward strand.
TGAACACCTGGATAAGCTGGTTGGAGTCCCCCCTTATTTCCGGAAGACCTTCGGCCAGGTTTTTTTCCAAGGTGATCTGACTGATGCCCATCTGGTGATCCACCAGGACGATGGAATCCTCGATGACGTCGTTTACGGCCAGAGGTCTGAGTTCCGGTTTGTCCTGCCGCGCGAACTTCATGAGGTTCTCAATGATCGAGTTGCAGCGCCTTGTCTCCTGCTCGATGATCTTCAGGTTCTTGTAGACGACGGGGTCGTCTTCCATCTTTTTCAGGGAGAGCTGAGTGTAGCCCAGGATCCCTGCCAGGGGGTTCTTCACCTCGTGTGCGATACCGGCGCTGAGTTGACCGAAGGCGGACATCTTTTCGGACTGAATGAGAGCGGCCTGGGTTTCCTCGAGGGCCTTCTCACGCTCCCCGAGTTCATGGGCCATCTGGTTCACCGACTGGGTCAGATCGCCGATCTCGTCCCGTGAGGTTGGTATAAGTTTGATCTCGAAATCGCCTCTGCCGACGTCACGGGCCGCCTCGGTGAGGCTCACGAGGGGACGGGTAAGGCGGTAGGACCAGATGAGGCTGAAAACTGTCGCCGTCAGGAGGATGATAAAGGAAACAAAGATAAGGTTGTTAAACAGGGCTTTAGCGCTCAAAAACGCCGCGGCCCTGGGGATCTGAACTCCCACAATGAGGTCCCCGACCCCGACCCGGGTGAACCCTCCGATCATCTCCGTCCCATCCACGACATACTCGAAGGTGGCGGCCAGGCCCGATCCTTCGGGCAACGCCTTCGAGTCCGGCACCCAGGATGTCGAATCCCGGTCACTGATCCGCTGGGGCTCCTTGTGCACCAGGAGGCCGCCTCCCGGTTCAAGGATAAAACCTTCGAAGATCTCGGATCGGCTGACAACGGATATAAGCCTGTCGGTGCGGATCACCGCCTCCAGCACAAGGTCGGATGCAGGTCCCGGGACAGTTGTCCCGATGGCCATGGTCATGATCGGCAGCGCCTCGCTGAAAGTGGAGTTGCGGATGAACACTTTACCTGGTTCGAGGTCAGGAGGGGGACGGGGGTTTTGAGCCCGGCTTGCGTCAAGATCCTCTTTCGTCAGTCCAACGGAGGTCAGTGACAGCTCATCGAACAGGGAAACCTGACCTACCCCGTTCTCATAAAAGGTGATGCCGATCATCTCCGGGAAATCCTCGAAGAATTCGTTAAGCATCCTCGATTTCTCGTCCTGGGAGACACCGGTATCGTAAGCTACCCGGGTTATGGTCTGGATCCTCTCCTGGTAATTTAAGAGCAGGGAGTATGACTCCCGGGCGGTGTGGATCGTGTTGGTGGAGATGAGGTCGTTGATGTAGGTCGTCTTGTCCTTGTGGAAGAGGTTGGTCATGGTGAATGTGATCACGCCGACGATGACTGTGATCAGCAGGAGGAGTGAAACCAGGATCTTGAACCTGAGAGGGATGAAAAGCTTTTTTATCATGGGACTACCGGTACCTTTCTCCTGTCCTCAGAGGGCGTTCGCATCAGATGATCCAGTCAAAGAGGAGAATGGGCTTTTGCGGTGACCTCAGAACTCGATGTTAATAACCTTTGAAAAATAGGCTACGTTTCCAACGTTGTCCACGGCTTCCACGACGATGACATTGTAACCGCGCTTTAGAAAAAGGTCGTGCGTGAACTTGCCGTCCTCATCGGTGGCGACGGGCATTCCTCCCACGAAGACCCTGGCATCCGGGTCGGTCCTGCCCTTCAGTTCGAATCTGTCTCCCGCCTCCGCGGATTCAGGATAGTCGACGACCAGGGCAGGGGGGTCCAGGTCCTGGGCCAGCCGGAAGTGCCGCACGCGGCTGAACCTTCCCTCGCCGTCCTGATTTACGGAACTCACCCGCCAGTAATAATCGCCCTGTTTCAGGTTTCCATGGACAAACCGATTGTCGTCAACAGTGTCCTCGTGGATGATCTCCTGGAACTGGGGGTCTCCGGCCAGGATGAAGTGGTAATTACTGACGTTGCTGGCGCCATCCCACCCGAAGGAAACTTTTGGTGAAACACTGCCGAAATCAAATGTCCGGCCGTTCTCCGGAAAAGCCAGGGCAGGCGGTCCCGGAGGGGGGTGAAGGAAGATCACCGGCTGGCCCGGCACGACCTTTACGACCTGGTCGGTTCCAACCCGTATTGTCTTCCCCTCGACCACCAGATCCGCCGTTCCTTCGAGAACGGTCAGCACGGATGTGTTGTCCGGGTTTACGGTCATCTGGAACCTGGAGGGGCGATCGTCTGTGGACCTGGAGGGAGCCCTTGCGACGGCACCCGGCGCGACAACCTCGAGGTTGTGTTTCACCGAACCCGCTTTGCTGACCCGGCCGCTGAGTTCCCCGCCCATCAGGACGACGACCGTGCGGTGTTCACGGGTGAAGACATCCCCCTCCATTTCCCTTATCACGACGAGGGAGTTCTCACCCAATTCGAGAAAATCACCTTTTGTGAAGGAGAGGGTGGCGGAACTTTTGCCGAAGGTTTGAACTGCGTCCTTGTTGTTAAATATCATCCCTTCAGTGGCTCCGCCCCATGCGATCTGGTCGGCGCGTTTTGACTTTACCTGGTTGTCAAGGCTCATCAGGACAGCGGTGATGCCATCCATCTCGCCAAAACCCGACCCACCCGAACCGGTGCTCACCCGAAGCTTGCGCGAGGCGGATCGATCAACCATCAGGGAGTCACCTGATCCCCCCGGCCTTATCAGCCCCAGAAGGCTCTGGCCCGTGGGAAACATGTTATTGAGAAGGGCCAGAAGGGCCAGGAAGAAGAGCATGACCAGTGCGAGCACCAGCAGCGCTTCCAGGATCCTGTTCCTAGTGGTCGTAAAAGAAGGTCTCATAGCAGTACCCGCCGGAGAGTATAATGCCTGCGGTCACTATCTGCAAAAAGGAAGTTGCCTGTCACGA
>CP070698.1:1045419-1050944 GCA_020349685.1 bacterium
AAGCCCTTGCCGACGTCCCCCTCCCCATCATGCGGATGATCTCCTCCAGGATCCTGGGAGTTGCCCCTTCCCATATGGTGTCCTTGCTCTCCAGCAGGAGGCCTTTACTCTCAGGGTCGAGTTCAAAGTCGAGGAACGCTGCGAACCTGACTCCGCGAAGCATCCTTATGGGATCCTCCCGGAAACGGACTCCCGGATCACCGATGCAGCGGACCAGGCCCTCTTTCAGGTCGCTCAGGCCGCCCACGAAATCGATGACGGAAAAATCGGCGATGTTATAGAAAAGAGCGTTTACGGTGAAATCCCTTCGGAAAGCGTCCTCCCAGGGGGTGCCGAAGGTGTTGTCTGAGGTGATGGGCCCTTCCTCACCGCTGAATTCGGAAATGGTTCGGAAGGTTGAAACTTCGATGATCTTCCCTCCCCTGAAATAGATGTGCGCAAGGCGGAAGCGTCTGCCTATGAGACGGCAATTACCGAAGATCTTCTTGATCTCGTTGGGGTGGGCCGAGGTGCTGATGTCAAAATCCTTGGGTTTCTTGCCCAGCAGGAGATCCCGGACGCCGCCCCCCACGAGGTACGCGATGTGGCCGTGGCGATGAAGGCGGTACAGTACCTTGAGGGCGTCAGGATCGATCCTGGAGCGTGAGATGGAGTGTTCCGAGCGGGGAATGATGACAGGCTGCGGATGGAGTGACGTTTTACGGGGTTCGGGATGCATGGCCCACCTATTAGGGGTATATGTCAATTTTGTCAAGGTGCCTCCAGGGTTTCCGATGGGATCCGCCTTGACAAAATTGAGTACTCAGTACCCGGTACTCAGTAATAATTGATACCCAGATTATGATCTGAGAATCGGTATATTTTGTACTGGGTACTGGGTACTGGGTACTCATGAGAATATCATTCTGTTCGTTGACACACTCCCGTTCGTGGTTAATTTACACCTGTTCGGCGGGGAACCGTCTATTTCTAATTATAAAGAACATTTAAGGAGGAAAAGCACCATGGCAAAAGTAATAGGGATCGACCTTGGGACGACCTACTCGGCCGTCGCTGTTATGGAGGGGGGCAGCCCCAAGATCATTCCCAACGAAGAGGGCGGGCGCACGACCCCTTCCGTTGCGGCCTTCACGAAAGACAACGAGCGACTGGTGGGGCAGGTGGCCAAGAGGCAGTCTGTCACCAACCCCGAGAAGACGGTCTACTCCATCAAGAGGTTCATGGGAAGGAGATTTCAAGAGGTTCCCGAGGAGATCAAGATCGTCCCCTATAAGGTGGACAAGAACGGCTCGGGAAACGTCGTTGTCAAGATAGACGACAAGACTTACACGCCGCCGGAGATCTCGGCGATGATCCTTCAGAAACTGAAGAAGGCCGCCGAGGATTACCTGGGCGAGAAGGTCACACAGGCGGTCATCACCGTTCCGGCCTACTTCAACGACAGCCAGAGGCAGGCTACGAAAGACGCCGGCAAGATCGCCGGACTCGAGGTCCTTCGCATCGTCAACGAGCCCACAGCGGCTGCCCTGGCCTACGGTCTGGACAAGAAGGCCGACGAGAAGATCGCTGTCTACGACTTCGGCGGCGGTACTTTCGACATCTCCATTCTCGAGGTGGGCGACAACGTCGTGGAGGTCAAGAGCACCAACGGAGACACCCACCTGGGCGGAGACAACATCGACCAGATCATCATCGATTACCTTGTGGTGGAGTTCAAGAAAGACCAGGGGATCGACCTTTCGGGTGACCCCATGGCCATGCAGAGACTCAAGGAGGCGTCAGAAAAGGCCAAGATCGAGCTTTCCAGCGCCCAGGAGACCGACATCAACCTGCCCTTCATCACGGCCGACCAGAGCGGTCCCAAGCACCTGAACATCAAGCTCACCAGGTCCAAATTCGAGCAGATGATCGGTGAGATCGTCAAAAGGACCATCGGTCCATGCAAGCAGGCGTTAAAGGACGCGGGACTCAAGCCGGCCGACATTGACGAGGTCGTTCTGGTGGGCGGGTCCACCAGGATCCCCATGGTCCAGAAAGCTGTCCAGGACCTTTTCGGCAAGGAGCCCCACAAAGGCGTCAACCCAGACGAAGTGGTGGCCCTCGGCGCTGCCGTCCAGGCGGGCGTGCTCGCGGGAGAGGTGAAGGATGTTCTTCTCCTCGACGTGACCCCCCTCTCCATGGGCATCGAAACGCTGGGAGGCGTGATGACGGTCCTCATTGGGAGGAATACGACCATCCCTCACCGGAAATCGGAAACTTTCACGACCGCGGACGACAACCAGACACAGGTGGAGATCCACGTGCTTCAGGGTGAACGCCAGATGGCCGCCGACAACCGCACCCTCGGAAAGTTCCACCTCATCGGGATCCCGCCTGCTCCCCGGGGAATGCCGAAGGTCGAGGTGACGTTCAACATCGACGCCGACGGCATTGTCAATGTGTCGGCCAAGGACACGGCTACCGGCAAGGAGCAGTCCATCAAGATCGAAGCTTCCAGCGGCCTTTCTGAAGACGAGATCAATCGTATGGTCACCGACGCCGAGTCCCACAGCGAGGAAGACCGCGCCAAGAAGGAAACGGTCGAGGTCCGCAACAGGCTTGACAATCTCATCTATGAAGTTGATAAAAACCTCAAGGAGAACCGTGACAAGATAGATGAGGAAAATGCCGTTAACATTGAGAGCGCGCTCGAAAAAGGGCGAGAGGCCATTAAGGGATCCGACAAGGGCGAGATGGAAAAGGCCATAGAAGAGATCAGCAAGGCCTCGCACAAACTGGCCGAGGTTCTCTACCAGGCAGCACAGGGGGAGGCCGGCCAGGCTGAAGGCGAGCCTGCTGGCCACGGCGGGCACGGTGCCGGCGATGAAGATGTCGTGGACGCTGAGTATACAGACACGGAAGCCTGAAAGACCTGAAATATCATTGAAAGGGCTCGGCGGAGAGATCTTCTCCCCCGAGCCCTTTTTTTCACAAGGGGCAGAGGGATGATCGCGGGTTCACGATGCTCACAAAAATTACGATCCACTTTATTACACGGCTGCCTTCTGGCACTGGTGCTCATCCTGAGCACGCCAGTCTTGGTCCGGGCCGTCCACGGCGGCAGTGACAGGGAGGTCGAGATAGGTGATGTCCTCCCTGTCATGGAAAAGCGGACGGTGCAAGGTGACAGCACCACGATCCCGTCCGGGGAGGGGACAACGGTGCTTCTGTTCTGGGCCACCTGGAGCCCCCGTTCCCTGGAAGCCCTGTCGCTCTGGGAGAAGTTCGGTGAAGATTACGCGGACCAGCCGCTGAGGATCATCACCGTTAACGCCGAACACGAGACGCTCTCCGGCGAGGACCTCCAGAAAATAGAGGGATACATAGCCGAAAACATAAAGAAACTGCCCGTCATCCTGGATGAGGGATTGGAGCTGTTCAACACCTATGCCGTCAAGGCGCTGCCCACAGCCTTTTTCCTTGATGGTTCAGGAAGACTGGTTTACCGGTACGCCAGCCTTCCGACAAGCGCAGCGTTTGATCTGCAAGAGGAGCTCGAGGTAACTCTCGGGCTCAAGGAGAGACAGAGCCAGGAAGAGACAACCCACAGGGGGCAACTCGAGTACCAGCCGAAGAACAATGCCCTGCTCCATTACAACATGGCGGTGCAGCTCTACAAGAAAGGCTACCGGGAAAAGGCGCTTGAAAGGATCGTCATTGCCCTTCAAAAGGACCCTGAATACGAAGCCCCGCTGCGGACCCTCGAGGGGATCTATTCCCCTGAAGGGAGTACACCGGAAGGGGAGACCAGGCTCAGGGACTTTCTGCTTGAAAACGGCCTCGAGGCTCAGGTGGAGCGGATCGGCACGGGGGAGCCTATCCTCATCGACGCTCCTAAAAAGATCGATGCCATGGAGCGCATGAGGCTGCTCATGGAGAGTAACAAGCCTGCCCCCGGGACCTCCCCGTAAGGCGGAACCGGATCCTGAAACGATTTTAATGTTTTAAAGTACATTTCCATATAGGCTGCTAATCCCAGGCTCTAGCGTTGTGCTGGTCGTGAAAGGTTACACAATCGTACCTTTCCCGTTCCTCTTTTCTACCCTGACTGATAAAATAAAAAAGTTGACCTATCGTCTGCGAGAATCCGGACAGAGGTGTGCGCATGAACGTGTCGAAAAAAGCAGCCATCCTTTTAACAGCCGCCGTCATCATCACGCTGGCCGTTCCCGCCGTGGGTCAGCCTGAAAGGGGGATCGAGGTCGGGCAGAGGATCGAACCCCGCTCGCTTAAGACCATGGAGTCAGAGCAGGTCATGGTGCCCCTGGAGGAAGGCCTGACAGTGATTCTGTTCTGGTCCACCTGGAGTCCGCGCTCCGAGCCCGCCCTTAAACTGTGGCAGAAGTTCGGTGATCAGTACGCTGAAAAAGGCCTGTCCATCCTGACCGTCAACGCGGACCATCAGGAGATGAGCCAGGAGGATATTCAGGAAGTCAGGGAATACGTCCAGCAAAAAGAGATCTTACTGCCCGTGATCCTGGATTCGGACCTGGAGCTCTTCAACGAGATCGGGATCATCGTTCTGCCCACCGTCCTCTTCATGCAGCCTGACGGTACCATGGACTACAAATACGCGGGGTTTCCCACCAGCGCCGAACTGGACCTGAAGGACGACCTGGAAGCAAAGCTGGGGATCACCAGGGAACCTTCTGCCGAGGAAAAAGCCCAAAAGGGAGAGCCGGTCTACACACCGCAGAACAATGCTCTTCTCTTCTACAACATGGGGACAAGGCTGTCCGAGAAGGGGTTTGGGGAAAAAGCCAAAGACAAGTACGTCGAGGCCCTGCAGCGAGACCCCGAGTACAGCGACCCGCTCCGCGCGCTGGAGGGCCTGTTCTTTGAAAAGGGCAGGACCCCGGAAGCGGAGGAAAGTTTGAAGAGCCTTCTCACTCAGAAAGGCCTCGAAGGGGTCATCGGGAAGATCTCCGATGCTTCCCAGGCGGGGACTGAAGAGGGCGGCCCGACGGCTCCTCCCGAGAAGACCGCCGAGGCGGAGCCAGGTGCCGCGTCCGCTGACACGTCCAAGCCCGGGACGCTCAGCCCCATGGAACGGATGAGGCTGCTGATGGAGAAGAAGGGGAACTGAGACAAGACTTCAGTTCCCGAATATGGAACAGGGAGCAGGGGAGATGGAATGGAACCAGCGCATTTCTCCCACCTTCCCTATTCCTCATTCCCTCTTCATGCTTATTGAGGTAAAATTCCCCCCATGGTCATCGCCGAGATCACAGTCGTGCCCCTGGGTACCGGGAGCCCCAGCATCAGCCGGTACGTCGCGGAGGCGGTCAAGGCCCTGGACGATTCCGGCATCCGTTATACCCTGACTCCCATGGGTACCGTACTGGAAGGGACCCTCGAGGAGATCCTCGAGGCCGTGCGCATGCTGCACCGGCTGCCCTTTAACAAAGGAGCGGCGAGGGTGTCGACCAGGCTTGTCATCGACGAGAGAAGGGACAAGGAAGCGAGCGCGGAGGGGAAGATCAAGT
>CP070698.1:1051044-1056065 GCA_020349685.1 bacterium
AGAAAAGTCCGGCTATTTTGTACTCGAATACGTCCCCGGCCAGACATTGGCTGAACGAATAACGAAGGGACCCCTTAAGCTTCAAGAGGCATTAACGATCGCTTTGCAGATCGCTGAGGCCGTGGCGGCCGCGGCTGAAGAGACGGTTGTTGGTGTGAAAGGGGGGGGTATGAGCGACAGCATCCGCGCGACAAAGGTCATCCTGTCAGGGTCGATCCTGATCTTCGCCATGTCTTTGCTGGCGGCCATGCCTGCAAGGGCGGATCTCGACGACAGCATCATTTTCAAGGTGAGGAATATAAGCCAGCTCTCCCTTGAACAGCTGGTGAAGGAGCTCAAGGGGGTCAGGGTCGTCACCATCGGGGAGCAGCACGACAACGGTGCCCATCACCGCAGCCAGCTGCTCATCATCAGCGCCCTTCACGAGGCCGGATACGATATCGCCATTGGTTTTGAACAGTTCGGCGCCCATTCCCAGGGCGGGCTCGACAGCTGGGTCGCGGGAAAATCGGGAATGGAAGATCTCTTCCGGATCTATTCCCTGGACTGGGAGCTTAACTGGTGGCCCCTTTACCTGCCTATTTTCAAATACGCCAGGGAACATGCAATACCCATGGTGGGTCTGAACATCCCGAGGGAGATCGTCCGTCAGGTGGCCAGCGAGGGCTTTTCGAGCCTCACCAGGGAGCAGCGCGGAAAGATCAGGGTCCTGTCGTGCAGCATCGACCAGAAATACAAGGACACCCTGGGCCGGGTGCTCGGCCACAAGGGAACAGAGCAGGGCGACAAGATGTTCAACAACTTCTGCGAAGCCCAGGTGGTGTGGGATACGACCATGGCGCTTAACGCCATCGATTTCATCAAGGCCAACCCCTCAAAAACCCTGGTCATCCTCGCCGGCAACTTCCACGCGTGGAAACGGGGCATTCCGGAACAGATCCAGCGTGAATCGGATATGGAGGTGCGGGCCATCCTGCCGTCGGAGGACACCTCCTTCTTCAATTACAATGTTATTCTGGAAGATGCCGATTACGTGTGGTGGTATGAATAGCGGACCAGGGAAACTGGTCCGCAGTGCCTGGTGCCTGGTGTCTGGTGTCTGGAAAGGACCAGCTGCAGATCCATAACTCGAAGCTTTGAAAAACGCTAATATGGCTGATTCCAAAACTTTCATTTCTCACCGTCTACTGGCTGCTTTTGTGGCGGTGCTTCTCGTCGTGTCTTTTATCCCCACCTCCGACGGCCCTGCCATCGAGGTTCTCCTTTCCGGGGCGGGCTTCGGGAAGATCAACGCGGCGGCCCATGAACGCCTCGAGGCGCAGCGGGATCAGGCTCTCAAGGGCTTTCTCCTCCTGTCGGCCCTCAAAGTGGGGCTCGCCGTCCTGCGCAGTTCAGAGGTAGGCCTTATCCTCAACGTCAGGATCGGGGACCTGGCAGTCGCTGTCTACGACTACGTCGATCTCGGCTGGAAAGTGCTGCTGGCCGCGGTGGCCTATTATTACATGGCCGGCTACCTTCTTGACCTGGCTTCCACTGTCAACATAGGGTTCCTTTGGGCCGCCCTCGTCAGCGTTGCGGCCTGGCTCCTCGTCGTGAACCTGCGTCCCAAAAGTCAGCGTTTGCGGTCGGCGCTGGCAAGGGCCGGGACTGCGGCATCGGTGCTCGCGCTCCTCCTGTATCTGGGGCTGCCGCTGAGTTTTATTGGGGCGGGCTGGGTCTCGGCTCACATCACCGGGGAATCCATCCTGGAAGCGAACAGGCTCTACGAGGACATGGGTGAAAACATGCCCTCCCTCGTGGATGACAAGACCGCAGGAAGCGCGGGACCGGATTCGACACAGATCGGAACCTCCTCCGTTACGGTGCCTTTTCCCTACGACGGTACCGATCCCCTGCAGGCTTTCACCGAACCCCCCGGCGGGGTCAGTGGCAGGCCCGGATTCCTTGCCGGACTTGTTTCAGGGGAGAAGCTGAGGGAGCTGAGGGATTATCTCAAGGAGCGCTCCCGGATCCTGGCCTCGGCGGTTCTGCGCCAGACGGCGGCCTATCTCTTCAATATCGTCCTCTTCCCCATCCTGATGGTGGTAGCCCTCTATTACGGATGCCGGTATCTCATCGGTCTGGCCTGGATGCGGTAGCTGACCCACCCGCGCATCAGGCAGCCAGTGAGGGCTGGACCTCGCGTTTGTACCCCCCTGCATCTTCTCTGTAACGAATTCGTTCCGGTCATGTCTAAAAAGATAAATCCAAAAGGGCGATGTCCGGTGCCTGGGCCTTGCCGTAGCTTACTGTTGTTGACCATAAGGAGGTAACCATGATGAGGGTCTTGCGGATAATGAAAAAGATAACTCCTTTGACCGGGATGCTGGTCCTGCTGACACTGTTTCTCGCATTGACCCCGGTGATGGCCGACAGCGTGGAGAATGATGTGGCTGAGGCCACGGCTGAAGCTCTTGCGGCGGGCGTCAGCCAGGCCGACATCGATGCGGCTGTGGAAAAGGCACAGGCGAACGGCTTGAGCGCCGATGAAATTGTACAGATCCTGGAAGATCTCAAGGAAGCGGCCGAGGGCGATGATGAGGATGACGACGGCGATGACGACGGCGATGACGACGGCGATGACGATGGGGGTGATGATGACGACAGCGATGACGATGGGGATGACGATGATGATGGGGATGACGACGGCGATGACGATGGCGATGACGATGGGGATGATGACGGGGACGACGACTGAGAATTGATACAACCTGTAAAAGGTTCAAATTCCTCAAAAGGTGCGGTCGCCTTCGCGTGAGGCGGCCGCACCTTTCTGACTGAATCACCTCCGTTTTACATTTCAGGATGTTTTTTCCAGATGGCCGGTTCCTGATCAGGGTGTATATGAGGTAAAATTTGTTTTTATGACAACCCGGCCAATGTTTCCAGAGCCAGGGGGCAGCGCCGGGTATAATGCCTTTTTGTAATTTTTTATTATCTGTGCTGTCTAATGGGTAGAGCGAAAATCATGGAAGAAGGCCATTTCCGCTCTGAATACGAACAGGTGTCTGGCCAGCTCTACACCTTCCTGTTAAGGACGCTGGGAGACCCTGACCTCGCTTCGGACATCCTCCAGGAGGCGGCATACCGGGCCTATCGCTCAAGGAACCAATTCAGAGGTGATTCCTCTTTTAAAACATGGATCTACAGGATTGCTGTGAACACGATGAAAAATCACTGGGTTCGGTCCAACAGAGAAAGAAAGTGGTTCGATGAGGTCCTTGACACTCAATCAGTGGAGACCCCTTCACCGGAAAGGATCGTTTTCGGGAAGGAGAGCACCTCCAGGCTCTCTCAGGCCTTGATGATGCTCGAAGAGGGTTACAGGGCTCCCTTCATGCTTAAGCATGTAGACGGGTTGTCCTACAGCGAGATCTCCCAGGTTCTCGACATCGCTGAAAACAATGCGAGAGTGAGGGTGCACAGAGCCAGAAATGCCCTAAGGCGGCTGCTCAGGGAGGATGTGTCGTGAAGACCTCGGATCTGGATCTTGCCAGCAGGTACTTCGATGGGGAGCTTGACCAGGCCCAAAAAGAGGCCTTCGAGAAACGTCTCCTTTCAGAAGATCACTTGAGGGGCCTCCTGGAGGAGTTAAAGGGGCTGGATATCTCAGCCCGTGAACTGGAGATTTACAAAGCGCCGGAGATAAAATTCCCCCGAATCATGGGAGCGCGCTATGGCCATATCAGATCAAGGATCGGACCGTTCCTGGCGGGAGTTGCCGCGGCCGCCTGTGTTTTAGTCGGCATCGGGATGGGAACGGGTATTTTCAAAACTCCCTCCCAGGAGCTGCGCACCGAAGCGTTCAGGATCGTCTATTACGCACCGGGTGCGGATTCCGTATCCATCGTGGGGGATTTTAACGACTGGTCCAATGAGATCCCGTTAATGCGCAGGGACAAAGGCGGCTATTGGATAGCTGATTTCAGGCTCAAACCCGGTGAGTACCGGTACGTTCTGCTGGTGGACGGGGAGGAACGTGCCGGAGATCCCATGGCTGATTACGTGATCGATGATGATTTCGGCTCGAAAAATTCCGTGGTCCGTATCGGACTCTAAAAGAAAAGGTCTTATCGTCGGAACGATTCTCACTATTGCTCTGGTGTCGGGGTGTGCCCACCCTCCGGCGGGAGGCCTGTTCATGACCCACTCTGAAGACAGGGCTGCCGGAAAAGGGAGCATAACCATGTCCCTGAAGGCTCCCGAGGCGGAAAATGTGGTCCTGATTCTCATGAACGCCCGCGGTCCCGCTACCCTTTCCTGGGAGGTTGAGGCCAATAAACATGGGGATGGAATCTGGTCGGCTGATTTTGACCTCATTCCGGGTGAGTATCGCTACTTTTTCATGGTAGACGGCACCTTCACCGTCGGTCAGGGCAGTGGTCAGGTCGTGACCGACGATTTCGGTGGTAAAACCAGGATCCTGAACGTCGTGAAGGACTCGTCCGGTGGGGTGAGCACCTTTTAGTCGGACTGTATACAGCAGGTCCCGGTTGGAGGAAGGAAAGATGGAAAAAACATACGCTGCCCTATTTAATGCAAAGGTGTTTGTCACCTCAGCTGCTTTGCTGATGCTCACCGCTTGGCTGCCCGCACCCGTGATATCCTCGCCGGAGATGTATCAGGAACTCAGAGCGCTGATCACAGACAGGATCCAGGCGCCTGATGAACGGGATCGCGTGCTCCAGAGCGTGGCCAGGGCCGCCAGGGCAGGTTTCAGTGATGATCAAATTGCTCCGGTGATCGAGAAGTCCCTGGAAGCTGATATCAGCGGTGCAGGGCTTGCCCGGATTGTCGATATTCTGGTTGCGGCCCGTGAGAAAGGATTGCCGACCCGGTCCTACAAATTAAAGGTCATGGAGGGTCTCATAAAGAGGGTCAACGAGGATCGCTTGATCAGGGGTCTTGAGAGGGCCGATGAGCGCATGATTCAGGCGGGCCAGCTGGTCAGGGATTCCGGGTTGGCCAACCGTGCCTCCGAC
>CP070698.1:1056165-1063104 GCA_020349685.1 bacterium
CCCGATGAGAACGCCCAGAGCGATGCCGAAAAAGGTTATGAAAACAGTCTCCGTCATGATCATCCTCATGACCTGCCGTCCCTCCATCCCCAGTGCGGTGAGGATCCCGATCTCCCTGCGGCGTTCCATGACCGACATCAGGACGGTGTTGAGCACGCCGATAGCAACGATGAGAAGGATGATGGCGTAGATCATGTATCCGAAGGCGTCGTCGATAACGACGTAGTCCCTGAGGTCCGGCTGGAGGGTCTGCCACTTGTACAGGTTTGCCGGACCCGTGGGCAGCTGCCTGCCGAGGACCTCGAGGGCTTCCTTCTGCTTGAAGGAGTTCTTCAGATAGACGGCGATGGAGGTTACCCCTTCACCCATGCCCAGGGCCTTCTGCAGGTTGCCGATGGGGATCAGGCAGATGTTGCCGTCGATGGTGCCCGATCCGGTCCTGAAGATCCCCTGGACCCTGAGGAGCGTGCTGGTGATCTCGCCCCCGGCATCCTGGGTCGTGAGGACCACCTTCCTGCCAAGGGTCAGTTTCAGTCTTTCCGCCAGTTTGGCGCCCAGAACGACCCTGGCATCGCCTGCGTCCGTGAGGAACTCCCCCTCGACGAGGCTGTCACGGAAAATGGCCGCCTCCCCGGCGGACAGAGGATCGATACCCTGGAACATGACCCCCTCAGCGCCGGCCGCTGTGGCCAGGATCCCTTCACCGCGGATCCTCGGGTGGACCCTGTCCACGTAGGAGGAAGCCTCCATGACAGTCAGGATGGGTTCCGGATCGTTGATGAAAACTCGGGAGGAGGGAGATTCCAGATACCCTTCCCTCTGAACGGTCAGATGGCCCTGGCCGATGCGGACGCCGTTCTCGATCATCTGCTGGTGTCCGCCGTCACCCAGACCGATGGAGAAAAGCGCCAGGCCTGTACCGAGCGCGATGGCCACCACCGTGATGATCGTCCTGCGCAGGTGCCTGCGCAGGTTCCTGAAAGCAAATCTGAAGATCATCAGCGCCCCCTCCCGATAGCGTCCACGGGAGAGATCCTCGCGGCCCTGAAGAGAGGGTAGAGGCTCGCAACGAACACGACGATGAACATGACTGCGATGGAATCGATGACGGCGGCGGGTGTCAGGGTGGCGTACATGTGCGGGTCGAAGGCCACGCCGATGAAATCGAAACTCCCTCCCATCCAGGAAATGTCCCACCCGACCTGCTCCAGGCGCCAGGACCACAGGATGCCTGTGATGCCCCCGGCAACGGCCGCCATGACAACCAGGAAAAAGGTCTCGTACAGGACCAGAACCACGACCGCAAGGGGACCGAGGCCCAGGGCCCTCATGATGCCGACCTCCCGCGTCCTTTCGAAAAGGGACATGAGCTGGGTGTTGACGATGCCCAGGGAGGCGACGGCGAAGATGATAAACAGGACGATGGCCATGCTGCTGGAGCTCACCCGCAGATACTCGGCCAACTCGGGAAACAGGTTCTTCCAGTCCTCGACCTTGTACCTTTCATTTCCCAGCACCTCCTTGAGCTTCAGGGCCGCGGCCTCGAGCTGGTCGGGTTCGTTCAGTCTGACGGCGATCTCGTGAACCTCATCGTCCAGGACGAGGAGATCCGAAAGGTCCCGGATGTGCATGATGACGCCGCCCCTGTCGAGGGCCTCTCCGATGCTCTTGAGGGTGCCCGAAACCGTGTACAGGGCGTTCCCCAGGGAACCGTCCGAAGCCTGGGTCAGGACGACGATCTCGTCACCCGGTTGGGCGGAGAGGGTCCGCGCCAGGTTCCTGCCGAGCACCACGTAACCTGACGCCTCCGGTCCCAGCCACTGACCCGTCTCGATGTGTTTGTGCAGCTCGGTGACGGTGCTTTCCAGAGCCGGATCGATCCCCCACAGCTGGGCCCCGGCCGACTGCTGCCCGGAGCTGGCGAGGGCCGTGGCGAAAATCCGCGGCGATGCAGACCCAAGGCCTGTCTGGCCGACCCTGGCCAGGAGAAGGGCAGGGTCGCCCATGGTGTCGTAGAGGGAGTGGTCCTCGAGGTAGTCAGGGTGATGCACCTGGACGTGTCCTGTCCCGAGGAGGGTCGCGTAATGGACCATCTGATCGAGCATCCCGTCCATGAGAGCATATCCAACGATCATCATGGTCAGGCCGAAGGTCATGGAGAAGACGGTGATGAGCGTCCTCCTGGGGTTTCTCCAGAGGTTCCGCCAGGCCATCCGCAGGAGGGTCATTGCACCAGGTCCTTCCTTGTGAGGGTGCTCCGGGAGAAAAAGTCCGGCTTGAGGCCGAGGCCGAGTTCGAGGGACTCGTATGTGATCACGGTCCTCTCCCCGGGCTTGTCCTCGGGAACGAGGATCATGACCGTGGGCACCAGGCGGCCCGCCAGCATCTTCACCTTGTCGAAGGTCATGACCCTGGACAAGGTGCCATCCTCGTCGTAATAAAGGGAACGTGTCGGGATCAGGGTTTCCTTGACCACGGTTATCTCGATGCGACCCCATACCACCGGGGCTTCGGGTCTCGGGTGAAGGGTGATGTCGTAAACGGGAACGCCCTCCCTGGTCCCTTCGAAGGTCAGTTCGGAGTCGTAGTCTTCGGACATGCGGCTTTCCTTGACCAGGTCATCGTTGGTGAAGTGGCTGCCCATCCAGTTGGCCATCATCATGGAGGTCGGGACACGAATCACCCGGTTGACCCTGGGCAGGTAGTTCCAGATGTCCTGCTCGGCCTTAAGGGTGGCGACACCCCTGTCTTTGGGGGGGTAGGTGATGATGAAAAGGGAGTACTCCTTTCCCAGAGACCAGGCCTTGAGCTTCATGGACCGCTCGTAGTTTTCGGTCACCACATCCATGGTCATCTCGGCGAAGCTGGACTCACCGCGCCACAGATCGTCCACCTTCTCCAGAATTTCCTTTGCAGTTGCTGCATGGGAAATTCTGGAGCTGAAGAAACAGCAAAGAAGCAGAAACCAGAATATCGGCTTACTCGAGAAATTATTCTTGCATTGTCTCAGCGCCTCCGTGTGCAGGCTTTTCAGTGTCCCGAAGCCTATTCGCCCTTCGCCCTGCGCCCTTCGCCCTCTCACTTAATTTTCCCCTTTCACCGGATATCGTTATTTACAGATGCTCTTTTCTCCCCCTCACCCCGTCTCCCCCTCCCCGTTTCGTTCGCGCAGCGAACATGACGCGCGGAGCGCGTCACTTCAGTGTTTCCTCCAGCAGATACTTCATGTAATGGTCCACCTGCTCCTTGATATCGAACCGCCCGCCGCTGGCATAGTAGTGAAGGCAGATGCCGTCCAGAAAAGCCAGGAGGTTGATGGCGATCTTCTTGGCATCCTCCCGGCCCTGGATCCTGAAAACACCCTTCTCGCTGCCGTCCATGATGATCTGCGCGATGGTCTTCCACGTGTCTTTGAAGGCCGACTGGATGGGGTCGAACCACAGATTGTTGTCAAGGTTGGAGAGGATGACCTGGAAAACGGAAATGGCGGTCTGGATGGCGGACTGATCCCGGGTGAACACCGCCATGGTCTGCCCCACGAAGATCCTGAGCCGCTTTTCGGGATCGACTTCCTGCTGGCTCAGGAGGCGGGCTCCTTCGATCAGGTCCTCGATCCAGATCAGGATCGCTGCGGCGATCAACTCGTCTTTGGAGTCGAAATATTCGTAGATCGTTCCCTTGCCGATGCCGGCCTTCCCGGCCACCAGCCTCATGGACACCGCATCCATCCCGCCCCTGGAGAACACCTCCATGGCCGCACGGGCGATGTCGCGGCGTTTCTGGTCCTTGTCGACGAGTTTAGCGGACAAAAGGATCTCCCAAGTACCCGGTACCCAGTACTCAGTACCCGGTAGAAAACCTATCCAAAACATGAACGGTTTTTCATTTTTCCATTTCCATTCTGTATACCGGCTCCAGACTTCTGACTTCTTGTTCAATTATGACCGACCGGTCGGTCGGTGTCAAGGAACGGCAGAGCAGAGGGTTGTGCAATGAGCGCGGAACCCAGGAGAAAGGAAAAAATTTGTTAGACAGGTGCGTCAGACACAGGTGCGCTCTCCCTGCACCCTGCTTGTCGCTATTTTCACTATTGTCAATTTATGGTTACATTTTTGTATTAAATGGGTTATATTTCGCATAATTTTTATAGTGTATGTTTCAGGATGTTCTTTATCCAGCAGATAGGGAATGCGTCCTAAAGGACGAGAGGGAGGCTGACATGTCGAAAAGAAAAACCATACTTACAGTACTTCTCATTTTGTTTTTGATCACTCCTGGTTTGACGTATGCCGATCAGACCGTCGAGGCTTTTAAAATCAAGGGCGCGCCCGTCATCGATGGCAGGGGGGACGATGGAGCCTGGAAAAGCGCGCGCACCTACACCATCCGGGACCAGAGGCTGGATGTTGACATCACCCTGAAAGCGGTTCGTTCAGATGACGCCCTTTTCTTTCTTGTCAGTTTCCCTGACGAGGAGGAGAACCGGCTGCACAAGCCATGGGTGTGGAACAAGGACCTGGAGGTCTATCAGTTCGGTCCACAACGGGAGGACACCTTCACTTTCAAGTGGAACATGTCCGGAAAAAAGATCGATCTTTCCAATTTCTCAGACGATGACTACAGGGCGGACGTGTGGTACTGGAAAGCCAACCGTACCGATCCTGCGGGATTTGCGGATGACAAGATGCACATCCTTTCATCAGAGGCGGCCAAAAAGAGTAATTCCATAGTCAGCAAAAGCGGCAAGCAGCGCCATCTCCTGAGGCTCGGTGACAAGGGGCGGCCAGCCCAGGACAAGAGGCTCCTGACTGAATACCAGGGTGATGTACTGGATCAATTCGTATCGCAGGCCCCCGACGGGAGCAAGGCAGACGTTCACGCAAAGGGTATCTGGAAAGATGGCCGGTGGACTGTTGAGTTTGAGAGGAAACTGGACACGGGAAACGATGACGATGTCCGTTTCGAATCCACGCCGGGTAAAAAATACCTCTTCGGGGTCTCCATCGCCGGTCTTTACGCCGAGGAAATAGATACTGCAAAAAAACACCCCTACGGCCAGGGAAGGATCTCAGAGCCCCTTTACCTTGTTCTGAAATAGGATTAACCTGAAAGCCCATGTCTGCCAAGAGCCTTTCCATAAGACATGTTCGTATACTTTCCCTCGGGTCCCTGGTGCTTATTATCGCCATCGTTGCCGCTGTCGGTTATCGCTCGGTATCCAGGTTCGAGAGCGGCCTTCAAAATATCATAAGGGAGCACTGGTCAAAGTTCTACCGGGTCGATGACCTGGTCAGCGGATTCGTGGCCGTGAGGGGAAGCCTGACCTCTTTCGTCGTGGAAGAACAGGAGGACCCGGCGCAGATCCTGGGGGAGTTAAAGTCCCTCATCGAGAGATCGGAGACTCTCATGGTGGACTTTGAGCACCAGCATGAAGAGGACACCCATGCGCTGGAACTGTTCGTCACCAAACTCAAGCAGTACCGCGCAGCCATGGTCGCCTACTCCCAGGAGTTGCTCCTGAGAAGAACAGGGGATGGTGTGCGTTCCTGGGAGCGCACCCTCCTCGAAATAGAGACCGAGGCCCACAGCATCATCAACGGTCTGAAGGCGCAGATCCATCTCGAGGTTACCGCACTGGGGGACGACATGCTCCTGCGAGGAAGGAAGATGCGGAACTTGATGACTATCCTCGGCGTGGCCGGTCTTCTTCTTGCCATGATCCTGGCGTTTGTTATGCACAGGGCCCTTTCCGGGCCGATCCTGAAACTCATCGAAGTTTCCGAGGCCGTGGCCAGCGGAGACCTTACCAGGGATATCCATCGATCGTCGAATGACGAGGTCGGCACCCTGACTTCCGCCATCGCCGCCATGCTAATCAACCTGCGGCGAACCGTTGGCGAGATCCAGGGCACGGTGATCAAAGTGGCCGAGGCCGCCCACGGCGTTGAGCACTATACCGCTGAAGTGTCAAAGTCCTCTTCCGTGCAGGGTAAAATGGTCGGCGAGGTGGAGAGTTCCATACGGCAGATGGACAGTCTTATAGAAGGCGCCAACAGCCAGTTCACCAGCCTTGCCGAAGCCCTCGACGATTCCTCATCCTCCACTTTGGAACTCAAAGCTTCCATAGAAGAGGTCTCCGGTTATGCCGATAAAATGGCTGAAGAGGTTGAGATGATAAACTCTTCTCTCATTCAGATGACAGCCACCGTCGGCCAGAATGTCGAACTGCTCAATTCCCTCTCGGCCGCCTCCCAACAGACGGCCCAGACGGTGAAGGCCCTGGCCTCCTCCAGTGAGGAGGTGGGGGAACACGCCAAGGAGTCCACGATGCTTGCCGAGCAGGTTACCCGGCTGGCCGGGGACCAGGGCGCCGGGGCTTTGAACGAAGCCGTTGATGCCACCCTCAGGAACAGAACACTCATAGAAGAATACAGCAAGGTGATCCATTCCCTGGGAGACAAGTCCGACAGCATTGGCGAGATCCTCGATGTTATCAACGATGTGGCCGATCAGACCAACCTCCTTTCCATAAACGCCGCTATTATAGCCGCCCAGGCAGGAGAGCATGGCAGAGGGTTCGCTGTCGTGGCCGAGGAGGTCGGGAGCCTCTCCGATACCACTACCGCCAGTATCAGGCGTGTTGAGGAGGTCACCCGGAGTGTGCGTTCGGACCTGGCAAACGCTGTCAAAATGATGGCTCAAGTCGTGGAAGGAGCCGAGCTGAGCATCAGGTCCGTGGAACGGGCCGGTGAGGTATTCAAGGAGATCGAAGAAAGTGCGCTGAACTCCACGAAACGGGCGAGAGAGATTGCTGATGCGTCCAGCCAGCAGGTTGCCCGGAACCAGGAGATCCTCCAGGTCGTCAGCCGCAACCTGGATGAGGTTGTCAAGATCCAAAGGGCCATGGATGAACAGCAGAAGGGACAGGATCTCATCGTC
>CP070698.1:1063204-1066258 GCA_020349685.1 bacterium
GACACCGATGTAGAAGAGGAGGTTCATAGGGGCAGAATGTAGGACGCAGGACGCAGGACGCAGCAAACAACTTCATTAATAAAATACAGGGACACCTCAATAAGGCGAAAAGAATTTTGCTCCTCTGCGTACTGTGTGCTGCGTGCTGCGTGCTCGGGTGATCGATGCTTACCCATCAATGACTTCGTAGACACCCGGCAGATCCCTCCACATGCCGGCGTGGTCGAGACCGTATCCCACGAGGAAACCCTTGGGAATGGTGAACCCGAGGTAGTCGACCCTGGGGGTGAACTCCTGGCGCTCGGGTTTGTTGATGAGAGCGGCCAGGCGGAGGGAAGCGGGATTGCGCTGCTTCAATTCGTTGAGGTAGTGGTGCAGCGTGCGTCCGGTGTCGATGATGTCCTCCACGACCACGACGTGCCGGCCGGCTATGGGGGTCGAAATGTCCTTCATGACCTTGATCCTCCCACTGGACCGTGTTTCGTCCCCGTAACTGGAGATCTGGGCAAAATCGATCTCCACCGGCACCGACATGGCCCGGACCAGATCCGCCAGGAAAACGAAGGCGCCTTTCAGCACCCCTACAAACAAGGGTGATTCGCCCATCAGCTCCCGGCTAATAATATCGGCCATCTCCTGAACCCTGATCTGGATCTGCTCCGCCGTCAGGACCTGCCTGTAGTTGTCCGGTATCGCTCTCATCGATGACTCCTTTTGCCCCTGCGTCCAAAACGTTGCGCCCGTCAACGCCGATCTGCAGTTTATAACCAACACAGCCCATTACGGCAACCGGAAAGGAAAAGGGTACTGCACTCCAATCTCACATCTCAAATCTCAAACGATCAAAAACTTTCTATCACCAACCGTTGACAGGTTTCCTCTGGGAAAACCTTTATTTTGATATCTGACTGGTTTAAAGACCTTTAAAAAAAGCGGCATAAATCCAATAAATCCAAGCAACTATAAGCTGAATATATTAAGAAAACAGGCGCTTTATTGTCATTGGTGTTTGTTTAAGATCTGAGATATGAGACTAACCCCTCACCCCTTGCCGAGAAGCCTTCACACAGGTATTCTTCTCCTAATTCAGGACACCCTCTACCGGGCCAGCCGCTAAACTGCCCCGTGTTAACGGAGCCGCCGAGAAAAATGACCAGACAGATAACGGAAGAACTCTTCCTGGAATTGGGGGAGCTCTTAAACTCCAACCTGGACGAGATCACTATTCTGCGCACCTTCTGCAACAGGGTCCTGGCTCTTTTCGACGCGGAGAGAGTATCCATCCTGGCCCTGGACCCACGGGGCCACTACCTCTCCCTCATGGCCTGGGCGGGACGTTATCCCGACAACATGCACAGAGTGAAGGTCCCCGTGGGCGAAGGGGTATCCGGATGGGTGGCGGCCACCGGCGAGCCTCTTCTCGTCCCGGACATGGATGAGGATGTCCGTTTCACCGCAAACGTCGAGGAGCGCTATCGCACCAAGTCCTTCATCAGCGTCCCCTTGAAAAGCAGGGGAAGGCTGCTGGGAGTCATGAACGTCACCGACACCACCATGAACGAAGGCTTCACGGAGGAGAATCTGCGGACTCTCATATCCCTCGCTCTCCAGGTGGGGATGGGGATGGATAACCTCAACCAGCGCGAAAGGCTGGTCACCCATTACAACTCCACGACCCTCCTTCTTTCAGCCCTTCAGGAACTTCAGTCGGATTCCACGGATATCGAATCGGGTCTGGTTCCAGGGGCCATCCGGGCCCTGAACATCGCTCTCGGCCCCTATACCCACATGATCCTCATCGGTGAGATGGGAAACAACAGAGCCTGGGTCAGCACCCTGGGTTCGGAAGGCGGCATCAACATCTCGGTCATGGATTTCAGATCTGGATACTCACTGTACCAGTCTCTGACCGCCTCTTCCCTCCACCCTCCCTACCAGGACAACGAACGGCTCAGCGAGCTTGGTTTTGACTGGAACCTGGTTCTGGAATCGGAACTGCGGCTTTTAAGAAGCCTCCTGCCTCCGAGGCACGATCTTTTTGGCCTCATCCTCTCAGCCGTACCTGAAATAGCTGCGGATGTCGTGGAAAACCAGAAGCTGCAGCAGGGCATTTTGACCCAGTTTACGGGGCTTCTCCTCGAGGGGATCTTCGACCGGCATCAGATCAGGCGCCTCGATCACCTCAAGACGGAACTCATCTCCACGGTTTCCCACGAGCTGCGCACCCCATTGACGTCGATCCAGGGGTTTTCCGAGTATCTTCTCAGGGGCGACGACCTGCCCGACAAGGTCGAGCGGTACCTCCACATCATCAATAACGAAAGCATGAGGCTCAACCGCCTCATCAACAATTTTCTGGACCTCGCCCGTCTCGAATCGGGCCAGCTGTCCCTCACCAAGGAGCCCTTCGATCCTCTTGTCGTTGTTGAAAACGCGGTCAGGCTTCTCAAACCCCAGGCGGAGGCAGGCAGGGCAATGGTGCGCCTTCACTGCGACCGCAACCTCCCCCATCTCATCGCCGATCAGGACAGAGTAGAACAGGCGCTCGTCAACCTCATCGGGAATGCCATCAAGCACGGGGGTTCGGGGGTCCATATCGATATCAATCTCAGTGCTTCTGACGGTCACACGGTGTACGAAGTGACCGATAACGGGCCCGGGATCCCCAAGGAGGAGCTTTCCCTTGTGTTTAACCGGTTCTACCGGGGGATCCTGGCCGAGGCAGCCGAGGATGACAAGGAGGTCAAAGGCACCGGGCTGGGACTCTCCCTGACCAAGGAGATCATCGAGCAGCACGGCGGCACCATATCGGTGCAGAGCGCACCCAATGAAAGGACCTCCTTCCGCTTTTCCCTGCCCAGCCAGGGCCTCATCAGTCCGCAGCGCGGTATCACCGCCTGGCATCCCGGAGACGAGGAGTTCACCAGCGAGCTGACCAATCGCATCGCCGAAGGAAAAACCGTGGGCATCCTGACGGTCCATGTCAACCCGGGAGAAACCGGGAAGAGCCAGGACGAAATATACTCCGTGGAGGCGCTCAGTGAGATCGAAGAA
>CP070698.1:1066358-1074986 GCA_020349685.1 bacterium
AGGTTCGGGGCCAAGCTGAAGGAGGAGAACGGGAGGGGTCTGGAGATATCGCTCTGGTCGAGGGCGGATGACCCGGATGCCAGACTCTTTTCGGATGACGCCAATCTTTACTCTCGCACGAGCGCCCTTTACAACATTCTGCCTCATCTTCTCGTGAACGTGTCCTATGACCACGCCTGGGCATTCCAGGATGAGGATGCGCGGTTCGCCCCCGTGAATTCCATCGTGCTGGGGGTGATGTATGATATCAGCCTGTGAACGGAAAATAGAAAATAGAAAGTGGATAATAGATGCAAAGGAAAAGGGCTATTCCTCCTCCATTCTCCATTTTCCGTTTTCCATTTTCTTATAACTTGACAAAGGTTACGGCAGTTGCTAGTAAGATTTTCGTTCTGTAGGCACGTAGCTCAGTGGGAGAGCACTGCCTTGACGCGGCAGGGGTCGGCGGTTCAATCCCGCCCGTGCCTACCATGCTTTATCCCAAAACTAGGCATCCCGCTGATTGTAGCCGGGATGCCTAATTGTTTGGGAAAAAGCCGTGAACCGAGACTCGTGACTCGTAATTCGATAAACCTGGTCAAAGATCGCATCTTATCCATGCGACACGCGTGGATTCGAATCACGAATTACGAATCACCAATTACGGATTAATAGGAGCGTCCCTTGAAAATCACCTTCCCTGACGGGTCGAACAAGGATTTTGAGACCGGTACGACGCTGGTCCAGGTCGCCGAATCCATAGGCGCCAAACTGGCCAAGGCTTCCCTGGCTGCGGAACTGAATGGAACTCTGGTGGACATGACCACCCCTTTGAAGGAGGAGGCGCGGGTGCGTTTTCTGACCTTCAGCGATGAAGAGGGTGTGGATACCTTCAGGCACAGTTCCTCCCATGTTATGGCTCAGGCGGTCAAGAGGCTTTACCCCGAAGCGAAACTGGCCATAGGTCCTCCCATCGAGGATGGATTTTATTACGATATCGATCTGGCGGAGAGGATAAGTGACGATGATCTGAACAGGATCGAGGAGGAAATGGACAGGATCGTTGCCGAGGAGATCCCGTTCACCAGAGAGGTTTTGCCGAGGGAGGAAGCGATCAGGCTTTTCAAGGAACTCGGCGAGGATTACAAGGTCGAGATGATCGAGGAGATGGACGAAGACACGGTATCGATCTACAGGCAGGGTGATTTTGTCGACATGTGCCGTGGTCCCCACGTTCCTCATACAGGATACATCAAGTCCTACAAAATCCTGCACACGGCGGGGGCCTACTGGAGAGGAGACGAGAAGAAAAAGATGCTCCAGCGTCTCTACGGGACCTCCTGGTTCGACAAGAAGGACCTGAAAGCCTACCTGGACCGTCTCGAGGAAGCCAGAAAAAGGGACCATCGGAGGCTCGGACGGGAACTGGACCTGTTCTCCATCGAGGAGGAAGCGGGCGCGGGTCTCGTGATCTGGCACCCCAAGGGCGCCCTGCTCAGAACGCTCATCGAGGATCTGGAGAGGAAGGAGCACCTGAGGAGGGGTTATCAGATCGTCATGGGGCCGCAGCTTCTCAAGGTCGACCTTTGGAAGAAAAGCGGACACTGGGATAACTACCGCGAAAACATGTACTTCACTGAGGTGGAGGGGGCGCAGTACGGAATAAAGCCCATGAACTGTGTGGCCCACATGCTCATTTACAGGTCCTCTATCCGAAGCTACAGGGATCTCCCTCTCAGGTATTTCGAGCTCGGAACCGTTCACAGGCACGAGAAGTCGGGTGTTCTTCACGGCCTGCTCCGGGTGCGGGGTTTCACCCAGGATGACGCCCATATCCTCTGTACGCCCGAGCAGCTCAACTCCGAGATCAGGGGGGTGATCGCCTTCGTGCGGGACATGATGGGTGTCTTCGGTTTCGAGTATGAGATGGAGATCTCCACGAAGCCGGAAAAATCCATCGGCAGTGAAGAGGACTGGGAGAGAGCGACTCAGGCTTTGATGCAGGCGCTCAAGGACGAGGAGATACCCTACAAGATCAACGAAGGGGATGGGGCTTTCTACGGGCCCAAGATCGACGTGATCTTGAAGGACGCCATCGGGCGCATGTGGCAGTGCGCGACGGTGCAGTGTGATTTCGCCCTTCCGGAGCGGTTTGAGCTGGAATTTGTCGGGGCGGACGGGGAGCGTCACCGCCCCATCATGCTGCACCGCGTAATCCTGGGATCCATCGACCGGTTCCTCGGGGTGCTCATCGAGCACTATGCGGGAGCCTTTCCGGCCTGGATGTCTCCTGTACAGGTCAAGATATTGACAATAACCGACAGGAGTGCTAACTATGCTCGTTCTGTGGCGGGAAGGCTCAGAGAGGAAGGTTTCCGGGTGGAATCCGACCTTCGAAACGAGAAGATCGGATACAAGATCCGGGAGGCCCGCCTGGAAAAAGTACCGTACATGATCGTATTAGGGGACAGGGAAGCCGATACCGGTACCGTGGCAGTAAGACACCGGGAAGACGGCGACAGGGGTGTTGTGCCCCTTGACGAGTTTGTGGAGGGTGTGAGAGGCGAAATGGCCCCGCCCAAGATCCCTTACAAGGAGGGTTGAGATAGCAGCTGAAAAGAAAATCGCTGTCAACCGGATGATCACCGCCCGGGAATTACGCGTCATCGGACCGGAAGGTGAGCAGCTGGGCATCCTGGAAAAACACAACGCAATTGCGGCAGCGGAGGACCTGGGACTGGACCTGGTCGAGGTCGCTCCCAACGCCGACCCCCCTGTCTGCCGGATAATGGACTACGGCAAGTACAAATACGAACAGAGCAAGAAAGCACAGGAAGCCAAGAAGAAACAGAAGATCATCCAGATCAAGGAAGTCAAGATACGTCCGAAAACAGACATCCACGATCTCGAAACCAAGGCCAAGCACGCAAGGCGCTTTTTGGGCGAGGGCAACAAACTGAAGATAACCGTCCGTTTCAGGGGGCGCGAGATCGTACACGTTGACAGAGGGAAAATGGTTCTCGAAAAACTGATGGAAATGCTTGAGGATGTCTCGGTTGTTGAGTCGCCTGCCAAGATGGAAGGCCGCAACCTCGTCATGATCCTGGCACCCATCTCCCAGTAAAACCTGACCCCATCGCGGCAGGGTTTAGGATGCCCGGCAGCGAGAGAATACGGAGTATACAATGCCCAAGATCAAAACCAACAGGGGAGCAGCCAAGCGTTTCGGCAAGACAGGGACCGGCAAGATCAAGAGGCGCCGGGCTTATCACAGCCATATCCTCACCAGTAAGGACCAGAAGAGGAAACGCCGCCTTCGCTCGGGCACCCTTATTCACAGTGCTGACGCGAAAAACATCAGGAAGCTGATCCCCTACATATAAAAATCTGAGGAAGTGCTTTTCAGATTTTTATATCTATAAGAAAGAAGGAGCAGCACCATGCCCAGAGTAAAAAGGGCGGTCCACGCCAGAAAAAAAAGAAAGAGTCTCCTAGCCCAGGCCTCGGGTTACTGGGGGGGGAGGAAGAACCTCCACAGCCAGGCACGGATGACGGTGGAAAAGGCACTGGCCTATTCCTATCGGGATCGACGGAACCGCAAGCGGGATTTCAGGCGCCTGTGGATCGTCAGGATCAACGCCGCTGCCAGGAACCACGGACTTTCCTACAGCCAGTTCATTCACGGTCTGAACGAAGCCGGTGTCACGCTGGACCGCAAGGTTCTCTCGGACATCGCTGTTCACGATGACGCGGCTTTCGCCGAACTGGTCAAGGTGGCATCCGGAGGGCTTCAGGATAACGCCTGACTTTAAACCTCAGGTTTTAAAGATAAAAGAGCACTAAAAAAGAAAAGCGAAGACGGAGCGCGGTCTTCCAGCATGGATCGTCCAAGAGAGGGGTTGCCGCAGGCTGAGAGCTTCCCCGGCGGTCACGGAAGGCCTTTCCCTCCCGAGCTTCCTGCCTGAAACCAGGAATCGAGTAGGGCAGGACGGTTCCTCCCCGTTACAGGAGGTGGGCTAAGACACAGTCCGCCGAGTGTCCCCGCTACGCGGGGGAATCGGGGTGGTAACGCGGATAAATTCCGTCCCCTTGGGGCGGAATTTTTTGTTTGTTAAAGGCCGTGATTTGTGAATTGTGATTTGTGATCAGGAAATGCGAAATTAGAAGTTAGAAGGGATTCGGAAGTATCATTTAACCTCTAATTTCTAATCTCCAATTTCCAGCTATTTAATAACAAAGGGTGTGCCAATGGAAAAACAGATAAGCAAACTCCTCGAACGGGCCAGAAAAGGTATCGAGTCGGCATCCTCGCTTAAGGAATTGGACGAGGTCAGGGTCCGGTACCTGGGTAAGAAGGGAGAGGTGACCGCCCTCCTCAAGGGCCTCGGCGCGCTCTCTCCGGAAGAACGCCCCGCCGCCGGACAGGCCGTGAACCGGGGGAGGAAGGAGATCGAGGACCTTCTCGCCGGGAGGAAGGTCGTGATCCAGGGGCTGGAAGCGGAACAAAGGCTCAAAAGCCAGGTGGTGGACGTCTCCCTGCCCGGGGTGGTTTACGACCGGGGGAGCAGACATCCCGTGACCAGGGTCATGGGGGAGATACTGGATATCTTCAGGGGCATGGGCTTTTCGGTCCACCAGGGCCCTGAGGTGGAAAAGGATTACTACAACTTCGAGGCTCTCAACTTCCCCAAGGATCACCCGGCCCGCGATATGCAGGACACCTTTTTCGTCGAGGAGGAGGTCGTTCTCAGGACTCACACATCCCCTGTCCAGGTCAGGGCCATGGAAAAACAGGACCCGCCCTTGAGGATCGTATCTCCGGGCAGGGTCTACCGCCACGATTACGACGTTACCCACTCGCCCATGTTCCACCAGGTCGAGGGGTTCATGGTCGACGAGGGTGTGGCCTTCAGCGATCTCAAGGGTGTGCTCGTTGAGTTCGTACACCAGTTCTTCGGCCATGAAGTCCCGGTGCGTTTCAGACCCAGTTTTTTCCCGTTCACGGAACCGAGCGCGGAGGTGGATATGGGCTGCGTCATGTGCCGCGGTAAAGGCTGCAGGGTCTGTTCCGGTACGGGCTGGCTCGAGATCCTGGGAAGCGGCATGATCCATCCGGAGGTATTCCGCCATGTAGGGTACGATTCGGAAAAGTACACGGGGTTTGCTTTCGGGATGGGTGTGGAGAGGATCGCCATGCTCCACTACGGCATCGACGATATCAGACTGCTGTTTGAGAATGACGTTCGATTTCTGAAGCAATTCTAACCGCAGAGTGCGCGAAGGAACGCAGAGGAATAGACGCAATTAAATTTTAATAATAATTATTTAGAATATTTACTTAAAGTGAAAGATTAGACACGTTTTTGGGTTCAACTCAAAACTCAAAACCCAAAACTCAAAACTGAACACGGAGTGTTCTAATGAAGATCAATCTCGATTGGCTCACCGATTACGTTGACATCGAAGAGGGTGCCCAGGCTCTGGCCGATGCCCTGACCATGGCGGGGCTGGAGGTGGAGGGCATCGAGGAGGTCGCCGGCGAGACCGTCCTGGAGATCGGCGTCACGCCCAACAGGCCCGATTGGCTTTGCCACCTTGGTGTCGCACGGGAGGTCGCCGCCATATTTTCCCGCACGTTAAGACTGCCCAAGGCGGACCTCCTGGAGGAAGGGACCGATGTCCAGGCCTACACGAGCATCGACATAGAGGATCCCGAGGGCTGTCCGCGTTACAGCGGACGCGTCATGACGGGCGTCAGTCATGGAATCGCCCCGGAGAAAGTAACCAGAAGGCTGGAATCAATCGGGATCCGCTCCATAAGCAACGTCGTCGACGCCACCAATTATGTCATGATGGAGCTCGGCCAACCGCTTCACGCCTTCGATTATCACCGGCTTGCCGAGAACAGGATCGTTGTCAGGAAAGCCCGGAAAGGTGAGATCCTGGAGACTCTCGATGGCCAGAAGCGCCAGCTGACAACGGAGGATCTCCTGATCTGCGATGGCCGCGGGCCCGTGGCGCTGGCCGGGATCATGGGGGGGCTTAACTCGGAGGTTCTCGAGAGCACCCAGGACCTCCTCCTGGAGAGTGCCTGTTTCGACCCCATGACCATCAGGCGCAGCTCCAAACGCCTGGGTCTGTCCACCGAGGCCTCCTACCGTTTTGAGCGTGGAACCGACCCCACCGGCACCGCCAGGGCCGTCGACAGGCTGGCCTATCTCATCCGTGAATGGGCCGGAGGGGATGTCTGCAAGGGGGTCTGGGATGCCCATCCACGGCCGGAGAAGGAGAGATGCGTCCCGTTCAGAATGTCCCGGGTGAAAACCTTCCTGGGTGTGGACATCCCTGGAAAAGAGACCGTTTCGGTCCTGCGAAGACTTCAGCTGGCGCCTGAGAAAAAGAAAGGGGAACTGTGGGAGATCAAGGCTCCCGGTTTCCGCCGGGACCTGTCCCTTGAAGAGGACGTTATCGAGGAGATCGCCAGGATCTACGGCTACGATCAGGTACCCGTGACTCTGCCGGTGGGGAGAACCGTGCCGGTCAAGACGGAACCCATAGAGAGGCTGCAGGAGAATCTCAGGGACGCACTCGAGGGGATCGGATTCAATGAGGCCGTGACCTTCAGTTTCATCAGTCAGTCGGATATCGAAGACCTGGGTATCGGCGGAGGCGTAGCCCCCGTTTCCCTCATGAACCCCATCTCCGAGGAGATGACCGTCATGAGGACCAGCATCCTTCCCGGGCTGCTCAAGGCTCTGAGGACGAATATAAGCCGGAGGACGGAGGATGTAAGGCTCTACGAGACCGGTCGGGTCTTCCTGCCCTGCGGGGGATGTGAGCTTCCCGAGGAACGGCTTCGGGTAGCGGGAGTTATGACAGGTGTCCGAAGTCAGAAGAAATGGTTCAGAGCCCTTGAAGAGGCGGATTTCTTCGATGTCAAGGGTGCGGTGGAGGCAATGTTGGGCGCGGTCGGCATCACGACCGTCACCTTCAAGGAGATGGATATCCCGCACCTGCAGCCGGGGCAGAGCGCCTGGGTGATGGCCGGGGAGGTTTCCCTCGGGTCTGTGGGGACGCTCCATCCGTCCCTGAAGGAAAAATACAGGGCCAGGGAATGGGCCGGTGTTTTTGAACTTGACCTCCACCACATGCTCGATGTCGATACGACAAAAAAATACGCGAGGATCCCCCAGTATCCGGAGGTTCTCAGGGACCTGGCCGTCATTGTGGGCAGGGAGGTGCCGGCGGAAATGATGGAGGATGTCATTCGCGGCAAGGGCCGTGACCTGGGCAGGGTCAATCTTTTCGACCTTTACGAGGGGAAGGGTGTGCCAGAGGGGAGCCGGAGTCTGGCCTGGTCCTTGAGGTTTCAGAGCCCCGAGAGAACCCTTACCGATGAGGAGGTCGATGCGAGCATGGCCGCCATCGTAAAGGCGCTGGAGAAGGGGTTCGGAGCGAAATTAAGGTAGGCCAAAGCCCAAAGCCCAAAGCCCAAAGATCACAGATCACAGATCGTGTACCGCGCCACGTTGGTGGTGGGCTTTCTTGAAAACCGTCTCCAGGAAAAGAAATTCTTCGTTTTCTGTCGAATTTTTTACTTTGGACATTGCACTTTGGCCTTTGGGCTGTTTTTTCCTCTTGACGCCGCAGCTTTATTCCCATTAAACTACAAACTCTTGAAAATGAAGGGATTTGTTCCAACGACTGGAGGGGTTAAGAGATGACGAAGGCCGATATTGTCGAGGTAGTCCACACCAGGACCGGTTTTTCCAAAAAAGAATCCTCTGAAGCGGTGGAATCCATCCTGGATATTCTCAAGGAGGTCCTGGAACAGGGTGAGAAGATCAAACTCTCCGGATTCGGGAACTTCGTCATCAGAAACAAGGAGGTCAGGAAGGGGAGGAACCCGAAGACCGGAGAAGAGATGGAGATCTCTGCCAGGAGCGTCCTGACTTTCAAGCCCAGCCAGAAGCTCAAGGATCACATCAACGGGTCCTGAAGGTCGGTCCGTTCCTGACCGGACCCTTGCCCCTGCTGAATTTTGAGCGCTTCCATCGAAATACCTGACAAGCTTTTCTTCAAGATCGGTGAGGTCAGCCGCCTTACCGATGTCAAAGCCCATGTCCTGAGATACTGGGAGAGCGAGTTTCCCATGCTCAATCCCCCTAAAAACAGGGCTGATCAGAGAGTCTACCGGAAAAAGGACATCGAGACCGTCCTTCTCATCAAGAAACTTCTGTACGACGAGAACTACACCATTTCCGGCGCCCGGAAGAAGATGAGAGAGATCCGGAGCGGGGAAAAATCCAGGGGCCAGATGGACCTTTTCACGGGCGGTGTAGACAGGAAAAAGGTGCAGGCCGCCATCGATGATCTGGAAAAGGCGCTGAGGATCATCGAAGGATAAAATCGGGTTTGAGGTTTGATGTTTGACGTTTGAAGTTGTGGCCCCTACGGGGCCTTTTTTGTTGTGGTTAAACTTTAATATTACTGTCTAACCCGCAGTTTGCAAACGTATATTGCTTAGCCATAGACACATGATGGTCCTGGACTGGTGTTTCGGTTTTAACGTCAAACCTTAAACATCAAACACCAAACATTCCTTGTTCACTTAACGGTTTTTAGAATTGACAACTTTGGAATATCTGG
>CP070698.1:1075086-1088829 GCA_020349685.1 bacterium
AAGAACATGATGAGCACGACAGCGACCCAGAAAATGGGGAGGGTGTAGAGGATTAACAGCCCCACCGTGACTACACGGTCGCCCAGCGTACCCTGCTTCACAGCGGACAGGACGCCTATGGGAATGGCGATGAGATAGACGAGGAAGATGGAAATGAGGTTGAGCTCAATGGTGACCGGCAGCCGCTCCCCGATCTTTTCGATAACGGATCGGTGGTCCTTGAAAGAGGTGCCAAAATCAAAGGTAACGGTGCGTCTGAGCCATATCAGGTACTGAACGTGCAGGGGCTTGTCCAGGCCGTAAAGCTTGCGGGTCTGTTCCACTATTTCCTGGGTGACCTTGTCGCCCAGGACCGCCTGATCCGCGGAGAGACGCAGCTTCATGGCCGCCGGATCACCAGGGGCAAGCTGGATCACCAGGAAGGTTACCAGTGTGATGCCCAGGAAGGTGGGAACGATCAGCAACAGGCGCCGTATGAGGTACTGTTGGAGTCTCACGTAAAAATCAGTCCAATGTCCAACGTCCAAAGTCCAAAGTGAAAACCATTGAGGAACACCCTTTCCCAGGGCTTTGGTTTATGGTCCCCAAGTATAAATTCGTACAGCAACCATGCTCTGTACTCTGCACCCTGCACTCTGGACTACCAAAGATCAGCGATAACGCTGATCTTTGGCCGGCACGTACCATTCGGTGGAGTCGGGGCCGAGGGGGTAGACCTTCACGTTTTCATAGCGCTTTTCCAGCACCACCAGGCTGTCCCTGGAAAACAGGAACGTGTAGGGCTGCTCCTCGTGGAGTATCCTGTGGAACCGCCGGTACATGGCGGAACGTTTTTCGCGGTCAAATTCCGACCGGGCCTCCTCAATGATCCTGTCTGCCTCCCCGTTGACAAACCCCACGAAATTGGATCCCCTTTCCGCCTGGCTCGAGTGCCAGACCTGATACGGATCAGCCAGAACGGGCAGGCTCCATCCCAGCGTGACAGCGTCAAAGGCCCGATCATCGAGGAGCTGAGTAAACAGGGCCCACTCGAGCTGCCTGATAGTCATCTCGATGCCAACCTTCTTGAGGCTCTCCTTCAGAATGGTCCCGAGCTGCTCTCCCGTCGTGCTGCCTGAGGAGTAGGTAAACTCGAACCTGAAGGGGGTGCCGTCCTTATCGATGATCCCATCCCCGTCGTGGTCGGTCCAACCGGCTTCCTCGAGAAGCTTCAGGGCCCCTTCCGGGTCGTAGGGCAGCGGCAGGATCGACTTGTCATACTCGGGCGTGTCGATGAAGAAATTTCCCGACACCACCCTGCCAAGGCCGTACCAGATATTTTCCACAAACTCCTGCCGGTCCAGGAGCATGGTCAGGGCGCGTCTTACTTTTCTGTCGGCGAACATGGGCTTGCGGAGGTTCCACCCTACGTAACTGTACCCGAGGGACGGGTACCGGAGCTTGTCAAAATTGCTGTTGAACCTTTCACTGTCGGTCTGGCGGACCCACTGGATGGGTGTAAGGCCCATAAAATCCATCTCCTGTTTCTTGAGGACCTGGAGCGCCACCGTCGTGTCGGTGATGATCTTGAACACGATGCGGTCGAGGTAGTGTTTTTTCCCCCAGTAATCGGGATAGCGTTCAAGAACGATCTCCTTTCCTGTCTCCCACTTCACAAAGCGGTACGGACCCGACCCCACCGGCTCCCTGCCTGAGGGGTGGGCGTTAAACTCCTGCCCCTCGGAGCTCCCGAAGATGTGCCTCGGCAAAATGGAGAGCCCCCCGATCATGTCCAGGGCCTTGAAGTAGGGAAAAGCGTAGGTAAAGCGAACGGTTTTGTCGTCCAGGGCCTCCACCTTCTTCAGATCCTTGTAATAACTTCGCAGATGCGGAGCGTCCACCAGTGGATCTTTGACCCTGTCAAAGGTGTAGAGGATGTCCTCCGTCGTAAGAGGCTTTCCGTCCTGCCAGTGGAGACCCTCTTTGAGCGTAAAGGTGAACTGGAGCTTGTCCTCAGAGACTTCCCAACTCTCGGCCAGGCGCGGTACAAGCTCCAGGGTCTCGTTGTCCAGCTGCAGGAGGCTTTCGTAAATGTATCCGTTGATGACGCTCTCGTACGCGTCGGTTGCCGTGATCGGGTTCAAGGTCGCTGGTTCGGATGACAGATGTCTTACCAGCCAGTCGCCGGTGACCATTTCTCCGGCCGTCTGTCCGGCCGGTTCCGCGACCCGGTCTTCCTTGGCCTTGCTGCAGGCGGATATCAGCAGGCTCATAAGGATGACAGGGACGACCGCCCTGGTTAACCATGTTTTTGACCTGTCTGACCTTGACACGGAGTCCTCCTTGTCAGCATAATTGTTGCGTTCATCGAAACAAACTGCCACAGAAAGGGAAGCTCATGGCTCTGTCGGATCGGAAAAAAGCTCTGACACTGGCTCTCCAGGATTCAGAAGAACTCGTCAAGGCAGCTGCGTCAAGAGCCCTCGACCGTCTCGAGGGTTTGGAGAGGCTGCCTGCCATATCCGAGGCGGCCTCATCGGGGCAAAAACCGGACCGCATACGGGCCATCCACTTTCTCGGATTTCTCAACACCGACAAGTCGGTGGACCGCATGCTCGCCTTTCTCCAGGATCCCGACCCTGATATCCGTGTCGCCACCGTCAAGGCGGTCCAGACCTACCTGCCCGAACGGGCCTTCGTTCCCCTTCTCGGCAGCCTGGAAGATCCCGACGTCTCCGTTGTCCAGTCGGTCATAGAAGCCCTCTCACACTACAGGGATCCAAGGGTGACAGAGTTTCTCCTTCCTTTCCTTATTGGTTCCAACGCCGAAACCGCCTGTGTGACCGCCGAGGGTCTTGGCCGGAACGGCGACCCGAAAGCAGAACCTTACCTGATCAAGGTCCTTCAGGAAACGTCCAATCCTTTTCTTAAGGCCCGGACAGCCGAGGCGCTGGGGAACCTGAGACCGGACGCATGAGCGATCTCAAAACTCACATCTCATATCTCAGAAAGAACCTTCTTAAGTGATCTCAATACCTCTCGGGGTTCCCTCTTTGAGATGTGAGACCTGAGATCTGAGATTCCGCCTTATTTGAAAACCACTTCCGGCGCCAGGTTGTACAGCGCGGGGTCCACCACTCCGGCAACGGTTCTCCCCTGGACCTCGTCCTCGGCCAGGTCCAGTTCCCACGTCTCCTGAAGCACCGTCCCGTTCTCGTCCACCAACATCCTGATGACAGGCTGACCGGAAGGACCCGCGGCTCGTATCACCGCTCCGATCTCGTTGCTGGTAAGACGGACCACCGACCCCGGAGGCCACGGGCCTGTCATGGCTTTGAAGGCTTTCACGTGAACGGGATCGAAAACGGTACCGCTGCCCTTCTCAAGGAAGGCAAGGGCCTCGACAGGATCCATGGCCCTTTTGTAGGGCCTGAGAGCCGTGACAGCGTCGTAAGTGTCCGCAATAGACACGATACCCGCCAGAGGCGGTTCCTGGATGCTGTCGAGTCCGGCCGGGTACCCGCCGCCCCCGTGATGAACGTGGTGTCGCTCCACCGCATAGACGACCTCATCGGGGCCGCCCATACCGTGGACGATACCCGCCGAGTGCACGGGATGGGATTTGAACGTTTCCCGCTCGGCCAGGGTGAGGCTGCCGTGTTTGTGGGCCACCTGGGGGGGAACTTTCACCATGCCCGCATCGTGCATGAGACCTGCCAGGGCAGCCCATGCCACCTCCTGTTCTCCCAGTCCTTCCTGGTCCGCGAGAAGCATGGATAGAAGACAGACGTTCACGCAGTGCTGCTCTGTGTACCTGTCATAGCCCTTCAAAGAGGGAAGAAGAAGGAGGGTTGCCTTTTCCCTGGCCAGGTATTTCCAGAAGGTCTCCACCACCTGAAGCGCTCTGTCTAAAACGGGCAGCCTGGCTTCGACAACCTCCCTGAAAAAAACAGTCACAGAACTCACGGCCTCGTGATAGGCGTTCACGATCTCACCGGTAAGATCGAGGCCCTCATCCGTCACTACGAGCCCTTTGAGGCCGATGTTCTTCAGTTTCCTTTCCTCAGCGAGCCTGAGGAAAACCTCCCTGCCATGTTCCGCGCTCTTTAAAATGCCCGCAAACGTGAGCAGATCATCCTGGGATACGTCCTGGACGATGGTCAGATCATCGATCTCGAAGGAGTTGAGGATCTTCAGAAAACTCTCCGAATAGGGAGTCGCCTCGCTGAACTGGTAATCGTCCACGAAAAGAACCCCATTGACGATTCCCAGGTTGATCTCCTTCTTTTCCTTCAGGATCTGTCCGAGATGGTCGAAGGCACGCTGGGAGACTCCCCTGACGGATGGATGGTCATGTGGGTACACGGCCACGTTTTTAACCGTGGCTTCCAGGAACTTGATAACACCCCGGCAGCTCTCTATATGCTTCGGATCTTCAGACAAAGTCAGCCTCCAGCGGTTCAATTACCGGATTAACGGTACCTCGTGAGCTGATTTCCAATTGCGGTGCTTTTGTTGTCGATCAGCGGTCAGCGATCACGGCTGGCAGCTCACAGCTCATGGCTCTAATTCCTAGATACCAGACAGCAGTCATCAGTTACAAGTCCCAAGCATCGGGACCCGGGAACATCCAACACGCTGATCCTTGCCTCATTCGTTGCAATGGCTTAAGAGTTGGGGTATTGGTTAGTGTTTGGATCCGGTTCAATAAGAGATATTCACCCGTCCAGAGGAGAATCCCATGCCAGACCAGTCTCAATCAATAGCAAAAGAAGCGATCATAAGCACGGAACTGCCCGGGATACCTGTTTTCCGGAGAGGCAAGGTCCGCGACGTATACGATCTCGGTGAAAACCTGCTGCTGGTGGCCACGGACCGCATTTCAGCCTTCGACGTCATCATGCCCAACGGCATTCCGGACAAGGGAAAGATCCTCACCCAGATGTCACTCTTCTGGTTCGACCGTACCGGTGACATCGTAAAAAATCATCTTGTGGCCCGTGAAGTGGGGGATTTTCCGTCCATACTTCAGCCCTACTCCGACCTGCTCGAGGGCAGGAGCCTCCTGGTTAAAAAAACGGATCCTTACCCCATCGAGTGTGTCGCGCGAGGCTATCTG
Organism: bacterium; assembly: GCA_020349685.1. GTDB lineage: Bacteria > BMS3Abin14 > BMS3Abin14 > BMS3Abin14 > BMS3Abin14 > JALHUC01. The sequence goes on from CP070698.1 coordinate 1,080,185, forward strand.
GCCGGGGGTGGGTGGAGCGACTACCAGAGGGAGGGAGCCATCTGCGGCATCGAGTTGCCCCAAGGGCTGCAGCTCGCTCAAAGGCTCCCCGAGCCGATCTTCACCCCGGCGACTAAAGCCGACACCGGGCATGATGTGAACATACCTTTCGATGAGGCAGCCAGGATCGTGGGGCGCGAGACCTTGACGCGGCTGAGGGATCTGACTCTTGCCCTCTACGAAAGGGCCAGGGCCCACGCCCACGATCATGGTATCATCATTTCCGACACGAAGTTCGAATTCGGCCGGATCAACGACGAGATCATACTCATCGACGAGATACTGACCCCTGATTCCTCCCGCTTCTGGCCCGCGTCTTCCTACAAGGTGGGTGCAAGTCCCCTGAGTTTTGACAAACAGTACGTCAGGGACTATCTCGAAACCCTCGACTGGGATAAAACACCGCCCGCCCCGGAGCTGCCGGAGGAGGTCGTGGTCAACACGCGGAAAAAGTACCTGGAAGCTTATGAACTACTTACGGGAAAGAAGTTTGAGGTTTGAGGAACAGGGAACAGGGAATAGGGAATAGGGAATTGGGAATAGGGAATTGGGAATAGGGAATAGGGAAAAGATGAACGATTCTGAAGGGTTGTCAATACTTTACCCGCAATTCCCAATCCTCAATCCGCATTAAACAAAATGGATGCCGACCTAAAAAACTTCCTCCTTTCCCATGCTATCGAGGGGATCATCGTCACCGATATGGAGGGCAATATCCTCCAGAGCAACGAGACGGCCCAACTGATGCTCGGTTATCGGGGTCCGGACCTGCAAGGGCAGTTCGTCGGTTGTATCTTCCCTCCCAAGAGCGTTTCCCACCTTCTCTCCAACCTCCTATACCTGGCCGGATCCAAGGGTGGATTTGACGGCGACATCATCCTCCAGGACGCGGGCGGAGACAGCATCATGGTGCGCATGTCGGCCCAGGGGTGGCCGGCAAAGGATCCATCCCTGCTGCTCCTGCGATTCCTGGACTGGAGGGAAACCCAACAGATCATGAACCAGCTCAAAGAGTCCAGCCAGATGGCCAGCCTGGGTACCCTGACCAGGAGCCTGTCCCACGAGATATTGAACCCGGTTGCCATCATCGGGGGGCATGCGAGGCGTCTGCTGGAAACCATGCAGCCCCGTTCCAGGGAGGAGGAGCGGGCACGGCAGGTGATAACGGCGGTGGAACGCCTCGAGTCGATGATCGAGACCATACGCACCTTCCTGGACCTCCCTTCGCCGTCTTTCGAGAAAGGTTCCGTCAGAGAAATGCTGAAAAAGTCCGTTAATCGAATTCGGAAGGACGCAGAAAAAATGGGTATCAGGGTCACCAGTGAGAGGGAGGACAGGACGCCGCGGATATTCATGGATCCCATTCTTCTCGAAAAGGCCTTCTCCGCGGTTCTGCTCAACGCCCTGGACCGGATGCCGCATGGAGGCGACCTGACGCTTGGCCTGGGTTATGCGGATGGCCACTGCCAGGTCACCATCGAGGACAGCGGTCCGACAGTTGATGCCTGGCAGATGGAAGAGGACCTGAGCCCCGTCCATGTCATTGGAGCCCACCGGGCCCACCTCAACCTTGCCATCGCCAAACGGATCGTGGACGAGCACGGCGGGCGTTTCAACATAGGATCTTCACGCTCCGAAGGCCTGAGAATAATGATCCGGCTGCCTGCCGACAGGCGTGCCCTGGCCAGGGAGAGGGAGATGTGAGAAAGGCCGTGACTCGTGACTCGTAACTCGAAAAGACCGAGCGGCATCGATAATGGGGTAATTGTGGTTATCGAATCAAGAATTACGATTCACGAATCACGGTATGCCCCTTTGAGATCTGAGATATGAGATCTGAGATCAACATCGCACCCCTTTCCCGTCTCCGTTTTGCCGACGGCGTTCTCCTGCTTCTCCTCGCAGCGCTGACGGCCCTCTCCCCGAGGTTTCTGCCCGCCGGAGCGATTGGCGAACAGCTGACCGTAACGGCAATGGATTCGGTCACTGAAATACCGCTGGGTGTCGATGGACGCTACCAGATTCCAGGTCCGCTGGGGCCGGCAGTCCTCGTTGTCGAGAACGGCCACGCCCACCTGGAAAACGCTCCCTGTCCCCTGAAAATATGTGAAGCCATGGGTTCCATTGAACGAAGCGGGCAGGTGATCGTCTGCCTTCCCAACCGCATCGTGGTCAAGGTGCAGGGCCCGGAGGAAGTGGATGCGGTCTCCCGCTAGGATAACCACCCTCGCCCTGCTGGTAGCCGGGGCCTTCGCTCTGGCCTCCCTCGAACGGGTCCTCCCCAACCCCTTTCCCATGATCCGCCTCGGGCTCGGGAACATAATGACCCTGGTGGCTTTCGTGACCCTTGGTGCCAGCGGCGGCGCATGGGTGACAGCCGGAAGGGTGAGCCTGGTGGCTGTCCTGTGGGGAGGGGTCTTTTCCCCTACCGCTGTGCTCTCCGCAGCTGGAGGAGCGGCCAGCCTGCTGATCATGATCCCCCTCTTTTTATCCGGGCGCTTCTCCCTCTACGGCGTCAGCATGGGCGGGGCCTATGCCCACATCCTTGGCCAGCTGACCGTGGCGATCCTCCTCTATGTGCGCTCTCCCGGCCTGCTGGCCCTGATGCCGGTGATGGGCGGTGCGGCCATCGCGACGGGCCTGTTCAACGCGTGGGCAGCGGGAAAGCTGGCTGGGGTGTTGGTAACTCAGAACGCAGGACGCAGCACGCAGCACGCAGTAGACCGGTAGAATGCGGGATGTAGAATGTAGATCACAGTATGAGATAAAAAGTTAACGCAGGAGCTTTATTTAACAGGGATAAAGGGGATTAAGACAATAAACAGGACGATGGAGATGATCTTTGATTTTCCCATCCCTTCCATCCCCTTCATCCCTGTTGAATAAGGTGTGTGTTTTTTGTATTTCGACAATTTGAGATCTGAGGTCTGAGATATGAGATCAGACGCGAGAGCGCGGTGTTCCTGGCCCGAGGGCCTGAGCGACGAGATGATCGTCTACCACGACCGGGAGTGGGGCGTGCCGGTGCTCGATGACCGGAAGCTGTTCGAGATGTTCACTCTCGGCGGCGCCCAGGCTGGGCTCTCATGGGAGATCGTCTACCGGAAACGGGAAGGATACCGCAAACTTTTTTACAATTTCGATATCGAAAAGTGCTCCCGCATGTCCGACTCCAGGCTCGAGAAGATCCTCACCGATCCGTCCGTCATCCGCAACCGTCTCAAGGTCCACTCCGTGCGCCGGAATGCCCGGGCCGCTCTTAAAGTCATCAAAGAGTTCGGTTCCTTCTCCGAATACCTCTGGGGTTTTGTGGGCGGGAGACCCATCGTGAACCAACGGAGGAGCATCCGGGACCTGCCGCCCACCTCCCCGGAAAGCGACGCCATGTCGAGGGACATGAAAAAGAGAGGTTTTACCTTCGCCGGCAGCACCATCTGCTACGCCTTCATGCAGGGCGTGGGAATGGTGAACGATCACGAGGTGGAGTGTTTCAGACACAAGGAGTTGAGTATCTAGTTTCTGGTTCTAGTATCTGGAGAAAGTTTAAAAAACTTCCTTCTAAAGTATCAGGTTCCCATTGCATCAAAGCAACTTTTCTATTTTTTATTGACGTTTTGAGGATTATTCCATTTTTCAAATGGCGAGGTCTGCGATCATCAGATGTGATGGTCAACGATGTAATAGCGATGTCTGGAGCAAATGTGCTCAGCTAGAGCCTAGACACCAGACACTAGACACGGAGAGGATGATCAGTTGGCCCATCAATGGGGTTCTCTTGCGGTGATGTAGCTGATCATCCTCTCTTCTTCCTTCCTCGCCCGCCACGACCAGAACAGGTCCGGGTTGCAGGATGTGCATCCCACGATCTCGTCCACGGTTTCGGGTGCCAACCCCTCCAGGATCAACTGGGTTTTGACACCGGCAGCCAGATCCAGATAGAGGCGCCGGCCCCGGCGCTCGAAAAGCCCCTCCTCCACCAGGCCTGTCGGGAAGGTCTCCCGGACCTCCTCCCCCACCTCGTAACAGCAGGGGCCGATGGAGGGGCCTAAAGCAGCCAACAGCTGTCCCGGATCGCTTCCAAAGGCACCGGCCAGCGCCTTGACAACCTTGCCGGCGAGACCGGTGGCCAGGCTCCGCCAGCCGCAGTGGACCGCCGCGGCAGTCCCTTTGACACGGTCAGCAATGAGAAGGGGGAGGCAGTCGGCGGTACGGATCCCCATGGAAACACCGGGGATGTCGCTGGCCATGGCGTCCCCCTCGTCGAACTGGAACGGAGATACCGGCAGCTCTGAAAACTTTATATCGGCGTTGCTGCCGGCAATTCCAGATTCCATATTCCAGATTCCAGACTCGCCGGATATACCAGGTCCTTTGCTTTCTTCTCCTGCGTGCTGCGTGCCGCGTGCTGTGTGTTCGGTCAACACCACGATCTTTTCTCCGTGAACCTGCAACAATATGTGAACGGCAGCGGGGAAATCATGCGGCGCTGACCGCCTCGTCCCGAAACCGTGGTCAAAACCTTCCCTCTCCAGAAGGGCAGAACGCAGGACCATCATCCATCTCCCGTCTCGATCCAACGGAACAGATCGGCAAGATCCTCCGGGGGAGAGGTCTCGAAGGACATCCTGGATCCCGAGGAGGGATGATCAAAAACGAGTTTCTGCGCGTGGAGAGCGGGCCTTCCAAGCGCCCTGACAAGAGATGACGCCCTGGTGCTTTTCATGAAGATGGACCTCACACCACCTCCGTAGGTCGCATCCCCCAGGATGGGGTGCCCGCTCGAGGCGAGGTGGACACGAAGCTGGTGGGTCCGCCCGGTTCCCGGAATGAGCCTCACCAGGCTGATGCCGCCGCGGCGCGCGAGGACCTCGTAGTCGGTCACCGCTTCCCGGCCCGACTCCCGCACGGTGATCTTTTTTCTTTCCCGGGGGTGGCGGGCCAGGGACTTTTCTATGCGCCCCCTGTCCTCCCCGGGTTCCCCTCGCACGGCCGCGAGATAGACCCGCTCGATGGTGTGGTCCTTGAACTGGGCGGAGAGGCGGCGGTGGGCCTTGTCGTTCTTGGCGGCCACCATGACACCGGAGGTCCCCTTGTCCAGGCGGTGGACGATCCCCGGCCTCGTGACCCCGCCGATCCCTGACAGGTCACGGCAGTGATGGAGAAGGGCGTTGACCAGGGTACCTGTGCTGTGCCCGAACGCGGGATGGACGACCATGTGGGGGGCCTTGTCGATGACGATAAGGTCGCTGTCCTCGTAAAGGACAGACAGGGGGATGGCTTCGGGCAGGGCTTCTGACGGTTCCGGGTCAGGCACGACCACCGTTATGACATCCCCCTGACGGAGCATGGCGCCGGGCTTTGCCTTTTCCCCACCCAGGAGGATGTGGCCCTCTTCGATAAGTCTCTTTATGCGGGAGCGGGTCAGGCCTTCGAGCCTGCGGGAAAGAAAGTGGTCGAGGCGGGTCCGGGATTCTTCGGGCAATACGCTGAAACGGGTGCTCCCCATGGAGGGGTCTACCAGATGTCCGAGTCGGTGTCCCCGAAGCGCTTGACCAGTACGTCGACGATGGCCCGGTTATAGGGGATCCATCGCCCCGGCATAGCAGGGTCCACCCTCGCGTCGTATAGTTTTCGCCCCTCCTCCAACTGGTCAGCCATGTCCACGAACAGTGAATCGTTCTTGATGCTGTGCCGGATCTTTTCCTGATTGTACAGGGCGATATCGGACATGATGGTGCGGGCCAGACGCACGGCGTCCTTTTCGTTGTTGATGCGGTTCATCCAGGCTTCCTCCTGATCAGAGAACCCTCGAAATGAAAGGGATCGAATCCTGCTTTTTCCTGCCCTGCCAGAAAAGGTAGAGTGTGGCGAGACCGAACCCGATAACGGTCCCGACGATGGCTGCACCGTCGGTGCCGTACCGTGACCAGCCCACGGCACCGCCTGCCACCGCCGCCACAGCCGGCATCAGGTAAGCCGTGGCAGATGCCTTGATGAGGTCGCCCGGAGGAAGAGAGATGATCACCTTGTCACCGGGATGGGCTCCGGCCAGGTTCCTGACCTCCATCTGCATCGTATCCCCCGATGAGGGGTGGCACATGTTTTTGGCGGAACATCCGCCGCAGGCATCCGATCGCACCAGGGCAACCGTGGCACGATCGCCTTTCAGTGAAACGACGGATGCTGTTTCCTCAAGCATTTCCCAACCTTATGTGAGATAGACCTGAAAATCAAGGGAAGGATAAGTTTCTTCACCTTAAAAAAAGACAGGTGATGAAACTTATCAGTATCTAGTATCTGGGGTCTGGTGTCTGAAAAAATCCAGGACCAGACTTTCAGATATCTCAATATCCTTTGCAGGATGATTTTCAAAACCGATGAAGGCTTTTGATGGAACCATGATCGTTCATTTAACTAGACACTAGAACCAGACACTAGACACTGAGCACTTTTATCGCTTTTCAAACTTTATCCCCCCCTCCCCGATTCCGGAGGTGGTAAGGATCTTTCCATCGTTCGTGATGAGGACCCCTTCCGCATCGTCCCAGCCCTCCAGAAGGGCCAGGCCCCTTTCAGGACCCAGAACGAAGGTGGCCGTGGCCAGGGCGTCTGCCGTTGCGCAGTCGGGCGCGATGACGGTGGTCCCCCTCAGCCCGGATCGGGCAGGATAACCGGTGGCGGGGTCAAGGATGTGATGGTACCGGATGCCGTCCTTTTCCAGGAATCGCTGGTAATCACCGGAGGTCGCGACGGCTGCCTCCCTGACCTTGAGAACACCGGCGAGTTCCTGAGGGTTCTCCGGGTCCTGAACGCCTATATTCCAGTATTCCCGCCCGGGCCGGACACCGAAAGTGCGGAGGTCGCCACCCGCATTCATGATCCCTGCCCTGACCCCTGCCTCCTGGAGCGTCCGGACGGCTTCGTCAACGGCATATCCTTTGGCCACGCCCCCCAGTTCGAACCAGATCCCAAGCCCCTCCGGACAGCACTGCTCCTCAGGGACCCCTAAATACCCCGCATTTTTCATGGCCGTCTGGATCTCCTCGGGCCCGGGGATCCGCGGATCTTCGCGCCCGAAGCCCCAAAGGTAGACCACCTGTCCGAGGGTGGGATCAAAGGCTCCGGCCGAGGCCCTGGAAACCTTCATGGCCACCTCGAGGATCAGGGCGAGATCTCCTTCGATCACAACCCCCTCTCCCTTCCTCAGCCGGTAAAGGGGCGAACTTTCCTCAGAGGCATGGGCCTCCCTCTCGACAACGAGCATCCTCTCAAAGGCTTGTTTGGAGGCCTCTGGAGCGGTTTCCTTGTCGGCATAGAGAACGACTTCCACAAGGGTGCCCATCATGAATCGGGCCTCTTTGTAGGGTTGGGATTCTTTGGAGCAGGAGGGGCCTGTCAGGAGCAATCCCGGGATCAGGAGGAGAAAGGAAAACCGGAAAAGGGGAAAAGGCGAAAAGGGGAAAAGGAGTTTTTGACGAACAGCGAGAAGGGGTTGTTTGTCTCCTCGTCTCCTGTTCACCTCTTCCCCACTTTGAGGAGACGCTTGATGGTTTCCTTCAGTTCACCAAGGTTGGCCGTCTTGATTATGTACGCATCGGAGGCCCAGACGTTGAAGTCATTCCTGTACTCGCCGTAAGCGGTGGACATGATCACGGGTATGCTCTTGTCCATCTCGCGGATCCTGTGCAGGACCTCGATCCCGTCCATCCCGGGCATCCTGATGTCGAGGGTGATAAGGTCGGGTTTATCCTTCCCGACCTTGCGCAGGGCTTCCTCACCGTCGGAGGCAGTGATAACCGTGTACCCCTCTTCCTCCAATTCCTCCCGGTAGAGGAAGCGTATGCTTTCCTCGTCGTCAACGACAAGAATGGTCCGTTTTTCCATTTCTTATTCTTTCATCCACCTTCATGTGGTCCGGTCGGCCGGATCGTTGACGGGCAGGCATATACTGAAAGTTACCCCTTTACTGCGCCTGTTGTCCACCCGAATTTCACCCCCGTGCGCTGCGACTGCGCGGTGAGCAATAGTGAGTCCAAGGCCGGTACCTGTGCCTTTGGTCGTGTAGAAGGCCTGGAAGATATTCCCGAGTTCCTTGTCATCAATTCCCCCTCCGTTGTCGGTGACGGAGATCACGACGAGCCCCTCCCCACTAATCCCGGCGTCGAATTCCACCTCGCTGCCCTCTGCGACAGCCTCACCGGCATTGAAAAGGACATTAAGCACCGCTTGTTTGATCTGGCGCTCGTCCACCTCCAGGACAGGCAGGTCCCTCCCAAACTGCCGGAGCAGATGGACCTTTTTCTTCTTGAAGTTTTCCTTAAACAGTTCCGCGCATTCCGACAGGAGGCCGTAGAGATCTACCGGCCTTTTCTCCATGATAGCGTAGCTCCTGGAATAGGACATGACGTCGTCCAAGGTCCTCTCGAGCCGGTCAACCTCCTGGATGATGATGTCAGCGTATTGGATCCCGCGATCATCCCCGGTGAGAGACTTTCTCAACCTTCGCGTAAAACCACCGATGGAGACGAGGGGGTTCCTTATTTCATGGGCCACGGAGGCTGCCATCTCACCCAGCGCAGCCATCTTCTCCCACTGGATCATCCGGT
>CP070698.1:1088929-1091793 GCA_020349685.1 bacterium
GAGCGATGGCTTCGGCATGAGGTTCTCCCGGCTTCTGGTGCCATCCTTCTCCGACGGTCTTCCCACCCGCTACAACAACGGCACCCACCATGGGGTTGGGGTGGGTCGTTCCCTCGCCCCGTCCAGCCAGGACCAGAGCACGTCTCATGAACCTTTCGATCATCTCCGGTTTCACTTTTCCCTGCGCCCCATGAGGTAGGCCTGGATGAAATCGTCCAGTTCCCCGTCCAGTACGGCATCGACATTGCCGGCCTCGTGCCCGGTTCTGTGATCCTTGACCATCCTATAGGGTTGGAGGACGTAACTGCGGATCTGGCTTCCCCACGCGATCTCCTTCTTTTGACCCTTGATCTTTTCCATCTCCTCCTCCTTCTCCCTCTCCATCAGCTCGAAAAGTCTGGCCCTTAAGATCCTCATGGCGGTAGCCTTGTTCTTGTGCTGAGACCTTTCGTTCTGGCAGCTGACAACAATACCCGTGGGAAGGTGGGTGATGCGTACCGCGGAGTCCGTTACGTTCACATGCTGACCGCCAGCGCCGCTGGAGCGGAACGTGTCGATCCGCAGATCCTTATCCTCGATCTCCACTTCGACATCTTCTTCCACCTCTGGATAGGCGAAAACGGACGCAAAGGAGGTATGGCGCCTGCTGCTGGCGTCGTAAGGGGAGATACGCACAAGACGGTGGACCCCGGTTTCGGCCTTCAGGTACCCGTAGGCGTAGGGTCCTTCAACGGCCACAGTGGCGCCCTTGATACCGGCCTCTTCCCCATATTGGTGGTCAAGGATCTCTGTTTCGAACCCGCGCCTTTCGGCCCAGCGCAAATACATCCGCAGCAGCATCTGCGCCCAGTCCTGGGATTCCGTCCCTCCCGCACCCGGGTTTATGCTGACGATGGCGTTCCTTGCATCAGCCTCGTCGCCGAGGAGGGACTCCAGTTCGAGGGAGTCCAGGGATTTTTCGACCTCCTTGAGCTGCGGGACCGACTCCGCTAACAGCTCCTGGCCCAGTTCTTCATCCTCCTCAATGAGTTCGACAGCCGCTTCCAAATCCCTTAATCTCGATTCGATCTTCCTGAACCTGTCGATCTCGTCCTTCAGGAGGCTTATCCGCCGGGTTACCGTCTGTGCGTTTGCGGGGTTATTCCAGAAATCGGGAGAAGATGCCTTCTTTTCCAGTTCCTCTATTTCAGATGATTTGCCAGCGGGGTCAAAGATGCCTCCCCAGGGCTTCTAATTTTGCTGCTGCCCCTGTTAGAGCACTCCTGAATGCGTCTACGTTGTCCATTTGCGTGACCTCCATACGATCAATAATACAAGCAGATACACTGATATCACAGCTGCGCTGATAATGACAATCCAGTCTCCGAAACGGGTGTAGAGGGTAGGCCTTGCTCCTGTTTCGACCTCCGCCACAATAACCCCTCTCTCCTGAAGGGGGATGCTCTCAACGATCCGACCGCTCCGATCAATAACAGCCGATATCCCTGTGTTGGCGGCCCTGAGGACGGGGACCCCGTTCTCCATCGCCCTCAATGTGGAGACAGCCAGATGCTGGGAGGGTCCCCAGGACCGTCCGAACCACGCGTCATTGGTCACGTTGACAAGAACAACGGAACCGTCGCCCACTTCCCTACGGCTCAGGGAGGGGATCGATATCTCGAAACAGACGAGCGCCCCGGAAGGAACAGGCGTCCTGAAAGGACCTTTCCAGGCACCACGTGCGAACTCCCCTTCCCCCGGGACCATCTTTTCCACAAAGGGCAGGTATTTCCCGAGGGGAACGTACTCACCGAACGGGACGAGCACGTTCTTGTCGTAATACTCTTCCCTGCCGTGGGGAGGAAGGTGGTAGACCCGGTTGTAGAGCAGGATCTCCCTTCCCGCTATCTCATACCCCGGACTTCCAAAGATCAGGTGGATCTTCCTGTCCGAAGTAAATTCTCTCATTTTTTCGATCAGCTCCGGCTCCGCCTGGTAGTAGGATGGGACGGCCGTTTCGGGCCACACAACAAGCACGGCACCCTGACGGACCGCTTTTTCTGTAAGGTCCAGATAGGTATTTAACGTTTCCTCCCGCAGGCTTTCCTCCCATTTGAGTTCCTGACGGAAATTTCCCTGGACTATCCCCACCTTCAGCCTTTCGCCTGCCGCCCGGGGGTGCAGGGGACCAAGGGCGATGGGGATGAGCAGCACGGATGCCAGGAGCAGTCCGACCCGACCGCGCTGCCCCTTTTCGACCCTGAAAAGAGACCACCAGAGTACATTGACCGCAACGATCCAGAAGGATACCCCGTAGACGCCAGCCGTCCCGTAAAGACTTTTTGCGAAAGGCATTTTCCACATGGCCGCTCCCATCATCAACCAGGGAAAAGGAGCCGGGAACCAGGACCGGGCCACCTCCAGGAGCACCCAGGCGGAAGGGAGAACCAGTACGGGAGTGAGGGGGTGGCGAAGTAAGAGGGTTTTCCGTCCCGGTGTTTCCCCGATACCCCGATACCCCGATACCCCGATACCGTTCCCGATCCCTCCCGCCACAACGGGCACCAGCATGGCAAAGAGCGCCACGTACAGTCCGTGAACGGCCGCCAGCAGAAGGATGATACCCTCGGCCATGGGCAGAGGGATATTCCCATAGACTGACACCGAGTGGGAGACCCAGTTGTAGGAGACGAAAAACCAGATGATACCGGCCATCCAGCCTGCCAGAAAGGCCCTGGAAATCGTGATGCCGCGAACGGCAGCCATGAGGGGTGCGAGAGCGAAAAGGGAAGCAATTCCCGCATCGGGACGCGGAAAGGAGAGTATAAGGAGGATCGAGGATGCGCCGATACGCAGTAGGAGACCCGGCTGCATGGGAGGGTTAC
>CP070698.1:1091893-1096870 GCA_020349685.1 bacterium
TCGGCGTCGCACGGGTTGCACCGGATCCTGACCGGCAGGCGCTCGATGGCGAGAGATGTCTCCCTCGTCAGTTCCCTTTCGCCCTTTACAGCGTCGAAGGAAAAGGCCAGGGATTCGGTCTCCACACCGGAAAGGTCCCCCACCCGAAGGCAGACCTCTTTAACGACACGGGCGCCGTGCTTTGCGGCCTCCTTCTCGACGATGTCCAGGATCTCGAGGGCTATGGAGAGTTCGTGCAACGGTTTTAACTCCTAAAAAGCTGATTAACCACAGTGCGGCCGGCTGAAGGCCGCTCCACAGGGTTGCACAGAGTAAATCTATAAGAAGGATTTAAACCAGAAAATAAGGTATTCAACAACACATTCGTGAGAACCGTTTTTTCCCATAGGTTAGGATTTAACCCTGTGAAACCCTGTGTACCCTGTGGTGAATAAAATAACGCTTGCACAGAAAGCACGCGGGGAAAAGATCTCTCCCCGTGTCTCCGTGTCAAACGGTTTTTGAAATTACTCCGTGTCCCCGTGTCCCCGTGTCTCCGTGTCAGACGATTTTTCGTGGTAGCTCGGTGGTCCAGGTTTCTTCAGCGGCGCGTCCAGCTGCTCCCGGTAATCCTCCGGATCCAGTCCTGCTGTCTCAAGCACGATCTCCAGGACCTTCGGAAGTTTGGCCTGGACCCTGGGGGAGAGCTCCATGGACATGGAGATCTCGTCCGGTTCGATGCCGATGATGGTCGTTCTGGGGGGAGTCCTCATGGTTCCGGAGAGGTTGATGACCTCGGTGATGCTGATCTGGTGGACGGAGGTCTTGTAGACGTCTGGAAAGTGGTCGAAATCGTCGATCTCGAACCTGTAAATAGAGGCAGGCTCACCGCCGCCCTTGACGCAATCGACGACGATGAGCCTGTCAGCTTCCATGATCAGGTGAAACAGCTTGAAGCCGTCGGTACCGCCTTCGACGACCTCGATGCACTCCGGGAGGGGGAACTCCTGAAGGTTGACGGCGGCGTGCACGCCGACACCTTCGTCCCTCAGGAGCAGGTTACCCACCCCGAGGATCATTGTTCTTGTTGCGGTGTCTGCCGGTTCCATCCCCTTTCCGTTATCCAAGTCGTCCTAGTAGACCTCTTCCTGATCGGGTTTGATCCCGAAGAACATGACCAGGAACGATTTGAAATCGTCGAACAGAACCAGGTAAACGTGGAACATGACCGTAAAGACGAAGAACCACATCACCAGGTAGTGAATGGCGTGGATCATGGACAGCCCGCCGAAAAGGTCCACCACCGATGCCCAGAAGGGGTTGGTCTTCCAGAGCATGGCAAAACCCGTCAGCGCCATGAACCACAGGGCGAAGGTCCAGATGACGTAGGTCGCCTTCTGCCACCCGTTGTACTTGGATGTCTTCGGCTTCGTTTTCCTGAGAAAGTAATAGTAGGACATCGTGGCGAACAGCTTGCCCTTGTTCTCCTTCTCGGGGAGAAAATACTTGATGTCGCGCGGAGCGCCGAAGATGGACCAGTAGATCCGGGTCACCGAGTTGAGGAGGATGATGAATGCGATGATGAAATGCGTATAACGCGCCAGGTTCATGTCGATGCCCAGAAGGCTGAAATTGGGCTTGTGGATGAAAAACCCGGTGGCCACCATCACGACCATGCAGACGAGGTTGATCTGGTGCATGATCCTCGCTGGTATCGGGTGATCGTATTTCGAACTCATGGATTCCTCCCCTCTAACCGATCGTGAACTTGCGGATCTGGTTGGTTTTGGGGTCGATGATGTGAATGGCGCAGGCCAGACACGGGTCGAAAGAACGGATCACGCGAACAACGTTGATGGGATTCTCCGGGTTCGGCACCGGCGTGCCGAGGAGAGACTCTTCGTACTGGCCCCGGACACCCTTTTCATCCCTGGGCGAAGCGTTCCAGGTGGACGGCACCACGGCCTGGTAGTTGGCGATCTTCTTGTCCTTGATCTTGATCCAGTGGCCGAGAGCCCCGCGCGGAGCTTCGTAGAACCCTTCCCCTTCAGCGGAATCGGGAACATCCCAGTTGGCGCTGTCGTGGATCTTAAAGTCCGGTTTACCGGCCGCTTCGATGAGCTCGCCCAGCCAGCGCTCCATGGCGTCGCAAAGCGCCACCGTCTCGATCATCCGCGCGGCGTGCCTGGCGACGGCTCCGGGCTTGGCGCCCTTCTGGACCAGACCCAGGAGTGTGGGGTTCTTCTCGACGACCATCCTCGCCAGGGGGCCGACCTCGAAAGCCATCCCGTCGTACCTCGGCGCCTTGACGAAGCTGTAGGCCTCGGCCTTGTCGCGGTCAAAGACCTGCTCCCCGTCGTAGGGGTGTACGGGCTCCTTGTCCCTGTACCACGCGTACTTGACCGATTCGGTGACCTTGGCCGGGTCAAAAGCCTCGATGTTGCTGAGGTCGAGGTTCCGGACGACGCCCGGTTTGAAGAACTTGTTGGTGCCCGCTGCGTCCTCGGGGAAGGCCCCGTAAGACAGGTAGTTCAGATGTCCGCCGCCGACCCCGAGCTCCGCCAGAGGCCAGAGCCAGGGGCTTGTGCCGAAGGTCAGGACGTCGTTCTGATAGACGTTCCTGACAAAGGATGTCACCTCGGCCAGCATGGACTTGAAGCGCCCGATCTGCTCCGGGCTCGGGATCTGCGTGACACCGCCGACCACGATCCCCTGGTAGTGGGGAACACGCCCGCCGCCCAGAACGGCGCCCATGTTCTTGGCCGTGACCTGCACCTTGAGCGCCTCCAGGTAATGGGCTACCGCCATGGTGACCAGTTCGGGATCGTTGACTGAGAAGTCGTCCGGGTCGTAACGCGGAGTGAGCGGATAGGTGTCGCCCCGCTTGACAAGGCTGACCACCTTGTCCTTGACCGCGTTCAGGCCGGGATCTTTACCGGAATACTCCGCCACCTTCAGGATGTCGATGTAGTCCAGCGCCGTCAGGTGGTAGAAGTGGATGATGTGATCGTACAGGTACTCGGCCCCCATGAGGAGGTTCCTGAGGATGCGTCCACCGTCCGGGACCTGGGCTCCGAAGGCGTTGTCCAGGCAGGCCGCCGAAGCCATGGTGTGCACGGAAAAGCACACGCCGCAGAATCGGCTGGTGACGTAGCTGGCATCCCTGGGGTCCTTGCCCGTGAGGAGCGCCTCGAAACCACGGGCCATGGTGCCGCTGCTCCAGGCGTCCTTGACCACGCCGTTTTCGATCTCGACATCGATCTTAAGGTGTCCTTCGATCCTGGTGACAGGATCAACTGATATTCTCTGGCCCATTAGTTGTCACCTCCTTCTTCAGGCGGTCCGCCCTTGCCGAGTCGGCCGGTCATGGCCTGCCCGATGAAGTGCCCCGCGAGCCCGATGGCCACGGCGCCGGTGGCGTACGCTCCGATCTTCTCGACCTTGATGCCGCGTATCTCCTTGGTCCTTTCATAAAGGGGAGCCATACCGGTGTAAAACGCCGGCTCGGCGCACCCCTGGCACACGGAGCTGCAGCCGATGCACCAGTTCAGGCCGTCGCTCCAGCGGCGCTTGGGGCAGTCCGAGTAGGTGAAGGGACCCTTGCACCCCTTGAGGTACATGCACCAGTTCCTCTGCTCGAAGCTGTTCCAGTCCGTGAGGAACTCGCCGTTCTCGAAGTGACCGCGCCTCTCGCAGTTGTCGTGGATGAGCTTGTCGTAGAAGACCAGGGGCCTGCCCACCTTGTCCAGGGCGGGCGGCTTGCCGTAAAGCAGGTAATAAACGACGGTGCCGATAAACCGCTCCGGGTGAGCCGGGCAGGTCGGGACGTTGATGAGGGGCTTCTTGGGAACGAACCCGTTTTCCATCGCCTCCCCGACACCGATCCCTTTTCCCGGGGGCGCGCAGTCGCCCGGGATGCCACCGTAGGTGGCGCAGGCGCCGATGGCGATGACAGCGGCTGCATTGCCCGCCGCTTCGGCCACTATATCCACGAAGTTCTTTCCGGCCACCTGGCAAAAACGCGGGTCGATGGTGGGTATGGATCCTTCGACGACGAGGACATAACCGCCCTCTTTGATCGTGGCCTGGAGGGCCTCCTCCGATTTGTGACCGGAAGCGGCCATGAGCGCCTCGTGGTATCTCAGTGATATGGTATCCAGTACCAGCTCAGCTGTGCCCGGGTTCGAGGAGTTGATGAACGAAATGCTGCAGCCTGCACAGTCCTGGCCGCTGAGCCAGATGACCGGAGGCTTTTTGGCTGCCCCTTCCAGGGCCTTGGCGACCCTCGGAACGGCTGCTTCCGAGAGACCCAGCAGGCTCGCTGTACCGGCGCAGAATTTGAGAAAATCGCGTCGGCTGATGTTACGGAATGACGTCATTAAACGTATCCCCCTTTCTCATTTGAGTGGTACGTTCAAATTACAAACTGTGTTTTAAAAAAATAAATTCTACCTTCACACCTCCTACCTTTGTGAGATTAATTTCATATAAATTAATGTTGGAGCGCATACTAATATCTGCCTTGGAACGTGTCAACTGTACAATTGGTAAAGTGGACTGACAAGTTATCACTTATAAATATGTAAACTGCTGTAATTATGATATAAACTCGCTGTTTACTAAGGAATGTTGTGGAATTTTCATGGCTATTATTGCACAAAAAAACGGTGATTATTATAAAGGTCGTGGGTGAATCGTTTTGAGCGTTCAGGGATGATCGTGTTTTTTACTGCAGAAAGCGGATCGTTGGATAAAACAGAGTCGATGGGTCAAAAATTTAACGGTATCTGGTCAAAATTTTATAACATCGTATTGAAGACTAAAATACAGAGGACGGGCTCTTTGACGCCTGCGTCAGACACCAGACACCAGACACTAGACACCAGACAATAGACACCAGACAATAGACACCAGACGCTAGACACCAGACGCTAGACACTAGAAACTAGACACTCTACTCCCCTTCCCCATTCTCCATTTTCCATTCTCCATTCTCCA
>CP070698.1:1096970-1099732 GCA_020349685.1 bacterium
ATCTCCTCTTTGAAGGTCTTGATGATGTTCCTGGTCCTTGAATGCTCGACCTGGCAGTGCACTTCGCAAAGATGGCACCCGATACAAACATCCTCTTTTGCATAGATTCTCTTCACTTCGGTCTCCGAACTGCACAGTATTTAATCACCCGCTTAGAGGCCGGACTTCGCGTGATGCGAAAGCCGCCTTGAAAAATGACCCGAGGACGGCTCTTCCGGGCTACTCTTTCATTGTACACGATCGGGACGTGCCCCATTTCAAGCTTTCCATCGCGGTTGTAAGAGCAAGGAACATGCCAATACATCACAGTCCCTAGGCGACTGATCTTGCAAAGAAAAATGAATACAGATAAGCACAGGGGGGCAATTATGTGTAGTATTAAAACACATTAATGTAAATCAAATATACACAGATGGTCACCGAAGATGCTTTTCAAAACTTACCGGTGATAAGGATGCTCTTTTCACCTTTGCCGGTGGAAAACCGGTGCCGAATTCAAACGCATTCCCAGAGCCGGATAGATCCACTGCCGTATTGACAGTCCATCCATTATGGCAGATGATGCGGTCCTCGCGGGTTAATTTAACTCCGGACACGGGGATCGCATTGATTGTTTCACTTCACCAGATCAACACCACCGTTGGCGATTTCAACGGGAACCTTGCAAAGATCCTCCAGGGAGCCCGCCATTGTATGGAGAGGGGCTCCTCGCTGGCTGTCTTTCCTGAGCTTGCCCTCACGGGCTACCCCCCCCTTGACCTGCTCGAAAACCGGACCTTCGTTCTCGAGGCAGAACAGGCGCTTCATCGCCTTCTCGATGAATCCAAGGGTCTTGAAACAACACTGCTTCTGGGACCCATCCTTTCCCGCGACGAGTCCAGCGTGGGGAAACCGCTGCACAATGCGGCCCTTCTCATCCGAAAGGGCAAGATCCTCAACACGCACAACAAGGTCCTCCTGCCCACTTACGATGTTTTCGACGAAAACCGTTATTTCGAGCCCGGAACATCCCTGACGCCCTCACAAGTGGATGGATATCCTTTTGCCCTTTCTGTTTGTGAGGACGTCTGGAACGACAAGATATACTGGTCCAGGCCCCAGTATCATTTCGACCCGGTGGAGGAAATGCTCTCTTCAAACCCCGGAACTTCGCTGATCAACATCGCGGCCTCCCCTTACAGTCACGGCAAGGGGCCCATGAGACAGGAAATGCTGGCAACCACGGCCAGGAGATACAGCACGGCGGTTTTTTACGTTAACCAGGCAGGCGGTAACGATTCTCTCGTCTTTGACGGACGCAGCCTGGTCATGAACCGTGAGGGCAGGATCATCGCTCTTGCGGAGGATTTCAAGGAACAGGTCCTTTTTGTGGATCTGAAGGATGTTTCCTCCCCGCCTCAGGCCCGTCATGCCATTGAGGACACAATGGAAACGATGTTCGATGCCCTTGCCACCGGGCTCAAGGATTACGCCGGCAAGTGCGGATTCGGCTCTGCCGTTCTTGGCCTGTCTGGAGGGATCGATTCCGCCGTAACGGCAGTTCTCGCCTGTGAAGCAATGGGTTCGGCCAATGTTCACGGGATCCTCATGCCCTCGCCCTTTACCTCTTACCAGAGCATGGAAGATGCCTCCTCCCTGGCCGGTAATCTGGGAATAAGAACAGCAACGATCCCCATTACGGACATCTACGAGCAATACCTCAAAGATCTGACGGATGGGCTCGGCGGGTTGCCGGGCGATACGACCGAGGAGAATATTCAGGCGAGGATACGTGGGAACATCCTCATGGCTCTGTCCAACAGGTTCGGGCACCTCGTTCTTTCAACCGGCAACAAATCGGAGCTGGCAACAGGGTACTGCACGCTCTATGGAGACATGTCGGGGGGCCTTGCCGTCATCAGCGACCTTTACAAGGGAGAGGTTTACGATCTGGCGCGCCACTGCAACAGGCTCAAAGAGATCATCCCTGAGAGCATCATGACAAAGGAACCTTCCGCTGAACTCAGACACGATCAGAGGGACTCGGATTCCCTTCCGCCCTACGACGTTCTGGACCCCGTCCTGAAAGCTTACCTGGAGGAGAAGAAAACGCTCCCGGAGATCGTTGAAATGGGTTATCCTCGCACTCTCGTCAGGAAAATCCTCAATATGGTAGAGAGCAACGAATACAAAAGACAACAGGCAGCCCCGGGGATAAAGGTGCACTGGAAGGCCTTTGGAATCGGCCGGCGATGCCCCATCGCCAAGGCAGCCCTTTTCTAGACCATGCCTCGCACGACGCCGGACGACATCGGTGCGGTGACGGGTACTATCGGAAAGGAAATTATTATGAAGCGCAAAACCCAACTCACCGGGATCCTCGCGGCAGGACTCCTGGTCATTTTTACCTATGCCTGCAGCCAGGGTCAGCAGTCATCCGAGTCCGTTTCAAAGGAGGCGGTGTCCTCCGGCGAAACCCCTTCCGTTGAAGCCGCCGCGACGGTAAACGGCCAGGCGATTCCCATGTCCGAACTGCAGACGGCCGTCCGCAATGTCGTTATGCAGAACGGCATGGATCCCGGGAACATCGGAGCCTTCATGAGCCAGTTCGGTCCCAGGATCCTTGACCAGCTAATCGACGGAGAGCTTCTCCTGCAGGCCGCCAGGGACAGCCGTCACGTGGCCTCAGAGGAGGATATCACCAGGGCCTTCACGGAACTATCCGGACAATACGAGACCCCAGAGGCTTTCCAGGCCGAGATGGAAAAACGCGGCTTCACAGA
>CP070698.1:1099832-1106074 GCA_020349685.1 bacterium
CGGAAAGAGGTTCCATGGAAACGGTGACCACCCCGAGTCCCTGCTCGATCATCATCCAGGCGTGCCCGGCTTCGTGGTAAGCGATGCGGAGGAACTTTTCGTCAGCGAAATCCATCTGATCCCTATCCAAATTTTTAATTCATCTCCGGAAAATCATTTTCGACAGTTCACTCGGAATCGAGGTTCTTGTCAACTCACGATGCCGCCTCCGGGATCACCTGGCGGCCCTGGAAAACAGGCGGTTTGAACCTGCCGTCCTTTTAACGGCAACCCCGAGGTGGCATCTTCTGTTGAAAAGAGATCCCGCGGGAAGGAGTCCCTCCATGGTCGAATAGTGGCCCAGTGCTCTCGGCAGCGCCCACCCCCTCCTTTATCCGGGCATCCTGCTCGGGGCCATATTCATCACAAGCGGTGCCGCTCTGACCTTCCACGCGTTCTCCCTGCTGGCCTGCATGACGCCAGGGTTCGTGATGGTCAATACGGTGGAGCAGCCCGAACCCTGGTTCGAGGTGATCGAAAGGGTGGAAGAGGTCCTCGAGCGCATGGTCGCCGGCCATGTGGAGGAGATCCCGGTGCTGGACGAGCAGGGCGCTGTGGTCGCAGACCTGACCATGATCGATCTGCTGATGGAGGAAAGAAAGAAATTGGAGGTTGGAAATTAGAGATTGGAAATTGGAGATTTGAGGTTAGAGAAACCGGTTACTTCTATTCCAATTTCTAATTTCTATTTTCCGCCCTCCGTTACCGGTTTTTTCTTCCGTCTCACGATCCACGATCCCGCCGCGGCGAGGGAAAGCAGCAGCGGAACGAGACCTATGTTGATGAACTTTATCCATGCCTGGAGCCTTTCGATATCCCTCCGCAGCTCGAACTGCACGTCGCGAAGCTCGCGGCGGACCTTAACCTTCTCCTGCAGGAAGCGGTCCAACTCCTCCTCCTGCTGGGGGGTCAGTTCAGGGGATTCCGGATCCTGCCTCTGGGCCTGAAGATCGTTGAGCTTCCGCTCGGTCTGATCGAGACGGCTTACGAGATCCTGCTCCTTGGCCCTGAATTTGAGTTCCGCTTCCCTCGAAACACGGTTGAAAAGCTCGAAGGGTCGGAAAGCGGAGGCGCGGCTGCGGATGGCGATGAGGTCGCTGCTGCCGCCGAGCTGATCGAGGAGGTTGATGACAAAGTCGGCGTTGTCCGCCATGGGGAGCGCGATCCTCTGACCGAAGAAGTTCTGGACCTCTACCCAGAACCGGTCCTGGAGCATGTCGCTGTCGGCGACGACCACCACGTTGATTTCCTCTCTGGACTCGCCAAGGTGTTCCGCGGGGGCCTCCCCTTCACCCTCTGTGTCTCCGCCGGGAGGGCCTTCCGGAAAGGCCGTCGCGGCCGGCCCACTTAATCTCGCGGCAAGGGTAAAGGAGACTCCCGAAGGAGAGAACCGGGAAAGGAGCCTTGCCGGGTCGGGCATGAACACGATGGTGGACCCGTCCAGGAGCATGGAGCGGGTGCTTGTGGAAAGGAGGGGGGTCATCTGTGTCCTCGCGTCCTCGGTCTGCAAAAGGGAGCCCGAGCTTGCCAGGTTCAGGTTGTCGAGCTGTGCCGTCGTCACTTCCTCCCTGTTGATGAGGCTGTCCCTCAAAGTGATCCAGGGCAGATAGTTGACCGTCTGGACGCGGTTGCCGTCCCTGTACGAGACCCTCTGGGAGGCAGCCAGGTCGCCGACCACCTTCCCGGGTTCCATCTTCACTCCCCAGGCCTCCAGAAGCTCGTCGGCCGTGCCTGCGCCCGGCATGCCCGCTCCCGGACTGGCGACGGCCATGAATTCGCTCAGCGGATCGGCGAAGACAACAGCCCGCCCTCCTCTGAGGACGAACTGGTCGACGGCGTATAGGGCCGTGTCGGAGAGCTCGTGGGGGTGGACGACCATGAGAACATCCACATCCTCCGCTATGACCCTCTCGCTCAGGATAGGCTCGACGTCGAACTGGCGGTGCAGCTGGTCGGAGATCATCCAGGGCATGGACGGCTGGAAGGGGTTCTGAGGGGTGGGACCTCCCATTATGGGGAGGGAGCTGAGCAGACCCACCTTGACCTTTTCAGGGTTGGCAAGGGTGTGGATCATCTGGCTGATGTCGTATTCCAGGAACCTCTCCCTGTCGGCCTGCAGGAAGGGTATCATGAGGCTGCGTCCGTCCTCGGAAGTGGCTGCGAGTCCCAGATAGAGATTGGTCGTGCCTCCCTGGACACTGACTCCCTGAAGACCGAACTCTACGGCTTCATCCTCTTCCTCGGAAAAGGGCCTGGGGTCCACAACGGTAAGGACGATCCTGCCTCCCGACCTCGCCTCGTATTCCTCGAGGGTCTCTCTTACTCTCCTGGCGAACACCTTTAATCCTGGAAGGTCGCCCGCCGCGCTCTCCGACCAGAACAGCTTCAAGGTGATGGTGTTTTCGAGCTTCTTGAGGATGTTGGCGGTGCCTTCCGAAAGACTGTGAAGGTCTCCCTGGCTCAGATCGATGCGGGCCCATCGCAGGCCGGGGGCCGCGGCCAGGTTGACGGCCACGAACAGGGCAACAACGATGACAAGGGCGGCTGGTGAAAGTATGGTTCTTCGATCCATTTCTTCCTCCCCGTCAGCTTCGATGATGGTCCACGGCCCAGGCTCCGGCGTAGAGCCACAAACCGATGAAGGTGATGAAGTACAGAACATCCCTGAAATCCACGACCCCCCTGATGATCGATTCGAAGTGCTGAAGGAACCCCAGCGTGGCCATGAAGCTGATGGCGGCGCCCGGGAGCCAGGGCCTGAAAAGGTCCAGGATCAGGGGAAAACTCAGAAGCTGGAAGGCGAAGCAGAGCACCAGAGACACAACGAAGGCGATGACCTGATTGCGGGTGGTGGCCGATACGCAGGCCGACACGGCCAGGTAGGCGCCCGCCATGAGGAGGCTGCCGAGATAGCCGGCGGCGACCACACCGTTGTCGGGGTTCCCCAGGACATTGACGGTGATCCAGATGGGAAAAGTGAGGGCGAGGGAGATCCCCATCATGGACCATGCCGCGAGAAACTTGCCCAGGATGGCGCTTCCCATGGACACGGGCAGCGTCATGAGGAGTTCAAAGGTGCCCGTTTTCCGCTCTTCCGCCCAGAGACGCATTCCCAGGGCAGGCGCCAGAAACAGGTAAAGCCACGGGTGCCAGGTGAAGAAGGGTTCCAGGTCCGCCTGTCCCCGGGGCAGAAAACCGCCGATATAGAAGGTGAAGATGCCGGCGAGCATGAGAAAGATGACGATGAAAACGTAAGCCAGGGGGGTTGAGAAGTAGCTCCTCATCTCCCTTTTGTATAGGGCACCAAGGTTCATGCCTGTCCTCCCTGAATGGTTTCTTCCGCCGGGAGGGTGAGGTTTCTGAACACCTCATCGAGCCGTCCCGGCTCCTGCCTCAGCTCGAGGATGCTGACCTTCTGATCCCTGATGAGATCGGTGACCTCCTTGAGGATGGGGCTGCCCTGGATGGGATAGGCCTGAACGAGGCACTGGTCCTCCTCCCGGTCGATGACCTGTACGGTCCTGACAGAGGCTATGCCCTGAAGCTTCTGAGCGAACCCGGATGCTTCCGGCCGGGGCAGGAGTATGCTCACGGCGTTGTGGTCGGAGGCCATGCTTTCCAGCTCAGAGGGTGTCCCGTCGGCCACAATACGGCCCTGCGCCAGGATGACGGCGCGGGTGCAAACGGCGTTGACCTCCTCCAGGATGTGGGTCGAGATGATGATGGCCTTGGAACGCGCCATATCCCTCACGAGCTGCCTGACCTCCCGTTTCTGGTTAGGATCCAGGCCGTCGGTGGGTTCGTCGAGGATGAGAACCTGTGGGTCGTGGAGGATCGCCTGGGCCAGGCCGAGCCGGCGCTTGTACCCTTTTGAGAGGGTTTCGATGGACTGGTCCCAGACCTCCCGGAGGTGCACCTGGTCCGCTATGGCATCCATGCGGTTGGCCAGTTCCTCCCCCCCCATGCCTCTGGCCTGTCCGGTGAACCTGAGGAGTGTGGACGGGGTCATTTCCGGATAGAGGGGGGCCCCCTCGGGCAGATACCCGATCTTCGCTTTCGCCTTAACGGGATCGCTCAGCATGTTGATGCCGCAGACGGACACCTCTCCTTTCGTGGGCCTCAGGTAACCGGTGAGCATCCTCATGGTGGTCGTTTTGCCGGCACCGTTGGGCCCGAGAAAGCCGAGGACCTCCCCGACCCGGACGGAAAAGGAGATGTCGTCCACCGCCACGATACGGCCGAACTGCTTACTGAGGCTGACAGCTTCGATCATGGGTTCAGGCATGGTGTTTCCTCCGGGGTGTTGGATCTCAGATCTCAAATCTCAGATCTCAAATATGGATTCAAAAACATGATTCACCACAGGGTACCAGCCTTCGCCGGAGGCTACGGCCGGCAGGCACAGAGTGACACAGGGGAAAATAAGACTCTAGAACCTAGACTCTAGAGACTAGACACTGTTTTTTTCACCCTGTGATGCGGCCTTCAGCCGGCCGCGCTGTGGTTAATTAGCCCTTAGATTTTCATGTCCAGTCTTCATGGGGCTGGACGCTTTCCCGCTATCTTTATCTTGCATCCGGTAGAAAAATAAACACGGACGGAAAATCTGTCAACGCCCGGGCGGGCCTGGATCGGCAGTCTCACCGCAAACGGGACAGGACCGCAATGAGAGGGGTTTTTCCAGGTTGCACGAAGCGAGGAGCTCCTCGTCGCGCATGATCCCGGCCGTGGGGCCATCAGCGATGATCCTGCCGTCCCGGATAACGAGGGTCCTCCGGCACAGGTCCATGACCATGTCCAGGTCGTGGGTGGCGATGATCTTGGTGTGGGTGAACCCTTTCAGCAGTTCGATCAGGAGCCGGCGGGATTTCGGGTCGAGGTTTGAGGACGGTTCGTCCATCACGAGGATGTCGGGTGACATGGACAGCACGGTAGCTATGGCTACGGCCCGCTTTTCACCACCCGAGATCCTGTAAGGGGGCCGCTCGTGGAGATGCCAGGCTCCCACAGTCCTGAGCGCCTTCTCAACCCTGGCGCGCACCTCGTCAGGGGGGAGCCCCATGTTCAGAGGCCCGAAAGCTACATCGTCGAACACGGTGGGCATGAACAGCTGGTCGTCAGGATCCTGGAACACGAGACCCACCGCTCGACGCACCTGCTTGACGTTTTCCGGCAGGAGCGGACTGTCCCCGATGCGGAGGACGCCGCCAGAGGAGGTCAGGTACCCGTTAAGGTGCAGGAGGAGAGTTGACTTGCCCGCGCCATTGGCCCCGACGATGGCCACCGATTCGCCGTGCGTGATGCGAAAGGAGATTCCCTTGAGCACCTCGGTTCCGTCCGGGTAGGTGAAATGAAGGTCCTGCGCCTCGACGATGTGGTGGCTCATCCTGTGAACCTCCCCATCGTCAGCCCCAGCCACAGGGGAATGTCTACGAGCCGCCAGGTGACAAAGAGCAGGATCCACCCGGTCATGAAGATAAATTCGCGCCATCCCATGGACAGGGTTTTTAAAGTCTTGATGTTTCCGTCGAAACCGCGGCACCACATGGCCGAGTGGATCCTCTGGGCCCTGTCTAAGGTGCGCAGGAGAAGGTGCCCGAGCAGGGAACCGTAGGCGCCCAGGTTCATACCCTTTCCGTTAAAGACCCTGAGGGAACGCGCCCGGGCCATGAGCATCGCCTCTTGAACAAGGACGAAGAGGTAGCGGTAGAGAAAAAGAAGCTGCAGGGCGAAAAAACGGGGCGCCCCCAGTTTTTCCAGAGCCATACATACGGCGTTAAAACCGGTCACCGCCACAAGGGTCATGGCCGCCCCCACGGTCAGGGTGAAGCGAAGGAGGATGGATGCGAAGGACACCCAGCCGCCGCTGACAGGGAGGCTGCCAATGGTCATCAGGGTGGTGCGGTCCAGGAAAGGGTTGAAGACCCCGACGAGCACCGCAAAAGGGGAGACCAGGAGGATCTTTCTCAGGACATACGTCAGGGGAAGGTTGCCGGCCGCCATGAGAAAAACGGGGTAGAAGACAAAAGGTACGAGAGCCGAGATCTCGTACTTGTCGAAGGACACGACAGCCGCCACGAAAACAGCAGTGGTGATGAGCTTGGCGCGGGGGTCCAGCCGGTGCACAGAGGTGTCCTGGCCCGCGAGAGTGTCCAGGTATCCTATATCGTAGAAGTGGTGTTCCAGCTTGCCCATATCTCCTC
>CP070698.1:1106174-1110137 GCA_020349685.1 bacterium
CCCTTTATCAGCTCGTAAAAATCCATGGAACCTCCTTTGGGCTCAGAACCGGGACATGATGAGAACAGCTTAATATCCGCCTGCGTCCCGTTCCTGCATTTAGGATCAATATTTATATTCTGGCACAATCGGCTGTCAAAGGGGAGGGTCGACTCGAGGAACCTTCGAACCCGGCCGCTTATCAACCACACCTCGAAACATATGGGAAACCAGATCTGGAAATAAATCACCGCCTTTATCTCTTCATGTGAGCCTTTTCCTTCAAATTATGATATCAACCTCTCCCTGTAATGGTTACCCACTTTAAATATGTCCTGGCCCTGGCCTTTGGTGCAGCCGGCCTCGCCCTCGCCGCCTTGGCAACATGGGTCTATCTTGAATCGAGGGCCCTTCCGGACGTCCGCCCCCTGACCGACCCTGAAAGGTCCTTTCAGATAGAGGTCCGGGGCTGGGACGGGCAAACGGTGCCCTTTCCCGTCGGTCCCGGCAACCCCCACTGGACGGCCCTTGACCGGATCCCGGATCATCTCAGGAAGGCCGTTCTTGCCGGCGAGGACTTTTCCTTCTATGGTCACCGCGGTGTGGACTGGTACGAGGTCTACCAGTCCTTCAGAAAGAACTTCCGTGAACGCCGCTTCGCCCGCGGGGCCAGCACCATTTCACAGCAACTGGCCAAGAATCTCTTTCTTTCCCGTGAGAAAACCATCAGCCGCAAGGTGCGGGAACTGGTCCTTACCAGACGGCTGGAAAATACCCTCACCAAGGACCGGATCCTGGAACTCTATCTTAACGTCGTGGAGATGGGTAACATGGTGTACGGCGTCGGACAGGGGTCCCGGCACCACTTCGGGAAAGGGGTGTCTGATCTCACGATCAGGGAGAGCGCCTTTCTGGCCGCCATGCTGCCCGGACCGAAGGTTTACGACCCCCTTCGGAACCTGGACCGGGTGATGAACCGGTCGGACCACATCCTCGGCGTCATGCTCAAGGGAAAATGGATCACCGAGGAAGAATACCTGGAGGCTCTGGTGGAGATCCCTTACCCTTATGGCGGGAGCGAAAGTGTGGCCTCTGGCGGAAAGGAACAGGAGCTGCCGCCGGAGGGGATCCAGGAAGAAATAAGCACCTTGACACCTGAGCAACCACATTCCGCCGAGACGGCAAACGACGAGGCGCTCTGGCCTTCCGGTTCCCGTGCCGGTGAGGAGGAGACCTATACGGGTCGGGAAGGGATCGTTGAGATACCGGTGGGGGAGTAAAAAAATCTAATCTCGGATCTCAGATCTCAGATCTCAGATCTCAAAATTCAAAGAAACAGTGAGTCGATACACCGGACCGTGGCTACTATTCCAATTCCGAATTCTGAATCCGTAATTCTATTTTCATCCGCCGTCGGGTTTAAAAAGCGACGGACGCTGTCCGGCGAAGTGACACGCCGCTGTGTGTCCCGGCGCCAGCTCTCTCAGTTCCGGTTCGTGGTCCCGGCACATCTGTTCCACGTAAGGACACCTGGTGTGGAAACGACAGCCTGACGGCGGATTGATGGGGCTCGGAACATCCCCCTTGAGGATGGCATGCTTGACCGCGCGATGCGGGTCCGGTACCGGCGCGGCACCCAGAAGAGCCTGGGTGTACGGGTGCAGGGGCCTGCTGTAGATCATGACGGAATCGGCCAGTTCCACGACTTTTCCCAGGTACATGACGGCCACCCTGTCCGAGATGTGCTCCACCACCGAAAGGTCGTGGGATATGAAAAGGTAGGTGAGGTTGAATTCATCCTGCAGGTCCTGGAGCAGGTTGATCACCTGCGCCTGGATGGAGACGTCCAGGGCAGACACCGCCTCGTCGCAGATGATGAGTTTGGGGTTCAAAGCGAGGGCCCTTGCAACCCCGATGCGCTGCCTCTGACCGCCCGAGAACTGGTGGGGATAGCGGCGCATGTGCTCACGGCTGAGACCGACAACCTCGAGAAGGTGCTGAACCCGGGCCTCCCGTTCGGCCCGGCTGTTCATCCCGTGGACAAGGAGCGGCTCACCTACGATGTGGGCCACATTCTTCCTGGGGTTCAAGGATGAGAAGGGATCCTGGAAGATGATCTGCATCTCCTCACGCAGGCTCCTCAAGTGCTCCCTGTCGTAAGCCAGGATATCCTCCCCCTCGAACAGGACCTGCCCGGCAGTGGGTTCCTCCAATCTCAGGATGAGCCTTCCCAGTGTGGATTTCCCGCAGCCGGACTCCCCGACCAGCCCCAGGGTTTCCCCCGGCTTGATGGCCAGGCTCACGCCGTCAACCGCCCGGACCTTTGCCACCTCCCGCAGGAAGACGCCTCCGGTGACGGGGTAGTGCTTGACGAGGTCGCGGACCTCCACGAGAGGATTCATACCGCAACCTCGTAGCGTCTGGTTCTGGTTTCTGGTTCTAGTGAATTCATGGGGCTGCCCTAATAAATTCAATCCTTCTTTCGGCTAGACCAAATATTTCTCCTATGGTTCTGTTTCTGGCTTCAAACCCTTGCTAGACACCAGAACCAGACACTAGACACTTCAGCTGAAAGCTTACAGCTTTCAGCTGTATTTCCAGCACCACACCCTGTGCCCCGTTCCCGTCTCCACGGCGGGGGGTTTGTGCCTGCACTGATCCATGGCATTCGGACATCGATCGAAGTAATGGCAGCCCTCGGGAAGGTTGAACAGGGAGCACACCGTGCCTCCGATGGTGCTCAAGCGATCGCGCTCTTTCGGGTTGAGGGCGGGGATGGAGTTCAAAAGCCCCACCGTGTAGGGGTGTTTCGGCTCCGAGAACAGGCTTCCCACAGGGGCTTCCTCCACGATCCTCCCGCAGTAAAGAACGATCACCCTCTGGGCCATTTCAGCGATGACGCCAAGATCGTGGGTTATGAAAAGGATCGACGCGCCCGTGTCCCTCTTCAGCTTGTTCATGAGATCGAGTATCTGGGCCTGGATGGTCACGTCCAGTGCGGTGGTAGGTTCATCAGCGATCATGAGCCTTGGGTTACAGGCGAGGGCCATGGCGATCATCACTCGCTGACGCATACCTCCGCTCATCTTGTGGGGATGGTCGTCCACACGCGACTCCGGTGCGGGTATACCCACCTGTCTGAAAACATCAACGACCTTTTCCAGGGCCTCCTTCCGTTTGAGTCCCTGGTGAAGCTGGATAACCTCGGCCACCTGGTCACCGACCGTGTAGACCGGGTTCAGGGAGGTCATGGGCTCCTGGAATATCATGGAGATCCGGTTGCCCCTGATGCTGCGCATCTGGGATTCGGTGAGCTTGAGCAGGTCCTTCTTCTCGAACAGTATCTCGCCGCCGGTTATCCGGCCGGGCGGGGTGGGGATGAGCCGCATGATGGCCGACGCGGTGACGCTCTTTCCGCAGCCGGATTCCCCTACAAGTCCAAGGGTCTCGCCCGGCGCGATCTCGAAGCTCACATGATCCACCGCCTTGAGAACGGCGCCCCGGATCTCGAACTGGACCTCGAGGTTTTTGACTTCGATTAACGGGTTCATATTTTCAGTTCTAAACCTTTAACCGCAGAGTTCGCGGAGTAACGCAGAGAAAAAACAAACACATCTGGAATGAAAATAAATTCCGTATAATTCATCCAATTTTCCTGATGTTGATTCTCATGGCTTTAAATTCTGACATCTTCTTCAGGTTTTCCGCCGCATTTATTTTGATCCAGGTTTTAAAGAATATGGAACAATGGCACCCCAGTACCAGAATTCCTCTGCGTTCCTTCGCGTACTCTGCGGTTAATTAGCTCCTAATCTCTTAAACGAGGATCAAGCGCGTCCCTCAGCCCGTCACCCAGCAGGTTGAAGCCCAGAACACCCAACAGGATGGCGATGCCCGGGAAGGTCATGACCCACCACGCCCGAAGGATCATGGAGCGGCCCATGGCGATCATGGCTCCCCATTCCGGGATGGGCGGCTGGGCGC
>CP070698.1:1110237-1113919 GCA_020349685.1 bacterium
CTCGCAAGAAAATATCCCAGCTGGGCGGCGAAGGTCAGGTAGAGGCTGAAACGGGCCACCCGCGGGACGAAGGGGTTGCGGTAAACGAGAAAGAGGAGATAGTGCAGGGTGGCCATGAAAAGGAAGAGGAGGGCGGCTGAGAAAAAGATAATGTCCATAAATATATTACCTGGGAAGGAGGAATAGGGAATAGAGAAGAAGGAATGGGAACCCCCCGGTGAACCAGACTGCCTTAAAGCTGATCTCAGGGTCAGTTCTCTTTAATTAATTTCCTCCCCTATTCTACCTTTCAGTTTCCCTGTTCCTTATCCTTATCGCGCCGCTGCCACCGGCAGCTCCTCCCCTGTGACCACGATGGCGCTCACGTTGCATCGGGGCACGCACAGCTGGCAGCCTGTACAGCGCCCTTGATCCACCACGTGCAGTTCCTTGGTCTCCCCCGTGATGGCGTCGTAGGGGCAGACCTTCGCGCAGATGGTGCATCCGTTGCAGGCATCTGTAATGAACACGGGAGCGCGGGGCAGCATGTCGTCGGTGATGGTGTCCTGGGGACAGTTGGCGGCGCAGATCCCGCATTCGACGCATTTGCCGGGATCGATGTACGCCAGGTTGTTCTCTATCTTCACCGCCTCCACGGGGCAGACCTTCTCGCAGATGCCGCACCCTGTGCAGCCGACCTGGCAGACCTTACGGACCCTCCCGCCCGCGTCGGCGGACCGGCACCTGACGCGTACCTCGTGGCTGAGGGGTTCCAGAGCGAGCACATCCCTGGGGCAGGCTACAACACATTTGTTGCAGGCGGTGCACTTGTCCGGATAGACGATGGGGAGGCCCTTGGGCCCCATGACGATGGCGTCGAAGGGACAGACGGCCTCGCAGGTGCCGTATCCGACGCAGGAGTAACGGCAGGCCTTGCCTCCGCCTCCCACCAGAATAGCGGCACGGCAGTCGTAGACGCCCTCATACTCGGCCTCCATGGCTGCCTTCTCGGTATCCCCGCCGCACTGAAGGAAGACGATCTGCTTGACCACATCTCCCACTTCGAGGCCGAGGAACTCGGCAAGGGCCGTGATGACGGTCTCACCGCCGGGAGCGCAGCCGGTGGGCTCTACCTCGCCCGCCAGGAGGCCAGCAGCAAAACCGGAACATCCGGCATAGCCGCACGCCCCGCAGTTCAGGCTGGGAAGGATCCCCTCGATGGTTTCCAGACGGGGATCAACGTCAACGTGGAATTTTTTTGATGCGATACTGAGGCCGTAGGCGGCCACCAGTCCTAGTCCGGTGAGGCTGACGACTGCAGTGATCATAGCTCTATTTCACCATTCCTGAAAAGCCCATGAAGGCAAGTGAGAGAAGACCCGCGGTGACGAAGGCAAGGGCCGTACCTTTGAATGGTTTGGGTACATCGGCCAACTCCTCGACCTCCCTGATGCCCGCCATGAGGACCAGGGCGAGAGTGAACCCAAGAGAGGAGCCGAAGGCGAAGACCATGGTCTGGAAGAACCCGAGGTCCTTCTGGACCGTGAGCAGCGCCACACCCAGAACGGCGCAGTTGGTCGTGATGAGGGGCAGGAAAATGCCCAGGGACTGGTAAAGGGGTGGGCTGACCTTCCGGACGAACATCTCCACCAGCTGGACCAGGGAGGCGATGACCAGAATGAACATGATCGTCTGGAGGTACTCCAGCTGGAAAGGTACCAGAATGAAATTCTGTATGTTCCATGTGACGGTGGCAGCCACGGTCATGACGAACACCACCGCCATGCCCATCCCTGTGGCCGTCTCGATCCTCCTCGAAACGCCCATAAAGGGACACAGCCCCAGGAATCGGGCCAGCACGAAGTTGTTGACGAAGACCGTGCTAATGATGATGAGGA
Organism: bacterium; assembly: GCA_020349685.1. Lineage (GTDB taxonomy): Bacteria > BMS3Abin14 > BMS3Abin14 > BMS3Abin14 > BMS3Abin14 > JALHUC01. Next base: position 1,112,115 of record CP070698.1, read on the forward strand.
ATAGTGTCTTCACCTGGCGATCCCCCTCCTTGAAATTCCGTGTCTATGAGAGCAACCTGCCGGGCCCAGGAGCCCGTCCTTGACAAACACGATACCATTCCATAATTTCTGATTTTTGACAACCACTAGAAGCGGAAAAAGCATTAACGCGGAGGACGCCTGCTGTCGCCAAAGCTTTGGCGGGCAAGCAACTTGTCCACCGTAGCTTTGACGAAGGTGGAAGCTCTCGAAAAAACAGGAAGAAAGGATTATTTAACAGGGATAAAAGGGATACAGGGGATAAAGACCGAAAATCAGAAATGGAGGATTAGAAATTGGAGATTGGAGCACAAACAAGCGATCTTCCCAATTTCCATTTTCTAATTTCTAATTACCTACAGTATTTAGAGTCTCCCTTTCATCCCCTTCATCCCTGTTAGAAATAGTTACGTTTTTTATTCTCCATATTGATATCGTTTCAAGATTTAAGATTTGAGATAAGGTGGGTCCTTAATGTTCCAGAATCTATCCGAAAAACTCGACGCCGTCTTTAAAAAGCTCAAGGGGCGCGGCAGGCTCACCGAGGCCGACATTGACGCCACCTTAAGGGAGGTGCGCCTGGCCCTTCTGGAGGCCGACGTCAACTTCAGGGTGGTCAAGGATTTCCTGGCCCAGGTCCGCGAGCGGGCCCTGGGCAACGAGGTGATGGCGAGCCTCACCCCCGCTCAGCAGGTGATCAAGATCGTCCACGGCGAACTGGCTGCCATTCTTGGAGGATCCCGTGCGGAACTGTTCAGGGCCAGCGTTCCTCCCACCCGGATCCTCATGGTGGGCCTGCAGGGATCGGGGAAAACGACCACCTGCGCCAAACTGGCCCTGCAGCTCCGGGAACAGGGACGCAAACCCTACCTGATCCCGGCAGACCTGAGCCGCCCCGCGGCAGTCCAGCAGCTGATCACGGTAGCCCGGAAGGTCGGAGTCCCGGTTTTCTCACCGGAACCCTCCTCCACCCCTGTGGAGGTCTACCGGCTGGCGGCTGTGGAGGCGGGGCGTGCGGGCTGCGACACTCTCATCATCGACACCGCCGGACGGCTGCACGTGGACGAGGGCCTCATGGCCGAGGCGGCGTCCATTTCGGCGGCGGTTCAGCCTCACGAAACGCTTCTGGTCGCTGACGCCATGACCGGCCAGGACGCGGTGCAGGTGGCCGAGTCGTTCCATAATCAACTCAAACTCACCGGCATCATCCTCACAAAGCTGGACGGAGACGCGAGAGGCGGTGCGGCTCTGTCCATGCGGAAAGTAACGGGTGTCCCGGTCAAGTTCGCCGGTATCGGCGAGGGGATGGAGGGTTTGGAGCCCTTTTACCCGGACCGGGTCGCTTCCAGGATCCTGGGCATGGGCGACGTCCTGACCCTTATCGACAAGGCCGAAAAGGCTTTCGACGAAAAGGAAGCGGCCAGGCTGGCGAAGAAGACCCGCAAGGGTGATTTCGACCTGACCGACTTCAGGGATCAGCTCAAGAAGTTGAGGGAGATGGGCTCCATGCAGGAGATCCTGTCCATGCTTCCCCTTCCCGGAAAGATGAAGAACGCCATGCCGGGCGACATGGACGACCGGGAGCTGGTGAAGGTCACCGCCATCATCGACTCCATGACCCCAAAGGAACGGCAGAACCCGCGGATCATCAACGGGAGCCGCAGAAAACGCATCTCCGCCGGCTCCGGCACCACCGTCACAGATGTCAACCGCCTTCTCAAGCAGTTCGACCAGGCGAAGAAGATGATGAAAAGGTTCGGAAAAGGAAAAGGCCCGATGGGTATGCC
>CP070698.1:1114019-1119205 GCA_020349685.1 bacterium
GGATCTCCCTCATCACGTTCCGCCTGAGGCAGCGGTCTCAAAGCGAAAAAGGTATGAAATATGGCGTCACCCACCTCGTTGAGATTAGCCTGAAACTCATCCAGGAACTGGTGGAGACCAATTTCCATGACCTCCTCCAACTCCGTAAAATCCAGGTCGGCCTTGAGTTTTCCCAGTCTCTTTTCCGCCTGATTGCGGAAGGTTTCGGGCGGAGTGTCCGAAATGGCGTGGAGAGCCCTGTCTGCCATCACGATGCAGTGCCGCACCGCCCTGGGAAAATCGCGATCAAAAATGAGAAATTTGACCACCCTTTGCGGCGTGATCTTGTGGTAGCGTTTCCTGTACATCTCGAAGGCGCTGGCAGAACGCAGAACGGCCCCCCAGAGAAGGTCGTCGTAAGGAGTGTCGATGTAGGACACCGATGGGAGAAGGATAAAGTACTTGACGTCCAGGAGCCTTGTCGTCTTATCGGCCCTCTCGAGCATCCTCCCCAGGTACATGAAGTTCCAGCCCTCCTCATGGGACATGGTGGAATCGGTGATACCGGTGAAAAGCTGGCAATCCACGATGATGTTAGTGAAAAACTCGTGGTTCAGGTCCCCGGGTGAATGGGAGGTTACAGCGTCCCTCATCGTGAGGTACATCTGGTTGAGCTGTTCGAACATCTCCAGCGTGATGAACTGCCTCACCATGCGGGCATTCTCGCGGGCAGCCCTCAAACAGGAGTAGATGGAGTTCGGGTATTCGGGATCGAAGACCAGGAACTTTATGACGCTGTCCCTGGTTGCGAGGCCGTAGTCCGCCTCGAACCTCTCCATATCACCGGTCACCGCCACGAGGGGTTGCCACTGGGTGGAGGGATCCCCGGGGACATCCAGTGCCATGTGCCAGTTGACATCCACGAAACGGGCCAGGTTCTCCGCCCGTTCCACGTAACGGCTCATCCAGTAAAGGGAATCGGCAACGCGGCTAAGCATCAGGTACCGGACTCCTCGGAAAGGACCCAGGTGTCCTTGTAGCCTCCGCCCTGGGAAGAGTTGACGACGAGGGACCCCTTGCGAAGAGCCACCCGTGTCAAACCTCCCGGAAGCACGTAGATCTCCTTCCCGTAGAGGATAAAGGGCCGCAGGTCCACGTGGCGGCCCTCGATCCCTTCCTCGGCAAGCACCGGAACGCGGGAAAGAGAAAGGGTTGGCTGGGCGATGTAGTTCCTGGGGTTCTGGGTTATTCTTTTGGAAAAATCGTCCCGTTGGGCCTTTGTCGAATGAGGGCCGATGAGCATACCGTAACCGCCGGACTCGGCTGCAGGTTTGACGACAAGGGTCTCCAGGTTTTGAAGGACGTGCTTTCTCTGTTTGTCGTCCCAGCACATGTAGGTGGGCACGTTGGGGATGATGGCGTCCTCGCCGAGGTAGTAACGGATGATCTCGGGAACGTAGGCGTAGATCACCTTGTCATCTGCCACTCCCGTGCCCGGAGCGTTGGCCATGGCGACCTGCCCTGAACGGTAAACCTCCATGAGACCCGGCACTCCCAGCATGGAATCGGACCGGAATACCTTCGGGTCCAGAAAATCGTCGTCGATGCGCCGGTAAAGAACGTCCACGCGGTCAAAACCCTGGGTGGTGCGCATCATCAGACGTCCGTCCATGACCACAAGATCGCGGCCCTCCACAAGTTCGATCCCCATCTGCTTGGCCAGGAAGGAGTGCTCGAAATAGGCCGAGTTGAACACTCCCGGTGTCAGGATGGCCGCCACGGGCGTGTCCAGCTGGTCGGAGAGAAGGGAATAGAGGGTTTCCATGAGCCTGCTGGGATAGTCGACAACGGGCCGGACCCGGCAAGATTCAAAGGCCATGGGAAAGGTCCGCTTCATGACAGCTCTGCTCTCGAGGACGTAGGACACCCCTGAAGGGCAGCGGAGATTGTCCTCAAGGACGTAGAACTGACCATCTGAATCCCTGACGAGATCGGTCCCCGTGATATGGCACCATACCCCCAGGGGGGGCTTTAAACCGACGCAGGCTTCGCGGTAGGCCCTGCACGACAGGACGATCTCTTCGGGCACGACCCCATCCCTTATGATCCGGCGTTCGTTGTAAACATCGTCGATGAACATGTTGAGGGCCGTGACCCTCTGTTTAAGGCCCTTTTCCAGCCGGTCCCACTCGCAGGCACTGACGATACGAGGTATGGTGTCGAAGGGGAATATCCTCTCGGTCCCTTCGTCCTCACCATAGACGTTAAAGGTGATCCCCAGCCTGAGGAGGGCGCTCTCCGCCGCCACCTGCCGGCGGCGCAGTTCCCCGTCAGGAAGTTCATTGATCCTCTGTACGAGGGGGTAACAGCCAGACCGCGGCTTGCCGGGGGTCTCGAAGACCTCGTCATAAAAATCGCCGATCTCATAATTGTCAAAGCTGAGCTTGCTCATAACGTTTCTTCCTCGTCTGCCGGTTTTTCCAAATAGCAGATTCAGGGAAATAATTCAGAAATGCCCCTCCCTATGCTTCTTTTTTGAGCAATAGTCAACTTAAAAGCAGTCTTGAATATCTTCTGATTTCAGACAGTTCGGTGGAGAGAAAGACCAACCCCATCGCGCGCATGAAAGTGGTCATCCGGTTAGAGCGCACCTGGTGGTATAAAAAGTTGGTACTGTCTGGGTCTCCCCGTTATCAGAGCGTTCGTCACTCCGGGCGCCAGACCCGGAGTCCACTCTTTCAAGGTCAACGACTAAAACCGGTATTTCCTGGATTCCGGATCATGACATTGTCACGTCCGGAATGACAAAAAGTTCGTCACTCCGGGCTGAGCCTTCCCCTGAGTGCCTCTATCAGGGGACCCGAAGTCCATGGATTCCGGATCATGACATTGTCACGTCCGGAATGACAAAAAGTTCGTCACTCCGGGCGCAGACCCGGAGTCCATTAATTAGGAGCAAATGGGTACTTGATTGTTAAATTGGAGACGGAGCTTCACGGTTACCTGACACGTCCACCTGACGGCTTCACTGCTCACTGTCGTGGCAGCCGGTACAGAGGATCTCCCGATACTGGGCTCTCATGCCGCTTTTCCCGCTTGCCTTTTCTATCCCCGTGTGACTCTTCAGAACACCACGCTGATGGGGATCGTGGCAGGTGGAGCATGTTATGCGGTCCTCATACAGCGGTAGAGGGGCTCCGATCCTCGCTTCCGCATCCAGAAGGGTGTACAGAGTATCCCTGGAAGGCTCGACCAGGTGGGGGCCGGCAGGATGGTTCTGGGTGTAGATCCTCCTCTTATGGCACATCAGACAGTACTCTTTGGGATCCACATCCCAGCCTGTGGTCAGCGTTGGATCGCCGTCGTCTTCAGGCCTGACAAAGTGGCAGCCCGAGCACATCCTGGTTTTGATCTCGCCATCCTCGGTAAGCTGATCGTGGACGTTGATCCTGGAAAAAAAATCCTTGATATGGCACTTGAAGCAAAACTCACCAGGGGAAAAGAGCTCGTATCTCAGGAAAGCCGAGTTGCTCCTGAGGGCAACACTGACGTTCTCCCCCGATTCCTGGAGGGATGATTTGTGACACGTCTGGCAGGTGATCTTACCATCCAGAAGTGGCATGTCTTCCGGAATGTTCACCTTATCCGACGGTTCGCAACCGACGGGGTGCAGAAACTCGACAGCGATCTCCGAGTTGTGGCACCGCTCACACAACCCGTTTATATCACCGTTCATGCGGAGCTTGGAGTTGCCCTTTTCGGGTTCCCCTCTGTGGCAGGTGACGCACATGACATTTTTCCAGTGGGGGTTGATGTTCCTGCAGGCTGCGGCAAGTTCAAGGTACTCTTTCTTTAAAAGCTTCTTCCTGTCGCTCTGAGTGTCGTGGGGATCGTGGCAGCTGAAACAGGCGTATTCACCGTCGATCATGACAAGTTTGATCTCTTCGCTTCCCTTGGCAAGTGTGGGGTCCGACAAGGGATCGATGGACCTGAAGTGATCCTGGGCTACCATTCCGTGGCAGAAATCGCATCTGCGCTGCATCTGGTAATATTCTTCTTCAGACAGATTCTCTTGATCCTCGGGAACCTCGGAATGGCACAGACCGCACTTGGAATCAACCGTGCTGTGAGGAGACATCCCCTTGATCTCCTCTTCCCGGTGGCAGGCGCGGCAAAGACCTTCGAATCTGTCAGACAAGGAATTTCCTTTGTACTTGAGGAGGTACCTCTCCGCCTGCATTCCGTGAAACCCGTGACAGGTCAGGCAGGAGATCAGATCGTCACCCTCCCTTCTGACAAGGGGAAGGACCAGTTCGGCTGATTCCATTTTTATCCTGTCCGCCGGCACGTCGACCGGGTGCATGCAGAAGCTGTCGTGACACTCCGAGCACAACGCGTTCACATCGTATTTGATCTGTCCTTTGTCAAAGGTCTGAGCCTCCTTGTTAAGGATGTGGCATCGGAGGCACTGCACCTCGTCGTGGGGATCGGAGCTGTCTATGGAGGCAGATAACGCGGAGGCTGAAACTGTCGCCTGAAATGGAAGGCTGAGGGCCAAAAGGGCTATGATCAGTAACAGGCCAAAACCCGGATGGATCTCAGGAAAAGGTAAAAAAGTATCTCTTTGTGACCCTCTAAGGGAACCCTTCCCCACGCGTACCCCCTTGATGGAATGCAGAAGCACATACTACGACATTCCGCAGGAGAATCTCAACCGATAAGAAAGGAGGGATCAGTAATAGGAATGGGAAAAGGAAAAGGGATTAGGGATAAGGGATAAGGGATAAGAGAGAAGGGAGAAGGAATAAGGGACAAGGGACAAGGGATAAGGGAAAGGGAGCGACGAATCTCCCCCTCTCCCCCTCATGGAAAAACCGACACCTTTCGATGTCGGCTTTTTAAACTCTGGTCGGGGCGAGAGGATTCAGGCCTCCCATAACCCGGGATAAAAAATTGGCGGATCGCGATTGACAACCCGCACGGTTCTACCTATCCATATGACCCCCTCCGACTTGAGCTGTTTACCAGACCGGCCAATTGGGAATACTTTTTCCATATTTATGTGTTTAAGCACCCCCAACGCTTGTGAATTTATTATTTTATTCAACGATTACAGTTATTTACCGTGGGTACGCTTTTTGCTAGACTAAGCAACGGCTGCTTTTCACTCCGTAATTTGTAAATGCAGTGGCCCATTCGGCAGGACC
>CP070698.1:1119305-1125883 GCA_020349685.1 bacterium
CGTACCCCAGTTTTCCGGCTTCCTCCACGAGGAGCCCCTTCAGGACCCGGGCTTCCTCTTGGAGTTCGCCGATGGCCTGGCTCACCGTAAGACCGCTTCCTGTGTGTCTTTCCACAACCCGCTCAAGGAGTTCTCGCTCAAGGTGAAATCCCCTTCGCACACGCAATGCAGACAGCCGTTCGGCGTACCTGCCGACCGCCTCGATGCAGGACGCCACCGGCCCATGGGACCCCAGGGAACCGATCCATCGGGCCAGCCCGCTGGCCATCTCCATTCCCTGATCCCTGTAAAGTTCCGGAACCTCGTCCAGGGACAGGGAAGCTGCCTCGAGAAACGCTGGAAGAGTCCGCAACCTGTCGCCAATGGCCTTCCCGTGCCCCCCTTCCAGAGCCTGAACGAGACCAACGGTGGCGACGGTGAGGGTGAAGGTCGGCTGAGTGGCGTGAGTCCTGACCAGCGTGAACTGTTCTTCCAAGTTCCGCGTCACCCACGCCAGCAGCGAGGCAAGAGCATCGTTGCCGCTTGCGGTTCCCTCATTCCGATTCTTCAGGTTGCTTAGCCGTGTACTGAAGCCGCGCAGGGCCCAGACCGCATCCTCAACAGATTCCGGGGAGAGATCGTCCCACACCAACCCTTCCCCCTCCTCATCCAGGGCCTGGGGGAAAAAGGTGAACTCGTCACTGGCGCAGCAGATGGGAAAGCGCCGGGCAAGGAAGGCAAAAAGTTCCCGGGCGAGGTTATGAATGTTTTCTCTGGTCATCGTATTATCATCAAGAAGTCAGGGGCCAGGAGCCAGCAGGCCACGCTACCTGTTGATTTGAACACTCAGGCCGAGCCGATTCGGACGCGGCGGACACAAAGTGCGCTAACACCCTTTCAGAGCATTCATTCTAACATAGTGTCATTTGGCTGTTTTTCCTAAAAGTATTCAAGCCGCTGCATGTGATACGAACCACAGCGCTTACTCAGAGGCTTCATGTTCAATACCTGGGGATGACGATGATATTCCGACTCCTGTCTTCCGGCTTCTGTCTCCTGGATCGGGGGTCTTAACATGTCAGATGCAGCGCCGCGGCCACTTTTTCACCCTTTTCCTCCAGATCACGGAAACGCTCAATAGCTTCCGGCGTGGAGTATATCTCGACCCGGATCCCATTGGATTCCAGATCCCTGATGGTGCTTTCGGGGACCTTCATCATGTTGGACACTCCGCAGCCAACGAGGAGGACATCGGGACGATGAGCGATGACCTCTACAAGGTCGTCGACGGCAAGTTTATGCCCCTCCCTTCTCCACCATGAGGAGAGGACTCTGGGCGGAAGGATGATCACATCGCTTCCGTAGATCACGGAATCGATGGTAATGGACCCGAAGTGGAAACTTTCGATTATCATGATAACGGGTAAAAAGGTTGGAGGGGCGGGGGTTTCAGCAGCACTGTTCCGCTTTCCCTTTAACCTTTAACCTTTACCCTTCCAACTTTCGATTTTTTTACAGATCTCCTCTGCCAGTTCATCGCGGTTGCGCACTGTCACCTCGACCAGCTCCGCTTGCGGATGCCGCCTGACCTCTCTTATGAAAGGGGCTCCCCCCAGGGCAACGGTCCCGAGTAACGGCGAGGGGCTTTCCATGAGAGCAGCGACGGCCGCCGTGAAGAAGGGTGACAGGCACTCCATTTTACCGATTTCGTCCAGGAGGATGAAGGTGCCGGGCCTCACCGTCATCACGGGCAGGACGACCTCCTCAAGAAATTGCAGATCCACCCCGTACCTTCCCACGCGGGGCCCTGAAAAGTCCACTCGCGCCAGCGGTCCCCGCCTGCCATCGGTCGTGACCACGTCAAAACCGATCCGCTTTCCCTTCGCTCCCCGCACCTCCTCGGTGGTGAAGCCCCTCCACGGGAGGTCCAGCTTCTGAACGATCTTCCGGATAAGGGTCGTCTTCCCGCACCCCGGAGGACCGGTGAGGAGGAATTTGTTGGATCTATTTTCCATCCGTCACTTTAACGGGAAAATGAGAGCCAGTTCAAGGGGAGGGAGAGATTGTGGTATCGGAGTAATCACGCCTGTGGCGTGACAGGCGGGATGCGGGAGTATCGGAGAATGATCGTAATCGGTGATCAGCGTTCCTTCTTTAGACTTTGGGCTTTGGACTTTGGATTCTTTTTTTCGCCCAACAGGGCGAAAAAAAAAGCGGGCTCCGCGGGCCCGCTTCCAAGGGGTGGTTACATCCCCCTACAACGCGCAAGCAACCTGCTGGGCTGCCTCCTCATCCAACTGGAGGTAGTGGCTCAGCCCGTCTCCTTTTTCCTCCACAAGGACAAGGTCCCAGCGGTCCGGGTGCTTGAGGACCTCCTGCATGAGAAGCCTGTTGATCCGGTGGCCCGCCTTATAGCCGGAGTAGGCGCCGATGATGGGGATACCCAGAAGAGAAAGATCGCCTATGGTATCGAGGATCTTGTGCCTGACAAATTCATCCTCACACCGCAGTCCTCCCGGGTTCAGCACCCTGTCATCCCCGACGACAACAGCATTTTCAAGAGAACCGCCGAGGGCAAGCCCCTTGTCCACCATGGCCTGGACGTCCTTAAGGAACCCGAAGGTCCTGGCAAAGGCGATCTCTTTCATGAAGAACTCGGGTGTGTAATCGAAATCGAGGGTTTGACGGCCCACGAGAGGGTGGTCGAAGTCGATGGTGAAGGAGACCTGGAAGCTGTCGGAAGGGACAAGGGATGCGCTGGCGCCGTTTTCGGAGACCTCTATCCTGTCGATGATCCGAAGCATCCTTTTGGGCACTTCCTGGTCCACGAGGCCCACGATCTCTATCCCCCTGACGAAGGGCGCCGCGCTGCCGTCCATGATGGGGATCTCATCACCCTTGATCTCGATGACGGCGTTGTCGACACCGCACCCGGCCATGGCTGATAGAAGGTGCTCCACGGTTTTTACGGCGGCCCCGTTGAAACCGAGGCTCGTGGCGAGGAGGGTGTCCTGGATGTTGTGCACGCTCGCCTCGACCTCAGGATGTCCGGAAATGTCGGTCCGCCTGAATCGGTAACCGGTATCGGGATCTCCCGGCAGGATCCTTACGGAGGTCTCTTGCCCGGTGTGCAGGGCGATGCCGGCAAATTCGGCGGTCCCGCCCAGGGTTTTCTGTCTGACAAAATTGTCCATATCAGGTGCCACTACGCAAGGAACGTACCAACAGGGCGGTAACGAGGAATAAATATTTATTATATATATTTCAGATACTTGGGAGTTTTCAGGAGATCAGGACCCTGTGAAATCCATAACCGGAAAGACAGTTTTGTTGCGGAAACGACACATGCTGTGTTGTTTCCGCAACAATATCGGTCGTTTGAAATTTTAAATACGGAATTGCCTCAGGTACGGTCAAGACTGTTAAAAGCACCCAGCATGACCCCCATGGCCAGAAAGGCGCCCGGGGGGAGGATCATCACCAGCACATCGGTGTAGGCCGTCCCCAGGATCGGATACCCGAAGAAGGTACCGCTCCCGATGATCTCGCGGACCGTTCCAAGGAGAAACAGGGCAACGGTGAACCCCACGCCCATTCCAAAACCGTCAATTACGGACCGAAGCACGGGGTTTCGAGACGCGAAGGCCTCCGAACGGCCCAGTATGAGGCAGTTGACCACGATGAGGGGAATGAACAGGCCCAGCGTCTTGTGGACCTGGTGGGCCCAGGCGTTCATGGTCAGGTCAACGATGGTGACGAAGGATGCGATGACGATGATGAAGGACGGGATCCGCACCTTGTCCGGGATGATGGAACGAAGGCTGGAGACCACCGTGTTGGAGCACACCAACACAAAGGTGCTGGCAAGACCCATGGCGATGCCGTTGATGGCGGTGCTTGTCACCGCAAGAAGGGGACAGAGTCCCAGCACCATTCTGAATACAGGGTTCTCTTTCCACAACCCCTTGGTAAATTCCTGACCATATCCGCTCATGACGTCACTCCACTCGTTGTGGCCGGTTGGGCGCCTGATGCCGCGTCCAAGACCTCGTCCCGGTTATCCCGGAACCATATCAGCCCCTTTTCCACAGCCCCGCTGATGGCCCTGGGCGAGATGGTTGCTCCCGTAAGCTGGTCGATGTCGCCGCCGTCCTTTTTGACCTTGAAGTTCGTGTTGTCCAGAGAGCGGCCCCGGAAGATCCCCTTCCACTCTTCCTTTTCTATGAGACTGCCAAGGCCAGGCGTCTCCGCATGACTCAGGATCTCGATGCCTCCCAGCTTCCCATCGGGGAAAACACCCATCATGATGTAGATGTTGCCGCTGTAACCATCCGGAGCGACGACCTGGAAGGCGGCCCCCGCAACGGTGGCGCCCCCCTCTCCGGGTGAACGGAAAACCCTCACGGGCGTCCCGTCCTCTCTATTCATGTCGAGGAAGAAGCTGTCAGGATCGGTGCTCAGTCCGGGCAGCACCGCATCCAGGGACCTGATGACCTCCAGTTTCTTCTGGTAGGCGATGGGTTCTTTAGTGACTTCGTAAACGCCGGCGAGGGCGAACCCTGCCACCGCGCATATACCGGCGAGGACGGCGACCAGTCTCCACGTCGATGTCATGTTCGGGCCTCCTTCCGTGTCGGATAACCGAAGACACGGGGCCTTGTATACCTGTCAATGATGGGGGTAGCCGCGTTCATGAGAAGAATTGCGAAGGACACCCCCTCCGGGTAGCCCCCGAACAGCCTGATAAGAACGGTGATAACGCCGCACCCGACTCCGAAGATGACCATACCCTTGCTCGTAACGGGGCTCGTGACGTAGTCGGTCGCCATGAAAAAAGCCCCAAGCATCAGACCGCCGGTCACGATGTGGAAGGTCGGCGGAGCGTAGCGTACCGGATCGATGAGCCAGTATATCCCGGTCATGCCGAAAACCGTTACGAGGTACGTGATCGGTATGTGCCAGGTGATGATCTTTCTCACGAGAAGATAGACGCCTCCCAGGGCAAGCGCAAGTGCTCCGATCTCCCCGAGGCTGCCGCCCATGTTACCGATGAGGGGATCGACAAGGCTCATGTTTGCCGCTTCGCCGACGTTCCCCTCCATGAGCAAAGAGGTCTTCATGGCTCCGAGAGGGGTCGCCCCTGTTACGGTATCCAGGGAAAAGGAGAGGGGTTGGGGCACAGGCCAGCTTGTCAGGGCCACAGGGAAACTGATGAGCAGGAATACCCTGGCGACGAGGGCCGGGTTAAAGGGGTTGAATCCCAGCCCCCCGTAAACCTGTTTCCCGATGCCAATGGCCACCAGGGATCCGACGATGACCATCCAGGAAGGTATGCCGGAGGGCAGGTTCATTGCCAGGAGAAGTCCTGTGAGGACGGCGCTTCCATCCTTGAGGGGAGAAAGGTCCTTTCCCCTGACCTTGAGGACCAGAGCCTCGAAGACCAGGCAGGCGATAATGGAAACAGCCATGACCCTGAGGGCGTTGAGTCCGAAATAGTAGGCTCCCACAAGAGCTCCCGGAAGGAGCGCGATGATGACGCCGTACATGGCCGTCTCGATGGTCTTGGTGGAGCGCAAATGCGGTGAAGGCGCAAGTACGGTGCTCATGATCATTTCCCCGCCATGGCAAGCAGTTCGGCTTTGCCCTGTCTGATATATTGCACCATGTTGCGGTCTGCCGGGCAAACGTAGGCGCAAGAGCCGCACTCCATGCAATCGCTGATGTTGAATTCGGCGAGCTGGTCGAAGACCTGGAATTCGACCATGTTCCCCAGGGTGTGGGGCATAAGAGAGGCCGGACAGACACGCACGCAAGAGCCGCAGCGGAAGCAGGCCCTCTGCCTCAAGGGTCTCAGCTCCCCCGGCCCGAAGGCCAGAAGTCCGCTGGTCCCCTTCGTAACCGCGCTTTCAAGGCCTGATAGAGCCTGCCCCATCATGGGACCGCCGTTTATGAGCCTGGCGGCCGGCCCTTTCATCCCGCCGGTCTCCTCCACAACGTGGGCAAGGGGTGTCCCCAATAAGACCATGTAATTACCGGGACCGCTGGGCAGGGGGCCACCAAGGGTCATGATCCTCTCGATCATGGGTACACCCTTTTTCACGGCCTGATCGATGGCGGCCAGTGTTCCCACGTTCTGGACCACAACCCCGACATCCATGGGAAGTCCCCCCGTGGGCACCTCCCTTCTGGTGAGGGCCTGGATAAGCTGCTTCTCCGCGCCCTGGGGATACATGACGGGAAGGACCTCCACGGTAACTCCCTGGGGGAGGTCCGCCTTGCGCATCACTTCGGCCGCATCGGGCTTGTTAGCCTCGATGGCCATGATCCCCCGCCGCGCACCGACGATCTCCATGGCCAGAGCAAGCCCGCCGAGGATCTCTTGCGGTGACTCGAGCATGAGCCTGTGGTCCGCGGTGAGGAAAGGCTCGCACTCGACGCCGTTGGCCACCAGCAGGTCAATCGGCTTGTCTTCAGGCGGGCTCAGCTTCACATGAGTCGGGAAGGCGGCGCCGCCCATCCCCACAATACCAGCGTCGCGCACCATCTCCTTCCAGGCTTCGGGGCCGCGGGTCAACCCCGGGTCGGCCTTTTCCGACAGA
>CP070698.1:1125983-1134865 GCA_020349685.1 bacterium
GCAGCATCCCAAGGCCCGTCTCCATTTTCTGAAAACGGATCCCGTCCTCATCAAATCCATCCTGGTCCTGCAGGAGTGTACCCCCGAAACACAGGGATCGGCGGAGTTCGTCCGCATCGAGAACCACGTCGTTGGGCTCATGGAGGGGAGAAAGGACGCTCTGGTCGCCCTTGTCCAGGACGGGAGGTTCAGTTTTGCTTTCGCCAAAGGGGGAAAAGTGGTGAAAGCCTATTTCTACGATCAGATCGTTGAAGCGTCCGGCGGGCTCGAGTGGCTGGATCTTTTCCAGAAGATCGAGGTGTATCAGATCAGGGGCCAGCAGATACGCATCCGCATCTACGAGGATATGCACACGACTCCCGCCAGCGATTATGTCGAAGGGGACGCTTATTTCCATGGCGGTATCCACAAATACTTTACGCGGCCCCTTCCCGAGCTCATCATCCGTGACAAGATCAGGACCCTGAAAAGGATCACCGTGGACCACTTCCCCTACATCATCGGCAGGAGCACCGAATGCGACCTGGTCCTGGGTGATGCCGGCGCGTCCCGAAAACACGCCGTTCTGGAAGAAAAGCAGGGAAGGGTAAGCATCCGCGACCTCGACAGCCTCAACGGCATTTTCGTCAACGATCATTTCACCAAGGAGTTCGTCCTTCAGGACGGGGACAAGGTCACTATCGGAAGCCACATCCTGCAGGTCGTGCTCCCCAGGTCACCGGCAGAAGATGTTCCTCTCGTCACATCGGAAAGCCACGATCAGACCATGGCCATGGACCGGGAAGCCAGGATCAGGATCACGTGCCCCGGATGCGAGGCCACAGGGTTCCTGGACGCAAAGCACCTGTATTCCAAAAAGAAGGTGCGGATCCGCTGCCCACGGTGCAAGCAGCTCATCGATCCCGCGGGTTGATCGATCCCCCCGTTGGGCTGTATCTAAGTACCGAGGTGTCGAAGTATCGACGTAACATCATCAAGCGCAGTTATTCCGCTCAGAACGAATCTGAAGAGACTTTTAATAAATAATCTAGTAGAGACCTATTGAATGTCGTTTGAAGGTATCCTCTACGACAAGCTCCCCGATTCCACGACACGGTGCAGGCTGTGCGCCCACTACTGTACTATCCGGGACGGGAAAAGGGGCATCTGCCATGTCCGTGAAAACCGTGGCGGCACCCTCTACTCCCTCGTGTACGGAAAACTTGTCGCGCGCAACGTCGACCCCATCGAAAAGAAACCTCTTTACCACTTCCAGCCCGGAAGCCTCGCCTATTCCATAGCCACGGCGGGCTGCAACATGAGCTGCAAACACTGCCAGAATTACCAGATCAGCCTGGAAGCCCCCCGTTTGGACCCCATCCCCGGTCTGGATGCGACACCAAAGGAGGTCGTGGCTGACGCACTCAGGGCCGGCTGCTCATCCATCTCCTACACCTACACCGAGCCGACCATCTTCATGGAGTTTGCCCGGGACTGCGCCGTGGAGGCTGCAGGGCAGGGGTTGACCAACATTTTCGTCACCAACGGTTTCATGTCCCCGGAATCGGCAGCCCTGGCCGCCCAATTCCTGGACGCTGCCAACGTGGATCTCAAAGCCGCAACAGATGATCACTACAGGAAGGTCTGCGGGGCCCGTCTGCAGCCGGTCCTGGACACGATAAGGACCCTCCATGAGGCCGGAGTCTGGATCGAAGTGACGACCCTGGTGATCCCCGGTTACAACGACGATGACGATTCCCTGCGGTTCATCGCTTCCTTCATCGCATCGCTGGATCGTGCCGTCCCCTGGCACCTTTCCAGGTTCTTTCCCACCTACAAGCTGCTGGACGCCCCTCCAACGCCGGTGGACACCCTGGAAAGGGCCGGCCGGATAGGGGAGGAAGCCGGGTTGAAGTACGTCTACCTCGGGAACGTCCCGGGTATGGGCGATGAGACGCGGTGCGCCCATTGCCAGAGCGTCCTCATCAGCCGTTCAGGCTACCGTGTCAAAGCGCTCAAGGTCACCGGGGAGGGGAAGTGCATGACGTGCGGGGCGCAGTTTGATGGAAGGATAAGACAGCCCAAAGCCCAAAGTCCAAAGTCCAAAAAATAAGATGATGAGCGTGAATTCCGGCATTTCAGAGCTCGAATCCATGGTCCGGGCCCGGGGGCTGAGGATCTCACGGATCAACCCTGAGGAGGGTCTCCTTCTTCCTGAATCCGGGCGGGAGGGGGATATCAAGGCCTACCGAGCCACCCTCGATCATTACGCGGCAAGACTGCTTCTCAAGGAGGTGATAAAGGCCAATACCCCTGAAAAGTGGATGAAAGGCCGCAGGCAGGTGGAACGGTTCTGCGACAGTTCAGCAGTGGACGAATTTCTCTCCCGTTTCGCCGATCTGCGTGTTCTGAAGGTTTCAGAGGAGGGCGTTCCGGTGCCCTTTAAACCTGTTTACAGCTTCGGGCCCACCTACGAATGGTACGCAGCCCGTGTGCTGAAGGAGGACTTTTCCTGCCCCTCCGCATGGGGTGTCACCTTCGGCGACCACGGTTCCGGGGGCGACCACGACGTCATCGCCTCCCTTGCAGGCCGTTTTCTGTACATGGAGGTTAAAACATCTCCCCCTGGACGTATCGAACCCCCGGAAATCGGCGGGTTCGTCCGCAGGCTCATTGATATAGCGCCCGACGTGGCCATTTTCAACAACGACACCCACCTGCGCATGATCGACAAGGTCGTTCCCTATATGGAGGAAGCGATTCAGCAGTCTGAAACCCAAAGGCCAAAGGCCCCGGAGGAAAACAGGGATACCAAGCCGGCTTCCGCCTCGAGCGCCGCTCCCAGACAACGTTTCGTCCGGTTGGAAAGGGAGATCTTTCACCTGAAGGGCTCCGTGTACATCATCAACAGCAAACCCGACCTGAAGCGCAACCTCGAGGTGGTCTTCAGGCATTATACGCGTCTGAGAAGCCGCGTCCTGGAAAGTCTTGTTTAGAACCTGTCCAATTCTGTCCACCCTCCCGCTCTCATTTTCCAACCTCCACATCACCCCATACCTGATAAAATTTAGATATTGGAGGCGTTATGGAACACATGACCGAAATCCTCGCGGCCGCGAGGGGAGATTCACCCTGCGATCTGGCTCTTTTGAATGGGACGGTGATCAACACCTTCACCTGTGAGAAGCTCCAGGGGGATGTGGGTATCAAAAATGGGGTCATTGTGGGGATAGGAGAGTACCAGGGCAGCGAGGAGATCGACGTTTCCGGCAAGTATATCGCTCCCGGGTTCATCGAGGCGCACTATCACATTGAAAGCTCCATGTTAAGGCCATCCGAACTTACCAGCGTCATCGTGCCAAGGGGCACGACCTGTATGGTGGCCGATCCCCATGAAATAGCCAACGTGGCCGGTCTTGCCGGCATCGAGTTTCTGCTGGCCGACAGCGATGAGATCCCCATGGACCTGTACCTTATGGCACCTTCCTGCGTCCCCTCCACTGAATTTGACTCCTCCGGGGCTTCTATCACCGAGAGGGACATCGAACACCTGTACAGGCATCCCAGGATCCTCGGGTTAGGCGAGGTCATGGACTACACATCCGTTGTCAACGCCCGACCAAATATTCTCAGAAAGATCGAGATCAGCGAAGGACGGCCAGTGGATGGTCACGCCCCCATGCTTTCCGGACCCGAGCTCTCGGCATACATAGCAGCCGGTCCCCGGTCCGACCACGAGTGCAGCACTCCGGAAGAGGCCCTCGAAAAAGCGCGTCTCGGAATGACCGTAATGATCCGTGGAAGCGGAGATGGACAGAATCTGGCCGGCATGCTCTCGGTGGTCAACCCTCTGAACTGTGGACAGTTCATCCTGGTCACCGACGACAGAGGGGCTGACGAACTGGATCGTCATGGGCACCTTGACCACCTTCTCATGCAGGCGGTGGACGCGGGGATCGATCCCGCCCTGGCGGTCCGCCTCGTCACTCTGAACCCGGCTCTGTACTTCGGATTAAAGCGCCGGGGTGCCGTGGCCCCCGGTTACATGGCTGACCTCGTCGTTCTGGAAGACCTGAGATCGTTCCGGGTGAGCAGGGTCTACCGGTCCGGAAAACTTGTGGCGCGCCAGGGCAGGCTCCTGTCCGAAGTATCCCGCAGCACCCTCCAGCCTGCCGTTGTCGACACCGTCCAGCTTGACCGCGCAGCCCTCGATGATCTCTGGATCTCCTTCCGGTCCCCCGATCCTGCAGTGAGGGTCATGGAACTGGTACCCGGCACCATTTTGACGCGCACTTCACTGGAAAAGGTACGCACCGGTACCGGAACCGACCGTTCCTTTGCCTTTGATCCTTCCGTGGACCTGTGTCCCGTGTTCGTCCTCGAGCGGCACCATAACACAGGCCGTGTCGGCAGAGGTCTGGTGAGAGGTTTCGGCCTCAGGAAAGGGGCCATCGCCTCGAGTTTCGCCCACGATTCCCACAACATTATCTGCGCGTGTGCTGATCCCGTGAGCGCACGTACGGCCATCCTGGCTGTTGCTGAAAGCGGGGGAGGGTACTCGGTGGCCATTGACAGGGAGGTTATCGGCCTTTTACGCCTGCCCGTCTGCGGTCTAATCTCCGATGGAACCGTGGATGACCTTCTCAGGGGGCTTGCCAGGATCGACAAAGCGGTCAGGGAAACGGGGTGTTCACTTAGCCGGCCGTTTTTCGACCTTTCCTTCCTTTCCCTTCCTGTCGTTCCCGAACTTAAGCTGACCGACAGGGGCCTTGTCGAGGTGGGATCCATGGAACTCGTGGAACTCGAGTTGGAGGAGTAGGGGATAGAAGTGTCTAGAGTCTAGAGTGTAGAGTCTAGAGTCTAGTGTCTAGAACGCCGCCTCACCAGCATATCTAAAACTTTACATAATCTATCTTATGCGAACAAAAGTCTGGGGACGGCCCTCGATAAAGCCTCAGGGCGAACCCCCCTGTTCGCATAAGATAAAGAGCTTCTTTGAGATTTGAGATTTGAGATCTGAGATTTTCTTGCTCACTGCTCTCCCTTTGGACTTTGGGCTTTGGTCTTTGGACTCCCGATGACTCTGCTGCAAAAATCGGTTATCGCTCTCGCTGAGTCATCGGGGTTCGTCTGCAGGATCATGTGCACCCCCTCGATCACCTTTATCTCCACGTCCGGGCGGCACAACCAGACGGTATCGATGCACTTTCGCCCTATTAGCCAGTCGCGGGCCCCTGCGAGATAAAGCACGGGTGCTTGGATGCTTTTCAGCTCCTCCCGCACGTTGACGCCCAGAACGGCCTGAACGCGGGCCGAGACGACATCCCTGGGCAGCTTCGGCATGGTTTCATGGACCCAACTCCTTGTAATTTCTGAACATTTCTTCCCCATCAGGCTGTCGTTGATGTGGGATCGCGGCCTCAGATTGAGGATGGGCCCTCTGGCAAACCGTTTCAGGCCGCTGATCCATCCGGGCATGGGGTTTTGGACGAAGGACGCTACCAGAACGACACCCAGGAGGTTATCCGGGTGTCTGGCGGCCGCCAGAACCGCCAGGGGTCCAGAAAAGGATTCACCCAGGATGAAATACGGTTTTTCCTTTGGAATACGGGATGTTACGGCGCTAATAAGCTTGTCGTAACCCAGAGGCTCCTTCTCCGGATAGGATACGGCATCCAGGTCGAAAGAGTCCTTTAGCGCCGCCATAAGTGGCTGAAAGAGCCGACCGGTCCCGGGCATACCCGGCAGGAGGATGAGACGGGGCTTTTGGTTATCAGAAAAATTCTTCAAAACCTCCTCTAAGTTACTATTATTAAATATAAATATTGAAAATTTGCCCAGCTGGCGCCATGTGTGCTAACGCCATTTATATGTCAGGTGCACTACCCCGTTGGCGTAGGGCTGCGCCCCCTCCAGCCTGAGCATCTGCGGTTCGACCGGGTGGCTTTCAAAAAGCCTTTTCCCCTCTCCCAGGAGGACCGGAACAACAAAGAGATCCATACGGTCTATCATGCCAGCCTTCAGAAAGGTCTGAATGGTCCGTGCTCCCCCCAGGACCCAGGTGTCCTTTTCCCCCGCCTGATCCTTGAGCCATGAAACTGCTTCTTCAAGGTTTTGGGTCCATTGAAGGGCAGATCCAGGCAATTTTTCTATTGTCCGGCTGGACCACACCAGGGACGGGATATCCCCATAGGGCCACGATCCGTGGCTCAGAATCTGTTCACAGGTCACACGGCCCATGAGGATGGAACCGATGGAACCGAGAAAATCCCCGTATCCGTAGTCGTCCTTCTCAAAGGCCTCCAGCCAGTGAACATCACCGCTCTTTTCGGCGATGTACCCGTCCAGGCTCATGGCAATGTAAACGACGAACCGGCCCAAATCAGCCCCCAGGATGAACTATAGAAATCCTCAATACTTAATTTTAAACTTTAATTATACAACGTAAATATATATAAATTATACAAATATTGACTGTTAATGAGTAATTGGCCGGGTTGATTTGCGATGCATTTAACGCCTGGCTGCCTTCCTCTTCGCCGGTTCTTTAATTCCCGCTACCGATCACGGATAACCGGTCACTTATTCAAGTCTCCCCGCCCTAGACAATTGTCCCCCCATTGACCTCGATCTCCTCACTGGTGATCTCCTTCTCCTGAAATCTCGCAGACTTCAGGAGGGATCGAAGGCCGGGGGTAAAGAGGAAAACGCCCCAACCGATGAGGACCGCAAACCACAGAGTCATGACGCGGATGATGATTGTGGAAGCCCCTGAGGTGGATCGGGACATGCCGAAGATCATACCCAGTCCGACCATACCGCCCTCGGTGGCTCCCAGACCCCCAAGGAACAGGGTCAGTCCTCCGCCCAGAAGTGCGGCGGAATAGATGAAGACCCCCTCCATCAGGGAGATGGGTGAGCCGAGGCCCCAAGCAACGAGGGCATATCCCAGACCTTCCAGGAACCACGCCGCTATGCTCAGGAGGAGCGATTGGAGGAAAACTCCTGTTTCCAGCAGGGTCCAACCCATTTCATAAAAGGTCCTCAGGTGGCCTGAGAAGCGCCTCAGGAGGCTGTAGCGCTCCATATGGTCCATGATCCAACCCATGAAGGCACGGTTCCTCATGAGCATCAGAGAGGCTGCCATTGCCAGTATGGTGAGCGCCGCGATCCACCAGTGAAGAAATTCGAGAAAAAGGCCCAGGCAGCTGAGAAGTACGAGGGCGGCTACGTCGGTGAACCGCTCCATGAGGAGCACGGCGGCCGAAGCGGTGTAGGGAACGCTGAACCGTTCCTTGACGATGTAGGTCTTTACGAACTCACCGATCTTGCCGGGGGTCACCGTGAGGGCGAAGCCGCTGAGGAAGACCAGGAGGTTCGGGAATCGGTCTATCCGGTGTCCCAGCAGTTTCAGGTACCAGTGCCACTTAACGTACCTCAGGAGGTAGTTGCCCAGGGACAGGAGCCCCACCGGTACGAGGATCCCCAGCGGGAAGTCCACCAGGGCCCTTTCCAGTGCTTCCAGGTCCGATACGAGGCTCAGGAGAATAAAAACAATGACCGCCGAGAGGACGGTCCAGATCGCGATATTACTCCCCTTCCAGACCCTTCTTGGCCTAGGCGTAGCTGTCAAACAACCTCCCCCACTTGCCCTTGTTAAAGCGTCTTATCCTGGACATGCCTATGGTCGGGTACCAGAACATGTCGTGGTAAACGTTGGAGGCGAAAGGAGCCCAGACGACCAGCGGGGAGTGAAGGAGCAGCCTTTCCAGCGGCTGCAGCCAGCCCTTCCGGATCAGCTGATCCCCCCAGATGACGAAGCTGCGCTTGACCTTGAAGCCGAAGTTGACACCCTCGATATCCTCACCGACCACCTCGATCTCGCCGGGATGGGCGACGCCAAGGCCCTTTTCCTGGCACATCCTGAGGTACGGTATGGTCATGGGGTCGAAACCCATCATCGAAGCGGCCACCGAATCGATGGCCGCGCTGTCGGAGCTGGCCAGGATGTAGTCCTCCTCCACGGGAAGCATGGTCCGCGGCCCGGCTCCGTTGCCGGCCACGGTCCCGTCCATGACGGAAAAGATGGCCGGATGGAGCTCCTTTTGCATGATCATGAGGTCAACGAGCACCTCGTGCATGTACTTATGGGCGTAATGACGCACGGTTTTCAGAAGGCCGCCGAAGGAGTTCTTGATCGCGCCCGTCGTGGTGCTGTGGCCGTGTGTCTTGACCGTGGGCAGGTGCAGGACGTTTTTTCCCACGAACATCTCCGGGATCTCGATGCCTTCCGGGAAGATCTCGTGGAGCTTCATCAGGGGCTCCCTGAAGGTGTGTTTGACCCACTTGACGTCCGGCAGCGGGACGAACTCGAGGCCGTACTGGTTGAGGACCTTCATCCAGCGGTTGTTCCATGCCCCCTTGATGGGGTCGGTGACGACTGTTTTGTTCTCTATGGGGATGATCTTGTCTCGGGCATACCCGTCATCGATCATGGTCTTGACCACACCGTGGACCTGCCACGGCTGGGACGAACAGGCCGGAAAATACTTGGTCCACGAGAGATTGAGCTTGATCAGGGTGGCTATCTCGGGGTCCAGGACTTCCCTGTACCCGGCCCGGCGCATGAGCTCCCCGTAATCGGCGACAACCGTGGCGGGTGCGGTTTTCAGTACGACAACTTTGGCGCGTTTCACCTTGTTTTCCTCTCCGGTCTTGAACCGTCAGATGAAGTAGATCAGGCCCACGGATGTCAGGGTCCACAGAAAAATGGAAAGGAGGAGGGGCGGATCCGTCAGAAGGTCTTTGGTGGGGCTTCCGCCCTTTTCGTGGACGTGGACAAGATAGAGGTACCTGAATATCCCGTAAATAACAAAGGGAAGGGTCAGGACCATGTACCGTGA
>CP070698.1:1134965-1139923 GCA_020349685.1 bacterium
AATCTTCACCGGGTCCGAACTGGGTGGGGTTCACGAAGATGCTCACCACAAGGGTATGGTTCTCCTCCCTGGCTTTCCTCATGAGGCTGAGATGTCCCTCGTGGAGGAACCCCATGGTGGGCACAAACCCGAAGCGGTCGCACTGGTCGCGGAGGCGGTCGGAGTGGTCCTGCATCTCTGAAATAGTAGTAATTATCTTAATAACAATTCCAGAACGCAGTACGCAGAACGCAGTACGCAGTGGATCGTCTGTTCTCCTGCGTCCTGTGTGCTGTGTGCTGCGTGCTTACTCATAAGAGTGTTCTTTCCCCGGGAACGTCCTCTCCGTCACATCCTTCGCGAATTCCCTGATGGCCCGCTCCATCTCCTTGCCCATTTCGGCGTACCTTTTTACGAACTTGGGAACGAACTGGTCGTAAAGGCCCAGCAGGTCGTTGAGCACCAGGACCTGGCCGTCGCAGTGCGGTCCTGCGCCGATCCCGATGGTCGGTATGGCGAGCTCTCGCGTCACCTGGCGGGCGGCCTCCATGGGGACACCCTCGAGGACGATACTGTAGGCCCCCGCGTCCTGAACGGCGCGGGCGTCATCCAGCAGGGCCCGCAGTCCTTCTTTCCCCCTGCCCTGGACGCGGTAGCCTCCCATCTGGTGCACGGACTGGGGCATCAGGCCCACGTGGCCCATCACGGGTATGCTGCGCATGGTGAGGTAGTTGATGGTTTCGGCCATGGTGACGCCGCCTTCCAGTTTCACGGAATGGGCCGGCGTTTCTTTTAAAAAACGGCAGGCGTTTTCAAAGGCGTCGGCCGGTCCCTTCTGGTAGGACCCGAAAGGCATGTCCGCGACCAGGAGGGAACGCTGGCATCCGCGGCCTGCGGCCCGGGTGTGATGGAGCATCTCCTCCATGGTGATGGGCACCGTCGTATCGTACCCGAGGACGACCTGGGCAAGGGAGTCCCCCACGAGGGTGATGTGGACGCCGGCCCTGTCTGCGTAAAGGGCGCTGGGGTAGTCGTAGGCCGTGACCATGACGATGGGATCCAGGCCCTTCATCGCTTTGATGGTGTTGATGGTGATCTTTTCGGTCATGATAAATTCCGTGATTCGTGATTAGTAATTCGTGATTCGAGAAAAGTGATCCGTGAATAGTTGTTTTTCCAATTACGAGTCACGAGTCACTGCCTCCAAAAAAAAATCCCCGTGCTCGGACGGGGACCTCTACCGTAAAGGCAGGTTAAAAAATATCCCCGTCCCGGTCCGGCTAGGCGGATCCGAGCGGCACGTAAAACTGAACCCCTCTTTTCATCCTCCGGATCTCCCGGACCAGGTCCTGGAAGTCCTCGGGTCTCCTGACGAAGTCGACCTCAGCGGTGTTGATGATCAGGAGCGGGGTTTCATCATAACTGAAAAAGAACCTGTTGTAACCCTCGTTGACGGCCTCGATGTAATCCCGGCTGATCTCCCTTTCGTAACTGCGGCCTCTCATCCGTATGCGCTGCCCGAGCACCTCGGTGGGAGACTGAAGATAGATCACGAGATCCGGCCTGGGTATCCTCCGGTCCAGCAGGGAGTATATCTGCTGGTAGAGACTCAGTTCGTCGTCATCCAGATTGACCGCAGCGAAGATCCTGTCTTTTGCAAACAGATAATCGCAGATAATGCTCTGGTTGAAAAGCTCCTGCTGAGCCAGTTCCCGCTGCTGCTGGTACCTGCTGAGAAGGAAGAACATCTGGGTCTGGAAGGCGTAACCGGATGGGTTCGTGTAGAACTTGGGGAGGAAAGGGTTGTCCGTGACCTTTTCCAGGACCACCCTGGAGGCGAACTCCTCGCCAAGCATCTGAACCAGGCTCGTCTTGCCGACCCCTATGGGTCCCTCGACAACGATGTACCTTTTATCGAACATTACCAGCTCACAATTATAAGGTCACATTGGACGGAAAACAAGAATAGAAAGTGCAATAGTGCACCGGTGCACTGAGATCAATAACTCTGGAGTCTAGTCTTTAGCCCTTAATAGTATTAACCCCGTGTTACCCTGTGGTACAGCCTGCGAGGGGCTGTGCTGTGGTTAATTAGCTTTCACCGCACTTAAAGGTATAAAACAAGCCAACCACAGCGTGACCATTTCCCAGGTCACCTCACAGGGTTTCACAGAGTACAAACCCGCGACTTGATTTTTTACCTCTGGACCCTAGACCCTTCCTTCCTCCAACTTCCCAAGTTTGACCACTTCCTGTTCAGGGTGCTTCTCCCTCAGCTCTTTTGCCACTTCGCAGGCTGTCTTGCCGCCGGGTGTGATGCGCATTTCCGGCGCCAGTTCGGCCAGGGGTTCCATGACAAACCTCCGGGCCAGCATGCGCGGGTGGGGAAGAACGAGGCCCTTCTCCTCAACGATGTGATCGCCGTGCACAAGCAGGTCCAGGTCAATGACTCTGGATCGGATGGTGCCAGGCAGCCGGATCCGCCCCATGGCCGATTCGACAGCCAGAAGCCTTTCGAGTAGTTCCCCCGGTTCCAGGTTCGTTTCCATCACGGCCACGAGGTTCAGGAAAGGCCCGCCTTCGAGCCCGACCGGTGACGTTTCGTACAGAGAGGAAACATCCTTGACCCGGCATCCTTCCAGGGCACCGAGCCTTTCCATGGCCGTTTCCAGGGCCTTGACCCTGTCGCCGAGGTTCGTGCCGAGGCCTATATAGGCAGTCCACGCAGGCACATCACCAGCTTACGGTGCCGATCCGTTCGAGGGCTTCCTGGAGGCGCTCCTCACTGACCGTGAGCGAGATCCGGAAATACCCTTCCCCGTGGGCGCCGAATCCGTTGCCGGGTGTCAGGACAACGCCCGTTTCCGTCAGGATCCGCCCGGCGAACTGGGCCGAGGAAAGCCCTTCGGGAGTCCGGACCCAGACGTAGAAGGTGGCCTTCGGAGCCATGAAGGAAAAACCCGCTTTCGACAGGAAACCGCAGGCCAGGTCACGCCTTGACTGATAGATGCCGCGGAGATCGTCCACCGGCTGCTGATCGCCCTGGAGGGCTTCGATGCCGGCCTCCTGGACGGCCTGGAAAATGCCGGAATCGATGTTGGTCTTGATCTTTCCAAGAGCGTTGACGGCCTCCCTGTTGCCGCAGACCCAGCCGATGCGCCAACCTGTCATGTTGTAGGTCTTGGACAGGGAGTGGAATTCGATCCCTACCTCGCGGGCGCCCGGCATCTGAAGGAAGCTCATGGGCGGCTCGTCATCATAATAGACTTCGGTGTAGGCGGCATCGTGGCAAACGAGGATGTTGTTCCTGGTGGCGAAGGCGACGGCCTCCTCGAAAAACTCCCGGGTCGCAACAGCCGACGTGGGGTTGTTGGGATAGTTGAGGAACATGATCTTGGCCCTGTCGAGGATATCCATCGGGATGGCAGAAAGGTCGGGCAGAAAGTTGTTCTCCTCTGACAGCGGCATGATATAAGCCTCTCCACCCGCGAACATGGTGCCAATGGTGTAGACCGGGTAGCCCGGATCAGGGCACAGGACCACGTCACCAGGGTTGATGAAAGCGAGGGGGGCGTGGGCGATCCCCTCCTTCGAGCCGATGAGGGAAACAACTTCGTGGCCAGGGTCGAGGGTGACACCGAAACGCTCTCCGTACCACTGGGCCACCGCCTGCCTGAAGCTGGGCATCCCTTCGTAGCTCGGGTAGCGGTGGTGCACGGGGTTGTCCACCGCCGTTTTGAGACGGGCCACGATGTTGGGGAGGGTGGGAAGGTCCGGGTCCCCTACCCCGAGGCTGATGATGTCGATGCCCCTTGCCGCGACTTCGGCCTTCATGCGGTCGAGCTCGGCGAAAAGATAGGGGGGGAGGGCCTTTAATCGGTCAGCTTGCTCTATTTTCATGGCGCTCCTTTCACATGGCCTAAAGCCCAAAGACCAAGGCCCAAAGTTTCTTCAATCAGCTTTCGTCAGAACAGTCAAAACGGTGAGACCTCTCTTTGGCCTTTGGACTTTGGCCTTTGGACTATTATATTCCCAGCACATCCGCCATCGTATACAGTCCCGGTTCCCTGCCCACGATCCAGAGGGCTGCCCTGACGGCACCCCTTGCGAAGTTGTCACGGTTGTGGGCCCTGTGGATCAGTTCGATCCGTTCCCCCGGGCCGGCGAGGAGAAGGGTGTGTTCCCCCACGATATCCCCGGCCCTGATGGTCTGGATCCCAATTTCGTCTGCCGACCGCTCCCCGATCATCCCCTGTCTTGCGTAGACTGCCTTCTCCGCCAGATTGCGCCCCAGTGCCTGGGCCACGACCTCGGCGAGGCGCAGGGCGGTACCGCTGGGAGCGTCCTTCTTCATCCGGTGGTGGGCCTCCACGATCTCCACATCGTAGTCATCACCGAGGGCCGAGGCAGCGGTGGCTGCCAGTTTGAAAAGAAGGTTCACCCCGACGCTCATGTTCGGTGAAAAAACGGTGGGGGTTCTCAGAGCGTACATGCGGAGGGCCTCTTTCTGCTCTTCCCCGAGGCCGGTGGTTCCGATGACCGCCGGGATACCCAGTTCGGCGCAGGTTTCCAGGTTCCGCAGGCTGCCCTCTGGGGTGGTGAAGTCGATGAGAACGTCGATGCCCCCGGAGAGGGACCGGAGATCAGAGCCTATTTTGACGGGCGGTGCTCCCTGTTCCGAAATCTGCTGTCCAATATCCGGGTGGTTCTCATGCTCCAGAGCGCCGGCCAGTTCGATGTTGTCCGTCGAGCCGATGGCCTGGATAATGGCCCTGCCCATCCTCCCGCACGCCCCGGCAACTGCTGCTTTTATCATCTAGTTTATCTCCCCAGTTTCAAATTCCAAATTCCAGGTTCCAAAAAGATAATTCACCACAGGGTACACAGGGTGACACAGGGAAAAAACATTCAGACTTGGATCATGTCTTTAAGTAAAATCCATTTTGAGGCATAAAGTTTTCCTCTGTGAAACCCTGTGG
>CP070698.1:1140023-1143337 GCA_020349685.1 bacterium
ATCTCAAATCTCAGATCTCAGATCTCAAAATGTGCTTGTATACAATCAGGTCATGCCATCAACGTGAGGCTTGTTTCCTTTCTGAGATTTGAAATATGAGATCTGAGATCTCCTTTACCCCACTTCCGTGAACCGGATGTTCTTGCGGATTCTTTTCCTGAGGATTTTATAGGTCGCGGCCGCTTCGATCCATTTAAAGCCGTTTTTGGGGTCCGACGCGACGCCGATGCTCTCCACATCCCTGGGGATGGAGTTGCCGACGACCACATGAACGACGCCTTTGTCCTCCCAGTCGGAATCAGGGTCTCTTAAAAAGAGGATGAGGTAACGGCCCCTGAACTCACAGGTGGAGAAATCGTCCCCCAGGTCCAGGACCAGTTTTTTCTTGCGGTCGCTTCCTTCCCAGAGGAAACGGACGACCGTTCCCACGCAGCCTTCCTTTCCTCTGAGCCACCTGGGGTTGTAATCGTATCCGCCTGTCACAAGGAGTTTGTCCCCGAGTTCCACCATAACCGACACCCCGTATAGAGAAAGTGTAGCAAAGGGGAGGGCAGTGTCTAGAGAAAGCACGCAGGACGCAGCACGCAGCAAGCATTCGAACCGGGAAAAAGGGGAAACGGAGAAACGGGGAGAGGTCTCTGTGTTTCTTTGATACGTTTCGGGGTGTCGGAGTATTGGCGTGTCGGGGAGGGGACTAATCATGAAAGAAGTCAGTGAAATTTTTTAAATCTTACTAACTGGCTGCAAACAATCAGCTTTTGACCTTCAACTGCGTTCAGCGTGCTGCGTTCTGGGTGCTGACCCACTCCTCCCCCGCTTCCCTGATGATCTCCCTGACCTTCCTCGCTCCCAGCTGGTCCTGCTCGCAGAGCGCCTTGGCCAGCGTGCGTATCTGCGACCACCTCATGGGGTTGGTGACGATCCCATCGGTGCGGGCATCGAGCCACTGATAATACCTTTGCGCTTCAGTCTCGCTGTTGGTGAAAGCCTGGAGAAGGCCCATGGCGATGGTCCTGTCAGATCCCTCGCAGTCTACCGCTGCAGCCTCAGCATTACGGGCAGGGTCCAGACGCCTCACCGCAGCATGACCTCCCTGAAGGACCATGACATGCCGTTCCATGGTGAAGCGGTTTCTGGCTCCCTTGTTGGTACGGAAGGTCGGTACGAGCCGGTTGAGCAGGAGAGTGTCGATGGCGATGTGCCCCATGCGGCCTTCCTCCGGAACGATGCTTATACCGTGGACGCGGACTCCCTGATCGTAGGCGATCACGGCGTGCCCCGCCTCGTGGTAAGCGGCCAGCGTACGGCGGTCATATGTGTTTTTGGGGGTCAATGGCTCTTCCTTTGTGGCTTTGGTGAATGGCAGCGTATTGTTGGTCGAACCTGCCGGTATGGAGAAGCCGGATTATCTTGTATCTAAGTTTCCAGGTAACTACGTATCCAGGTGTCTGCATGAATTTGTTATTGGGCTCCAGGTTTATTAAAACATAGATACTTACTCACATAGATACAAAAACTCCGGCCGGTCACCGCGTCTATATCACACATTAAACCATCTGGCACTTTTGTGCCCACCGTGGCAAGGTGATGCCGTCGAACCACCGACGCGGTTCCGTAGTGGAGGTCGATTCCTTGAGTCCGATCGTACAGGGTGACGATGAGCGCGAGGCCAGCGCCAGGTCCGGGGTCCTCATGGGCCTTGCCGCATATACCATGTGGACATCCTTCCCTCTCTATTTCAAGTTCCTGGACCATGTCGCGCCCATAGAGATCCTGGCCCACCGTATCGTCTGGTGCTCCTTTTTCCTTCTTGTCTTTATTGGCGTCACCGGTGCGGGAGGGGTGTTGAGCGGGCTGTTTTCCAGTGGCAGGTCCCTGTTGACCCTGCTCGCAACCGCTCTCCTGGTGTCCACGAACTGGTTCACATTTATCTATGCGGTCACGACAGACAAGGTCCTGGAGAGCAGTCTCGGGTACTACATCAACCCTCTTGTCAGCATCTTGCTCGCCGCGATCTTTCTCAGGGAGCGGACCACCGTAAGGCAAAAAATAAGCATCGGCCTGGCTGCGCTGGGCGTCGGAGTCCAGACGGTGATAGTGGGAAGACTGCCTGTTATCTCCCTGATACTGGCTTTTACCTTCGGCCTTTACGGGTTGGTCAGAAAAGCCGCCAAAGTACCCGCCGTGACGGGGCTGGCGGTGGAAACGACTCTCCTGTCCCCCGTGGCTCTGGCCTACCTGTTCTGGCTCCGGTCCCATGGCGAGCTATCCTTTCTCACTGCCGGAAAAGGTACCGACATCCTTTTGTCCTTCTCAGGGATTTTGACAGCAACGCCCCTCATCCTTTACGGAGGAGCCCTGAACCGCGTCAGGCTCTCGACGATGGGTATCATGCAGTACGTCGTCCCGACGGGGCACTTCGCGTGGGCGGTTTTCGCTTTCGGCGAGCCGTTTACGGTGGGGCACCTCGCCAGCTTCGGGTTTATCTGGGCCGGCCTTATCCTCTACTCCTCCGAATCCCTGGGGCGATCGAGGAACGCGCCGCAGGCCAACCTCAGGATCGGCTGAGAAAAAGCTGATTTACAACCCAATATTGAAAATTCAGGAGGGGTTGACAGCCCCAAGAATGATAAAACGCTGTTTCCTGACTCCTGACTCCTGACTCCTGACTCTAACAGTCCCTTTGCTTTATCCCATCAGTGGTTATATTTTATGACAGGAAAGTCAAAAATGAACCTCCCCAAAAGGGGAACAAAGGGAGTGAAAAGCATGATCAACATGGATGATAAAATCAGAGAGAAACTGGAAGCGCAGGCGGCAAAATGGGTAGAGGAGGAACTGGTTCACAGGATGTCCTACGCAAGGGAAGCCATCGAGTTTCAGGCCGATCTCTCCTCCGGAGTGTGCGGGGAACATGGTGCCAGGAAGCACATCCGTGAAGCGACGGCCCTGGCCGAGGAGAATATTCGCAACGAACTGGAGTTCGAGGCGGCCCAGTGGGTTGAAGACGAGATGCGCAAGCGGACCAGACCCATGCTGGAAGATCGCAACCTGGAAGGCAACTGGTGCTGACATCGTCGTTTGATAAACGGAAACAGGGCGCCGCATCATGAGATTTCAGGGTGCGGCGATCCTGTTTTAACGCTACCGGATGTCAGGCCGGGTGTGTAACTCATTGATCAGAAAGATCATTACAGGAATCATTGTTCTTTTGATTCCGGTGTTTGCCCTCTCGGGTTGTGGCGGCGGAGACCCGGCACCGGTAACTGTGACCCTGGAAAGGGCTTTTCCCAATCTCGCGTTCGATTTTCCCA
>CP070698.1:1143437-1146050 GCA_020349685.1 bacterium
GCATGATGGCCGACGCGGTGACGCTCTTTCCGCAGCCGGATTCCCCTACAAGTCCAAGGGTCTCGCCCGGCGCGATCTCGAAGCTCACCTGATCCACCGCCTTGAGAACGGCGCCCCGGATCTCGAACTGGACCTCGAGGTTTTTGACTTCGATGAGAGGAGTCATCGATCTTCACCATGAAAAGGGGAAGAGGGGAAAAGGGGAAAAGGAGGAATAATCCCCTGAAATTCTGTATTTTTTCTCCTCTTCACCTCTTCTCCTTTTCTCCTCTTCATTAAGAGATTGATGCCATCAATCTCTTAATCTCGGGTCCAGCGCGTCCCTGAGCCCGTCCCCCAGCAGGTTGAACCCAAGCACGCCGAGGAGAATGGCGATGCCCGGGAAGGTCATGACCCACCACGCCCGAAGGATCATGGAGCGGCCCATGGCGATCATGGCTCCCCATTCCGGGATGGGCGGCTGGGCGCCCAGACCCAGGAAGCTCAGACCCGCGGCATCCAGGATGGCGGAACCGAAACCCAGGGAGGCCTGGACGATGATGGGCGCCAGGCAGTTGGGCAGGACCGTGTTGAAAATGATCCTCCGGTTCCGCGCACCCACCGCCCTGGCGGCGAGGACGTAGTCTTTCTCGTTCTCCTCCAGGACCGAGGCGCGCACGATGCGCGCGAAACGCGGGATATTGATGACTCCGATGGCGATCATGGCGTTCCTGAGTCCGGGTCCCAGGTAGGCAACGATAACGATGGCAAGCAGGATCCCCGGAAAGGCCAGGATGATGTCCATGATGCGCATGATGATGTTGTCGGGCCAGCCACCGAAGTATCCCGCGATGGCCCCGAAAAGGGTCCCGAGAAAAACTGCGATCCCCACGCTGACAAGGCCGACCATGAGGGAGACCCTGGCACCGTAGATGAGGCGCGAAAGCATGTCGCGGCCCAGGTCGTCGGTGCCCAGGATGTTCTTGGACGCTCCCCCTTCTTCCCACATGGGGGGCTTGAGCTGGTCGTAGAGGGCGTTCTCCACCGGATCGTGGGGAGAAAGCAGCGGGGCAAAGAGGGCCAGGAATACGAAGACCGTGATGATGATGAGGCCGGCCACTCCTGTCTTGTTCTTGAGCAGCTTCTCGAGCTGATCGAAGAAAGGATGGCGTGTTTCGGGATCGGTGAACCTGTTGAGGAGTTTTATCATGGCCGGGCCTATTTCACCGAGATCCTGGGGTTGATCACCGCGTAGAGGATGTCCACGAGGGTGTTGACCACCACAAAGGCCGTTGCCACAAGCATGGTCCCGCCCTGGATGACCATGTAATCCCTCTTGACCACCCCCTCGTAGATCCATTTGCCCACACCCGGCCACGCGAACACCGTCTCTGTGAGAATGGCTCCCCCGAGCAGGATCCCGAACTGCAGGCCGATGACCGTGACCACCGGGATGAGACCGTTGCGCAGGGCATGCTTGAGCACAACCTTCATCTCACTGAGCCCCTTGGCGCGGGCCGTCTTGATGTAATCCTGACGCAGGACCTCCAGCATGGAGGAACGGGTCATGCGCGCCACGATGGCCATGGGTATGGTCGAGAGAGCGATGGCCGGGAGGGCCAGATGGTGGAGGACGTCGCCCAGAGCCTTCCAGTTGCGGGTGAGGATGGCATCGAGCACGTAGAAGTTGGTGATGACATGAAGCTCTGTCCCCGTGCTGATGCGTCCCGACACGGGAAACCACCCGAGGTTCAGGGCGAACACCAGCATGAGCATGAGCCCCAGCCAGAAAACGGGCATGCTGACTCCCACCAGGGAACCCACCATGCTGAGGTAGTCGAAGATGGAGTATTGCCTTGACGCCGACACGATCCCCAGGACGACCCCGAAGAGGCACGACAGGAACATGGCCGCCAGGGACAGCTCAATGGTGGCGGGAAAACGCTCCTTGATCTCGGTGCTCACCTTCTGCCGGGTCCAGATCGTCTCCCCCAGGTCGAACTTCACCAGCCTCTTCAGGAACAGGCCGTACTGCACGTAGAGCGGCTCGTTGAGGCCGAGGTACTCCCTCATGGCCTCCAGGGAGGCTTCCGTTGCCCGTTCTCCGAGCAGGAGTTCGGCCGGGTCTCCGGGTGTTATGGACAGGAGCAGGAAGACGACGATGGATACGCCGAGAAGGGTGGGGATGATGATGAGTGTGCGGCGGATGATAAAACCCAGCATGATGGCATCAGGTTAAAGGTAAAAGGGTAAAGGTACAAGGGTAGATAATTCAAGATCCAAGATCCATCCTCCTTCGCTGAAGCTGCGGAGGGCATAAGATCAAAGATCCAAGACGAAAATAATGCACCTGACACACCGGTGCAACAAAAACAGGGGCATTCCCCTTGTCTCTTTTCCCTTTTTCCTTGTCCCTCCTTCTGAACAAAAAGGGGGGAGGTTACCCTCCCCCCTTTGTTCTGAAGGCTAGTCCTTCCAGACGTTCTTCATCCGCACGGAGGCCGTGGGGTGAAGCTTGAAATTCATGACGTTCGTGCGCATGGGCCAGATGACCGTGGAGTGGGCCACCGTGATGACCGCCACGTCGTCGAACATGACCTTCTGGGCCTCTTTGTAGATCTCGGCCCTCTTGGC
>CP070698.1:1146150-1150066 GCA_020349685.1 bacterium
TCACAGGAATGGTGACATGGAGATCAGGGGAACCGCCGTCCGCCTGGACCGGAGCGGCGGGCTTGTCATGGAGACGCCGGGCGGGGAGGTAACGGTGTATTCGGGGGAACTGAAATCAGTGTAGAGTCCAAAGTGCAGCGTGTAGAGTTTTTTTCGGTGGTTCACAAAGATTTTTTCTCTACACTCTACACTCTACACTCTACACCCTACACTCATTGAATTGTCGAGGATGCTATGAAGGACCTACTTTTGTGTATCGATGTTGGCAACACACAGACCGTGCTGGGCATTTTCCGGGGCACGAAGATCACCTCCAGATGGAGGATCAGGTCAGACAGGGACAGGACAGCTGATGAGTACGGGCATCTGATCAAGGACCTTCTGCGCGGCGGTGGTGTGGACGAAAGTTCCCTGAGGGGTATTTGTGTGAGCAGCGTGGTGCCGCCCGCGAGGCAGGCCCTTATAGACATGTCCATGACCCAATTCGATCTGGTGCCCCTTATGGTAGGACCGGGCATGAAAACCGGCATGCCGATCCTTTACGATAACCCGAGGGAGGTGGGTGCGGACAGGATAGCCAACGCGGTGGCTGCTTACGAGCGTTTCCGCGAGGCCCTCGTGGTCATCGATTTTGGCACGGCAATTACCTTCGACGTCATCTCGGCTGCCGGCGAGTACCTCGGCGGTGTGATCTTTCCCGGCATCCAGATCAGTCTCGACGCCCTGTTTCTCAAGGCTGCCAAACTGCCCAGGGTGGAACTCGAAAAACCTCCGAAGATCGTGGGTCGGGACACCATTAGCAGCATACAGTCAGGGATCATCTACGGTTATGCCGGTCTCGTGGACAGCATCGTCGACAGAATAGACGCTGAGATGGGTGTCAAGGCGATGGTCGTGGCAACGGGCGGTCTCGCCGGCTGCATATCCGGGGAAGCCCGCCGTGTAAGTGAAGTGATCCCTGATCTGACCCTGGAGGGGTTGAGGATCCTCTGGGAGCGGAACCAGGAAAAGTAAGGTGAACAGTGAAGCGGGGATAAGAACCGATCTTTCCTGTTCACCTTTCAGGGCTCACGGTTCACACAAACCCTTTGGCCTTGTACCTTTTCTTTCTCAATGGTAACCTTGCTAAATTTGGTTGGACCCCTGGGCCGGAATTTCCAGGAAGCTTCCGAATCAGCCCCCGGTGGGGTCCGGTTTGTGGCAGAGTATTCTGCGCACCCGAACCAATGATATTCTTGACGCAGGGTTCTCATATCAACGGCAACGGAGGAAGCATCACATGAAGGAGATCCAGACCGAAAAGATCCGCAATATAGCTATTATTGCACACGGTAGCGCTGGAAAAACATCCCTGTGCGAGGCTGTGCTCTTCAACGCTGGGGCTATGAACCGACTGGGGAAGGTGGAGGAAGGCAATACGGTCATGGACTTTCTGCCTGAAGAGATCTCACGGCACATAAGCTCCAGTTCGGCGACAGCGACCCTCCCCTGGAAAGATCATCAGATAAACCTTATCGACACGCCCGGTTATCAGGATTTCATCGCAGATTCCCTTTTCGCATTGAGTGTCTCGGATGCGGTGATCGCCGTGATAAGCGCCGTCTCGGGGGTTCAGGTCAATACGGAAAGGCTCTGGAAAGAGGCCCGGGAAAGGGACCTTCCGGGCGCCGTTTTCATCAACAAGATGGATCGTGAGCGTGCTGATTTTAACAAGGCCATCGGTGAAGTCGAGAAAACACTCAAGACCAGACCCGTTCTCCTGCAGATTCCCATCGGTGCCGAGGCGGATTTCAAGGGCGTCGTGGATCTCATATCCATGAAGGCGTGCCTTTACGAGATGGATGGCAGCGGCAAGTTTACGGAGCATGACATCCCGGCTGATCTGGCTGATATGGCCAATGAATACAGGGAAAAACTGGTGGAGTTCGCTGCCGAAGGGGACGACGAACTGGTGGAGAAATATCTGGAAACAGGCGAGCTCACGGACAACGAGGTTTTCCAGGGACTGAGGGCAGGTGTTGTCGCGGGTGATATTGTGCCTGTTTTCTGCGGTTCTGCGACACTGAATATAGGTGTGAGGAAACTCCTCGATGCCGTGGTGGCCCTGATGCCCTCTCCGGTTGACAGGGGTCCCGTGGCCGGCACGGACGGCAAGGGCGGGGAGGCGGTCAGGAATCCCTCCAGCAGTGACCCCTTCGCCGCCATCGTCTACAAGACCCTGGCCGACCCTTACGCCGGCAAATTGACGCTGTTCAAGGTCCTGTCCGGGACCCTCAAAGCCGATTCCGGATTTTTTAACGCGAGCCGGGATGCCAAAGAGCGCTTCGGCAACCTATTTCTTCTTCAGGGCAAGAAGCAGATCAACGTCCCCCAGGTCATAGCCGGCCAGCTTGCCGCCGTTGCCAAGCTCAAAGAGACGAACACGGGTGACACGCTCACAGCAGAAGGGAAGCCTTTCATATTGCCGTCTATCCAGCTGCCCGAGCCGGCGCTTTCCTACGCCATCAAGCCCAAGTCCAAGGGCGACGAAGAGAAGGTCAGCCAGTCTCTTGCCCGCCTTCTGGAAGAGGACCCCTCCCTGAAGGTGAAAAGGGACGAGGCCACCCGGGAGAACATCCTTTCGGGAATGGGACAGCAGCACATAGAGGTCACCGTGGAGCGTCTCAAGACAAAGTTCGGCGTCGAGGTCGAGATGGCGGTTCCCAAGGTTCCCTACAAGGAGACGATCAAGGGCAAGACCAGCCTTCAGAGCCGGTACAAGAAGCAGACCGGCGGCCGGGGACAGTTCGGGGATGTGTGGCTCGAGGTCGAGGCGCTGCCCCGCGGGATGGATTTTGAGTTCGTCGACAAGATCGTCGGAGGTTCTGTTCCCAGGCAGTATATCCCTGCCGTAGAGAAGGGCGTTCGCGAGGCCATGCTGGAAGGTGTCCTGGCGGGCTATCCTGTAACCGATGTCAAGGTCACCCTTTATGACGGTTCCTATCACACTGTGGACTCCTCCGAAATGGCCTTTAAAATAGCGGCATCCATGGGTTTCAAAAAGGGCTTCCTGGAGTGTAATCCGATCCTTTTGGAGCCTATCGTGAACCTGGATGTCACTGTTCCCGACGATTTTATGGGTGCCGTGATCGGAGATTTAAACTCGAGGCGCGGAAAGGTTATGGGAATGGATCCCCAGGGCGGCGAGCAGATCGTAAAAGCACAGGTACCGATGGCGGAGATCCTCAGCTACGCTCCCGATCTGAGATCCATGACCGAAGGACGTGCTTCCTTTTCCATCTCCTTCTCGCATTACGAGGAGGTGCCGGCTCACCTTGCTGAAAAGGTCATCGCAGAAGCAGCCAGCAGGAAAGAAAAGGACTAAATCATGGGCGACGATTTCGATCTTTTCCCCAAGAGGGAGAACCTGGACCCCTTTTCCTTCGGGAAGAAGGACACGAAGGTCGAGCCGGATAAGGCAGAAGAGGGTGATGAGCTTTTCGGGCAGGAAGAGCCGGCTCGGGGACCTCTACCTGACCTCCCGGAGGGGCTTTCCCCGGACCTCAGGCCGGAACCTCCCCCGACTGCAGACTCCCCCGGCTCGCCGGGTGTTCCTGATCATCCCCCTTTGGTTGGGGAGGCCGGGAAGCCTGCACCGGCTCCTGTTAAGCCCCCTTCGGCCACGCCTCCCGCGCCACCACCACCTCCGGAAGACTCTGGCCCGGACCTGATCGACTCCCTCCTGGCTGAAGGGCCCATCTCGGAGGAAAAAACCTTTGACGAACCGGTGTTCGAGCAGGAGCAGCTTGCCGAGGAAAAAAGCATAAAGCGTTCCAGGAAATCGCCCTCACCGTTCGTGGTTGTCGGTGGCGCCCTCATCATCATCATCGGTCTTCTCTATGGTGCGCTGACCTACCTCAAGAGGGACAAACCGGCA
>CP070698.1:1150166-1153215 GCA_020349685.1 bacterium
GCCGTCTTCCGTCTTCACCCTTTCAACGACGATCAGCCCTCTCTTTTCCAGGCTCTTGACCGCCGTTATAGCGCCTTGTCGCGACAGGCCAGTCCCGCTGTCCAACCTCTTGCCGCTTCTAGTGACGATGCCTTTGCAGATCTGCTTCAGCGAAATCCTGTCGCTGGATTTCTTGAACCCGTACGTGCGCCTGACAATATAGAGCAAGACCTTGAGCTCGGCGTGAGTCAGGACAGACAAAAAAAGGTCGAACAAATCGTCAGGCGTTGGAGTCGTGTTGGGCCTGGGGAATCCCCTGTAGCGGTCCATCCCCCCCTGTTTATTCAGGATTTTGCCTACTGTCTGCATGGTTCCTTTCAGGCGCGTTCTTTTCGCCTCACCTTTCCCAGAAACTCGCCGAGGACAAGAGGCGGGGCGGTATCGTCATGGCTTCCAAGATCGCCCCGATCTTCTTTAACACGCTGCGTGGATGTGGAGCTGTCCCTGTCCGCTGCCAGGCCGGTGAACTCGAGGAAGGGATGGTTGTCGAGGTCGATTTCTCTGAAGGAAAGGTCCGGGAAAAGGAAACGGGGAAAGTCCTGGCCGGGTTTACCATTGAACCGGCCTCCATCAGCGAGGAATACCGGGCCGGAGGAAGGAACCTGCTCATCATCGGCAGAAAGCTCACATCCAGGGCCATAGAGCACTGTCGCAAGATCGGTATCGATTTTGATGAAACCGCCGTCCACATTCCTCAGAAACCCCAGATAAGAGAGGGCCAGCCATTCTCCCTGGCCCAGAAACTGGTAGGCAAGGCCAGCGGCATCGCCGGGGTCCTGCCCGGCCAGTATGTCGAGCCTCAGGCACATCTTGTATTTTCGCAGGACACCACGGGAAAGATGACGCGACAGGAGCTCGAGGAACTCGCCTGCACGCATTTCGCCACGGTTTTCATCCAGTCCTTCTGCCACACGGCAGCAGGTCCGCGCAGCAAGGACGCCCACATGCAGCATACGCTGACAGCCTTCGTGAACAGGCTTGGCGGCATCGCTCTGAAGCCTGGTGACGGGATCATCCACACCAACGGCAACCGGTTCTGCCTCCCCTACTTCGTCGGTACGGGAGGCGACAGTCACACCCGGTTCCCCATCGGTATCAGTTTCCCGGCCGGCTCGGACCTGGTCGCCTTCGCTGCAAGCCAGGGATATCTGCCCCTGGACATGCCCGAGTCGGTATTGGTCCGCTTTACCGGTGAGGTCCAGCCCGGCATCACGATCAGGGACCTCGTCAACGCCATTCCCTACACGGCCATGCAGCAAGGTAAACTGAACCTCGAAAAGGGCGACAACAAGATGAACGTCTTCGCCGACAGGATCCTTGAGATGGAAGGCCTCGAGGGTATCAGCGTGGAGGATTCCTACAAGTTCACCGACACCTCGGCTGAAAGATCGGCCGCCGCTAGCACCTTCGCCCATGATCCTGAAAGGGTCATCGAATATGTGAAGAACAACCTCAAATTCCTGAAAGAAAATTTCATCAAGCGAAATCCTTCCAAGCAGATCCAGGTCATCACCAACCTCATGGAAAGCTGGTTGGCAAAGCCGGAGTTTGTGACCGCTGACGACGGTGCGCCCTATGCCGATATTATCGAGGTGGATCTAAACACCATAACGGAACCTCTTCTGGCGGCACCCAACGACCCCGACAAGATCGTGACCCTCTCAGAGGCAGCCGGAACAGCCATAGACGAGGTCTTCGTCGGCTCATGCATGACCGATATTACCGATATCAGGGCGGTTTCCAGGATTATCGGCAACAGACAGCTGTCGCCGACCATGCGATTCTGGGCCGTGCCCCCCGACAGGGAGAGCAATGCAGCCCTCGCCGACGAGGGGGTTCACCAGGCCATGGTGAGAGCCGGGGCAAACGTGCATGTTCCAGGGTGCAGCCTTTGCATGGGCAACCAGGGGCAGGTCGCCACCGATTCCACCGTCATCTCCACCAGCACAAGGAACTTCGACAACCGCATGGGCACAGGAGCTCAGGTCTACCTGGGATCCTCTCATGTCGCGGCGCTCTGTTCCCTCCTCGGCCGCATCCCCACTGTTAAGGAGTACATGAAGGTCTACAATGAGGAGATCAAACCGGTGGAGAAGGAGATCGCGGTACCGATGAGGTTCTAAAAAGGCAGTGATCCGTGACTCGTGATTGGCGATTGGTTAAACACAAAACCTGGAACCTGAAACTTCACAAAAAAAGGCCCCCATCTGGGGGCCTTGTTTTTCTGGTGGCGGTGCAGGGACTTGAACCCCGGACACTACGGATATGAGCCGTATGCTCTAACCACCTGAGCTACACCGCCTATTGAAAGGGTCGCGAAAGTCCTGGCGGGCCTTTCGCTCAACGGAAACCGAAAAGCGTGGTTTTCGGTTTCCTCACGGATCGATGATAATGCGATCGATCATCGATCCGGGCGCCGTTCCCAGGCGCGTTGACGGCTTTTTGTGAAGTCGCCAAACTTCAGAGTTGAAGAAAGGAAATGGTCTCCTGTATGAACGGCACCTGGCTGAACTTCCTCTATCGTGGCGGTGTTCTCATGGTTCCCATAGTCCTTTGTTCG
Organism: bacterium; assembly: GCA_020349685.1. Classification (GTDB taxonomy): domain Bacteria; phylum BMS3Abin14; class BMS3Abin14; order BMS3Abin14; family BMS3Abin14; genus JALHUC01. Next base: position 1,152,766 of record CP070698.1, read on the forward strand.
ATCATCGGGCTGGCGCTTATCCTGGATCGATTCAACACCTACCGCAGGTTGAAACTTGAGGGTTTCGCGGTGGAGGGCGGTGTGAGGCAGGCTCTGGGGCGGGGTGATACGGCCGCTGCCATAGGGCACCTCGATGGCAACGAGAGCGCCGGCGGCCTTGTTCTGGCTGAGGCGCTCGAAAGGTACCATGAGGGGTCAGGGAGCATAGCAATATCCCTGTGCCCGTACTCCCCATAGTAAATGATATCAGCTCCTTTGTAGACTTGAGCCGATAATGGCACAATCCCATCATCCATATTCCTTGGCCAGACATCGACCCCAGAACGATCAAATTCCCCACTTAGAGGAGCAATTTCTGAAGATATAAAAGCAAGCCAATGTTTGGTTTTACTCACTTTAATTCCGTCTTGTGAGCTATCATAAATGGCAAGAGAATTACAAACACCCTCA
>CP070698.1:1153315-1156084 GCA_020349685.1 bacterium
CCGGGCGCCGTTCCCAGGCGCGGTACTTACAGGGTCGCGAAAGTCCTGGTGGGCCTTTCGCTCAACGGAAAGGGAAAAACGCGGTTTTCCCTTTCCTCACGGATCGATGACATTACATATGGTCATCGATCCGGGCGCCGCTCCCAGGCGCGGTACTGATACGGTGGCCCCACACGGGGCGCGTCGTGCTTCCGGAAGCAAGGATAAGTAACCCGATTCAGCTAAAATGTCAATTGATCCTGAATTCATGCCGGTTCCCTATGAATTGAGGATCTGCTAGGATGACCCGCCATGAAACAGGAGAAACAGGGCAAAAGAAAAGCACTCGAAGCCCTCGGGTGCTCCCTTTACGTCATCGCCTTCCTTGTCATGGGAGCCGTCCTGCTGTCGAAGTGCGGAAAAATATAATTTGTGGTCCAGGGCGCGGAGACGCGATGGCGCCGGGGAGTGCTGTATGGAGCTGGCATGCCTCGCTTTTACCCCGACACACCGGTACTCCGTTATTCCATGGAAGTGCCTGAAGTGTACGGCTGATCTTCCTCCGGGTCTCCGAGTCCCCGCGTCGCCGGGTCAAACGGTTCTCCGAAGTTGCCCCTTCCCCTACGGCTCCAACCCCCTGCCTAAAACAGCCTTGTTGTAAACAGCCATGACGTCTTTTTTGTTCAGGGTGCCCACGACCTTGCCATTGTCGTCTTCCTGAACCACCGGCAGGTGGGAGACCCCGTTCCTGCCCATCTTGTACAGGGCATCCTGAATACTGTCGGAGGGACTTATGGTGATAATGTCGGTCGTGGCGACGTCCTTGGCGATAACAAGATGCTCCAACCCTTCTTCCTGAAGTGCGGCCCTTATGTCGCTGAAGGAGATGATGCCTCTCAACTCCCCTTCAGGCCCGACCATGTGAAGATGGGAGACGTCCTCCTCCTTCAGGATCTCGACCATTGCCACAAGGGCCATGTCCTCGGGTACCGTCACAACCTGGTCGCGGGCGATATCCCTGACCTTCAGTGCTCTCAGCACACTCTGTTCCCATCCCTGGGTGATCTCCACGCCCTTTCGAGTCAGCTTGCTGGTGTAGATGGAATCGCGTTTAAGGGAGGTCGTGATCAGAGTGCTCAACATGCAGGTGATCATCAGGGGCAGGATGATCTCGTAGGTGGAAGTGAGTTCGAAGATGATGATCATGGCGGTTATGGGCGCATGGGTGGTCCCGGCCACCACGGCGCCCATGGCCACCAGGGCGTAGGCTCCGGAATCCGCTGTGACAAGCGGAAAGTACTCATGGATGGCCCAGCCGAAAGCACCGCCGGTCATGGCGCCGATGAAGAGAGAGGGAGCGAAGATCCCGCCGGAGCCGCCGCTTCCGACGGTAATGGATGTCGCCAGGATCTTGATGAAAATCAGGGTCGCCAGGAGAAGAAAGGGCAGCTGGTTCTTCAGAGAAAGGTTGATGGTCCCATAGCCCACACCGAAAACGTTGGGCCAGACAATGAGCATGCATCCTAGCATGAGTCCGCCAAGGGCGGGTTTAAGATACTCGGGTATCCTCAATTCGTCGAAAAGGTCCTCGCTTTTGTTGACCGCAAGGATGAACAGGAGCGACACCAGACCCACGACGAGGCCGAGCAAGGGGTAGAATAAAAACTCCCATATGGAGACCAGCCTGTAGGTCGGGATAATAAAGGCGGGAAAATCGCCGAAGTAATGCCTTGAAATGGTTGTAGCCGTGACCGATGAGAGGACCACCGGTGAGAAGGTGGAAAGGCCCCACTCACCGAGAATGACCTCGGCCGCAAAGAGCGCCCCGGCTATGGGGGCGTTGAAGGTGGCCGCAAGTCCCGCCGCCGCCCCGCACCCGACGAGGGTTCTCTGCCTGAGGGGTGGAGCTTTCAGTATCTGGCCTATGGTGGAGCCGATAGAAGAGCCGATCTGGACGATGGGCCCCTCCCGCCCCACCGAACCCCCGGAACCTATGGTGATTCCGGAGGCGAGGATCGTCACGAGGGCGACCCTTGGGCGTATCCGCCCGTCCCTGAGGGCCACGGCCTCCATCACCACAGGTACTCCATGCCCCTTGGCCTCCCTTGCCCCGAAATAAACAAGGGGACCGACGACCATCCCACCCAGAGCCGGCAGCAGGATCTTGAGATAGAAGGGCATCGTGTGGGCAAAGGTCAGGATGTCGTCTGTATTCTGGTAGAACAGGTACTGGGTGCCCTTTATGATGTATCTGAAGACAAGAGCCCCGTAACCGCCGAGAATACCTATGATGATGGCGACGATAGAAAGATACACATGGTGGTGCATGCGGACACCACGCATCTTTAGGAAAACCCTCCGTACCATGCCAGATAGTATAGCAAAAAAGGGGTATGTGAGTCTGCATGTTCAAGAACCCGGAATACAGGATCCAGGATTGAGAATCCTGATTGTCACTGCAGACTGAAAAGGGACGTATTCAGGGGAATCCCTTGGACCGAGAAGAAGCCCGCAACCCTGCATTTACTTAATGTATCTTGTTAAACAATGAATGCAATATACTTTAATTTAAATATTTTATTAAATTGAATACGCTGATTTGGGTGAATGTATCCGGGGCGCTGATGTTGATGACACCCACCATTGGTAACTCAATTCTGGCCCCTGAATTCCACATTTCCCTCAATCCCCAATCAATCCCCGCGCATATTCCTTCGGGTCGAACTCAACAAGGTCTTCGATCCCCTCGCCCAGCCCGACATAAAGAACCGGGATCCCCAGTTCTCCTGC
>CP070698.1:1156184-1161008 GCA_020349685.1 bacterium
ACCAGGTCGTGGGGGCCACCATCAACAAGACCGGCTCCTTCCGTTTCCGGGCCACGAAGGTGGGCAAAGACACCGCCCTGGCCCAGATCATCAAGCTCGTGGAGGAGGCCCAGGGGTCCAAGGCCCCCATCCAGGCCCTGGCGGATCTCATCTCGGCCTACTTTGTGCCGGCGGTGGTCGGCATCGCCCTGCTCGCCTTCGCCGTATGGATGCTGGCGGGGCAGAGCTTCATCTTCGCCCTCACGGTGTTTATCGCCGTCCTCATCATCGCCTGCCCCTGCGCCCTGGGGCTGGCGACACCCACGGCCGTCATGGTGGGCACCGGTCTCGGGGCGAAGAACGGGGTGCTCATTAAAAGCGCCGAGGCCCTCCAGATGGCCCACCGGATCGATACGGTCGTGTTCGACAAGACCGGCACCCTGACGAAAGGGGAGCCGGAACTGACCGACGTGGTGACCTTCGGGGATTTGGGCTCCGACAACTTGCTCATGCTGGCTGCTTCGGTGGAGAAGAACTCGGAACACCCGCTGGGGGAAGCTATCGTTAACGGCGCTGTAAGCAGGGATCTGGAACTAACGCCGCCTGTCGATTTTAAATCCATCACGGGGAAAGGCGTCGAGGGGACTGTAAACGGCCGGAAGGTGGTCATCGGCAACCGCTCCTGGTTCAACGACACGGGTATCGAGCTGGGAGATGCCGAGGAAAAAATGACCGAACTGGAAGACCTGGGCAAGACCGCCATGATCGTTGGCGTGGACGGGCAGATCGCCGGCATTCTGGCCGTGGCCGATACCCTGAAGGAGCACTCGGCCGCCGCGGTAAAGGCCCTACAGAAGATGGGCAAGGAGGTCGTCATGATCACCGGCGACAACCGGAGGACCGGCGAGGCCATCGCCGCCCAGGTGGGGATCTCCAGGGTCCTCAGCGAAGTGCTCCCCCAGGACAAGTCGGCCGAGGTGAAGAAGCTCCAGGAGGGCGGCCGCAAGGTGGCCATGGTGGGCGACGGCATCAACGACGCACCGGCCCTCACCCAGGCCGACATCGGCATCGCCATCGGGGGCGGCACCGACGTGGCCATCGAGTCCGGAGACATCGTTCTTATTAAGGACGACATCCGCGACGTGGTCATGGCCATGGACCTTTCCGGTTTTACCATGCGCAAGATCAGGCAGAACCTCTTCTGGGCCTTCGTCTACAACACCCTGGGCATCCCCATCGCGGCGGGTGTCCTGTATCCCTTCACCGGGTTCCTTCTCAGCCCCATCATCGCCGGAGCGGCCATGGCCTTTTCCTCGGTGTCGGTCGTGTCCAACTCCCTGCTCATGCGCAGGTACAGGAGAAGGATATGAGACTTGCACTCCCCTTGTCCGTGATCCTTTTGTTTGCTGTCGCTGTTTCTCCAGCCTTTGGAGACCACAAGCCGTTAACGAAAACCATTTACCAGACGAACTCCCTTTATCAGTTCATCATGGTGGACGAGGATCAGGTTGCAAGACAGAGATATGTCCTGGTCAACACCAAGAAGGACCGGCCCCAGGGAGGGATCCTCATCGATGACCCGGACAAACTCATTTTCGAGTACACCCGGATGGCTTTTACTTCCCTGGCTTTTCTTGACAGGGAGCCTGATGAAGTGCTTTTCGTCGGGTTGGGAGCGGGCGTCATGCCGCGCTATTTCAACAGGTACTATCCCGACGCGATCGTAGATTCCGTGGAGATCGATCCCGAGATGTTCGAGGTAGCGAAAAAATATTTCTATTTTGTAGAAAAACCCAACATGAAGGTCCACCTCCTGGACGGGAGGATGTACATAAAAAGAACTGCCAAAAAGTACGACATGATCTTCCTGGACGCCTACAGAGGGGAACACATCCCGTTCCACCTTACGACAGTCGAGTTCTTAAGAGAGCTGAAAAAGAAACTGAAAGCCGGTGGTGTGGTGGTGTCGAATGTCCTTTCAAAATCCAACAATAAATACTTCTGGGCCATGGTCAAGACTTACCAGGAGGAGTTCGAGTCTCTGTATCTTTTCAAGGGAGAAGAGGCGGGCAATTTTATATTTGTCGCAACGGTAAACAAGTTTCCATTGCAAAAGAGCGCTATGCTGTACAGGGCAGGTGAGATCCAATCTGATAAGGGAATGGATATCGATCTTAAGCAATCCCCCTGGGACTATGAAGACATGGGTTTTACATGGGATTCCAAGATCCTCACGGATGATTTTGCCCCCGTAAACCTTTACAAGGAAATGGAAATCGGCAAGTAACCATCAAAAAGGCGGTTCGTTATGATACTGGTCATCGTTTTTTTGTGCGGTGCCATGGTGATGTCCTTTGAGATCCTGGGAAGCCGGGTACTGGCTCCCAATTTCGGGAATTCCATATTCGTCTGGGGAAGCCTCATCAGTGTATTTCTGGCGGGGCTTTCAGCCGGTTATTTCTGGGGCGGGAAAATTGCTGACATTCATCCGTCCACAAACAAGCTTGCCCTGATCATATTCGTACCGGCGATGCTCTTCATTACCTTCCCCCTTTACAGTACCGGGATCTCGGACTGGGTCTTCATGCAGGACATGGGTATCAGGATGAGTCCTCTCGTGGCTTCCCTGTTCCTTTTTTTCATCCCCTCTGTCTTTCTTGGTGCGGTGAGCCCCTACACGGCCAAGCTCATGATCTCCAGTCTTCACACCTCGGGAGCGACCATAGGGACCCTCTACGCCCTCTCCACCCTGGGGAGCATTGTAGGGACGCTTTTGACCTCCTTTTACCTCATTTCAGTAGCGGGGGTGAAAACCCTGATCATGGCGGAGGGGGTCCTTATGATCGTCATCGCCATACCGCTCCTCTTTATGAAATGGGATCATCCGGCGGGAGACACCGTCCCGGTGGAGACAGAAACAATTCCCTGATCTACAGGATCTCCATGGCCTTTTTTGCTGCCGACCGACCCTCCTCGATTGCGGCAATCCAGTTCATGTGCCCGTTGAGTTCCGAGTGCCCGAAAGCGATGCGGCCGAAACGTTTCCTGATCGTTTCACGGGGCGCGGGCTTGCCATCCGAGCCGAAGTAAAAACCGGGCTGCGGGTTGAGGTAGGCGTTGACCCAGCGATTCAGGATAATGCCGGCAATGTCCTTTTTAGGATCGAAGCCGCTTCGGCCGAAAAGCCGGTTCATCTGATCCACGATCTTACGCTCGTAATCCCGAAATGGAGTTGAAAGGATCTCCTCCCGGCCTCTGGTTCCCTGTTCCGGGCCCGGCAGCCCTGGATAGTGCAGCGGAACGTAGAAGGTCAGGACAACTGGTTTGTCAGGGTGCAGGGGCTGTCGATAGTCTCCGACGATCATCGGTTTGCGGATGTTGCACGAGAACCCGAACCCCTCGAACCACCTGCAGCCCGTCAGCCCGAGATTGTAGAGGAAACGCCAGTTGGTCAGGGCGACGTTGGCCACCAGGACCGGGGAGTAAAAGAAGCTCTCATAGGCCTTTCTGTAGTCTTCCGGCAGGTCCGTGACCGCGTGACGGTTGGACCATCCGGCCGAGGCCATCACGACCGCTCTTGCCTTCACCCGGTAGGCATTTCCTCCCCTAAGGTACGTCACCAGGACGTGATCTGATTTTTCCGGCAGGGTGCTGTGGTTCACCTGAACGGCCATGGATCCCAGTCTCATGCTCACCTTGTTGGAGGGATGGTCCAGAGCCTTCAGGTCCACCGGACGGTTGAGTATTTCACCGAAAGTATTTCCGCCCTGGACCGCTTCGGGGATGAGGAACTTCACAAGATACCGGGTGAAGCCGTCGTTTCCTCCGGGAAAGGAATGCCAATCCGTTTCGTCAAGGCGCCGGGTCCCGGTCCACCGGCCCAGACCCTTGAACCCCGGCATCCCGATCTGGTAGGCGCCGTAGGCTGAAATGGCGTCACAGCCCAGTCCGAGAGCGCTCGCCAGGATAGGGTTGGCGAAATCAGACACCTCACTGCTCAGCCGGACCTTCTTTTCGAGGTACTCCCTGTAGGTGATCTGGTCAAGCCGCTGTCTGAAATCGGTGCGCCTGAAATGCTGCTCTTCGGTTTCCCTCCAGGTGATAAAATCCCTTCGCACCCTCCGTGAGAAGGGGGCTTTCTTCAGTTTCTGTCCCCACGGATCGACCACCCAGGAACCTTCCATGTCCCCGTCAAAGAAAAAACCCACACTTGGCGAAATATCCTGCCACAACATGAAGCCGTAACTGGTCCGGTCGAAGGGCAGCTGTTTGAATTCGGGAGGTAATTCCTGGTAAGCGAAGGTGCGCGGTATGTTCAGAGCTGAGAAAATCTCGTTCTCGGCCGCGCCTTCCCGATTGATAACGGAGAAAGCGTTGGAGGCCTGAGGTCCCGTAAGCTTGTACCCGTCGACCAGGAATTCATTTCTCTTGGCGTGTCCCCCGAAGATGGGATGATTTTCGATGATGAGGCACTTTTGATCGTTCCCGGCCGTATTCTTGAATTCATAGGCTGCTCCGAGACCGCTCAACCCGCCGCCGACCACGACGAGATCGTAGATCTCACCGCTATCGATGACGTCGTTGGATAAGGTCCTGTATTTGCCCTGCCGCAGGTTGTTCCAGACACGGGCGATCTCCTCCGTGTTACCGTGGGAGGCCTCATAATCGCCGATACCGCCAAAACCTTCCCATCCCTGTTCCCGGGCCAGAAGTTTCATGGGCGCCGGCCACTCCAGCAGCAGGGCACCCGAGGCGAGAAGAACAGTGTTGAGGAAATCCCGGCGGGTAATTTTCAAACCTGCGGTACTCATATTATTTCTCCCTTTTGAAAGGATGTCCCATAAT
>CP070698.1:1161108-1168116 GCA_020349685.1 bacterium
CAAATCTCAAATCTCAAACAGTTTAGAAGCTGACAGCAGGAAGCTAACTGCTGGCTTCCCTCTGAGATCTGAGATGTGAGTTCTGAGGTTACTCATCTTTTTCACCCTCCCCTCACAAGCTGGTTCAGTTCGAAGATGGGCAGGAGGATGGCCACGACCACAAAGAGGACGGCTACGGCCATCACCAGGATGAGGGCGGGCTCGAGGATGGATGTCAGGGCCTGGATGGACCTGTTGACCTCTTCCTCGTAGGTCTCCGCAACACCTGTGAGCATATCTGACAGCTCGCCGCTCTGTTCGCCCACGGCAATGACCCTGGGCAGCAGGGGCGGGAAAACACCGCTGATCCTGAAAGCCTGGGCCAGGGACCCCCCCTGGGAGACCTGCTGGCTGGCGTTCCGGACCGCCGACGCAAGGACGCGGTTCCCCAGCAGATCCCCGACGACATCCAGGGACCTTATCAGGGGAACGCCGCTTGCCAGAAGCGTCCCGAGAATGTGAGAGAGCCTTACAGTGGCCAGCTTGAGGGACAGGATCCCGAACAGGGGAACCCTCAGCTTCCACGCGTCCAGGACAGGTCCAAGCTTCTCGCTGCGGGAAACAGCCCGATACCCAACCAGTGCGGCGCCCATCATCAGAAGGAAAAGGATCCAGTAGCGGGAAACCAACCCGCTCAGAAAAAGAAGCACCCTTGTGGGAACAGGGAGAGTCTGACCGAAATCGGTGAAAATGCCGACCACCTGGGGGACGACATAGGCGAACAGAAAGAGAAGAAAGACCGTGCCGAGTACCGTCATCACCACGGGATAGACCAGTGCCGCCGTCACTCTCCCCCTGAGGCGAACCTCCTTTTCCAGGGTATCGGCAAGCCTTTCCATGATCTTGTCGAGGAAACCGCCGGTTTCCCCCGCCCGGCACATCTGCACGTAGATGGACGGAAAAACGGAGGGGTAGTGACCCAGGGCTTCGTGGAAGGAAGCCCCTTCGTAGACGAGGTTCCTCACCCCGGAGAGCGTCCTTCGAATGGCCGGCTTCTCCATCTGTTCGATCAGCGCCTCCAATGCCTGGAGCAGGGGCAGCCCCGCCCTCAACAGGGTGGAGAGCTGACGTGTCATGGAAGCCAGATCGGATCGGCTTATCCGGCCAAACCAGGAAAAGGACGCGCGGTGGGGTGTGCTCGTGTCAACCGCAGCCGAGGTGAGGGAGACGATATAAAAGCCGTCCTTTCGGAGCATCTCCCTGGCGGACTGGGCGGTGGAGGCGTCGAGAAGCCCTTTGTTGCGCTTGCCCTTGCCGTCCAGTACCGTGTATTCAAACAGGGGCATGGCCGTTCTCTTCCTGGGTCACCCGCAGGACTTCCTCTATCGTGGTGATGCCTTTCAGGACCTTCCGGGCGCCATCCTGTCTTAACGTCCGCATCTTCTCAGCCAGCGCGGCCCTTTTAATGGATCCGCTGTCGGGATTTCTGAGAACGGTGGCTTTGATGGAATCGGTCACCACGAGGAGTTCGTAAATACCGGTACGGCCCAGGTACCCTGTATCGAGACAATGGACGCATCCGGCCCCCCGCCAGAGGCCGCCTTCCGGAAGCTCCTTTGGCTCGATGCCGATCTCCTCCATCTCCTCCGGCAGGGGTTCAAACTGTTCCTTGCAATGGGCGCAGATAACCCTGACAAGCCTCTGTGCCAGGATAGCGTTGACCGAGGAGGCAACGAGGAAAGGTTCGACGCCCATGTCGATGAGCCTGGTCACAGCCCCGGCGGCATCGTTGGTGTGGAGGGTGGAAAAAACCAGGTGTCCGGTCAGGGAAGCCTGGATGGCGATCTCGGCCGTCTCCAGGTCCCGGATCTCCCCGACCATGATGACGTTGGGGTCCTGTCTCAGTATGGACCGCAGGCCATTGGCGAAGGTGAGATCGATCCTGGGGTTGACCTGGATCTGACTGATCCCGGCCAGTTGATATTCCACCGGGTCTTCCACGGTGATGATGTTCTTGTCCGCGGAGTTGATCCTCGTCAGGGCCGCGTACAGTGTCGTCGTCTTGCCGCTCCCCGTAGGTCCCGTGACCAGCGTAATGCCGTGGCTGGAGGTGGTTATCCTCTCTACAGCCCTCAGATGGTCCTCTCCCATGCCGATCTCGGACAGCCCGAGGAGGACCTGGCTCCTGTCGAGCAGCCTGAGGACAGCACGCTCGCCGAAACTGGTAGGCACGGTGGAGACACGGATATCGATGTCCTTTCCGGCGATCTTGATCCTGATCCGTCCGTCCTGGGGAAGCCTCTTTTCGGCAATATCGAGGCTGGCCATGATCTTGACCCGGGAAAGGATGGGGGAATGCAGCTTCTTGGAAAGGCTGTGAACGTTGTGGAGAACGCCGTCCACGCGGTACCTGACGGACAGGTCGTTCTCGAAAGGTTCCACGTGGATGTCACTGGCCCTTTCCTTGACAGCCTCGTAAAGCACCGAATTGACGAAATTGATAATGGGCGCTTCGTCGGAAGAGTCGAGCAGGTCCTGGGGCTCCTCCAGCTCCGAGACACGGATCGCCAGGTCACCGTTCTCGAGATCCTCGATGACGTTGCCGGCCGATTCCGATGATCTCTCGTAGGTGCGGTTTATAGCCTCAGAGATGGCCCGGCGCGTGCTCAGCACCGGCTGGACCTCTTCGGCAAAAAGGGTCCTCACATTCTCCAGGACCTCGTCATCGACATGGTTGGCAGCAAGACAGATGGCCCCTGTTTCAGGGTCCCGGAAGGGAAAGATGTTGTGCTTCCGGGCGTTCTGGATGGGAAGGGTGCGGGGCAGAGGGGAAACCGGTGACCCGAAAGGGAGTTCAGGCCTGAAGAGGATCCCGGTGGCCTCGCTGAGCAGTCCCAGAACCTGGGCCTCATCCAGGAATCCTGTTTTGACCAGGGCATCGGTGAGGGCGAGTCCCTTCCGCTGGGCGTGATGGTCCACCTCGACCAGCTGTTCCGGACTCAGGTAACCGCCTTCGGAAAGGACCTGCCGGACCTTTGTCTCGACGTCTCGGGCCGTCACGGATCCTATTCCTGTTCTCCCGTTTCCCCGGAATCCTCCTCCTGATCTTCTCCCAGGTTCAATCTGTTCCCTATTTCGGGAGGCAGTTCCTGGAAGCGCTCCATGCGCCCCCTGGCCTCATCCTGGAGCTGTTTCGAGCTGGAGATGACGTGAGGGGTGAGAAAAATGAGGAGGTTGACCTTCTCCGACCTCGTGGTCTCGGAACGGAAAAGGGTGCCGAGGATGGGGATGCTCGCCAGGATAGGCACGCCGCTGACATTCTTGATCTTGTCGTCCCGGATCATCCCTCCGATGACGACCGTATGCCCGTCCTTGACCACGACGGTGGTGTTGGCCTGCCTTTTGAGGGTCGTGGGAGCGAGTTCCTGGGCCGCGCCAACAGTGCTGGAAACGAGCGCCTCGAGCTTGCTGAAGATGTCCATCTTAACATAGCTGTTGTTGTTGATCTGAGGCGTCAGCCTGAGGGTGAGGCCCACGTCCCTGTAGTCGAAGGTGTATATGGGCTGATTGTTGGAATCGAACTTCTGGCTGGTCTGGAAAGGAACCGTCTGGCCGACGATGATCTCGGCCTCCTTGTTGTCGGTGGTGACGATGGTCGGGGTGGACAGGATGTTGACGTCCGAATCCGTCTTGAGGGCCCTGATGAGGGCTCCCAGGCTGGGAAACTCCAGATCCCCGAAGGAAATAGTCTCCCCGATGGCCCCCACCACGAGCCCGTTGGGCACGGCGGGAAAGGTGGCGACCAGCTGGTCGAACTCGCCGAAGCCCGACCCCCCGAAAACGGCCACATCACCGTCAAGATCGTCGGCAACCCGCCACTCGACACCGAGCTGCATGGTCTTGGTGAAGGATATTTCGGCGATGAGGACCTCGACGAGGACCTGCTCCCGGGGAATATCCAGTTTCTCGATGACCTTTGACAAGGCGGCGAACTCCTCGGGCGTGGCCGTGATGACGAGAGCGTTGGTGGCGAGGTCGGCGATGATGGAGATCTCGCTCTTGGCTGCCTGGGGACGGGGCGCCGGCTTGGGCGCGGGCTGACCGGCCTGCTCCGTACCGAGGTTCACCGACTCTTCCAGCGGTATCCCCGAAAGGACCTTCGCCAGCTCGTCGGCGTCCGCGTTCTGGAGATAATAAACGTGGATCTTACCGGCGCCCTTGGGAACGGAAACATCGAGCTTTTTAACCAGGTCCTCCACCCGGTCCAGGGTCTGGCTGTCCCCGATGGCGATGAGGGTGTTGGTCCTCTCGTCCGCTATGATCTTGGCGTCGGAGGAGGCCGCGGGTGCGGGCTGCCTTCCCCTGGCAGCCCTCTGTGCCTGAGGGGGCACCGCCCCCCCACCCTGGCTCTGGAGCACCTGCGTCACCTTGGCGGCCAGGTCCTGAACGGAGGCGTAGTTCACCGGTATGAGCCGGATCTCCTCACGGGCTCCCGGCACATCCACCATGGCAATGATCTGATTGATGCGCGCCAGGAGGGATTCGGTGGTGGTCACGATGAGGAGGTTGGTGGGGCTGTAGGCGGTGATGTTGTCCGTCTTGGGGATGAGAGGCGCCAGTAGGTTCTTGAGTTCCTCGGCTTCCGTGTATTCAATGGGGATGATCTGGGTCACGTAGGCATCGACGCCTGCGATCCCCTCCGACTTGCCCACCTTCATCTGCACGCCATAGCCCGCGATGCTCGCCGCTGGAATCACCTTGATGACCTTGCCCGAGGGCACGACGGCGAACCCCTTGACGTTGAGTATGGAAAGAAAGACCTGGTACAGCTCCCCTGCCGTCAGGGATTTGGGTCCGATAACGGTCACATTTCCCTGAACGCGGTCGTCGATGAGGAAGTTCTTGCCGGTGATCTCGCTGACGGTCTCGATGACCTTGCGAATCTCCACGTCGTTGAAATCAATGTTGTAGGTCTGGGCAGCGAGGACCGCGGCTGGAGGAAGAAGACTAAAGGCCAGAGCAACAGTAAACAGCACCATCATCCATTTTCTCATGGCGTCACCTTATCTCGTACTGCAGGGTTAGGTTCTTCCGGAAGCGTTCCAGGTCCACGGTCACCTGGCTCTCGTCCCGAAGTTGCTGGAACATCTGCAGGGCCTGTTCCGGCCCCGAGATCTCAAGACCGTTAACACGTTTTATTATATCACCGTTGACCATTCCCAGGCTGGCAAAGAGGCTTCCGGGCCGGATATTGAATATCTTGAACCCGTCGGGCTTGCCGTCCGCAAAGTGCGGCACGACCCGGATCTGGGTGAGCAGCTTGTTGAAATCCTGCAGGACCCCCTCCACCTCGCGGCGGTCCATGACAAAGCTGTTGTCCCCGACCTTGCGAACCGTAACGGGCTCCTCGGACGCAGGGGCTGTCCTGGTTCGCGCGGCCCTGGTGGGGCGCAGCCGGTCGACGCCGGCCCGGGAAGCCGTACTCTGGTCCTCTTCCATCTCCAGGATCTCCTCCCGGCCGTTCCTGAGGAGAACGACCCGGTTGCGCGTGACGGAAGAGATGGTCGTGCCCTCGCGGATCTCATCACCCACAAAATGGATCTGCTGGTCGCGGGTGCCGGTGTCCTGGATGATGGCAAAGGATCTCTTGCCCTGGGACTGCACCACCGTACCCAGAAGCTTCAGGGGAAGGGTGCTTTCCGGCAGGTTTTCGAGGTCCTCCTCGGATTTTTCCTCCGCGGCGGCTGTCTTGTCGAGCACCTTGCTCCCGAAGAGGTTCCGCTGGAGGATCACCGCGGCATCCGGTTCCGTGATCTCGCTCCCGACGGCCTCCAACGTCCTCGTCTCCACCCTGGTCATGGGGAGAGGCGCCGCCGGAGGCGCCAGGACCGTCAGCAGGATCTGGGAGGCCAGATATCCCCCGGCTGCCAGCAGCAGAACGTCGGCCAGGATGAAAAGGTATCTGTATGACCTGATCGGATCCATCAGCTTGTCACCTTGAAGAGGGTCACCCTACCAGAGGGGATCCTCGAAATCGGGATCACCCAGTGTTCCGAAGAAAAAGATGCTGCTGCCCGGCACAGGCGGCGGGAAGCTCACCAGTCCGTCGCTTGCGTCAAAATAGGACAGTTGGAACTCCTTGCCCTGGAGATGAGGTTCCGGCGTGGGCAGGGGCGTCTGTTTCCTGACAGCGAACACCCTGATGATCCCTGCGTAACCCGCCGTCGGGCTGCTGATCTGGCTGACCACTGCCTGACCCTCCTCATCTGTATTATAAAGGATTGTCAACTGGTTCGCAGTACTGGAGCCTGTTTCGAGGGAGGTGCCGAACTGGGAGACGGTCCTCTGGCGGTACCCGGCAGAGTCCGTGCTGTCGAAAGGGGCTCCCAGAACATCGGCCGAGGAGATGGCTCCCTCCACAAAGGAGAACACGTCACGGTGATCCGCGTTGCCTGACGGTCCGCCGCCAGGGCGCCCTGGACCGGGCTGGGACATGTCCAGGCTCCCGCTTTCCGTTGAAGCGTAATAGTACCCCGAGTAGGTGTAGAATGCGCCCAGTTTTGTCTCGATGGAAACACCCCTGTCCGGATTCTCCTGGATAACCCGCCAGACGTATTCCCCGTCACCAGACGATGGTGAGGTTCCCAAAGGTGATCCTGCGTAGGCATAGGTCCACCCCAGGGGCCAGGTGGTGCTTCCGCTGGAATAGACCACAGGATTGAACACGGCCTGGTCAGATTCCTCCCAATCCGGGGTTCTGGAAAAGGCGCTGTAACCGGCCGAATCGATCACCCCCAAGGGATACCTGGTGTCGCCGTCGTCGTCCCTCCATAGCTGGAAAGTAAAATTAACCGTATTCCCTAAAGAAGGGTCCTGTCGCCACCAGAAGGTGGGACTGGGAGAGGCCGTGAACTCATCGGTGTCAGACACCCTGTAAGGGTTGCCCGTGTCCTGACCATCGGTGAGCCACTGATTATCCATGGGGGATTTTAAGATATCATCCAGATAGATGGTTACTCTCGTACCTTG
>CP070698.1:1168216-1171810 GCA_020349685.1 bacterium
GACCTCACCGCCACCGTCGAAGGGTACGTATTTAACAGCCTTGGGATCGATACCGGCCGCCTTTGCCAGGATCATGACCTTCATGTGGTCCTGACCCCCGACAGCGCTGCCGCCGCCCACGGCGATCTTGCTCGGGTCGGTTTTCCAGGCGGCCATGAGCTCTTTGAGGTTCTTCCAGGGGGCGTCCGCCCTCACAGAGATCACCCCGTAATCGGCACCGTTGGCCGCAAGCCAGCGGACGTCGTTCTCTGTAAAGTTCGTGTACTGTCCCTGCGCCAGCCTGGTGGTGGTGGAACGGCTGGCCGCCACCAGGAGGTTGTCGTTACCCTTCTGCACGGTGACCACGTGGGCGTATGCAACACCGCCTCCACCCCCAGGCATGTTTAGAACCTGGATCGGCCTGTTAACGAGCTTGAGGTCGTAAAGAAGCTGGGCACCGGAACGGCAGGTAAAATCCCAGCCCCCACCCGGGTTGGCCGGTGCGATGCAGGTAACGCCCGAAGGCTCGAAGGCCAGGGCAGGGACTGCAGCACCCACAACCAGGGCAAGAACAATTACAGTCAGTTTCATACATCTTCCAGTCATTTTGAACCTCCTGTGAAAAAAGGACGGGAGAACCGGTTCTCCCTCTCCAACACCCACAAATGCGTTAACACCGGAAACTGGGACGCAGGGGGAAACACCTGCCCTGCTTAAAAGGATATAACCCGGTCGACCCAATGTAAAGAAACGGCAATAAAACTCTTTTAAGTGCATTGAGGGAATAAGGAACTTTTTGTTCACAGGGTAAAGGCGGGGTTTTCAGGTTCGGGTTTGCAGTTCCTGGTCCGGGCGTGTGAATGCAGGTTCTAGGTACTAGAGTCTAGGGTTTAGGTTCTAGAGTCTAGATTCTAGAGTCTAGATTCTAGACACTCTATATCAGAGACCTATCCCCACAGCCCCTTGATCCCGTCGGCGACGAACTGGATGGCCAGGGAGGCGAGGATGACCCCGAGGAGCCTGTTGAACATCTGGTTCACTGTCTGCCCCACCATCCTGACCAGGGCCCTGGAGAAGAGGAAGCTGAAGTACGTCACAAGGAAGATACACAAAATGGCCCCGATGAGGGGTATAAGGCTGGCATCTTTGTCCCGAGCCCCTGAAAAGAGAAGAACGGTGAGGGTGAGGCAGCCCGGCCCGGCGATGAGGGGGATCGTCAGGGGGTAGACGGAGATATCCTCGAAGACATCCTTTTGGTAAGGGTCGCTGGAGCTGTCCGGCCTGGTGATCATTCCGAAAGCCGCGTAAAAGATGAGAAGACCGCCCGCGATCCTGAAAGACTCCATCTGGATGCCCAGTGTCCCGAGAAGGGACCCCCCCCAGAGGCCGAAGGAGAGCACCAGCATCGTGGAGAGGAACACGGCCCTGAAGGCCATCTTCCTGCCGTAATGCTCGTCCTTTCCCTGGGTGAGGGCACCGAAGATCACGGAGGTCCCCACGGGGTCCACGATCACGAAATAGGCGATAAAGGCTTTGATAAAAGTTTCCATGAGACTCCATGGGCTAAAGTCTTAGTCCTGGTCGTAGTCGTAGTAAAACTTTGAAACAATATCGATTCCAGACACCAGAGCCAGACACTAGACACTTTTATTGTCCAGATCCAGGTCTTATAATGAACCGCCATCCATGAGCACCTTCTTGAGCTCATGCACCGTTCCTGCAAGGTGGGAAGCGCCGGCGTCCTGAAGCTCCTTCGCGGTTCCATATCCGTAGGTCACGCCGACAGCTTTGATGCCGTTGGCGACGGCGGCGTCAACGTCGTAGCTTCGGTCACCGACCATGACGCACCCTGGCGGATCGAGGTCGAAGCGGGCAAGGACTTCCGCCACCATGTGGGACTTGCCCTCAGGAGCTTCTCCCTCCAGTTCTCCCCGTACCCAGGCGAAAAACCGGGTCAGACCGTGCTCGGTCATCATCCTCCTGGTGATTATCTCGTTGCGGGCTGTGACCAGGTAAAGCTGCCGCCCTTCCATCCTCAGATCTTCGAGGAGACCGGGAACACCCTCGAAGGGCCTCGCGCCGGGCATACCGATGCGAGGGAAAAGCTCCCTGTATTTGCGTGCCGCCGCTTCAGCGCCCGAACCGTCCCCCGGCATGAGCTTTTCGAAGACCTTCTGCAGAGGCATTCCGACCAGTTCACGGGTTACCGTGTGCGCCTCGAAGGGGATCTCAAGCTCGGTTAAGGCCGCCTTGAGGGTCGACTGGATGCCCGGCCAGGTATCCATGAGCGTGCCGTCGAAATCAAAGAGGAGGCTTCTCATCTTCGCCACCTTGGCCAGAACATGGCCACCCTCTCACGGTATCGCAGGTAATCCTCACCCAGGCGCCTTTCCAGCTCAGGTTCCTCCACTGCTGTTATCTCCCACACCATGAGCCCGATGAACAGGGGGGTGAACGCGAAGGTCAGGGAGAGGGAGCCCAGCAGAATACCGATCCCGAAAAGGAGAGCGAAAAGACCGGTGAGCATGGGATTCCGGGACCACCTGTAGGGGCCTTTTTCCACCAGCTCCGGTGGGGGGTTGAATGGAACCGGCGTACCCCTTCCCTTGAGGAAGGTGGCTACCGACCAGGAGGTGAGAAAGGTCCCAAAAACTAAAAGGGGAAAGGAGAGGACCATGTTCAGGGGAGGCCCGGGAAACCTGGGCAGTCCCAGCAGATGGTCCACCCACCGGGAAACGCCGATCAAAAGGAGCAAAAAGCATAGGAAGACGAGGGGGCCGACGGGTGTGAGAAGGAGCCTGGTCCTGCGGCTGCCCGTGGCGCAATTGTAGAAAAGGGCGATCAGTCTTTCTCGGAACATCATGCAGCAAGCCTCTTTCCGCCAGGACAGCCCTTCCCAACCGGGCCGGCGCGGCGTCTTTCCCTGCCTGCAGGCCGGGTGTCATCAGTCGATCTGCGCTACTGGCAGGGACCAGTGCCGGTGGATGGCGATGACCCGGATGACAACCACAACCAGGGCAGCGATCACGGCTGTGAGCGGCTCACTGAGACCGGCACGGTAGAGTATGTAGTAAAGAATGCCCCCGATGATACAGGCGGTGGCGTAGATCTCCTTCTGGAGGATGAACGGGACCTGGTCCGAAAGCACATCCCGGATGACCCCGCCGGCGGTTGCCGTCGTGACGCCCATCATGACCGCCACCAGGAAACCGGCGTCGTAAGCCAGAGCCTTACCGGTGCCGATGACCAGGAAGGTGCCAAGACCCAGCGCATCGAAGTAGAGCAGGGGCCGTCGTAGGAAATCCAGGCTGTGATGAAAATAGAACACCAGAAGGGCGATGATGATGGACAGGTAGAGGTAGTTCTCGTCCTTGAAACAGAAGGGAGGAATGCTGCCCAGAAGAACATCCCTCACCGTCCCGCCGCCGACTGCGGTCACCAGGCCCAGGACGACAACTCCAAGCAGGTCCATGCGGCGCTGGACGCCAGCCAGGGCTCCGGAAGCCGCAAATGCTGCTGTTCCGAGGAGGTCGAGGAAATAGAGGACGGTCACGGAAGTTATTTTATACGGAGAATGGAAAATTGAGAATGGAAAATTAAAGAGCGAAACCCGTC
>CP070698.1:1171910-1175622 GCA_020349685.1 bacterium
ATGATGACCTCGTCGATGTAACCGAGTTCAGCCGCCTTGTAAGGGTTGGCGAAGGTTTCCCTGAAATGGGTCACGAGCTCATTCTTCCTGGTTACGGGGTCCTCGGCATCCTTGAGCTCGTTCCTGAAGATGATGTTGACCGCTCCGTCCGGTCCCATGACGGCGATCTCGGCGGTGGGATAGGCGAAGTTGAAATCGGCCCTGATGTGCTTGGAGTTCATGACGCAGTAGGCGCCGCCGTAGGCTTTCCTCGTGATGACGGTGAGCTTGGGTACGGTGGCTTCGCAGAAGGCGTACAGCAGTTTGGCGCCGTGGGTGATGATCCCGCCGTACTCCTGGTCCAACCCCGGAAGGAAACCGGGGACGTCCTCGAAGACGACGAGGGGGATGTTGAAGGCGTCGCAGAACCTGACGAACCTGGCTCCCTTGATGGAGGCGTTGATATCCAGAACGCCCGCAAGGTTGGCGGGCTGGTTGGCCACGACTCCCACCGAGTGCCCGTTCAGGCGCATGAATCCGATGACGATGTTCCCGGCGTAGTGCTCCTGGATCTCGAAGAAGTAGTTGTCGTCGGCTACCGCGGTGATGATCTCCTTCATGTCGTAGGGTTTGTTGGGGTTGTCAGGGACGATGCTGTTGAGCGCCTCGTCCTCCCTGAGGGGATCGTCATCGGTGGCTGTAAAGGGCGGATCCTCGGCGTTGTTCTGGGGGACGAAGGAGAGGAGCTCGCGCACCATCCCCAGGGCCTCCTTCTCGTCCTCCGCCGCCAGGTGGCAGACGCCGCTCTTCGAAGCGTGGGTCAGGGCGCCGCCGAGCTGTTCCTTGGTCACCTCCTCGTGGGTCACCGCCTTGATCACCTCGGGACCGGTGATGAACATGTAGCTCGTGTTCTTCACCATGACGATGAAGTCGGTGATGGCCGGGCTGTACACCGCGCCGCCCGCGCAGGGTCCCATGATGAGGGAGATCTGGGGAACCACCCCGGAGGCCAGGGTGTTGCGAAGGAAGATGTCGGCGTAGCCGCCCAGGCTGACGACCCCCTCCTGGATCCTCGCGCCGCCCGAGTCGTTGATGCCGATCACGGGACATCCGTACTTCATGGCGAGGTCCATGATCTTGACGACCTTTTCGGCGTAGGCGCCGGAGAGGGATCCGCCGAACACGGTGAAATCCTGGGCGAAAAGGAATACCTTCCGGCCGTTGACCTTTCCGTAGCCGGTAATGACGCCGTCCCCCGGGATCTTCTGCTTCTCCATCCCGAAATCGATACAGCGGTGGGTCACGAACTTGTCCATCTCCACGAAGCTGCCCTCGTCGAGGAAAAGGTTGATCCTCTCCCTGGCCGTCAGCTTGCCTGACTCGTGCTGCTTGGCGATGCGTTTTTCACCACCTCCGAGCTCAGCTTCGGCGTTTTTTTTCCTTAGAAGTTCAAACATGTCTTCAAGGGACATTTTTCGATCCTCCGGTCAGGTGATTTTTTATCGTGGCACTGGTGTAAAAAGGGAAAATACAGTATACGAAATACTTCCCCGAACAGCAATCATTACGGGGCAGTTTCAAGTTTAAATTATGGGGTCGGGTTTCTATGTTTCCTCTGGTTCAGTAGGCGAAGACGTAACTCACACCGATGACCGTGGTGCCCACGTCCCCGTAGGTCCCGAAGCTGTCCTCGCCGTCCCAGGGACTGTACCTGAAGTAGGCTCCCAGGCTGCCCCCCATGACGGTGGGCCACAGGGCGCCGGCTCCCACGTACAGGCCGGTGCCGTCGATGTCGTAATAAAGAAAATCCCAGCTCACGTTGTGGAACATGACGCCTGCTTCCAGGTAGGGCCTGGCGACCCCCGCGTCAAAGGTCACCCTGGGGCCGATCCAGAAGCGCTGGTAGGTGGTGTCCCAGCCATCCTCCTGGTGGGCGCTGGAGCCGAACCCCAGGTTGAGGGCGAACCCGTTTTGAAAATCCAGCCCGAAATCGAGGGCGAGGCCGATCCCCATGCTGACGTCCGAAAGGTCCTGGCCGAGATCGACGACCTCCAGGGCAGCGTCCATGTAAAAACCCTGAGCGTGTAGCGTGGGTGCGAGGACCAGGGACAGGATAACCAACAGACTGGGGATACACAGCTTTCTCATCTTGAACCTCCGGAAAAAGATAATTCCAGATTTCAAATTTCAAATCACCGGCCAACATCGCTCGGCCAGATGATTAATCCAGCGTCGAGTTCCAAACGGCTGCCAAGAGCATGTCAGATACGAGGCTCCGGTTCGACGAAGCTCACCGCCCTGAGCCTGTCGAAGGGGACTGACGAGGCAACCGGAGTCCCACCCAAGGTTGGGGCACAGTGGCCAACCAACGCATCGGGAGGCATGTTCCTATCGGCCGTCAAGAGTGCATTAGATGCGAGGCCAGAATCCTGAGGAAACCGGAGGCGTATATGATGACATACGGTGAGGATTTCCGAAGGGTGACAACGAAGCAGATGATGTGCTATTGACGGCCGCCCCTCATCTATCTTAATTGTAATCTTTTCCCGAGATAAACTCATACCCCTTCCAGAACCCCTCCACGTTGATCTCCACACCGCTCTCGATGGTCTCCCGGATCGTCTTTACCGCAGACTCCGTGTCCACGATGTTGGAGACAGCCACCAGGGCGCCGAGCATGACCATGTTCTGGACCTGCACGTGCCCCACCTCCCGGGCGATCTTGTCCGCGGGAACAAAAACGGGGCTCGCCCCGCCCTCCCTGAAAAGATCTGTCAGGCTGTCAACCGTGGGGTAAAGCTCAGGCTTCAGGGTGGAGTGGTAGGGCATCCGGGTGTACGTGCTGACAAGGACCTTCCCGCCGGCTTTCAGGTACGGTACAGCGTGAAGGATCTCTGCAAGTTCCAGGGAAAGAATGATGTCGGCACAACCGTGGGTGATCTTGGGACAGATACGGTCACCGGCGCGGATGTGGCTGCTGACCGATCCACCGAGCTGAGCGAGGCCGGAGTGGACGTAGAAGCTGGGGTTGCTGCCTTCTGCCAGCATGGCTTTGGCGATGACCTCGGAGAACAGGACGATCCCCTGTCCTCCTATCCCGGCGGCAACGAGGTTAAATTCCAACCTTCTTCCTCCTGATCTTAAGAGGATTGCCTCGTATGGCGCTGCTGGGGCAGTAGCTGACGCACAGGCCGCAGCTCTGACAATCCTCCTGATTGATGCGGACCTCATCCCCATCCCGTATGATGGCCGGGCAGGCCAGAGCCTCAATGCAGGTGCGCTCGCAGCCATCGAACCCCGGACATTTTCTTTCCCGGACCTGTACCGAAAGATCCCAGGTCCTGGGCTGGCGGGCAACGCAGGGGGCCCTGAGAATGAGCACGTTCACGCCGCTTGCTGTCAGCAGTTTCCTGTAAGCGCGGACAGTTTTTTTCAACCGGTAGGGGTTGACGACCTTTACAGACTTCACTCCTAGCCCGTGGGATATTTTTTCGATGGGGATGCGGATCCCCTCTCCATCCTCGGTGCCGATATTGCTCTGATATCCGGTCATGGCCGCCCAGTTGTTATCGAGGACGACCACAGGCATATCCTGCCCCGTGGCGACGGCATTGATCATGGGGGAGACCCCGGAATGGTAAAAGGTCCCGTCACCGATGGTGGCGACCACCGGTTTGTTCATGCCGGCCTCCATGAAGCCCTCCGCGAGCCCGATGCTGTTCCCCATGGAAAC
>CP070698.1:1175722-1183492 GCA_020349685.1 bacterium
CTGTTCTTTCAGCAACTGTGCTGCTGTTCGCTGCGGTCTCTCCTGCAACTGCGCAGGAGGGCCAATGTCAGGTTGTTGACAGTGTTGTCGTGGAAGGTGCTCAACGACTCGACGATGGCACGGTGCTGACCCGTGCCGGAATCACCGCGGGGGGATCGAGGTCCCGCAATGTTCTTTTAATGACGAAGAAATAACAGAGAAAACCACCCAGGGTGATAAAAGCCAGTAGTCCAACAAAGGAGTTGGTGAACCCGCTCGTCAGATTGTCTGTCCACAGTGGGGCAAAACGGATTTCCACCGTCGCCCAATTATCATTTTTCCGGAACACTGGAACATGCACATGGGTCGGGGTTGATTTGCCATCGATCGGCGCCTTCCAGTGAGCCAGATGTTCCTGTGGACCGCACGGGAGGGGGCGACGCCTTCGCCGCCGGGTTCCTTTCCGGGCTGGTCATGGGTCTGGACGTGCGCGAGTGCGGCAGACGGGGAAACGAACTGGCCGGGAGAGTGATTATGGAAGTGGGAGCCAGACCGGATATCACAATCCCTGAAAATTTGTGATATCCGGTCTGGCTCCCAGTCTCTGGTGTCTGGTTCTAGTGTCTGGTAAAAGCATCGTTTCCTGGATTCTCCTAGAGCTAGACGCTATTTTTCTAAGCTTTTTCGCAATCCTTTCAACATCCTGCTAATTTCGGAGCATTTTTCAATGATGTCTTCTGTTTCTGCCAGTGTCAGGTACCCAATTTTATGCGCGATATGGATAAGTGAAATAACTTCGTAAGTCGAGCCGTTGGCAATGGAAAGGTAATGCCTGAACTCCTTTTTACTGAACCTCCCCTGCCCTTCAGCTACATTCGAGGAAATAGAGAGAACTGCTCGCCTTATCTGGTCTTTCAGTGAAAAATCGGTTCGAAGTTCTCCAGTTGCGGTCAAGCTGTAAATGACTTCACCTAGATCCTGCGCTTTTTTCCAGACGTTCAGGTCTTCAAATCGCCTGATCGAAAAAGATGATTCCATGGAAATATGTCTGCAAGGAAAGGACCAAGTGGTTTCAGGTTGGGTGTTTTGGTTAGATTTTACTAGAACTAGACACTAGAACCAGACACTGGCCTTGGGCGAATCAATTCTCCCTTATCCTGAACTTCCCCTTGGGAATTGATTCGTCCAATGCCTGCTCTATCATCAGCACGAAGGTCCTGATCATCATCTCTGTCGTGGGGGCGGCCCCGTCGATGTAGATCTTGTCGTTGACCCAGATCTTGGGCACCGTCACGACCTCGAACTTCTCGCTTATCTCCCTGTATTCCCGGCTGCCGTAGATCAGAACGGTAACCTGATCGCTGAGCCCCGCGAAGGAGTAGGCGAGCCCGACCGGCTCGGGACAGTACGTTCAGTCGGGTGTGGTGAAGATCCGGATCCAGACCCTCTCGTTTAACTCGGAGAAGAAAGTGGTGACCGCCGGCGGCAGCGCTGCCGGCCTCCCCGACGCCGAGAGGATGCCCTCGAAGAAGGGGCGTGTCTCCTTGCGCTCGGGATAGCCGTAGTACCTCAGGATGCCGGGAGCTTTGCCCATCATCTCGATGACCGGGCCGCGGGGCACACCCAGGCTCTCCATGTCGGTGCGCCGGGCAACGTCCAGCCTTGTCACCGAAATGTTGGGTGAAACCCTGGCAAGAAGGTCCACGAGGGCCTGGGCTTCTTCCCCCTGTGTCTCGCCCTCTCCTCCGCGGGTGATCTGGATCGTGACTGGCGTCTCGAGGGAGCCGAGCATCTCCGTGGCCAGCTGCTCGACGTCCGCGCCCAGCCGCACCGGTGGTTTGGCAGCTTCCTTGCTGGGCTGGCAGGAGGGGAGGGTGAGCGCGACTAACGCGGCGAGGATGATCTCAAATCTCATATCTCAAATGATATTCCGTGATTTGTAACTCGTAATTCGTGATTCGACAGACACAGACTTCCTTTCTTTGCACTTATTTACTATCTATTTCAAGTCACGAGTCACGAGTCATGGTTACTCCTGCTCAAACATCGGCGTCGAAAGGTAGCGCTCTCCCGTGTCGCAGATGATGGTGACGATGGTCTTGCCCTTGTTTTCCGGGCGCCTGGCCACCTGGACGGCGGCCCACACGTTGGCGCCCGCCGAGATCCCGCACAGGACACCCTCTTCCCTGGCCAGCCTTCGCGAGGTCTCGAAGGCGTCTTCAGCCTTGACCTTGATGATCTCGTCTATGATCTCGGTGTTGAGCACCGGGGGCACGAAACCTGCCCCGATCCCCTGGATCTTGTGAGGCCCGGGCGAGCCGCCGGACAGAACGGGGCTGTCTTCCGGTTCCACGGCGATGACCGTGAATCCCGGCCGTTTTTCCTTGAGTAGCTCACCGATGCCGGTGATGCTCCCGCCCGTGCCCACACCTGCCACCAGGATATCCACCTCTCCGCCGGTGTCCTCCCAGATCTCCTGTGCGGTTGTCCGGCGGTGAACCTCCGGGTTGGCGGGGTTCTCGAACTGCTGGGGCATGAAGGCGCCCGGAGTGTTTTCCACGATCTCGTTAGCCCGTTCGATGGCTCCCTTCATCCCTTCGGGTCCCGGGGTGAGGATGAGCTCTGCGCCGAGGGCCGCCAGGAGGCTCCTCCTCTCGACGGTCATGGTCTCCGGCATGGTGAGGATGAGCCGGTACCCCTTGCAGGCGGCTACAAAGGCCAGGGCCACGCCGGTGTTGCCGGAGGTGGGTTCGACGATGATCGTACCCTTGGTGATGAGCCCGGCTTTTTCCGCCGCCTCGATCATGCTCAGCCCGATGCGGTCCTTGACGCTGGAAAGGGGATTGAAAGATTCCATCTTGCCCAGAACAGTCCCGCCGGCCCCGTCGGTCACCCTGGTGATTTTCAGGAGGGGAGTTCCCCCGATGAGTTCCGTTATGCTGTCATATATGCGGCCCATAATTCTCTCCTAACAGTGACAAGGCTCAATGTTTCTTGTTCTTATCAGTAAATATACCCTAAAAAGTACCTAACATATACCATTTATCTAATCAAGAATATTTTTTTAAAAACACGCAAAAAAGAGGGCAATAGGAAACCAGTGTCTAGTTCTAGTTTCTAGTTCTAGTGAGGCCTTTTTCTTTCCTGCCTTTACCAGACACTAGAACCAGACACTAGACACTACCGTTTTTCAAAATTTTTAAATCTTCCGGCCGGTTGATGTTTATAAAGGGATCCGGTTCGCCCTCCTTCGGGACGATCTTCGGTGAAAGGACGACGAAGCCCTCGAGGGCCTCTACGATCCTGCGGACACCTTCCAGAAGGCTTTGCCGGAAGGAGGGCGTGCAGGATGTGCTGTAGAGGGCGCACAGGGGCTCTAAGCCTCTGGGGCCGATGGGGATGACCGCGTCGGCGCCGGCCCGGTACCGGAGGATCCCTGATATGAGGGACGGTGTCAGGAAGGGCATGTCGGCCCCAGCCACGAATATGTAAGGCGTGGCGGCTTTATCCAGGGCCGTGGTTATCCCGCCCAGGACACCCTGCCCCGGGACCTGGTCGGGGATGCAGGCAAGACCCAGGGCTTCGAGCTCCGGCCTGGGGTGACCCACAAGAATCACGCGGGGGAACAGTTCTCCGAGGATGCGGTGAACGTGAAGGACCAGCGGTTCTCCCCGGTAGGGCAGGAGGACCTTGTCCTGGCCCAGCCGGCGGCTTTTTCCGCCCGTGAGGATGACACCGGTGACCTCCCTGCGGGCACCGGACTGGGTCATTTAGCGTCGGCTCTGGAAACCAGCCAGTAGACGATGGCCAGCAGGAAGAGGGTGCCGACCCTGGTCCCGTACTCAAAGAGGTTGTCGTGCCGGAGGGAGCCGATGAGGACCTTCCTTATGAAGGCGACGAGGACGATGCCGATGAAGACCTTGATGGCGATCTTCTTGCCCTTGAGGTGGTCCACTTCGGTACTGAGGAGCTCGATCATCATCCAGATGATGAGAAGGGAACCGAGAGCGGCGACGACACCGTGTTCGATGTTGCCCCCCTCAAAGATGTGGGTGACGTCGTAGATGAAGAGGCTGATAACGGCCAGGGACACGACTGCGAGGGCGAGCCCCAGGACAAGGTTCAGGCCGTGGGTGAACCTTTCCAGGGCGTTGATGAGGAAAGTTTCCGCCTTGGCGTGGATGAAGTACTTCTTGAGCTCCGCCTGCCTGTAGGAGCTGGTCATGACGTCGAGGTTGATGTCGAGGATCTTGGTGACGGCGATCCTGGTCTTCTCGAGCTCCCCGGGCGGGACCGCCTCGGTGATGTAGCCATCTATAAGTTGCCGGGCAGTGGTCATGGCGGCATTGACCAGGTGGCCGTCCAGCTTGATGTCCACGTGGACCTGGCCGACCTTGCGCAGCTTCTGGAAATAGGTCTCGTCGTAGGTTCCCGAAAAGAGGCGCATGAACCATCCGGCGAAGGTCATGGCGTGGTGCTTCTCCTTCTCCTCGTCCGGAAAATATTCGGCCATGCTCTCGTGGACCATGAAGGAGGCCATGAGCTCCTGACCGAAACGGTCCCGGTAGTTCATCATGGCTGCTCTCAAGTCCCCGAGGATCTTCTCCTCGTCGGGAGTAAAGTCGTAATGGGCCTTGATCTTCTTGGCGGTGATCATAAGAGGTTTCCCCTCATCAGTGCAAAGGTACAAGGTACAAAGTGTAAAGAATTGAAGGTCCGTAATCTAGACACTAGACACCAGACACTAGACCCTAGAGTTGGTTTCCCGGTCCAGGGAACCAACTCTCCTCTTCCCCTATTATATACACTCCCCTGTCGTCCCTTGCATATCCCGCATCCTCAAGATCGGCGGCTGTGTCGATCTGCAGCAGCTGACCCATGACCGCCTTCTCCTCGGAGGTCATGTGCCACAGGTGGATCTCGAGGAGGAGCTGGTCGGGCTCCACGCCGATGCCCTTCTTGATGAAGAAGGGGTATTCGTACGCCTCCACCTCGTTGAGGGGGCAGTAGGCTATAGGCTTTTCATCCATTTCGACATGCCTCCGGGATGAAAAAAGTATCTGGTTCTAGTTCTGCTTCCAGCAAAACATTAAATGAATCACGATCATTTAATAAACGCTTTAATGGTGAATAATACTAGACACTAGAACCAGACACCAGACACTATTTTTTCGACACTAGAACCAGACACCAGACACTATTTTTATCACACTTCAGGGGAAAACCAGGGGTGAGTGATAAAAATATACTTGACTTTTCCGGTTAAGTTGGGCAATTTACCCCCTCACATAGTGACACCTTATCCAGAGTGGTGGAGGGACGGGCCCTTTGAAGCCACAGCAACCGGCCACGCTAACCCCGTGGCGCCCGGTGCTAATTCCCGCAAGGAACCTTGGGAGATAAGGAGTTGGGTAAGCGTTTTTGCCCCTCCTGTTGCCAGGTGGGGTTTTTTGGTTTCAGGGAAAATGGAAATTGGAAAATGAAAATTGGATCCAAAGCTGCGATCTGTCTAATCTCCAATCTCTAATCTCTAATTTCCAATGTCCCATTACTTTCAGTCATTGGGACAGTGAGCTCACAATGCAAAGGAGAAGAGAAGATGGCCAAGACAAGCAAGAGCTTCGAGGAGATCAACGAGCGTATCAGGTCCGGCAAGGCAGTCGTATTGACCGCCAACGAGATGTCCGACCTCGTGGACGAGGTGGGACCAGCCAAAGCCGCTAAAGAGGTGGATGTGGTCACCACAGGGACCTTCGGGATGATGTGCTCCTCGGGCGCCATGTTCAATTTCGGCCACACGGCACCAAAGATCAAATCGGCCAATGTCTGGATCAACGACGTGCCGGCCTACGCCGGGATGGCGGCTGTCGATACCTACCTGGGTGTCACCGAACCCCGGGAGGACGATCCCCTGAACAAGGTCTACCCGGGCCGGTTCCCTTACGGTGGCGCCCACGTTATCGAAGACCTGGTGGCCGGCAAGGCTGTCAACTTCAGGGTCGACGCCTATGGAACCGACTGCTATCCGGCCAAAAAGGCGGAGTTCGAGAAGACCCTTCAGGAGATCCCCTACGCCGTCCTGCTCAACCCGAGGAACGCCTACCAGAACTACAACTGCGCCGTGAACCTCGGTGAACGAACGATCTACACCTACATGGGCGTTTTAAAGCCTGAAGCGGGCAACGCCAACTACTGCAGCGCGGGGCAGCTTTCGCCACTCCTCAACGACCCCCTTTACCGCACCATCGGGCTGGGAACCAGGATCTTCCTGGGTGGCGGCGAGGGCTACGTCATCTGGCACGGCACCCAGCACAACCCCAACGCCCCCCGTTCCGACAACGGCACCACGAGAACCCCCGCCGGGACCATCTCGGTTCTCGGGGAGCTCAAGAGCATGAAACAGCGGTATCTGAGGGGCGCGAGCATGCTCGGTTACGGCATCAGCCTCTTCATCGGCATGGGCATACCCATTCCCATACTGGATGAGGAGATGGCCCGATTTACAGGAGTCAGGGACAGGGACATCGTCACCAACATCGTGGATTACGCGGTGGACTACCCGGAAGGGACCGGCAAGATCCTGGGCGAGGTGAGCTACGAGGAGCTGCGCAGCGGGACGATGCGCTACAACGGGAAGGAGATCCCCACGACGCCCCTGTCGAGCTACTCCATGGCTCTTGAGATAGCTGAAGAGCTCAAGAAGTGGATCCTGGAGGAAGGCTTCCTTCTCGGTGTGCCTCAGCGCACCCTTCCGGGACCGGCGGCCAAATAACGCCATGAGCCAGACCGTATACACGGAGCGCACCTACCGGGAGAGGGCCGTTCCCGACGGGCTCACATCCTTCAGGGTGGTGGTCAACGAGACCGACCTGTGGATCGCCGCGGACCGGGACCTGACAAGCAAGGCCCTGGAATCGGTCCAAACCAACAGGGCAGGCATCGAGGAATACATCGCGGCCCATCCCCTGTTCGCCACCTCCCTCAAGGTTTGGGACCAGCCCGTCCCTAAGCGCTCCATCGTGGCCCGCATGGTGGACGCGGCAAACGCCGTGGGGATCGGGCCCATGTCAGCCGTTGCCGGCAGCATTGCCGAGGCGGTGGCCAGGGATCTTATCGGCCACACGACCAGGGTCATGGTGGAGAACGGCGGTGACATCTACCTGCTCGGGGGCCCGGTCCGGGCGGTGGGACTCTGGGCGGGGCCTTCGCCGCTGAGCGGCAAGGTGGGCCTGTCGGTGGACCCGTCCCAGGGTGTCGCGGTCTGCACCTCTTCTGCCACGGTGGGTCCTTCCCTGAGCCTCGGCATGGCGGATGCCGCTACGGTGATCTCCCCCTCGGGGGCCCTGGCCGACGCGGCCGCCACCGAGCTGGGAAACAGGGTCCGCGGCACCGGGGACATGGAAAAGGCTCTCAATTGGGCCCTCTCCGTGCCCGGCGTTACGGGGGCCGTGGTGATCATGGGAGAGACCATCGGGGCGAAGGGTCAAGTGGAACTGGTACCAATAAATAAGGAATAGGGAATAAGGAATAGGGAATAGGGAAGAAAAGCCTGTTGTTCTTTTATTCCTCCTTCTCTATTCCACCTCCCCTATTCTGATACTTGAAGGAGAGCATATCATGGAAAAAGTTGTGATTTTAAAATTCACGAAAAAAACCTGGAACAAGCCCGTCATCCACGGCCTCTCGCAAAATTGCGACCTCGTTTTCAACATCCTCGAGGCCAAGGTCCTTCCCCGCCAGGACGCCTTCGCCATCATGAGCCTGGAAGGGACGGAGGAGGAGTACCAGAAG
>CP070698.1:1183592-1191250 GCA_020349685.1 bacterium
AAATGAATATGGGAGAGGGAATAGAGAATAGGGGAGTAAAACAGATAGGCATTCATTCCTCCTTCCCTATTCCTCCTTCCCTATTCCGGTTTTTTTGAGATCTGAGATGAAAAATCACTCCCCCCGCAACCCCTTCCCCACCGTCGACATCATCATCGAGGTCGAGGGCGGTGTCGTTCTCATCGAGCGGAAGAACCCGCCCTACGGCTGGGCTATCCCGGGAGGTTTCGTGGACTACGGGGAGACAGTGGAGGCTGCGGCTGTGAGGGAGGCCAGGGAGGAGACCGGTCTGGATGTTCGATTGAAAAGCCTCCTCGGTGTGTACTCCGATCCGTCCAGGGACCCCAGGCACCACACCATCTCAACGGTTTTCGTGGCTTCCGCAGACGGGCAGCCCGCAGCCGCCGATGACGCTGCCGACGCCGGGGTCTTCACGGAAGGGGCACTCCCTGAAGATATCGCTTTCGACCACAGGGAGATCCTTGCGGACTATTTTAAGCGTCGGTCCGCTCGAGTGTCTGGTGTCTAGGGTCTGGATTCTAGCTGCTAAATACCGTTTGTCCAATGCACTAGTGCACCTAACGAATTGAATTTGATCCCTAGAAACTAGACACTAGAACTAGACACTTCTTTACGGTACCAGTATCGGCGGGATCTCGGGTTCCCGGATCAGGTCCCCAACATTGGCCTTGAAACCGGGGACCGTGGAAAGGATCTGATCCCTCATCTCCCTCGCGCTGCTAAAGCGGCTCTGGGGCCTTTTCCTCAGGGCCCTTAAAATGGCGCTTTCCATCTGGGCGGAGAGCTCGGGGTTGAGCGACCTTGGACCCGGCGGTTCCAGGGAGAGGATGTTCTGCATCAGCTCCATCTCCGTATTTCCCGAAAAGGGGAGCCTGTCCGTATAAAGCATGAAGAGGACCACCCCCAGGGCCCAGATATCGCTGCGCCGCTCGCTCTTGCCGTTGACCTGCTCCGGGCTCATGTAGGGCCGCGTTCCTATAACCGTCGGGGATGTTTCCATCTC
Source organism: bacterium (assembly GCA_020349685.1). Lineage (GTDB taxonomy): Bacteria > BMS3Abin14 > BMS3Abin14 > BMS3Abin14 > BMS3Abin14 > JALHUC01. The sequence continues at coordinate 1,184,617 of CP070698.1, forward strand.
GCCCATCTGGCGCACGATCCCGTAGTCTAGAAGCACAAGGGTTCCGTCGGGCCGTATGATGATGTTGTCAGGTTTGACATCCCTATGGACCACGTTGTGGTCGTGAAGGTGGGCGATCACATCCATGAGCTGATAGGCGATGCGGTCCCGGGTCCTTTCGTCTTCGACCGGGAGGAGCTGCGTCAAGGGCTGACCCTCCACATATCGCGTGATGATGACGGTCCGCCCCCCATGCCTGGCGACGTCCACGAGCTCCGGCACACCAGGATGCCCCGCCAGATTTCTGAGGACCTTGGCTTCCAGGATGAGGCGGGAATTGATGGCTTCTGATTTAGAGATCTTGACCACCAGTGTCCCCTCCTCGAACCCGAGAACATCCCTGCCCTTCCAGACGGAAGTGTAGAAACCCTCCGAGAGATCCTCGGTCTTTTCGTACTGGTTGGCCACCAGTTCGCTGACCCGGGCCACCGACATGAAATTTCTCCTGCGCGCCAGGACTCTGCGGAATGGTCTGAGTAAAAAGTTCACCAGCTTGTGCCTGATGGGGATAGCCGTATCCATGAGGGGGATGTTGAAACCCTCGTACCCCACGGTCTCGCCGTCGATGTTCTTGTAGAGGTTGGCGGTGAGCAGGATGGTGATAATCGAACCGTCCTTGCGTTTGAAATCCACCTTGTAGTCCTTGACGAAACCCTGCTTTTCGATGAGAAGCTGGAGCACCTCCCGGTCCTGGGGGTTCACGTACAGGTCCTCGGGAAGCTTCAGTTTGAGTATCTCCTCCTTTGTGCCGTAGCCCAGGATTTCCAGCAGGGCGTCGTTGATCTCGAGAAACCGACCCTCCCTTGTGGAGAGAAAATAGCCCTGGTGGGAGGAGGAGAAGATCTTCCGGTATCGCCTCTCGGTCTCTCTGAGATACTCCTCCTCCTTGTGGATGAGCACCAGGTTGCCGATCCGTGCAAGCAGGAGCGGAGCGCTGATGGGCGGTGTGAAGACGTCCATGGCCCCGGCGGAAAGGATCTCACCGAGTTTTTTGTCGGCAAGGTCGACCTCGGAGAGGGCCAGAAGGGGTAGGCTTCCGGTGCCGGTCTCGTTCCTCAGGGCACGGCACAGGCCCGGCCCATCCTGGGCGTGGGTGATGTTGGCGATCACCGCATCCGCTTTTGCCGCCTCCCTGTGGGCTGCCTTGAGCCTGCTGGTGATGACGACATCGAGGCCGCCCTTGCGCAGCTGGGCGGCGAGCTCCTCTCCCGACTTTTTGTCCGGATCGAGGAGAATTATCCTGGGAGTTCGACCAGGTGCCATCATATCCCCTGGTTCAGACGGGCCGCGAGGGAAGGGCAAAGGCCGGCCTTGAGGATGCGCTCCTGGGCCGCGTTAATGTCGTAAGGAACCCTCCTGAAGGAGATGAGGCCCTCCTCGATGTCGAAAATGATGTACTGGGCGTTCGGGTCCCCGTTGCGGGGCTGTCCCACGCTCCCGGGATTGATCAGGTAGCGACGGCCTGGAGCGAGGATGAGGTCCTCCCCGGGCTCGAACATGCGCACAGGCCTTCCGGCGAGGTGGGTGAATATCATGGGGCGGTGGGTGTGGCCGAAAAAGGCGACGCGGATCCTCGGATCCCTGTCGCTCAGGTGGTCGAAAACCATCTGGGCCGTCTCCAGGGTTCGGAGGTAGCCTGTCGTGTTGCCGGGCAGGCCGTGAAAGAGAAAAACGCCGGGATGGGGCGAGGAGTTGGTTGGCAGTTCGCACAAATCCCCCCTGGTGTTCGGGGTCAACGATTCCCGGGTCCAACGGATAGCTTGTGCCGCGCTGGTATTGAATCCGTTGGCCTCGGCCAGATCGCAGGCCGCCAACTCATGGTTGCCTGCGATGAGGACGGCTTCGAGGTCGGCCAGCATCTGAAGGCAGGCGAAGGGGTCGGCACCGTAACCAACGGCATCGCCAAGGGTCCAGACAGACTTTATCCCCTCCTTTTCGAAATCCTCGCGCACGGCTTCGAGGGCCGGCAAGTTGGCGTGGACGTCTGCGAGAACCGCTACTCTCATAAAGTTTTTATACCATGAACCGCAGAAATTTCGGGAGTGGAGTTGAGAAAAGGTTCGTTGTTTAAGGTGGCAAATCACCTGTCAACTTGCCAATGATCCGGTCTGGAGATAACCTTATACTGTGAAAGCTGGGGGGTCACCGGTTTTCTGGTTTTTTGAATAGATCTAGTTTGTGTGCGCGAAGTTCACCTGAGCACAAAATCCGGTCCTGGGCGGGGTGGGCCCGCAGCAGGCTCTGTGCCCAGGCGCATTCGGGGGTCTCCTGTTAAGTGAAGTGGAACGGGAGCGTTTTTTAAGGTTTTTGAAAGGAGGGGACGATGAAAAAGAGCATGTTAATCTGGACCCTGGCGCTGACCATGATCGCCTTCATGGCAGTCCCGAGCGCCATGGCCGGGGAGGTGGAGGTTCTCCACTGGTGGACCTCCGGGGGGGAGGCCAAGTCAGTCGCTGTGCTCAAGGATCTCCTTGAGAAGGAAGGCCACACGTGGAAGGACTTTGCGGTGGCAGGCGGTGGCGGGGATACCGCCATGACCGTCTTAAGATCCCGGGCCGTGGCGGGCAATCCTCCCACAGCGGCCCAGGTCAAGGGACCCCAGATCCAGCAGTGGGGAGATGAAGGGGTTCTGGCAGACCTCGGGAGGGTGGCAAAGGCCGAGAAGTGGGACGATATCATCCCCGGAGTTGTCGCCAACGTGATGAAATACAGGGGTCAGTACGTGGCGGTCCCGGTCAACGTTCACCGCATCAACTGGATGTGGGTAAACCCCGAGGTCTTCAAGAAAGCCGGAGCGAAGGTCCCCACGACGTGGGCTGAGCTGGAGGAGGCCGCTAAAAAGATCCAGGCCGCCGGCATGATACCCATAGCCTTCGGAGGGCAGGATTGGCAGGAAGCCACTGTTTTTGAATCCATTGTGATCGGTGTCGGCGGTGCTGACTTTTACAGAAAGGCCCTGGTCCAGGCTGACCCGGGTGCCCTGGGCAGCCCCACCATGGTGAAGGCTTTTGAACGCTTCAAGAACCTCAAGCAGTACACCGACAAGAACGCTCCCGGCCGCGACTGGAACCTGGCCACGGCCATGGTCATCAAGGGTGAGGCAGGCATGCAGTTCATGGGCGACTGGGCCAAAGGCGAGTTCACCGCCGCGGGAAAGGTGCCGGGAGTGGATTACCTGGCTCTGCCCATGCCGGACACAGACAAGTATTTCCTTTTCAACGTCGACAGCTTCATCTTCTTCAAACAGAAAGCTGTAGCGGCAGGTCAGGCTGCCGAAGCCATGGCGCGTTTGATCCTCCAGCCCAGATTCCAGGAGGTCTTTAATATCAACAAAGGTTCCATCCCCGTCAGGCTCGGCATGCCCAAGGACAATTTTGACGCACCTGCGCAAAGGTCCATGGATGACTTCGTCGCGACGGCCAAATCAGGGGGACTGGTCCCGAGCATGGCCCACGAGATGGCTGTCTACCCGGAAGTGCGGGGAGCCATATTCGACGTGGTGACCAACTTCTACAACTCTGATATGTCTGCCGCCGACGCGGCAAAAAGGCTCGCCTCAGAGGTTGCGGCCGCCAAGTAAGACAGGCTACAATTCATTTAACACTCTTCAGCCCATGCCCGACCATCATTCCAGGTGGTCGGGCATGGGTGCCCAGGATCCGTGGGGGAGGACAGATCCTTTTCCGCACATGTGATCCCGGGGAAGGTATGCTCCCGAGCAAAGGGTAAATGATCAGAGAGCCCCTGGAAAAAGTTGTGGCAGAGAGGTTGCCAAATGCCCGTCCCTGAGGGTCGACGATCCGGAAGGGGGTTTGCGGAACGTCTGCAATTCTATCTCCCCGAGATCGTACTTTCTCCCACGGTTCTGGCCGCGGTGATCTTCATTTACGGGTTCATACTGTGGACGGCCTGGATCTCCCTGACAAACTCCGGACTGCTGCCGCGATACGACCTGGCCGGTTTCACCCAGTATGTCAAGCTGTTCCAGAGCGGCCGGTGGTGGGTGGCCAGCAGGAACCTGGCGATCTTCGGAAGCCTTTTCATCCTCTTCTGCATCCTTTTCGGTCTGGCCCTGGCGATCCTCCTCGACCAGAGGATCCGTGCTGAGGGTGCCCTGCGTACCATCTACCTTTATCCCATGGCCCTTTCCTTTATCGTCACGGGACCGGCCTGGCGCTGGCTGCTCAACCCCGGTCTGGGACTGGAGCGTCTGGTCCGGGAGATGGGGTGGACCTCCTTTACCTTCGACTGGCTGGTCAATTCCAAGATGTCCATTTACACCATTGTCATCGCCGGGGTCTGGCAGTCCACCGGGTTCGTCATGGCTCTTTTCCTGGCCGGGCTCAGGGGGATCGACGATTCCATCATCAGGGCGGCGCAGGTCGACGGCGCTTCCCTGCCCAAGGTCTATTGGCGCATTATCATCCCCACCATGCGCCCGGTCTTCTTCTCGGCGGTGATCATCCTGTCTCACATCGCCATCAAGAGCTTCGACCTGGTCATGGTGCTGACGAGGGGCGGCCCGGGATACTCCTCCGACCTGCCCGCCACCTTCATGTACACCTTCGCCTTTACCAGGAACCGCCTCGGATTCGGTGCGGCAAGCGCCATGATGATGTTCATGGCTGTGATGGCCATCATCGTGCCCTACCTTTACTCCGAGCTGAGGGTCAGGCGAAATGGCTGAGCGATCCCTCGTACAGGCTCCCAGAACTCCCGGCGTCATTGCGGGGAGGATCTTCATCTACACCCTGCTGGTCATAGCAGCGCTCTATTTCCTCCTTCCGTTTTTCGTGATGGTCATCACCTCCTTCAAGACGATGGAAGATATCAGGACGGGCACCCTCATTTCCCTGCCGCGGGAGATCTCCCTGGAAGCATGGAGTGAAGCCTGGAGCTCGGCTTGCATCGGTGTCAACTGTCAGGGGATCAGGGGTTACTTCATGAACTCCATCAAGATGGTGATCCCCGCCGTATTAATCTCCACGGCCTTCGGGGCCGTCAACGGCTACATCTTTTCCAAGTGGCGCTTTAAAGGGAGCGAAGTGATCTTCTCCATGCTTCTCATCGGCTGTTTTATACCCTTCCAGGTGATCCTCCTTCCCATGGCACGCACCTTAGGCGCCCTCGGGATCGCCCAGAGCATCAACGGGCTTGTTCTGGTCCATGTCATCTACGGCCTTGCGTTCACGACCCTCTTCTTCCGTAATTTCTACGTGTCCATACCCGACGACCTGGTCCGGGCCGCCCGCATCGACGGCGCAGGGTTTTTCCGCATCTTCTGGCGGATCATACTCCCCGTGTCGGCCCCCATCATCGTGGTCACCGTGATCTGGCAGACAACCCAGATCTGGAATGACTTTCTCTTCGGTGTCGTTTTCAGCGGAGGGGATTCCCAGCCCGTGACCGTTGCCCTGAACAACCTGGTGAACACATCCACGGGTGTGAAAAAATACAATGTGGATATGGCCGCGGCCATCATCGCCGCCGCTCCGACCCTTCTCGTTTATATCCTCGCGGGCAAATACTTCCTGCGGGGGCTGACGGCAGGATCGGTCAAAGGCTAGGAACAGGTATCGCCGACGAAGTTTAACAGGGGCCGGCAGGGTCGATAGACAAGGAGGCAATGTGTCATCACTGAGCATTAAAGGGGTTTACAAGTCCTTCGGGCAGGTCGAGGTCCTGAGGGACATCTCCCTCGATATTCAGTCGGGTGAATTCCTGGTCCTCGTTGGTCCGTCAGGGTGCGGCAAGTCCACCCTGCTCAACCTTGTCGCCGGGTTGGAAACGGTGACCCGGGGTGAAATATTTATCGGGGACACGATGGTGAACGATGTCAGCCCCAAGGACCGGGATATAGCCATGGTCTTCCAGACCTACGCCCTCTATCCCAACATGACCGTCCGGAAAAACATCTCCTTCGGCTTGGAGATGAGGAAAACGCCGAGGGCCGAGATCGATGAGATCGTTGAAAAGGTGGCCGGTATCCTCCAGATAGAGGAGCTGCTGAACCGAAAGCCCGCACAGCTGTCCGGCGGCCAGCGGCAGAGAGTGGCCATGGGAAGGGCTCTGGCGCGCAACCCTTCCATCTTTCTTTTCGATGAACCTCTGAGCAACCTTGACGCCAAGCTCAGGGTGGAGATGCGCACGGAGATCAAGCTCCTCCACCAGCGTCTGGGTGTGACGACGGTCTATGTCACCCACGACCAGATCGAGGCCATGACCCTCGCTGACCGCATCGCCATCATGAAGGACGGCACGATCCAGCAGTTCGATACACCGAGGAATGTCTACAAGGATCCGGCCAACCGTTTCGTGGCAGGCTTCATCGGATCCCCTTCCATGAATTTTATACCCTGCAGGGTGGTTGAAGCCGACAGTGGACAGGCAGTCGTCCTGAACCCGGAGGACGGGCAGAGCTACACACTGCCAGCCTCGCCGGGCAACGGAGCCCTGGGCCGCTGGATGGACCGGGAGGTGCTTCTCGGCGTTCGGCCCGAATACCTGTCTGATTCGCTGCCCGACATGAATGAAGGCTCCCATGTCCATGAACTGGAGTGCGAGGTGATGGTAGTCGAACCCACCGGGGCGGACA
>CP070698.1:1191350-1194856 GCA_020349685.1 bacterium
AGAAGCCAGCGCCTGATCATGTATCTGTCGAGCCGGTTCATGGCCGCAGCCTCTGGCTGAAGATGTAGGCGGGGAATATGGCTAAAGCTGAAATTATCAGAAACAGGACCGGGAACCAGGCGCCCAGGGCCGGTTGTATCATGCCTTGTCTCGCCATGTTCGATCCAATGGAAAAGAGAAAAAAGCTGGTCAGGAAAAGGATCAGGCTGCCTGAGAAGGCAGCCAGCTTGCCGTGCCGTCCCGTCGTGATGGCAGCGGGGAAGATAATGAACGGATACAGGAGGATAGTCAGGGGAAAAGAGAAACGGCGGTTCAGCTCAATGGAATACATAGCCAGAAGCCCGGCATTTTCCTCGTTCGCCTTCTCACCCGACCGGGACCGCAGATCCTCATTGGACTGGGCCATCAGAAATTGTTTCGCCCGGATCCCCGGGTCAGAGGCATTACTCCGGATCCTGGAAATAAGGCTGTCAAAAGAACCCGAACGGTAAACTTCCCCCGGCGATGCGACAGGGTGAATGGTGCCGTTCTCAAGCTTCAGAAAAATATCTTCCGTCTCTGGCGATGGTGGTTGGATAAGACCCCTTTTCGCCAGGACCATCTCACCGTTTTCGGTATCGTCCAGGTCGTTCCTGACCATCAAGAGGCCGTCGATGCGGCCCGATTCTCTGTCAAAACCTCCAACGAGAAGCAGGGTGTCAGGGATGCCGCTGAACAGAATGCCGGGTTTGAGGTCGTTGATGAAACTCTGCCTGGCAAGGTGCGTAAGGCGCTGGTTGTAAACGCGAAAACTGGCGGGACCCGCATAGGCGGTTACCATAAAAGCGAGGATGAAAGTCACCGCTGAAACGGCCAGGAAAGGTGGGAACAGCCTAATTGGAGATATCCCGGCTGACATGATGGCGGTGACCTCTCTCTCCTGTTTCATCTGCTCCAGTGTCCATATCATGGCCATAAGGAAAGCCAGGGGTATGGTGTATGCCAGAAGGGGAGGCGCAAGAAGGAGGAAGGAGATCAGGAAATCTTTCAAACTGCTGGCGTGCGGAGCGAGCTGCTCGACCTGCCTTGAGGCCTGGTCCATCAGGAAAAGAACCGTAAATATGGCCACCGCTGCAGCGAAGGTGGCCATGAATTTGTTGAGGATGTACCTGTAAAGCTTAAAGGGCATAATCTCGTGATTGGTGGGTGGTGATTATCGATCGGTGATCGTCTATTCGGTTATTCAGACTCCAGAACCGGACCTGGTGCCTGGTTAAGATCTTCCTGAGACTAAGACTAGGCCCAGGACTGGGACTAAGTCAAAGGTTTTTACAGACCCCAACCCTTTCGACGCGCTCCGCTTGCTCAGGGCAGGCCCTAGACTATAGACTCTAGATTCTAGACTCCAGACTCTGCTCTATCCCTTTTACCACAGCCGACAGCACGGGGAAAACAGCCTTGTTGGAGAAACATCCATTTTTTTCGTTACCTTTCAGGGACTTCGGTTGACTGATATCCTTACAGGTGGTAGTTTTGGTAAACGATTTGCGGACGAGGAGAGAATGAGGGAATATGGCTGACAGAGTTGTCATTGTCCGTATCGGAACCCATCTGGTCAGCGTGCCTTTCGGTCAAATCGACGAGATCCTGGGAACGGACAGGATAAATTCGATAGAAGACCTCCCTGAAGGAGTTGTTCAGGAGGGATCCTCCTCACAGGCATCAAGCAGGCACTGGGTTTACTCCAGGGGGACCTGGCTCCCGGTGAAAGCCCTCATACCGGGAACAGGCGTTTCCAGCAGTTCCCAGATCGTGGTTGCGCGGTGGGAAGGGACGGGAAAGGCCTTCGTCGTAGACCAGGTCCTGGGTATCGAGACCCCCGGGAAAACGGCTCCTTTCCCCGAACGAGCCCGCCCCTTTACAGATATCCCTATTGCGGGCATTCATTTCTGGAAAAAAGGAATCGTATTGGAACTTGACCTTTCCCGCCTGATTTCATTAGATTTAGGAAATTAACCCGATGCCTGAGAGGAGACTGATAAGTTTTACCGTCGGGGGTTTTCGCTTTGCGGCACCCATAGAAGCCGTCCGCGAGGTTGTAAACATTACGTCTATAGTAGCAGTCCCTGGTGCAAGGCGGCCCCTGGAAGGTATTCTTCCCTATCGCGACAATTTGGTACTGCCGGTTTTTTCACTTCTTGATCTTCTGGGAGCCCGGCACGATGAACCAGGCAATCTCGTCGTGGTAACGGGACCGAAAGATGATCCGGTGGGTTTCCGGGTGCAAGGCATGGGAGGGGTTATGGTCATCGGTGATAAAGATGAGATCGTACCCTATGAAGGCGGTCTTCGATCACCAGGTGAAGAGATCAAAGGTGTGCTGAAAAAGACAGGTGGAGAGCTCATCCTCCTGGAGATGGACCGGCTGTTTGAACACTGATTCGAATTGAAATTGTTTTAGGATTCCGGCTGCGTGACGGGAGATCCACCGTGATGCTCAACAATAACACCTTTTACCCCCGAGGTGTTGCGGTGAAAAGTCAGGGGGGGAGGAAACAAAATGAAAAGGATCCTGGTTGCTGACGACAGTGTGACGATCCAGAAGGTCATCGCCTTGACCTTTGCCGATGAACCGTTCGAGGTTCAATCGGTGGGTACCGGGGCAGAAGCATTGGAACTGGTCAAAAGCTGGAAACCGGACATTGTTCTGGCCGACGTCATCATGCCACAGATGAACGGCTATGAGCTTTGCAGGGCTGTCAGGCAACTGGATGCGACAAACCCGACGCCGGTCCTGCTCCTCGCCGGTACCTTCGAGGCTTTCGACGAGGAGGAAGCCCGATCAGTGGGGGCCAGTGACTTCATCACAAAGCCCTTTGAGTCAGGAGAGCTCATCGAAAAGGTAAAGGCACTCATCGGCGGCGCAGCTGCCGCTCCTCCAGCCGAGACAGCTCCCTCAGAGACTGAAATTCCCGCTCCCCCGGCACCGTCCCCCGTTCCGGCGGCCCCCCCACAGGCGGAGCCGCCTGCTGCGGCCGGCAAGGCTTCAGAGCCGGATATCTGGGACATCCTGAGCGATTCGGGGGACTACGCACAACCACAGACGGGGACAGGTGGGGCCGCAAGTCCGGGTTTTGGTCCCATTGAGGGAGCAGGTGTTGTGGATGTGGGAAGCTTTGACGTGGGTCTCGGCAGGCCCGAGTCGCCCCCGCCTGCTGTTTCCGAAGTTCCTCCAGCAACTCAGGAATCGCCCGTGCAGGGGATGCCTCAGGCCGGCGACATGCCGCCGGTTGCGGAGGACCACAGCCGTGTGGAGAACATGGAGAGGGATTTCTTCGGTTTTGATACCGGAGCCGTAGAGGAGGTCCCGGCAGCGGATATCCCGTACGATGCCGTAGAGGAGGTGACCTTCGAAATGGAGCAGCCGGAGGCCGAACCGGAACCTGATGCCCGGGAGGTGTCTTTTGTTGTTCCGGAGCCTGCACCGGATCAGGATTTCATGACAGGTGAGACGATATCACCCCAGA
>CP070698.1:1194956-1198548 GCA_020349685.1 bacterium
CATATTGGGCGAGAACCGCATCAACGTCGCCGGTTTCTACCTTGGGAGGGAAAGTTACCAGGGCAACGCCGTGGGTTTTGTTTCCTTAGACAGCAGGATTCCGGAAGGAGTGTTGCGGCAGATCGTGGATATGGAGGATATCATTGAAGCGAGAGAGATCGTGCTGTAAAGGCAGAATCCAGAATCCAGGAGCCAGGAGAAAAGTCGCTTTAAGTAAGTTATAATACTTCTGAATCCTGAATCCTGAATTCCGTTTATTTCTCCCAAAGGAGACATGACATGAAGAAGCTCACCCCTCTCCTGTTCCTGCTACCTTTACTATTGCTATTTCTTGCTTTCCCCTCCCCCTCCCCGGCCGGCGTCGAGGTCGGCGTGGGATTCAACATCACCTCCTTCGAGGACGATCTCGACTATGTCGACACCGATGCCGGCACCTCCCTTGAGCTCAATGTCGGATCGGGGACGGTGCGGCTCATGGCCGCCATCCAGTCCAGCTCCCACGACCAGGGTGACTACGATGCCTGGATGGTGGGCCCCTCCTTCACTCTGGATACGGAGAGCTTCAACTCGCGCATCTATGCCCTGCTGTCCAGCCACGATTTAGAGGGCATCGACGGCTGGGGTATGACTCTGGGCGGCGGCCTCGGGTGGCCCCTTTTCCCGTCGGCCAGCCTCGGCTTCGATCTCCGTGTCAGCAGGTGGGACGGCGGCAGCGGCATCGACGCGGGAACGGGAACGGTGCAGATAATTTTGAGAATTGGCTTCTGAAAAGCAATTCCATATTCCAGATTTCAGATTCCAGAAGACCGGGGCCGTTGCCCCGGTCCTTTAATGTTGTCCCGAGCCTCTATCATTTCCGTGATCTGAAAAATACCCGAAAGAATCTCTCTGGAATGTGGAATATGGAATCTGGAATCGGTTTTACGGCAGCACCGCTATGCTGGCCTGCAGCAGGTTCACCACGTATATCGGGTTGTGGTACCCCAGGCTGCCATCCCCGATCACGAAGTCGTAGTTGTAGGCTGCGGCGCGCACCGTCGTTGAGAAGGCTCCCATCTGAGTAAGGTCGAAAAGACCTGTCTTGGGATCATAGGGCGCACCGTAGGTGTTGGCGAGCCTGTTTTTGAGTTGGTCGAGAAGGCCCCTGACCTCGCCCTGAAAACCTTCAACCGTCTCGTCGCCGTCGTAATTGCCGCTGGTAAAATAGGCAGGATAAGCCGTCCCGTTGAAAAGCACCGAGGACAAGGGGAAGGAAGCGGTCGTGTCCGGGTCGTAGGTGAAGCCCACGGCCGTGCCGCTGTCCACCACCAGGAGGTCGGACCCGCCGGGATGGCAGGCCGCATCAAGGCACTTCTCGAGCCGGGGGCGGAATGTGTGTCCCGTGGTTGCCTTGAGAGGAAGTTCATTGTAGTCGGCATCCGAAACCACGATGTAATGACACCCGGCGCATCCGTCGGGAATGTTGATGGTGCCGGAGTGGCCGGAGTCGACCAGCAGGAAGCTCGGCAGAAAGGCCGGCAGGTTCTCGAATCCCCTGAGCCCGTCGTTGCCGCTGTCTGTCACTCCCTGGAAAACCTCTTTCTGTGGGTGCCTCGGGGTCTCCAGACCGCCGATGCCGATCCAGCCGGAACCCACCTCCGCGTAAAGCCCGCGGCCGTTGTGACACTCCATGCACAGGTTGGCCCTTCGCTCCGTACCGGACACTGCTCCGGAAACAGAGCGCACCAGGTTGCCCGGTTCGTGGGAGGGATGGCATGTCACGCAGGAAACCTGCGGCAGAGATGCCGATCCGGGCAGGTTGTCCGGGTCAAGGATGTCCGTGTCCCCGGTTTCGGAAATAAGACGGTCTATCACCGCCTGGCTCGAGGCCCAGGAGGTGACGCCCCGCGCGAAAAAGGTGACAAACCCCTCTGCAGTGTGACAGGCGGCGCACGGGACTCCGCGCACGGTGCCGTTCATGAGTCCCTGGTTCGTCTCGACAATAAGGGAGTCCGAATGGCCGTCGTCGACCAGGAAGCCCTGGCCGTCCCCTCCGAACCACTCGGCGTACTGGTTGGCGAGGATGTTGTCGGAGGACGCCCCACCGGCGTGCTGGTCCCGGCTGTGACAGGGGCCGCAGGACAGAAGATGGAATTCGTTGGCGAAAGTCGGATACGCGGTGCCCTCCGGGAGGTAGTGGGTGTCCCCGAAAGCAGGGTCGTAGGGCGGGTTGTAAACGACCCGAGGAGCCGTGTCGCCTGGTCCCGTGTGGCTGTAGGCATAGTGCTCCATGCCGGAGCCGTGGCACGCCTCGCATCCGACGATGGGACGCGCCGGCGTTCCCAGGAATGTGCCGGTTGGGCCGGAAGTGAAGAGATAAGCGTAATCGCTGCGTCCGTCTTCGACAGGGTTATGACACCCGGTGCAGCTCTCCTCGGAAAGTGCGAATTGGGGTGAGGAAAGGGCGAAAGCAGGGCTGCTGTCCGGGTTCGCGTGTCTGCCCCCGGCCCAGGAGGCATCGGGGTTGAATCCCGCAGGGGCCACGGTAAAGTCGTGGCAGCCGGCGTAAAGGCACTCCACGGTGCCCTTTTCCACCCCTCTCGGTATCCCGCCTCCGGAGTCCTTGGGGTTGAACCCGCACCCCGTGAAGATCAGAAAGACCGGCATGAAAACTGCTATGACGCGTGGGATCAGTGGCATTTTGCGCAGACCTCCGGCGACTCCCTTCTGAACTTGCCCTGGATCTTGCGCCAGTTCCCCGGATGAGGGCTTATCTTCAGGCCGGTTTTCGAGGAGTGGCACGCCAGACAGGCGTTGCCGTCGGGGTGACACGACTGACAGCTCGAGAGGGTCCGCCTCGCCTCCTTGGCATGGCCCCTGCTCCACTCGGCGGAAGACAGGGCGCCGCCCGGATGGCAGTCCTGGCACTGGTTCAGGGTGAAGGCGGTGTGGTCAGGAACGCCGTCCCCGGCGATGAGCAGTTCCCAGCTCTTCTGGTGGGAAACGATCTCTCTGCCGGGAAACTTGTTCCGGTAACTCTCGTGGCACTCAACGCAGTCAGATCGGGAATGACACGTGTAGCATTTCTCGATCTGTTCCGCGGTCGCCTTGAGCGGGTGGACGATCCTGAACCTGGAGGTGTGGGTGCTGGGTACCGTGTCCATGCGCACGGCACGTTTTTTCAGGTCGACGCCCAGCTCCCCGCCCTTGTGGCAGTCGACGCAGAAGGAGATCGTGTGACAGCCGGAACACTGGGCTCCGGCGGACTCCGAATCGATACCGTGCTGCCGCACCCAGAGAGGAGTGTGTGTTTTCGTCGGCCCGAGGACAGTCTCTTCGATCTCCTTCTCCCCGTGGCACTCGTAGCACGTGTCTCTTTCGGGGATGATGCTTACAGCTCCGGGCTTGTGGCACTGCTCACAACGTGAGATCTCATTCTTATCGTGGACGATGTGGGAAAAACGCATGGCGCGAGCCTGGGAAGCGCCCACGAAAAGCGCTGAAAGAAGTATAAGGATCATCAAGCCGGACCGTCTGCTTTTTTCTTTCATCATTAAAACTCCGCCTTAAGGGAAAGCCTTGCGGATCGCGTTGCATCCATGAGCTCGTCGTC
>CP070698.1:1198648-1201945 GCA_020349685.1 bacterium
ACCGACCATCGTCATCTTCACCAACCGGCCCAAGGACATCAAGGACAGCTACATCCGCTACATGGAGCGGATCTTCAGGGAGGAGCACGGGTTCGCGGGGACTCCCATAAGGCTGATCTTCAAAAGGGGGAGGGAGGACAGGCACAAGAAATAGCGCACATGTGCACAAGAGGAACAAAAGCTGACTAACCACAGTGCGGCCAGCTTAAGGCCGCTCCACAGGGTGACACAGAGAATTGAAAAAGAATCTAGATTGTCCAGTTTCGTTTAGGTGTTGACAGTTTCATAGCGACACCTCCGTTTTGTTCGAATGTGCTTTGATAACTTCAGAGGGAGTTCTGCCTTTAGTTCTATAGCCATGATGAACACGTTCGAAGTTGTAATATTCAAGGTACCCGTCCAGGTCCCTCTGCATCTGGGTCACGCTGATAAAGAACCGTCTTCTAAAGGCTACTCGCCACAGTTCCCTGAGGATGGTTCCCTGCAGTCTTTCCACGAAACCATTGGTCCAGGCATGCCTTGGTTTGGTCCTTGTGTGCTGGATCGCCTTGGCAACACATGCTTTGTCGAACTCTCCGTAATACTCCCGGCCGCAGTCCGTCAGGACCCTTTGAATCTCAAATCCCTGTTTATCAAAAGCGGGGACCACCGCCTCCCTAAGGAACGCTGCCGACTTTTTAGCACTCCAGTTTCCTGTGATCAGTCTCGCGACACCAAAGGAGGTGGCAGCATCACAAGCCGTATACTGCCAGACCTTGCCCCCCCCCTTGAGTTTGCCGATATAGAAGGTGTCAATACACACCAACTCCCCGGGGACAGAGGCCTGAATGTGGCGCGGTTTCTGGCCTTGAGCTCGAAGAAGCTGCCGCCGCGTTCTCTCCGTCAGCAATCCCGCCGTTTCGGCCGAGTGCTGTTCCAGAACCACCAGACGCTCAAAACGGGTCCGCAACCCGTGACGCTTCAAGATCCGGTAGACCGTGCTGGGATGAAGAACGAGACCCCTTTGCCGGCGAAGCTCCGAAGACAGCCTCAAAGGACCCCAGGTGGGCTCAGCTATCGCCCAGGCCAGAACGGATCGTTCCAGATGAGGAGGCGTTTGACCTGGATGCAAGGAAGCCTTCCTTTGCCCGGGGCGAAGACCGTCAGAACCGTAACGCTCAAAACGAGCCTTCCAGCGGTAAAACAAAGTCCGGCTGATCCCAAGATCCCGACACGCCTGACTCACGTTGCCAAGGGCAGCAGCATAAGACATGGCATGAAGCCGAAACTGGTGTACACTATCAACGAGGGTCATAACTTCGCCTCCTTATCTGTCTTTGCCGAGACAAAATAAGGATAAGCGATTTGACCCTCTTTTACTGTCAAAGAACTAAGGTAATAAACAACTGACCTGTAAACACTAAACTGAAACTCTACACACTAGACCCTAGACACCAGACTCTGCTCAGGACATCGCTTACGTGTTTCATTCATAAGGATACACGACCTGAGCGATGTCCTGAGCGTCCAGCACCAGCATCGCCAGCCTGTCCATCCCAATTGAAACTCCAGCGCAGGGCGGCAGTTCGGCCATGGCTTCTAAAAACCGGTCGTCAATGGTAAGTCCCCGGACCCCTTCGCGGGACAGATCTTCCACCACCTTTTCCATCCGCTGAGCCAGTTCCACGCTGTCGGTGAGCTCCGTGTAACCGTTGGCCAGCTCCAGCCCCGCGATGTAGAGCTCGAACCTCTCCAGGGTTTCCGGGTCCTCCTCCTTCGGTTTGGCCATGGTCCCCAGGAAGGAGGGGTAATCCTTGACGATGGTGGGCCGTTCCATGCCCAGGAAGGGCTCCACGGCCTCAACATAGACGTGGAAAAAGAGGTCCTCCATGCCGTTTTCGTCCCCGACCCTGTAGCCCAGGTTTTCAAGGGCCTCGGCAAGGTCGCCGTAGGACAGGGACTCGACGGCCGCATAGCGCCGGAACGCCTCGGCCATGGTGATCTCCTCCCAGCTCTCATCCAGATCGTAGGCGCGGCCGCCGAAGACCAGCTCTTCCGAGCCCGTCACGGCCCGGCACACGGAGCGGATCACCCGGATGGTGTCCCTGATGGCATCCTCGTAATCGGCCTCAACCCTGTACCACTCCAGCATGGAAAACTCGCACCGGTGAAGCCGGGTGTGCTCCCCGTCCCTGAAGACGGGACCGATCTGGTAAATACTTCCGGCCCCCTGGGCCAGGAGCTTTTTCATGGACAGTTCGGGGGAGGTGTGGAGCCAGCGCTGATCGAGGATGCCCGAGGGATTAGAAACCGATACCGGAACAGGGCGAATGTTGGGGTCCAGGTTGGGGTGAAAGACCATGACCGGCGTCGTCACCTCAACGAACCCTTCGTCGTCAAAATAATCCCGGACCGCTCTTTCCATTGCAGCCCGGGATTCCAGTATTTCAGTCAATGGCAGATGTGGTTTTACGTCTGACCTCCTTCAATTTCCACGATCTCGCATCGAACTGCATTTGATAAATTTCTGCCGATCCCGCCTCGCTCAGAAATTTATTTGACGACAAGAACGGGGATCGTGGCCATCTTGGTTACCTTCTCCGCCACACTTCCGAAAATAGCCCTTTCAAGACCCTTGCGGGCGTGGCTCCCAATGACGATCAAACCCGCTTCCAGCTCGTCGGCCAGTTTGAGGATCTCCTCGTGGGGTTTCCCCTTCCGGATGTGGATCTCGCCGGTCAGTTTCCCGCCTTCCTCGTCGTGATAAATAGCCTTGAGCTTCTCCTCGGCCCGCTTTTTCCACTTGGCCAGGGATTCTTCCAGGGGTTCGATGGTGATGTGAACAGCTCCCGTAAGAAAGTCGGTGTCCAGGACGTGGACGAGGTGCAGCTCCCCATCCCAGAATCCCGCCAGTTCTCTGGCCAGGATAAAAGCCTTGATGGAGGTACTTGAAAAATCCACAGGAACAAGGATCTTGTGCATGCTCACTTTCAATTCAGGCTCCTTTCCGGCTTTCGCAATCAGTCCTCATTGTTTCGCCGGTTCGGCCGGCACCGGTTCGGGGGCGGCTCGCTGCGCGACCCCCCTCAGTCCGTATACTTTCAAGAGATCTTTGACATCGGTGGTCTTGAGGTTGATCCGGCCCTCCGAAACCGGGAGGAGGAAGATCTTTTTACCCTGCAGCGCCTCGGCGATCTGAAGCTTCACGAGGGTTTCCCCGCCGGCAGCTTCAGACCGTGGATCTTCGGCAGATCCGGTAACTTGAAGCGTTCCCTGCCGAAAATGGGAGTGTACTGGAACGGCCCTTGTGAACCGCCG
>CP070698.1:1202045-1204628 GCA_020349685.1 bacterium
GTGAGCTTCCCGCTGCCGCGTCGTCACCTTTCCTGTGGGCTGGCATCGCTCTGGCCCTTGCGGGCACCATTCTTCTCGGAGTGCTTCCCGGAGGCGTTCTGGAGGCGGCCCGTTTGTCGGCGGTCATTCTCCTTTAGAATTATCGGTGAACCGTGAACCGGAGTACGGCTTTATCTGCCTGATCCAATCCTGGGGCCGGGCGGACCAGCGGTGGTTCGAATATTCTCCATTCTCCATTTCCCGATCTCCCTTCCTTGATTTGGATCAGGATGCTGTATATTATCCAGGTTGATCAGAAGGAAACAGGTTCCAGGACCCGCGCATTGGGGGGATGCCATGAGACCCGTCAAGCTTGCATTGGTAGTTCAGATCCTCGTACTCGTTCTAGTCACGCCAGGCCAGGCCGCCTACACCGTGAACATCAACACAGCCAGGGAACTCATCGGCAACAGGGAATATGAGACGGCGATCCCCCTGCTCGAGGAGGCTGTCAAGGAATCCCCTGAAAAGGCGGAAGGGCATTTCCTCCTCGGTGTGGCCAGGCTCTGGTCAAGGAACTGTGACGCGGCCTGTGTCAACTTCATCAGAGCCCTTGAACTGGATCCCGGACTGGTGGTGAGAATGACGGTCCAGATCAAGGATCGCGTTCTAGACAGGATACTGGCTGGAGATCTGGAGGAGGCCAAGGCGGCCATATCCGTGGCTGTCAAACACGATCCTCAGCTGAGGAGGGAGATCACACAATCCTGTCTGTACAGGGGCGAGGGCTACCTCGACAGCGGCGACAGTGTCACCGCGGAGGACCTTTTTCGTTTCGTGGCCGATGTCGACCCGCAGCTGAAGGACAACATCTGCGAACTTCTGTACACCAAGGCCAAGGCAGCCACGGGCGAGGAGAGCCTGAGACTCGTGCTCGCCTCCCTGCATTACGGGGACAGGTATCAGAAAGAGACCGTCAAGATGGTGTTCAGGCTTGCCAACGACCTTGACGATGAAATGGCCCGACAGCGATATCTCCAGATGACCTCCCGATACGCAGAGCCGGAAGAGGTCCTGCAGTCGAGCGTCGAATATTACACCAGGATCTACGGCCAGCCGTCCAAGGTCAACCTCTATACCCCGGGGTCATGGGTGGGGGCTGACGCGGAAAAGAGCGATGCTCGCATCCTATACCTGACCGGAGACAGGGTCCTGACGCGGGGGGACACGGGTCCCAGGGAGCTTGAGACCTCCATCTATATCGCGAGGGATTTCCCGGGCATAGCCACACCCACGGACAAAGGCTATCTGCAGCAGGTCTGGTTTGCCGCCGCCCAGGAGCCGGCCACGGTATACTACTGGAGAATCTCGGACCCAGGGCAGATCAGGGTGCAGTGAGGGTCACGGCCTCAACCCTGGCATGCAACCGCTGTAGCCACCGTCACCCCGCGAAAGACCTGCAGATCTGACTGCTATCCATGAAATCCATGAGCGAAAAGGCCAGAGGAACCCTGTTCATGGTGTGCGCGGTGGTCATCCTCAGCCCCGACGCGCTTCTCATTTCGGTCGTCTCGGTCGATCCGTGGACCCTCGTGTTCTGGAGAGGCCTTCTCACCTCCTGCACCCTGACAGCCGCCCTCCTCTTTGCCCACGGAAGGAAGGCTCTCCAGGCCGGATTGAGTGTAGGTCCGGCAGGTATCGTATCGGGAATATTCTTCGGTGCGAGCACCATCTCCTTCGTCATGTCGGTGCGCCTTACCACCGCCGCCAATACCCTGGTCCTCATCGCGGCCATGCCTCTTTTCGCGGCTCTTTTCACCAGGATCTTCCTTTCGGAAAAGGTGCCCAGACGCACCTGGTTGGCCGTGGTCGCCGGCTTTGTCGGCATCGCTGTTCTTTTCAGCGGCAGCATCGCGGCCGGACATATCCTGGGCGATGTCCTGGCCCTCTTCACTGCCGCGCTCATGGCTGCCAATTTCATCATTATCAGGAGCCACAGAAAGGTGAGCATGGTCCCGGCGGTGGTCCTGAGCGGGATGATGACCACCCTGGTGACCGCCTTCATCTCGGATCCCCTGTCACCGGGCACCTCCGACATACTGCTTCTTTCGGTGATGGGTTCCATCGTCCTGCCGGTGCCCCTGGCCCTGATGACCGTGGCGCCGAAGCTCATCCCGGCCGCGGAGGTCAGCCTGATCATGCTGCTGGAAACCTTCCTGGGGCCATTCTGGGTCTGGATGGCAGTGGGGGAAAGGCCCGCGCCGGAAACCTTCCTGGGGGGAGGGATCCTTGTCGTGACGCTGGTGGTGCATGCGTTGGCGGGATGGAGAGAAAACGGCATCTAGGTATCCAAGTATCTAGGTGTCGAAGAATTAAAGCTGTTTTACTTCGATACCTTCATACCTCTACACTTAGTTACGCTTTAATCAGATTGAATCTGATCAAAGCTCTTCCTCGGCTCCGCGAAAATCCTTTTTACCTCGGGGTTCCTCTGTTTGATAGCATACCTGATCTGTTCAAGAACGTCCTCGACCTGCCCGGCCGGCACCGTGTCGATAAAATCGAGGCTGATATTGACCAGGATGAAATCCGGTCCCATATGCA
>CP070698.1:1204728-1207446 GCA_020349685.1 bacterium
ATCTCCGCGGCGTTGAACAGGGCGTCATCCGCGAGCTTGCTGCCCGGGTAGCTTCTGGAAAGGAGTTCAAAGGCTTCAAAACCCTTTTCCAGGTCCTTCCTGAGCCAGGATCTGCGGTACAGCTTCCGGTAGAGCACGCCCATATTGAAAAGGGAATCGGGTGCTTTGGAACACTGGGGATACTTGTCGACGATCTCGTCGAACCTGTTGATGACCCTCTCCCAGCTGTCGTGGAAGCGCTGTTTCCTCTCGCTGTCGAGGAGGGAATAGTAGTCCCGCCTGGCCGAGTCGTAGAGCCTCTCACAATAACTTTTTCCGTGCGCAACGTCTGCACTAAAAAGGTTATATAGGAGGACCAAACCAGTGGAGACGGCGATGAGGAGCAGCACCGGCGCTGTCTTACCAGGTCTTATTTGTGTCGTGTAATTAACAGGTTTCATCATTAGTAATTCGACCTTTTAGATACAAAATTCGCGAGCCCATCCTATTTCATTCTTTGGGCGAGGGGATTTTGTATTTTATTTTCGCAAGCAAATTGAGCGCTTCGATGGGAGAAAGATTGTCGATGTCCGCATCGCGGAGCATCTCGAGAATATCCTGCCTGTCGGGCTGGAAAAGACCGAGTTGGTCCGCTGACGACTCCTCTTTTGTGATGTCGTCGTGGGCGGCGAGGACGGGGATGCCCTCGCTGTCAAGGGCATGAGACTCGAGGTTGCCCAGGATCTCCCTTGCCCGCGCGACGACCCCCTCCGGCAGGCCAGCGAGCCTCCCGACCAGGATCCCGTAACTCTTGTCGGCCGGGCCCTCCTGGACGCGGTGCAGGAAGACCAGTTTCTCGCCCCACTCCCGAATGGCAACGTTGAAGTTCCTCACCCCTTCTCGGGTCAGAGCCAGTTCCGTCAGCTCATGATAATGGGTGGCAAAGAGGGTCCGGCATCCCCTGCACCGCCCCTCGAGAAGATCTTCCGCTACAGCCCAGGCGATACTGATGCCGTCAAAAGTGCTCGTCCCCCTCCCGATCTCATCCAGGACAACAAGACTTTTTTCGGTGGCGTTGTTGAGGATGTCAGCCGTTTCCACCATCTCCACCATGAAGGTCGACAGCCCTTTGGTCAGGACGTCGGCGGCTCCCACCCGCGTAAAGATCCTGTCGGCCGGGCTTATGAGGGATTCCCTGGCAGGCACGAAGGAGCCCATCTGTGCCATGATCACGATAAGAGCCACCTGCCGCATGTAGGTGGACTTGCCGGCCATGTTCGGGCCGGTGAGGATGATCATGCGGCACGAACCGGAATCCAGATACACGTCGTTGGGTACGAAGGTCCTGCTGTGGTCGATCTTTTCGAGGACCGGGTGGCGGCCCTGGGTTATGGAGATGCGCCCCTCCTGGTCATCATCCAGGAGAACAGGCCTTACGTAGGATGAGGTGTGAGCCAGTTCGGCCAGGGCGCAATACACGTCGGCCAGCGCCAGCCCACGGGCTGTTTCCTGCAGTTCCGCCGTATCGTCGAGCAGCCGCAACCGGAGATCTTCGAAAAGTTCTCTTTCCAGGGCGGACATTCTCTCCTGGGCGGAGAGGATCTTCTCCTCGAGCTCCTTGAGCTCTTCGGTGATATACCTCTCCGCGTTGACGAGGGTCTGCTTCCTGATCCAATCTTCCGGCACCAGTTCCCTGTGGACGTTGGTCACTTCGAGGAAATACCCGAAAACCCTGTTGAAACCGATCTTCAGGCTCGGGATGGAGGTTCGCTCCTTTTCCCTGGACTCGATCCCTGAAAGGTACTTCCGGCTGTCCGTGGCCATGGAACGCAGGGCGTCGAGTTCTTCGCTGTGCCCCTCCCGGAAGACACCTCCATCCCTGAGGGTGGGCGGTGCATCCGGAGACAGGGCGCTGACGAGAAAATCCTTGAGGTCTCCGGTGTCCTTGATCATCCGGCACAATGATTCGCCCAGATCGGAATCGAGCTCGCTGAGCAGGTCCATCATCTCAGGGATCTGGACGAGGGTCTGGGAGAGAGCCACGGCATCCCTCGGCCCGGCAGTACCGGCGCTGAACCTCGAGAGGATGCGCTCGATGTCGCACACCTGCTTGAGATCCTTCCTGATCCTGCCCCTGAGCACGGGATCCTCCACAAGCTCCTGGACAAGGTCCAGGCGCCTCTCGATCTCGTGGGGCTTTCTCAACGGCCTGGTCAGCATCTCCCTGAGGAGACGGGCGCCAGGGCCGGTAACGGTCCGGTCCATGACACCGAGCAGGCTCCCCTCCCGCTTCTGGTCGTGGGAGTTTCGAAGGATCTCCAGGTTTTTCAGCGCATTTTCGTCCAGGATAAGGATATCCTCGTCGCTGATCACCCTCACCGGCCGAAGGTGCCCCAGGATCCCCTGGTGCACGTCTCCTAGGTACCAGAGGGCCGCTCCGGCAGCTCCGAGCGCAAGACCATTCAACTGCTCTCCGAAACCTGCTATCGTGTCGATTTTAAAGAAACTCTTGAGCGATTCTTCCGCGGCGTCGGTGTCGAACCTGTAAGGCTCCACCTCCTTGATGTGACCCGGCAATGCCCCGTCCTGCCAGCTGTCCGGTAGAAGGATCTCCTTCGGCGCGAACTGGGCCAGGGTCGACATGAGCCTGGACCTGCCCTGCGAACCATCGAAACCGGCCACCAGGAACTCCCCGGTGGACACGTCTACCAGGGAAAGTCCGTAATGATCGCCCGAACC
>CP070698.1:1207546-1211594 GCA_020349685.1 bacterium
CAGATCTCAGATCTCAGATCTCAAACAAAAGCATCTCCCGCCCGTTCGCCTGACTTTGAGTATGGTTCACTAGAGACGCATGGACCGCAGAGAAAATCTAAATCGAATTCGGTTGTAATCTAATTGGCGTTGTCCTTCCCTGCGAGCTCTGCCGTTCGACAGGCTCACGGTCCCGAGCTTGTCGAGGGACGACTCTGCGTGAGGCAGCATTTAACGCAACCACGGAAACCAAGCCTTTCCTCCTGATTCCTAGCTCCTGAATCCTACCCTTATCTCTTATCTCTTCAAACTTATCCCTGCTTTTATTATCAACAGCACCCACGGGATCCCGTGGAAGAAAAGGTCGAACCAGTCGATGGGTTTGACGAGCCGGCCCTCCCCCAGCATCCGGAGCTTTTCGACGATGTGGGGAGGCGCGAAAGGCGCGAGCCCCAGTGTCAGACAGGCCGCGATGACGATGAACCAGTCGAGACTGTCCACCCATGTGAGGAAGTTGTGCAATGCGGTTCTCCTAAGTTTCTAGGTATCTAGGTATATATGTATCTAATGTATCCAGGTATTCAAGTGACTGATCCGATGTCGCTTTCGTTTTAGATCATATCAGTTACATAGACACCTAGTTACTTAGACACTTAGATACCCGAAATCCTATCCCCCTCCCCCTATCATCCCCTGATCGTAAAGCCAGCCCACCAGCTGGACCACGTAGTATACGGGCAGGATGAACAGGGACAGTTTTAGAATCCCTTCCGTAAAGTTGACCTTCCGGTTAAAGAGCTTTCTGACACCGGTGATAAAAATAGCGAGGGCGAAGGTAAGGGAGATGAGCACAGCAAAACTTCCCAACGTTTTGAACGCTACCTGATAGGTGCCTTCCTGAACGTACATCTGTATGTACACGAGCAGGAGGACGACACCGCTCTGGGCCAGAAAAAAATTCCGCATCGATTCCTTCCTTGATGTTGATGTCTGTGTTCCGGGCCGCCTCGACAGGGCCCTCCTAAAGGTGGCACAAAGTTACTTCCATATATTTTTCAGGTTCCCGGGTCAAGGGAGCAAAGACCACGATCTGGAGTCTGGTTTCTGGAGCTCAGAGTCCAGGTCTGATCTTAAAGAACGGGCTCTACAGAAAAAAAGCACTTTCTAGATACCAGACACTAGAACTAGACACTGTCATTTTTTCTCCGGCCCCCTCGTGTACCTGGCGTATTTCGGTGTCCACATCCGTGAATGAACGCACTCCTCCAGTTTATCCGGGTCAACCTCCTTCCTGTTGACACCCTGTTCGAGGGCCTTGCCGGCCACCGCAACAGCGACCTCCCTGCAGACCTCCCGAAGCTCCCGCGGATGGGGGTAAACGCAATTGATGTCGAGATGGTCCTGCGGGACTATCTGCGAAAGCTTCCGTGCCGCGGCGGTGATCATTTCGTCGGTGACAACCTCGGCCCCGACGGCAAGAGCGCCCAGGCCCACTCCGGGGAAGATGAAAACATTGTTTCCCTGGCCCACGGTGTAGGTTTTTTCGCCAAATTTTATGTCCGGAAAGGGACTTCCCGTTGCGACGACGGCCTTGCCCCTGGTCCAGCGGTAGATGTCTTCCGGAGCAGCTTCTGTGTTCGCAGTCGGGTTCGACAAGGGGAAGATGATCGGCCTTTGCGTCTTTTCAGCCATGGCTTTGATGATGCTCTTTTCAAAAACACCACCAATACCCGAAAGACCTACGAGAACGGTGGTTTCGGCATTGCGGACCACATCAAGGAGGGTGATGCCGTCTGTCCCTTCCAGGGACCACCCCCGGGCAAATTGTGCGCCCTTCGAAAACTCCTTCTTGTATTCATCCACACCCCTTCTTCCCTCGTGCACGACCCCCCTGCTGTCGAGGACATAGATCCTGTCCCTGGCCGCCTCCGGCGTCAGACCGTTGGAAACGAGGCTCTCGCAGATCTGCCTGGCCACTCCTATCCCGCCGGCCCCTGCCCCGAGGATGGCAAAGTTCTGATCGGCCATATTGCCACCGGTTATGCGCAGGGCGCACTTGATCCCGGCCAGGACCACCGCGCCTGTTCCCTGGATATCGTCGTTAAAGGAGGGGACCTCTTTGCGGTATTTTTCCAGGAGAGTAAAGGCGTTCTGTTTGGAAAAATCCTCCCACTGGAGCACCGCATGAGGGAAATGCCTCTTTACGCCCTGAACGAACTGTTCGATGAAGGAAAGGTATTCATCCCCGGTGATCCTGTTCCTCCTGACCCCCAGGTAGAGCGGGTCCTTTAAAAGCTCCTCGTTGTTTGTCCCCACGTCCAGAGTCACCGGGAGGCAGTAGGCCGGGTGGATACCGGCGCCGGCGGTGTAAAGTGACAGTTTGCCAACGGGGATCCCCATCCCCCCTACGCCCTGATCACCCAGCCCCAGGATCCCCTCGGAATCGGTGGCTACGATCATCTCGATGTTCCTGTAGGGCAGAGAATAAAAGATCTCATCGATATGGGAGATGTTCTCGGGTGACAGGAACACCCCCCTGGTGAAGCGGAAGATGTGACTGAACATCTGACAGGCGAGACCTACCGTCGGTGTGTAGACGATGGGGATCATTTCGCTCAGATGTCTCAACAAGAGGGTGTAGAAAAGGGTCTCGTTCCTGTCCTGCAGGGAGCGGAGATAGATATACTTTTCCAGGTCGGAGTTCTTCTCAGAGAACCCTTCATAGCGGCGCTCAACCTGCTGGTCGAGGGTGGAAACAGCGGGTGGCAGGTGTCCGTCGATCCTGAAAAGCCGGCGCTCCTCCAATGTAAAGGCCGAACCCTTGTTGAGAATGGGATTGTGTAGAAGTTCCATGCCGTCCGTGTCTATCTCGACGACCTCTTCCCCTGATTCATCATGGTAGATCCTGTAGTGGAGCATGGAAGGCCCTCCTTTCGCCGTAAAGAAGTTACCGGAATGCCTGATCTAACCTTTACACGGCTAGAATACCATTTATAAGGGGAATACCCTAAAAAAGTAGGGGAATTTTTACGCAGGGAGCAACAAAATATGAACAGAGCGCCGTGAAGTGCTTAAAGCTCCGAACTCCTTTCCGCTTGTGCCGCCTCTCCCCCTCCTGCTAACATTTTATTCAAGAACTGGTTTTTTCCTTTCCCGGAACACCCTGCGGGAGACAGACGATGGGTAAAAGCCTCGTGCTTGTGGGAGCCGGCCATGCCCACCTGACAACGATTTCAGCCACCAGGAGCCTGGTGAATCGAGGCCACACGGTGACGGTGATCTCCCCTGCCGACCATCATTACTACTCCGGCATGGCACCCGGCATGCTGGCGGGTATCTACCGTCCCCAGCAGGTCCGTTTCAACGTCCGCAAGCTCTCCACAGGCAGGGGGGGGCAGTTCGTCAAGGGTGAGGTCACCGGGATAGACACCAGCCGCCAGGAGGTGACCCTGGATGATGGCCAGCGCATCCCCTACGACGTTGTATCGTTCAACGTAGGCAGCACCATACCCGTCGGAGCACTGAGATCAGATGCTCCGTCGGTATTTACCGTCAAACCCATCGAAAAGATCGTGGAAGGCAGAAAAGCGGTCCTGGGCCTCTGGAGCCGGCGTGATCCCGGGTCGCCCATCGAGCTCGTCGTTATCGGAGGCGGGCCCGCGGGCGTGGAGATGGCCGGTGCCCTGTGGCGCCTTTCCAGGGACAACCGTATCGAGAGCAGGGTTACCCTCGCGACGGGAGGCCGGCTCCTCGGTCTTTATCCAAGCCGTCTTCAGGCCAAGGTCTACAGATCTCTGGGCAAAAGAGGGATCCAGATAAGGGAAGGTTCACGGGTCCGTTCTATAGAAACCGGCCGGGTCGTCCTGGAGGATGGTTCCTCCCTTCCAAGCGACGTCACCTTCATCGCCACAGGTGTCGTCCCCTCCCGTCTTTTTTCGGAGTCGGGTCTGCCGACCGGTGGGGACGGCGGACTTCTGGTGAACAGCTACCTTCAAAGTGTCGAACATCCGGGTATTTTCGGTGGTGGTGACTGCATCACCGTCCAGGGGGTGAACCTTGCCCGTGTAGG
>CP070698.1:1211694-1214571 GCA_020349685.1 bacterium
TCCTTCCATCTCAAAGATCTGTTTCTGCATGGTCAGGATGACGATGTTGTCTTCCACAATGAGTATTTTTTTAGGCATGGACCCTACCTCCTGTCATGAGCTCGACCATAATTTTATCAGAAAACCACCCCGGATCAACGGCGGGATCTTGAGAGATCTCCCTGCCTCATCTCCTGGAGGATGAGCTTTACAGCCTCCTTCCGGTCCGGCGCCTTCACAATGGGCCTGCCGACGACCAGAAAGTCAGCCCCATCGGCGACGGCGCTTGCCGGTGTGGCTACTCTGGCCTGATCGTCAGTGGCGGCTCCCGCCGGTCTGATACCCGGTGTGACCAGGATGCATTCCTCGTCGAGAACTTCACGAAGGGACCTGACCTCCAGCGCAGAGCAGACTATGCCGTCAGCTCCCGACTCCCTGGCCATGACAGCCAGGTTGACGACCTGGTCAATCACCTCACCGTCCCAGCCAATGCGCCCGATTGCTTCCCTGTCCAGGCTGGTCAGGACTGTTACGGCAAGGACCCTGGCTTCTCCAGCTGCCTCTCTGGCGGCCTTGATCATGTCGCTGCCGCCAGAAGCATGGACCGTCAGCCAGGAAACGCCCATTTGCGCAGCCCCACGGACGGCCCCGGCAACCGTGTTTGGAATATCATGGTACTTGAGATCCAGGAACACGCGCCCACCCGATCCTATGATCCGTCGAACAAGATCCGGACCGTTCCTGGTAAAAAGCTGGGACCCTACTTTCAAGGCAGAGACATCGGACCCGATCTCACCGGCAAGCCTGACGGCTTCATCACCATCATCCATGTCCAGTGCAACCATGAGCCCGCTGCTCAAACACATCCTCCCATGCCGGTTAATACTTCTGATTAACAGTATTGCCGGTTAAAATCAACACCCCACAAGACTCACAGGCTGCCTGTGTTAAGGGACCCCACGAGATCCGGCAGGGCGATCCTTTCCTCCCGGAGGTAATCCTCGAGGGTTTCCAGGATCCGGAGAGGAGCCAGAGGGTCCGTGAAGGTGGCTGTGCCCACCTGGACTGCCTGCGCCCCGGCTATGAGAAACTGCAGGGCATGCCGGCCCTCCATGATCCCTCCGATCCCCACAACGGGGATCCTCACGGCATTGTACACTTCGTGGACCATCCTCAATGCCACCGGCCTGATGGCGGGCCCCGAAAGCCCCCCCATCATTCCTCCCAGGACGGGGCGCCGGGTGGCGACATCGATCTCCATACCCGTGATGGTGTTGATCAGGGAAACCGAATCTGCTCCCTCATCCTGGACAGCGAGGGCCATTCCCGCGATGTCGCCGCAGTTGGGCGACAGCTTTACCATAAGGTGTCTGCCGGTCAGTTCCCTGAGAACTTTCACCAACCCGGCGGCCAGTGCTTTCTTCATTCCGAACTGGACGCCACCCTCCTTGACGTTGGGACAGGAGATGTTGATCTCCAGTGCAGAGATGCCCTCAACGGCATCGAGCCGTTTGCAGACCCTGGCGTATTCCTCGACCGTGCTTCCCAGCACGTTCACGATGACCCGTGCCCCGGCATCCCTCAAAAAGGGCATCTTTTCAGCGATAAAGGCCTCCACTCCCACGTTCTGGAGCCCGATGGAATTGAGCATGCCTGAGGGAGTCTCCACCACCCTCGGCGGGGGGTTGCCCTGCCTGGGACTTTCCGAAATGCCCTTCACCACGACCGCCCCGAGCTTTGAGATGTCGAAATATTGTGAAGCCTCCTCCCCGTAACCGAAGGTGCCCGAGGCGGTCATGACGGGGTTGGGCAACAGGAGGCCGCGGCCAAGATCGACGCTGAGATCAACGGAGCTCATGGGCCTAACTCCTCTGTAGTCGATCTTGGGGTTCCAAGTTCCAGGTTCCAGGTTCCAGGTTTATTTTCCATTATCATGCCCTTTCTATCTCACCGACGCTCCTAAACCCCGATACTCTGATGCAGGATCTTTATCAGGTTCGCCGAGACCCCGTTTCCCCGTTTCGTTCCGAAGGAACTGGCAGCGAGCCTGCTCCTATATTTCCCCAAATGACTCCTCGGACAGCTCGCTGCCCATAAACACCGGCCCCTCGCAGCATACCCTTACGTATTCACCACTGGCGAGTTTCACGGCGCACCCCGAACAGACACCGAATCCGCAGGCCATGCGTGCTTCAAGGGAATACTGAGCCGACAGGCACTGTCCTGATGTCAGAGCCGACACTGCCTTCATCATTGCATTGGGTCCGCATACGAACAGATGGCGCCCCGCGCCCCGATCCTTCGCCTCGAGGAGATCGGTCACAAGACCCCGGGTCCCCGCACTGCCGTCTTCGGTGCACGTGAAGGTTTGAATATCGGCAGAGATGGCCTTTCCAAGGTCCGCAAGCCTGTCACTGCTGGCTTCCCCGTAAATAAGGGAGAGTTCCCCGGCCCTGCCGAGGGTCTCCATTTTCCTTGCCAGAGACAGCAGCGGGGGCAACCCGACCCCTCCAGCTACCAGCAGGCCCGTGCTCCCCTCAGGAGGCAGAACAAAACCTTGCCCCAGGGGTCCGAGAAAGGCCGCCCGCTGACCCTCCTTCCATCGCCCCATGACGCGGGTACCCCTGCCCACGACCCGGTAGATGATCTCCATCCCGGCCGCCTCACCTGACCTTTTAAACCCCGCTATCCCGAAAGGGCGGGCCAGCAGGGGATCGGAGTCGTCCGAGACCCTCAGCATGAGGAACTGGCCGGGAGCCGGTTCCTCTCCCTCCCAATTCGGCACAGACAGGACCAGACGCCACGTGCCCGCCGCTATCTGCTCGTTCCGGGTAACGACCGCTGAAGTGAGGGCTGAAGGGATTTTAATGTTCTGGCACATGGTCCTTTTAACCTCCA
>CP070698.1:1214671-1220107 GCA_020349685.1 bacterium
AGCGTTCGACAAACACTTCGTGATCGCCGCCGTGAGCGTCGTCTTGCCGTGATCAACGTGACCAATCGTGCCCACGTTCACGTGCGGCTTCGTCCTCTCAAACTTCTCCTTGGACATCGTCTCCTCCTTAGAGCCTTATCGTGCGCCTTCGCACTCGCTCTCCCAGATCGGTTAACCCCCCAATCCGGGAGGCCCCCCACTTCTGATCCATGAATAAATATCTATTTATGGAGCCCACGGCCGGGATTGAACCGGCGGCCTCTTCCTTACCAAGGAAGTGCTCCACCACTGAGCTACGTGGGCCCGTTTTATTTTTGGAGCGGGAAACGGGACTCGAACCCGCGACCCTCAGCTTGGAAGGCTGACGCTCTAGCCATCTGAGCTATTCCCGCCCGGTCGTTCATTTTGGTCCACTGACTAGTTCAGGTACCGCCTTTAAAGCAAATCAAACCATCCCCTGAAAGGTCCCCGTAGGACACTTTATCAAGGATCTTATCGCTTCTATTCGATAAAGACGGGCGTTTGACCCGTAAAATCGCATGGTGGGGAGTGATGGATTCGAACCACCGTAGGCAGTGCCAGCGGGTTTACAGCCCGCCCCCTTTAGCCACTCGGGCAACTCCCCGAATACCTTATTTCCGGTCTTGACCCTGTCTCGACCCGCATTGGAGCTGGCGAAGGGACTCGAACCCGCAACCTGCGCATTACAAGTGCGCTGCTCTACCAGTTGAGCTACGCCAGCATTAAATTTCTCAGCAGTTTCCGCCAGGTCCCACGCTTAAAGAATAACACGCTTATTTAGAGGCTCAACGATTGTTTGTCAAGGGGCAAAATGCCGGACCGGAGGTCCGGAGGTAAAAGTTGAAAGTAACAAGTGTAAAGAGAGATACATAATTGCAGCAGATGGGACTTTTAATTCTTCAACTTTTCACTTTCCACATTCTACTTTTAACATGGTAGATCGCGATCCCCGCCGCTACCGAAAGGTTCAGGGATCCTGTTGGGCCCCTCCCTTCAATGGTGACGATCCTCGAACAGGCAGCCCGGACCCTCGGGGGAAGGGCTCTGTCTTCACTTCCCAGGACAAGGGCCGTTTTATCCTTGAAGGTAGTGATCCCGGACAGAGCCTCGCCCTCCAGCTCCACTCCCACCACTTCGTATCCGGCTTTCGACAGGAGATCACAGCCGACGGGCCCGGATTTCACAACCGCAACGGGAAGACTCTCAAGGGCCCCCGCTGAGGAACGGGATGCTGCGGGACTGAGCGGCGCTGCGCCTCTGGCAGGCAGCACCAGGGCCCTGACACCGAGGAAGGAGCACGTTCTCGCCACGGCACCGAGGTTTCTGGGGTCCTCGACTCCCGCCAGGAGAACGAGGAGGTCTATACCGTCCCCGGGTTCGAACCTGAGGATCTCCTCCAGTCCGTAGACCGGCAAAGGTCCGCACTCGAGGACCACACCCTGGTGTTTGGAGGTACCGGAAAGATGACCGACCCTCTCCGCCGTGACCGGCCTGACCTCGACCCCGGCTGCCTCGGCCCGCTGCACCAGGACTTCGGTGCCTTTGTGCCTGGAAACGAGGAGCCGGTAAAGGGGACGGCGGCGCTGGAGCAGCGCCTCGAGGACGGGCTGGATGCCTGAAAGGAACTGGATGTCGTCATTTTGATTCATAGCTGACATCCAGTTCCGTATCGGCGTGTCGGTGTGTCGGTGTATCGGAGGAAGATCAATAATCGGAAAAACGGGTTAGGATAAGGTCCCGTCTTTTCACCGAAACCCCGAAACTCTGGTACTCCGATACCCGAGCTGAACACTCTGGGCAGTTTTCCCTCCCCGACATTCCGATACCCCGATACCCCGATACCCATCAAGATACTCCTCAAGCATCCTTCAGGGGAATCAGCACGGGACCTTGAGGAGTATCCTGAACAGCGTATCCCAGCTCCCCTATCTCATCCCGCAGTTCATCGGCCTTCGCCCAATCCTTATTCTTTCTGGCTTCGACGCGCTCCAGGGCCATGGCCCGGGCCTTTTCCAGGGTGCCATCGCCGCCGACCCCGGCTGAGAACCAGGCTTCTCCGTCGGCGATCCCTCCTTCGAAGAACCCGATCACACCACCGACCTTGCGAAAGAAGGCGTCTACCTCCTTTTTCCAGCCGGCTGCGACGCCCCTGCCTTCGGCATCAGCGGAATCGAGGATCGCGTTGAGAGGTCCAAGAGCAGTAAAGAGGTGGCCAATGGCGGCGGCCGTATTGAAGTCGTCATCCATGGCCGCCCTGAAATGGGTTTCTATTTCACCTGTCAGGACGGAGGTCGAGGCCCTCTCTTTTTCGGTCAGATCCCGGTCCTGAGGTTCGGCCCGGGCCGCCCTGGCAAAGAGGTTCATGAAACGTTCGTACCTTGTCTCGGCTTCGGTGAGGGCCCTGTCGGAAAAATCCAGGGGACTGCGGTAGTGGGTGGACAGGAGAAAGAACCGCACGACCTCAGGCCTGTATTTTTCCAGGACTTCGCGGATCGTAAAGAAGTTGCCCAGGGATTTGGACATCTTTTCACTGTCGATGTTGACGAACCCGTTGTGCATCCAGTAGCGCACGAACTCCCTGTCACCCGCCGCCTCCGACTGGGCGATCTCGTTCTCGTGGTGCGGAAAAATGAGATCCTTGCCCCCGCCGTGAATATCCAGGGGCTGACCGAGAATAGCTGCGGACATGGCCGAGCACTCGATATGCCAACCCGGCCTCCCCTTTCCCCAGGGGCTGTCCCACGCGGGTTCACCCTGCTTGGAGCTCTTCCAGAGGGCGAAGTCAATGGGATTTCTCTTCCTCTCGTCCACGTCGATCCGGGCGCCTGCCTGCATTTCCTCGATGTTGCGTTTGGAAAGCTTCCCGTAACCGTCGAACTTTTCCACCTCGAAGTAGACGTCGCCGTCCACTTCATAGGCCACCCCCTTCTCCTCCAGCGTTTTCACGATCCCGATGATCTGGTCGATATAATCGGTGGCCCTCGGCTCCACATCGGCGCGCTGGACACCGAGAGCGCCCATATCGGTGTCGTGGGCCTCGATAAAGGTCCGGGCCAGATCCTTCCAGTCCACACCCTGCTCGTTGCTCCGGTTGATGATCTTGTCGTCGATATCGGTGTAGTTGCGCACGTAGGTGACGTCGTATCCGGAAAACCTGAGGTAACGGGCGATGACGTCGAAGGCCACCGCGGCCCGCGCGTGCCCGATGTGGCAGTAGTCGTACACGGTGACGCCGCAGGCGTAAATGCCCACCTTTGGAGGACTAAGAGGATGGAATTCCTCTTTCTTGCCGGATAAGGTGTTATAAACCCTTAATGTCATATTCCTCCCTCTCGTATCGGCGTATCGGGGTGTCGGCGTATCGGAGAAAAATCCGAGGAACTAATTATCAGAAAAGAATTCTTGTTTCCAGGATTCATGGGTTGGATTTAATGAAACCTGCTATTTCCACTTTTGGGGAGATAACCAGGTTAAGTGCCGACAACTGGATCAATATGTGGTTGGCGATGCTGATATCGTAATAATACCTGGTGCCATCTTCCGTCACGACCTCCGCATGGATAGGATCGGTGGAAAGGCTCTCAGGTACCATAAAGCTTGCCGGTTTCTCTCCCCTTTCATTCAGATCCATATGCACCATTTCCTTCCCTTGATCATACGCCTTCTGGAGGAAGGCAGGGTGATTCCACTGCCCGAGCGCCACCAGGAGGAAAACCACCAGCAAAATAGCGAAAAAATTTTTAAAGAACAAATTCATGATCGTCAGGCCTGGTCCTTCAGCGCGGTCGGTTTTGCCCCAAAGCCCCATGGCCGCAAAACGTCAGGGCGGTTCTTCCTCCTCCGCTTCCCTTTCAACCTGTATGACCCCCTGACCTAATCCAACCTCCTGATGAGGGCTACAGCCATGCAGGCCATTCCTTCCCCCCGGCCGACGAACCCCATCCCTTCCCCCGTCGTCGCCTTGATGTTCACGCTCCCCTCGGGCATACCAGCTTTTTCGATGTTCACGATCATGTGTCCGATGTGGGGAGCCACCTTCGGCTCCTCGGCCACCAGGGTTATGTCCGCATTCACGGGCTCGTACCCGTCCTTTTCGATAAGACCCAGAACCTTTTTCAAAAGCTCCAGGCTGTCGGCATCCTTGTAGGCTTCGTCCGTGTTCGGGAAGTGCTGTCCGATATCCCCCAAAGCGGCGGCCCCGAGCAGAGCGTCCATAAGAGCATGAAGGAGGACGTCCGCATCGGAGTAGCCGTGAAGTCCCTTCTCATGAGGAATATCAACGCCGCCGAGGATGAGCTTACGGCCCTGCACAAGTCGATGTGAATCATATCCTATTCCTACACGAAGTTTATCCATTCCAGGATCTCCTTTTCATCATGATTCACATCGACGAGGAGAGGTAAAGGCGAAGAGGTGAGGAGGAGATATCTTCCCTTTTCTCCTTTCCCCTCTTCCCCTCTTCTAGCGTTCGCTGGATTGAATGATCCAGCGAACAAGCTCCAGGTCGTCCAGCGTTGTGATCTTGATGTTCCTCTCCTCGCCCTGGACAATCCGCACCGTGTGTCCCATCTGTTCCAGGAGGGAAGCATCGTCGGTAACCTCCCAACCTTCCTTGAGGGCCCTCCTGTGGGCCGCCGCAATAAGATCCCTGTGAAATGCCTGGGGGGTCTGGGCACGGTAAAATCTCGCCCGGTCCACCGTGCCGGACACCGTCTCCCCCCCATCGGAGGTTTCCTTGACGGTATCGGTGATCGGCAATGCCGCCAGGGCCGCGCCCCATTCCGCCGCAGCCGTCAGCACCTCGCGGATCAGTTTTTCGCTTACGAGGGGCCGCGCTGCGTCATGGATGAGCACCAGATCCCTCTCGGGCGGCACGGCTTCTAGCAGCCTGCTGACTGTCTGCTGTCTTTCGTCCCCCCCGGCGAGGACCTCGACCCTGTCCTCGTGGCCGAATTTCGCAACGATCTCTCCTCTGCAGAGCGCCACCTCGTCGGGCCTGACCGCCACCGACACCCTATCCACAAAAGGGCTTTTGAAAAGCGCCTCTATGGTCCGGGCAAGCAGGGGCTTGCCCGCAACGTCCACGTAGGCCTTGCTGTACCCGAGACCCATGCGGATAGCCGAACCTGCCGCGGGGACGGCGGTGAAGACACGGCCACGCACTAGTCAGTGCTCCTGAAGCCCTGGTAGGGAGTTAGGAGACAGAAGTCAGGAGCCAGGATTAAATTGAGAACAGCTAATTTCTCCTGGTTACTGGATACTGGATACCGGGTACTGCCTTTCAAAACAGTTCCTCCTGCTCACCCTTACGCATTTTTCTCACCGTTTCCCCGGCTCCCCGTTTCCCCAATTTCCGCTCTTTCTCCCCCTCGCCCCCTCGCCCCCTCTCCCCCTCGGGAGGTTCTTCCGTGACCT
>CP070698.1:1220207-1222742 GCA_020349685.1 bacterium
ATGCAGATGAACCACCAGGACATACCCGAGGCTGGTGAGGGTGACTTCGTGGGCATCCTGGTCGCGGACCGGGTCCGAGAAAACGACCGCATGTTCCTGGAGGGCGGCGAAATGGAGGTCTCCCTCTGAGAATGTTGCGGCGCGGTCTCGTTGCCGCACTGGCCATGGCCGTACTCCTTCCGGGTGCGGCGCGGTGCGCCGACACCGAGGCCTACAGGAAAGCCAGGCAGCGCATGGTGCGCTATCAGATCCAGGACCGGGGCGTCCGGGACCCCGGCGTCCTGGAAGCCATGAGGGCCGTTCCCAGGCACGAGTTCGTTCCTGAACGGTACCGGGACCAGGCCTACGAAGATCATCCCGTCCCCATCGGGCTGGGCCAGACCATTTCCCAGCCATACATCGTCGCCTTCATGACGGAGCTGCTTGAGCTCGAACCCGGGGACACCGTCTTCGAACTGGGTACGGGTTCCGGTTATCAGGCCGCTGTGGCCTCCGAGGTGGCAGGCTCGGTGTACACCATGGAGATCTACCGGGAGCTGGCCGACGCGGCGCTGGCGCGCCTGAAATCCCTCGGTTTTGGGAACGTCCACGCCAGGCACGGCGATGGATACTACGGCTGGAAGGAAAAAGCCCCCTTCGACGCCATCATCGTCACCGCAGCCGCCGATCACATCCCTCCCCCTCTCATCGAGCAGCTAAGCCCGGGAGGGCGCCTGGTGATCCCCCTCGGCAGCCCCTTCTCCATCCAGCAGCTGGTGCTGGTCACCAAGGACAGGGAGGGCAAGGTGTCAGAGCGCGCCATCATCGCCGTACGTTTCGTCCCGCTCCTCGGTCACTGATCAATGGCTCTCTCCCTGTCCATCCTCTTTCTTTCCGCCTCCATCCTGAGCTTCGAGATCATCGTTATCAGGTTTCTGGCCGTCTCCCATTGGCAGCCCTTCGTCACCCTGGCCATCTCCACGGCCTTGCTCGGTTACGGGCTGAGCGGCAGCGTCCTCGTAAGGATCCGGGATCACGCCTTTCCGCGGACACCCATCCTCTACCCGGCCCTCACGGCGGCGGCCGCGCTGATCTACAGACCGGTCATCCACATCTCGGGCCGCCTCCACCTTGAACCGGGGCTGATCATAAGGGATCCCGACCAGTGGCTGAAGGTCGGGCTCCTCATCGCCGTTCTGACCCTTCCCTTTACCCTGGCCTCCGCCGCCCTGGCCCTCCCCCTGCTCAGGCGCGACTCCGTGGGCAGGCTTTATGGCTGGAACTTCCTGGGGGCGGCTGCCGGCGTGGCCGCTGCCGCGACAGCCCTGGCCACCCTCGACCCCGAACAGCTCCCCGGCCTCCCGGCACTCCTCGCGGGGCTTGCTCTCCTCTCTTCCCTCATCCACCACCACCGTGGAAGGAACGGTCTGTTGCTGGGAGCGGCCGCCGCAGTTTCCTCAACCTTTCTTTTTCCCTATTCAGCGGTCGTTTACGGTCCCTACAAGGACATATCCTACGCGCTGAAGCTGCCTTCGGCGAGGATCGCAGCCGAGAGATCCGGCATCACCGGCATGTTCCAGGTGGTGGCCGCGCCGGCTCTTCGCTCCGCGGCCGGCCTGTCGACGAAATACCGCGGTGGGCTCCCCGAACAGGCGGCCGTTTATCGCAGCGGGGACCGCGCGGGAACCCTGATCCTCGCAGACGGTCCCCACGGAGAAGCGCTTTCCTACCTCGACTGGCAGACTGCCGCGTCTCCCTACGCCCTCCTCGGGCCGGGGAGCAGAACAGCCATCGTGGGTTTTGACGGAGGCGAGGAGATCGCCCGATCCCTGGTTCACGGCTCGGCCGCCCCGGTGGTCATCGAGCCGGACCGAGCCGTCGAGGATCTCATCGAGGACAATCCGGGTCTCTTCAGGCCCTGGATCTTCGGCCCCGGCAAGGCTGTTATCGTCAGCGACAGCCCCCGCCCATACTTCGCCACCAGGTCCTCTGTCTACGACCTCATCGTGTATCCCGCCGGCGTCAATCTGGCCTCAGCCGAGGCGGGTCTGACGGGAACGGCGGAAAACTACGAGCTCACTGTTCAGGGGGTACGGTCGGCGCTGGAGAGCCTCTCGCCCGGCGGAATGATCGGGATCACCGGCTGGAACAGGTACCCTCCCACCGGGAGGTGGAAGCTTCTGGAACTCTTCAGGAGGATCGGCGCACTGGGGGACGGGGAGAATTTCGGCGGCAGGATCGTGCTGATCTCCGGATGGTCCAACCACACCTTTCTGGCAAGGACAGAGCCTTTTGTGCCGGCCGAGCTGGAAAAACTCTCCGCTTTCTGCCGGGAAAAGGGGTTCACCCTTCTCGACGCAGACCATTTTCCGGGGCCCGATGAAACGGGGTCCGTTGAAGGGGCACAGATCTGGACCGGGGACCTGGACCTGAGGCATGCCACCGACAACCGTCCGTACCCGTGGCACTCCCTGAGATTTTCCTACCTCAGGCACCTGAAAGGGGAATCCAGGGAAGCTGCCTTCCCTCGGGTGGAATGGGGATTCTTTTTCCTCG
>CP070698.1:1222842-1227421 GCA_020349685.1 bacterium
AGATCCCGATTTCGTTGGGGTTCCCCTGGATGTTCTCCTTTCAGCACAGTATGCGGCCGAAAGGCGCAAGCTCATCGACCCTGAAAGCGTCTCCCTGGAGCTCCGGCCTGGAAACGCCCCATCGTCGAATTCGGTAAAGAGGGAAGGCGGTTCGGACCTGCACAGGGGAGACACCACCCACCTGGACGCCGTGGACAGGTGGGGAAACATGATCTCGGCCACCCCCAGCGGCGGCTGGTTCAGAAGCTCACCGGTCATCGAGGGCCTGGGGTTCCCGCTGGGAACGCGCATGCAGATGTTCTACCTCGACCCTGACCACGCCAACGCCCTCATGCCGGGCAAGCGGCCACGGACGACCCTGACGCCCTCCCTGGCCATGAAGGACGGAAAGCCGTTCATGGTGTTCGGCACTCCGGGCGGGGATCAGCAGGACCAGTGGACGCTCCAGTTTTTCCTCAATTGCGTGGAGTTCGGCATGAACATCCAGGAAGCCGTGGACGCCCCCAATTTCCACTCGAGCCACTTCCCGGCCTCCTTCTACCCCCACAGCGCCGAACCGGGCGCCATGGCCATCGAAAACCGTGTCCCGGCCGAAACCATCGAAGCCCTCAAGGCGAAAGGTCACATCGTCCAGGTGGTCAAAGGATGGAGCCACGGAAGGGTCCTGGGCATCCGCTACGACGCGGACACGGGGGTCATGCACGGGGCCGCTTCCCCGAGGCTGGAGACGGGGTACGCGATGGGATACTGAAGTTTCTGGTGTCTAGTTCTGGTTTCTAGGAAAGAAACGGTCTTCCCAGACACTAGAACCAGACGCTAGATACTGCGCCGAAGGCGTTCCCTTGACAAAGCATCACCTCGGTGGTATCTACACCAGTTGGAAATGATGCGGGGTGGAGCAGTCCGGTAGCTCGTTGGGCTCATAACCCAAAGGTCGCAGGTTCAAATCCTGCCCCCGCTACCAAAAAATAACAGCCGCGGCACACGCCGCGGTTTTATTTTTTGGCAGCAAGTCCAAAGACCAAAGCCCAAAGTCCAAAGGAGGGACTTAGCAGTCATTCCTGGGCAGGATAGCGGGGTAATGGGGGTCAGGCCCGGGATTAGACAATTCACTAATACTTTTCTCTAATTTCAAATCACCAATTTCTAATTTCCATTTTCCATTCTCCAATTTCCATTTTCCATTCTCCATTTTCTTGCCTTTACCCCCTCCCGCGATACACTTTTCCTAAAGCTGTAAAGTTCCCAACGCACCTGATTTGGAGGTAAACCATGGAACCTGCCGGAACCTTGAGCGACGACCAGGTGGCGCGACTGGATGCCTACTGGAGGGCGGCCAACTACCTCTCGGTAGGGCAGATCTACCTCATGGACAACCCCCTCCTGAAAGAACCCCTCACTTTAGAGCACGTCAAGCCGCGGCTCCTGGGGCATTGGGGGACGACCCCCGGCCTTAACTTCATCTACGCGCACCTTAACCGTGTGATCAGGGAGCACGACCTGAACATGATCTACATCATCGGCCCGGGCCACGGCGGACCGGCCATCGTGGCCAACACGTGGCTGGAGGGAAGCTATACCGAGATCTACCCTGACGTTACCGGAGACGAAGAGGGGATGAAAAAGCTGTTTAAACAGTTCAGTTTTCCGGGAGGCATCCCCAGCCACGTAGCTCCAGAGATCCCCGGGTCCATCCATGAGGGAGGTGAACTGGGTTATTCCCTTTCCCACGCTTTCGGGGCCGCTTTCGACAACCCGGATCTCATTGTCGCCTGCGTCATCGGGGACGGCGAGGCGGAAACAGGTCCCCTGGCGGCCTCCTGGCACTCCAATAAATTCCTGAACCCGGCCACAGACGGCGCCGTTCTTCCTATACTCCATCTGAACGGCTACAAGATCGCCAACCCCGCGATCCTTGCGCGCATCGGCCGTGAAGAACTCAAGGATATGCTGACCGGTTTCGGTTACGCTCCCTATTTCATCGAAGGTTCGGAACCCCATGCGATGCACAGGCTCATGGGCGGCATCCTGGATGAGGTAATCCAGGAGATCCGAACTATTCAAAAGGCGGCTCGTGAGAACGGACCGTCCTCACGGCCTCGATGGCCGGTTATTGTTCTTAGCACGCCCAAGGGATGGACAGGTCCGAAGGAGGTGGACGGCCGTAGGGTTGAAGGTACCTGGAGGTCCCATCAGGTGCCCCTTTCGGGCCTCGCTTCACACCCCGGGCATCTCAAACAGCTCGAGGCGTGGATGCTGAGCTACAGGCCGGCGGATCTGTTCGATGAAGACGGGCGTCCTGTGCCGGAGATCACCGAAATGGCACCGGTTAGAGCCCGGCGCATGGGTTCGAACCCCCACGCAAACGGGGGTGTCCTGCTCAGGGATCTCAGGGTGCCCGACTTCCGGAACTACGCCGTCGATGTACCGGCTCCCGGCAGGTCCACGGCCGAGGCGACGCGGGTTCTGGGCCGATTCCTGCGAGACACGATGCGTCTTAATGAAAAGAGCATGAATTTCAGGTTGTTCGGGCCTGACGAGACGGAATCGAACCGCCTGGATCCGGTGTATGAGGTGACTGGAAAGAGGTGGATGGCCCAGATGACGCCTGAAGACGAGCACCTGTCTCCCGAGGGGAGGGTGATGGAGATCCTTTCCGAGCACACCTGCCAGGGGTGGCTGGAAGGCTACCTTCTCACCGGCCGGCATGGATTTTTCAGCTGCTACGAGGCTTTCATCCACATCGTCGACTCCATGTTCAACCAGCACGCCAAGTGGCTCAAGACATCCAGCCGTGAGATCCCGTGGAGGCGTCCCATCGCCTCGCTGAACTACCTTCTGACCTCCCACGTATGGCGGCAGGATCACAACGGCTTTTCCCACCAGGATCCGGGTTTTATCGACCAGGTCGTCAACAAGAAGGCCGACATCATCAGGGTCTATTTTCCGCCGGATGCCAACACTCTCCTGTCCGTGGCGGACCATTGCCTCCGGAGCCGCGACTACATTAACGTCATCGTGGCCGGGAAACAGCCCCATCCACAGTTTCTTGACATGGATGCGGCGATCAAGCACTGCAGTTCGGGGATCGGGATCTGGGAGTGGGCGAGCAGCGACCTGGGACAGGAACCGGATGTGGTCATGGCCTGCTGCGGAGATATACCCACCCTGGAGACTCTGGCGGCCGTTGCCATGCTGCGCGAGCGCGTCCCCGACCTGAAGGTAAGGGTCATCAACGTTGTGGACCTGATGTGCCTCCAGCCGCCCGAGGAGCATCCGCACGGACTGTCGAACAGGGATTTCGATGCCCTTTTCACCACGGACAAACCCATCATCTTCGCCTACCACGGTTACCCCTGGCTGATCCACCGCCTGACCTACCGGCGGACAAACCACCGCAACCTGCACGTAAGAGGTTACAAGGAGGAGGGAACGACCACCACTCCTTTCGACATGACCGTGCTCAATGATCTGGACCGGTTTCACCTGGTCTCTGATGTTGCCGACAGGGTGCCGGCGATGGCCTCGGCCGCCGCCTATATCAAGCAGTTCGTGCGCGGAAAACTCATAGAGCACAGGGAGTACATCCAGAAATACGGTGAAGACATGCCGGAGGTGCGCGACTGGAGATGGACAGCAGACGATTAAAGGTTATACCGAAGGCAGGGGAGTAACGATGTAAACACGCCGCCGCATGTTTTTAGAGCGTGAATCTGCTAGACTGAAGATCCTTTTCATTGTTCGTGTCGAAAAGAGATCAGGAGGCTGCCATGGAGAAGATGAAGGCGCTGGTGATCCGTTCCTACGGCGGGACGGACGTTCTTGCCATGGAGATGGTTCCCGTACCGTCCATCAGCGATAACGAGGTTCTCGTAAAGGTCCACGCTGCGGGAGTCAACCCTCTGGACTGGAAAGTGAGGGCAGGGTACCTGAAGGAGATGCTGCCCTACGAGTTCCCGCTGATTTTGGGGTGGGATCTTTCCGGCACTGTGGAAAAAGCCGGATCCGGGGTGTCCGGTTTAAAAATCGGGGACGAAGTGTTCGGTCTCGCGGATATTACGCGCAACGGGGCCTG
The DNA here is from genome assembly GCA_020349685.1 of bacterium. Taxonomy (GTDB): domain Bacteria; phylum BMS3Abin14; class BMS3Abin14; order BMS3Abin14; family BMS3Abin14; genus JALHUC01. Next base: position 1,226,918 of record CP070698.1, read on the forward strand.
CGCCCAATTCATCGCGGTCAGGGCCGACACCGTTGCCATCAAACCCTCGTCCCTGGATCACATCCAGGCAGCTTCCATCCCCATGGGGGCCTTGACGGCCTGGCAGGCCCTGTTCGACGTGGCCGGGCTGGTCGGTGGACAGAGGGTCCTGGTACACGCGGCCGCCGGAGGTGTTGGAAGCATGGCTGTCCAGCTGGCCAAAGACTGGGGCGCCCACGTTATCGGCACGGCCTCCGGACCCAACAGGGAGTTCGTCCTCGGCCTCGGTGCCGAGGATGTGGTTGACTACACGGCAGGGCCCTTTGAGAATTCGGTTTTCGACGTGGACGTGGTCCTCGATGCCATGGGCGGCAGTGTGCAGGACAGATCCTGGCAGACACTCAGGAGAGGGGGGATCCTCGTGTCCCTGCTGGGTCCGCCTGATGAGAGCAAAGCTGCCGGCCTGGGAGTTCGGGGCGCAGGTGCCTTCGTCCAGCCCAACGCCGAACAGTTGACAGCCATCGC
>CP070698.1:1227521-1237597 GCA_020349685.1 bacterium
CGCCGACCCGAAGCGGCTCCTGCAGACCTACAAGGCCGGTTCCTGGGGACCCGAGGCCGCCGGGCAGCTCAAGGAGTTGATGGTGAAGCAGTGTCGTTAAAATAACCGGGTACTCCCCGGTTATTTTAACGGCAATCTCATATCTCATATCTCAAAGCTCATTAATATTCGGATCTAATTCTGAAATTTGAGATTTGAGATTTTTGTCTCGCTCTAAATGTACGGCATCAGCAGCGCCGATCTCGAAAGATCCTCCCTCCCCTGCCGTACCGCTGCCTTGGCGAGGAACCGGCGCATGTCCAGGCTGGCCATGCCAGGCTGGAGCTCTCCGGTCAGCCGCTCATAATCGGCCACTTCTTCCGGCGTGGCTTCCTCCTGGAGATATTCCCATATGGTTTCGTAGGCGATGGCTGGTGCGCGGTCGTCCGGGTCCTCGGAAAAGGTTTCCTCAAGGATCAGATCGAACAGCATGAAGACCGATGCCTTCCCTCTCCCCTGGAGGGTCTCGGTCAGGGAGCGGTACCTGCTGTACGATCGCTCCATGATAGTGAACCGGTAGATCCTCCAGAGGGCCTGGAGGATGTCCAGCTCGGTGTGTACGATGAGGACAGTGGATATCTCATGGAGGCATGTAAATTCACCTGGATCCCCGCTTTCGGGCAAGGGGACCCGGCCTGCGGGTCTGTCCTTTAACCACTCGACCTCCTTCAGTACATCCTCGGCAGTCACATCGGGCTCGTTCCAGTGTTCAGGATCGATATCCCGGCGGTCGATGAGAGTGGCGTGGGGGATGGCACGGAGGATCATTTCCTCCACCAGCCTGCGATGCCTGGCGTAAAGCTGTCCCCTCCGCCCGTTGTAGCGGAAAGCGTCCGGGTGCTCCATGGGCTCATCGGTACCCAGTGAATTGAAGAGCTTGTGCAGAAAATCGTGCTCCTGCACGATGATATCGTCGCTGAGGAATTTGGGATGGACAAGGTGGATTTTCATAAAAAAACTCCGTTTTTTCAGTTTCGGGTTTGGAATTACACTTGCTTTAATTCGGGCCTTGAGAACGGACAGTAACGCATGGTGTCACCTGTTCTTCCTAATTGGATTCCGGCTCACGGCCCAGCCGTGTCCGGAATGACGCGTGATGCCCCCATGCTCCCATGCGCCCAAGCGCCCATGCATAAAGCTTCTTCCCCGCGTCGCCGCGTCTCCGTGTCAGGTTGTCCGCCCGCGCGCGGCTACCGCCGCCGCCCCCGCGGTCTCCTTGGACCCGGACGGACGGTGACGTTCCCGCTCTGGCGTGCCTCCCTTTCCTGCGAGATCTCCTTCTCCACGGCCTTCTCCAGCGTGTCCTTCTGGAATTTCAGCTCCTCTTTCTGTTTTCTCAGCCACTCCTCCTGGTCGTCGGCCTGATTTCCTTTGGTTTGTCCCTTTTGCGGCCTTCGCCCCTTGTCCGCCATAGCCTTGGCGTCGGCGGATGCGCCCTGTGCCCTGTCCACATGGCGCCTCCCGGCCGGCCGGTCCTTGACCCGGTCAGGGAAGGACCTGACTTCAAGGACCTTGTTCCCCTCCCGAGCCATCCCCTCATCCCCCGAAGGAGACCCAAACCGGGTCAGGAAAAAGATGCCCATGAGAACCAGAAAAACACCCGCGCCCGCGTACAGAACCTGAAGGCCCGCCAGGTCCCGGGACATCACCAGTCCCAGGAAGGCCAGGGGCAGGATGATGGAAACGAAGGTCAGCACCTTTGTCCTCAGCTGGAAAAGGTTCTTTACCGTCATCCACTGGGGCGCCGGAATGTCCACCACGAAAAGGGATCCTATGGCCACAGCCAGAAAGTACAGGAAGGCCGCTCTGATGAAATAGGGCACGACGGTGATCCCGCTGCCCGGATCCATGACGAAACCGCCCGTTACAGCAAGATCCGCCAGCCGCACGAGGCCTCGTCCCAGGGATCCCAGCGCCAGAAGGGCGAGAGCCAGGGCTGCCAGGGCGAAGAGGTACCGCAGACCTGCCATAAAGGAACCGAATGCGCGCATCATGTTGTGTGGGACCTGCCTTTCTGCCTACTTGTCGTCTTCTCCGCCTGCCTTGTTCAGCACCTTCATGAAGCCGGTTACAAGGTCCATGGGGATCGGGAAGAGAGTCGTTGAATTATTCTCCGTGGCAATCTCCCTGAGCGTCTGCAGGTATCTGAGCTGGATGGCCTGGGAGTTGGTGGAGAGGACGTCGGCCGCCATTGCCAGTTTTTCGGATGCCTGGTGCTCACCCTCAGCGGCGATGACCTTGGCACGCCGTTCCCTCTCGGCTTCTGCCTGTTTGGCCATGGCCCGCTGCATCTCCGTGGGAAGGTCCACGTGCTTGATCTCCACCGTGGTCACCTTGACGCCCCAGGGATCGGTAGCCTGATCCAGGATCTCCTGAAGCTGGTGGTTGATCTTCTCCCGCTCGGAGAGGAGATCGTCCAGTTCCACCTGGCCCAGGACGCTTCTGAGGGTCGTCTGGGCCAGCTGGCTTGTCGCGTAGTAGAAATCCTCCACCTCGACAATAGCCCTGGACGGGTCCATGACCCGGAAGTAGACCACCGCGTTGACCTTCACCGAGACGTTGTCCCTGGTGATGATGTCCTGGGGGGGGACATCCATGGTAACGAGCCGCAGGCTCACCCTCACAGCTCGCTCGATGAAGATGATCACCAGGGTGATCCCGGGACCCCTTGAACCTACCAGGCGGCCGAGGCGAAACACGACCAGCCTCTCATATTCGGTTACGATCTTGATACTGGCCAAAACGGCAAGGAAGACGAGGACAAGAGCAATGACCAAAGGATTTGCAAACACGAAAGGCATTTTATACCCCCTTTTCGCTACCAGACGCCGTACGGCTCCATCTCAAGGGAGCAGAACCTCCCGGACGTCATGATTTCTCCTCTTTTTCGACGCCGACCTGAAGCACCATCCCATCCAGACCCAGAACGACGACTTGGTCCCCTATGCTGATGGGCTCCTTGCTCGAAGCGGACCAGATCTCACCTCGAACCCTGACTTTCCCGGCGTTCTTGATGTCCGTGGTTGCGACACCGCGCTCCCCGATCATCCCCTCCGCGCCTGTTGTCGGTTTTCTGCTCTGGCTCCTGATAACCAGTGTCAATCCCACAACGATGAAAAGAGCGGTCGTGAGGGTAAACGCCAGGATGAGAGACAAGGAAACTTTCAGATACGGTTCCCCCGTCTCAAAGAGCATCATGCTCCCGAGAAACAGGGAAATGGCTCCACCCACGGAAAGCATACCATAGGAAACGACTTTCACCTCCAGGATAAAGAGGACGATGGCCAGGATAATAAGGAGAAATCCGGCGTAATTGATGGGAAGGACCTGGAACGAGAAAAAAGCCAGGACGAGGAAGATCCCCCCGAGAACCCCCGGCAGGATGACTCCCGGGTTCGCCAGTTCGAAGAAAAGACCGTAGATCCCCAGCATCATGAGGATATAGGCGATGTTGGGGTCGGACAGGGAGGACAGGATGCGGTGCCTGAAGCCCATGAGCCGATCCATCACCTCGGCACCCTTGACGGCCAGCACGACCTCCTCACCTGAGATCTTTACTTTCCTTCCATCGACAGCCGCGAGAAGGTCGTCCACGTCTTCCGCTATAAGATCGATCACGTTGAGTTCGAGAGCCTCGGTCTCTGTCACCGACACGCTTTCCCTGACGGCTTTTTCAGCCCATTCGGCGTTGCGGCCCTGTTTTTCGGCAATGGACTTTGCGAAAGCCACCGTGTCGTTGATGACCTTCTGCGCCATCACACTCTCATCGGTTTCTGCAGGTTTTTTCTCCCCCTCTCCCTCTCGCCCCGTCTCCCCCTCGGGTTTCCCCTCCTCTCCCTCTCCTTTATCCTTTTCCTCCTCCTTTTTCGGGCTGAAAGGGTTCCCCCCCCCAATATTGACCGGGTGGGCCGCTCCTATATTGGTCCCGGGAGCCATGGCTGCCACGTGGGCCGACATGGTGATGAACACCCCGGCCGAAGCCGCCCTGGCGCCGGGAGGGGCGACGTGAACAGCGACAGGGACCTGGGAACCGAGGATGCTTTTTACGATCTCCCGGGTGGATGTCATCAGCCCGCCAGGGGTGTCGAGCTGGATGATGATCAGATCCAGCTTTTGTTCGGCAGCCTTTTCGATGTTCTTCTGGATGTAGTCGGCGCTCACCGGGCTGATGGGGCCGTCAACGACGATCCTTGCCACCACGGGACGGCCGGCCCCGGCCGTGTCTTCCTCGGCCGCCGTAAGGGACGAGGCCAGCGGGACAGCCAGCGTAAGGATTAGAAAAAGGGTCAAACGCCAGGATCTTATTGTCATTTCTGATTACCTCCCAAAAAGTCTCCTCGAATCATTTTGAGAGCCGGTCACGCCGAGGCGTGATCCTCCCAGCGGCATGACCGTTCGGCAAGCTCACGGCCCTGAGCTTCGTCGAAAGGTCGAGCGAGCGGAGCAGACCCGCCCGGCTGGACCCACAGCCCTGGTAAAACGTTACCCACAACTCCAGCACGTTGAAGTTTCTCAAGTCCGTCAGATCTTTACTCCCAGGCTCGAGATCGGGACGGCAAGCCCCCGCGGCCCCACGAGATCGGGACCTCTTTTCCTGAAAGGAACCAGAAGCAGGGACTGCTTTGTCCCTTTTCTGGGAAATCTGCTTCTCGAGCTTGTATTTGCGACGACATCGGCCATTTCGTCCGCCCCGTCTGCCGGCAGGCCCACCGGGAAAGGCTTCAACCGGAGTCTGTCCTGGTAGGGAATATTGCCTGCCTTGAAATCAGCATGGTAGTACCGCGCTGAGAGATTGTAAAGAAGGCGCGGCGAACGGACTTTGAAAGCGGGCACATAAAGGTTCCTGCTGTCCGAGCGGCGAAGCCAGAAGGGCATAAACAGTGTGGAAGGGTCCTTGAAGGAATCCGGACTGCCCGCCCAGAGGCATTCCTTTTCCCTCAACTCACCCCTGGAGGTCTCCCATCCCCTGGCGCAGGAGTGGCAGAACCTGAGGTGGGCGGTGGGATCCGGGTCCAGGTCCCCAGCGCATTCCGGACAGATAAGGGAGGCCAGTTTAAGGCGCGTTTCACCCGGTGACCTGCTCTCCTTAAGACCGAGGTTGTCCAAGAGCGTCTCCATCTCCTCGTGCCTGAGCTGCCTGATGAGGCCGCCTCCGACGGCATCGATGAGCAAAAGCCTGATGTTGTTCCCCTCCCGGATCTCTACAAGCGACAAGGGAAAATAGAGGACCGAATTCTTTTCCCACAGCCGGAACATCTTTTCCTCCACGACCCTCAAGCCTGGATCGGGCATGCCGTCGAAAAAATCGTCCTCCATCTTCCGGCTGTGTACCTCCCTCTCCTTTTGAACGGGAGCGAAGGGCAGCTTTCCGGCATTTTCCCGGGTCGCCAGCGAGAGGTTGAGCGACTGGGTCCTGAACCCCGGGGAAAAGAGACCAGGCGACAGGTCCATGTGGGCCGGACGCATGAGGTCTACCGGGCGAGTCAAAAGCCTCGTCTGGCTGGTCCTGTCCGGACCGGTCCCTGTCTGGTGACCGACCACCCACCGGATGGCGTGTCCCGTGGTCCTGTAAAAAGGGAAATAGAACGGGATGACCGATCGGAGGAGAGGCGGTTTCCAACCGTTCTTCATGGCGATGCTCGTGACTTCGTGAGCCATTTCCCGAACATCTATCTTGGGCTTTATGAGGAAGTTAAGCCAGGCTGCCCCGGTTCCCAGGACCATGAGCCCCGCACCGCAGTATCTGCACCTGGTGCCGGTGGCTTCCTGGTCGAAAACCACCTCACCGCCGCATTGAGGGCAGTGATGACTGACGTAACAGGGGCGGTTCACTGTCAGGACACATTCCTATTCGATCTTTTCTCCGCAATGGAGACAGAAACGGGCTCCTTCGGGGACCTTGCGGCCGCATTTCGTACAGACAGGCTTGCTCTTCTTCACCTCGTGGCCGCACTCGTGGCAGAAGCGCGCATCGGAGGGAAGATCCTTTCCACAGGAGCCGCAAACCTGTCCCCGGACGACAGGAGTTCCGCATCGGAAACAGAAGCGGGCGTCGGCCGGCAGTTCGGCCTGGCACTGCGGGCACGAGTCCCCCCCGGTCGGCCCCGAAGGGGGTTTGCCCTCCAGGGTCGAGCGGAGAAAAGAAGGCACCATCATCCCCAGCCCGGCGCCCAACCCCAGCCCCATTCCGGATTCGGCGGTGGAGGGAGCTCCTCCCTCCCCCGCCCCCGCGGCGTCGCCCATGAACTGGGCGGCCTTGAAGCGGAGGTAATCCTTCTCGCCGACGGCGGTCATACTTCCTCTTTCATCGATGATCTTCTGGACATTATCTGGCGGCGTGATGGACTGTATAATGAGATCCTTCAGTTCCACACCGTATTTGAGGAACTCCTCCCTGATGCGCGCCTTGGCCGCCGCGCCCAGCTCTTCGTAAACCTGCGCCAGGTCGAGGATGGTGTCCAGATTCTCTCCGAGAAGGTCGTTGATGCGGGAGATGATGACCGCCCGCAGATAGTCGGAGATCTCATCGGTGGTGTAGACCCCCTGGGTGCCGACCAGGACGTTGATGAACAGCATGGGCTGGACCACCCTGATGGTGTAGTTGCCGTGGGCCCGGAGCCTGACCATCCCGAGCTCCTTGTCCCTGAAGGCCACGGGGTCCCTCGTCCCCCAGGTCAGGTTCGTAAAGGTCTTCATGGAAGCGTAGTATACCGCCACCCTGAAGGGGCTCTTGAAACCAAAGGGCAGGCTGAGGGCTTTTGTGAGAAGGGGCAGGTTCTGGGTCGTCAGGGTGTGACGGCCGGGGCCCAGAACGTCCAGGGCGCGCCCGTCGCGGAAAAAGACAGCCGCCTGGTTCTCGTTAACGACGAGCTGGGCGCCGAATTTGATCTCGCCGGTTCCCTCGGGGGGGACCCGGTGGACCATTTCGGTGCCGGTGTGATCCACCCATTCCAGAACCTCTATGAATTCACTCAATGTCCGCCTCCTGGCTTTCCATGATCCTCTTCCGGCCCTCCAACGCGTTCCTCAGATCCTTGACAGCCTCCTCGAGCCCTGATGTCCAGTCGATGTCGGAACCGATGTGGTCCACGTCACCGACGTATTCGGGCAACGCCTGCGCGGCGCTCAGCAGACCCAGATCGTACTCATAGAGCTTTTCCAGATCCTCCAGAGAGATCCCCTCCCGGTCGAACCAACCCGCGTAACCGTAGGCGGCAAAGCGCAGTTCATCTTCCATGCGCTCCAGCTTTGTAACCAGGCGTTCGAGGTTTCCTATTAAACGGAGGTTCTTCATCCCCCCCGACCTCGACAGATCATTCATGACCTCGGAGATCAGTTCCCGGCACCTGGCAACCTCCTCGGCAGCCCTGATCCTGACCGCCTTGTCCGCGTCACGCCTCTTCTCCCGGTCCTGGTAACCCCCTATACCCGGTATGATCCGCGCGATCTTTTCCAGTAGCCCTGCCACCTTGGGCTGCGTCATGTTTTCCGCCTGTCTGCCGGTCCGGCCTTGATCCTCACTTTCCCCTCCTCGCTCACGACCTTGAAGGCGACCTTCTCGCTGCCATATTTTTCCCTTATTGTTTGGGCCTGCTGCTCCAGGGCGGTTCGGACCTTCTCCATGTCGGGGGTCTTACCGTTTCCGAGACGCTGGTATTCCCGGGTGAGAGCGGAAAAGAGCTTGTCCATCTCTCCCTTGTCGGTGTTGCTGGTGGAGACCTCGAAAACACCGGGAAGCTGCTCCTGGGGGGCGGCAGCCTGGGTGACCGGCGTGGCTCTCCTCACCTGTTTCCTGCCCTCTTCGAGCTCCCTTAAGTTCCTCTGCCAGTACTGGAGATAAGTGTTGTAGCGGGATATGGCCTGCTGGGTGCGAAAGCGCAGGGCCGTGTTCGTCATGACGGTGGAGGTGAGGGTACGGACCTCCCTTGCGACCTTGTCGGCGAGCTTGTCCGGAGGCCGGCGTTCGACCCCCGCGAAATACTGATCGTAGGCTGCCTTGAGCTTGTTTATGTCCTGTTCGAGTTTGCGCACTTTTTCTTCCATTTATTACCGGTCTGCCCTTTCTCTCCCCACCATACAGGGAAAAATGATAACAGAGGGGATAAGGGAAATAAAGTAATAGTAACAACTAGTGCCAAGCGATAAGAGATAGGAGATGGGGATTGGTCCTCCAGGCTTATCTCTTCAGCACTTATCTCCTGGTACTGCCTTCCGACCCTTGACACCAAACAGCGTTGCTGAGATATTGTTTTTTTAATAATTTTAAGACCTTGCCAGCCGTTTCACAGGGAACGGTTAATGCAGGGCCATCATTCGGAGAACTTTTCCAGAAGCATGCACCAGCAGACGACATCCCCCCTCCTGACCATCATTCTCGCAGCCGGGAAAGGAACCCGGATGAAGACTTCCCTTCCCAAGGTCCTGCACACACTGAGAGGCCGCCACCTTATCGACCACGTCCTGGACACCGCATCCCGTGCTGGTCCGGGCAGGGTCATCGTCATCTCGGGACATGGCGCCGATGCCGTAGCCGCCTCCATAAGGCGAAGAACCGGCCAGTACGAGATGGTCATTCAGGAGCCTCAGCTGGGCACAGGCCACGCCGTAGCCCAGTGCCTGGGCGGCCTCGCCGGCTTTGACGGAACGGTCCTGGTTCTTTCCGGTGACGTGCCGAAGCTCAGGCCCGAAACGGTTGAAGGACTGATCCGATCGAGGTTGGAAACAGGTTCTGATATCAGCATCCTCACGGGATACCTGGCAGACCCAACCGGTTACGGGAGGATCATCCGGGATCCTGGCGGAAAGGTCACCGGGATCCGGGAGCAAAGGGACCTTCATCCGGATCAGGAAAGCATCAACGAGGTGAACCTGGGTGTGTATGCATTCGATGCCGCCTTTCTCACCAGGGAACTTCCCAAACTGAGAAACGACAATGCCCAGGGGGAATACTACCTGACGGATCTCGTCGGCGCGGCCGTCCGGTCAGGCGGCGGAGCCGTTACCTTTGCAGCCGAGGACCACGCCGAAGCGCTGGGCATCAACACCCTTTTGGAACTGTCGGAAATGGAGACCAATATGAACCGGGAATACCTCAAAAAGCTAATGGATTCGGGTGTCCGCATCCTCGACCCCGCCCGCACCTGGATCGACGACACGGTGACCGTCGAGGCGGATGTAGTGATCCACCCCACGGCCTTTCTTTACGGAACCACCACCGTTGGAGCGGGCTCGGTCATCGGCCCGGGAGCAGTGATCACCGACTCCCTCATCGGCAGGGATGTCGAGATCAGGCCCTACTGCGTCATCACCGGTTCCAAAGTCGGAGACCAGGCGGCCGTAGGGCCCTTTTCCCACATGCGCGCCGGCACCGAGATCGGCCCTTCGGCGCGGATCGGCAATTATGTGGAGACCAAGATGGCGGTCATCGGCGAGAACAGCAAAGTTTCCCACCTGACCTACGTTGGGGATGCCGAACTGGGAAACAACGTAAACATCGGGGCGGGATGCGTCACCTGCAATTACGACGGCTTTAACAAGTACAGGACCGTCATCGAAGACGGGGTTTTTGTCGGCAGCGGCACCATGATGGTGGCCCCCATAACCATCGGTAAAGGGTCCCTCGTCGCGGCGGGATCGACCCTGACAAAGGACGTGCCTCCCGACTCCCTCGCCATCGCCCGGAGCCACCAGTCGGAAAAACAAGGCTGGGCAGCCAAAAGGCGTGAAAAGCTCGCCGCCGAGAAAAAGAAGGAGAAAAGCTGATGTGCGGAATCGTCGGATACATCGGTCCTCAGAATGCCACCGAGGTTCTTCTCGAGGGGCTCCGCCGCCTGGAGTACCGCGGTTATGACTCGGCCGGCATCGCCGTGGTGAGGGAGGGCAGGCTGGATATCAGACGGAGCGTGGGCAAGATCGTCAACCTGGACGAGGCCATCCGTAAAGCTCCATTGGCGGGCACCACCGGCGTGGGGCACACGCGCTGGGCCACTCACGGCAAGCCCAGCGAGGAAAACGCACACCCTCACCGGGACTGCACG
>CP070698.1:1237697-1245301 GCA_020349685.1 bacterium
CACTACACCCTGCACTCTACACTTATACTCGAACTATTTTTCTGGTTCTTTCAGAAGTTCGAGTATTCCCTCCGCCGGCCTGTACCCGGGGGCTATACGCCCGTCGGGAAGGACGAGGGTGGGTGTGGAACCGATCCCCAGGTTCTGGGCGAGCTTGAGTGTGCGATCCACGGCGTCCGAATCACAGGCCGGCTTCGGCACGGACTTCCCGGCGAAACTGTCTTCGAGTAGCCCAAGGCTGTTCTCACAAAGGATGGCCCTGGATATGTCGTAGGCTTCGGGGTGGATGTTTACCAGGGGCATCATCTTGATAAAGAAAACGATATCCGGGGCGGCAGCGACAACCTTTTTGAGCTCCGGGTGCAGCTTCTCGCAATAGGGACACTGGGGATCGGTGAAAAGGATGACCTTCTTCGGAGCACGGGGATCGCCCAGGACCAGGGAATCGGTCAGGGGGATCGTGGTATAATCCACGCGCCGCATCCTGGTGATCTCCCTCCTCGTGACGTTCTGTTTGTCGGAGATGCTCAGAAAATTACCGCTTATGATGTAGTTCTTGGAAAAATCCAGATAGAGAAGGCCGCGCTGCCCGTTCTTTCCCGTCGCGTCGACGATGAACATTCCCGGCACCTCCGAAAAGTCGACAGCGTGGACCTCCTTAACAAGGTCCTTGAGGATCTCCTGGGTTTCCTTGACCTCGATGGAGTGACAATCGGCGCACTGTCCTTCGCCGCATCCTCCTTCACCAAAGGCATGGGAAAGGCCTGGAAGGAGAAGCACAAGGCAGATGACGGCCGTCAGGGCGAGGAGGGTCGTTGGGCTCTGTCTTTTATTCATGGCAGGGGTTTCCTTCGGTTCTGAAAAGGTGTGATTAGGGATGTGGCGATTACTTGTCCTTTACCGGTAAAGCACCCGGGTTTGCAATAACGACGTGGTTACTTTTTCTGGCTGTCAAGCTCGCTCTCGATGGCGGCTGAAAAGCCCTCGAGGGAGCGCTGATCGAGGCGTTTCCCGTTTACGAAGATGGTGGGAGTTCCCCGAACACCGATACGGCTTCCCTCCCTGAGATCACGGTTGATGAGGGATGTGATATCAGGATCCTTGCGGTCTTTATTGAACCGTGTCATATCCAGGCCGAGCTCCCTCGCGAACTGGTCGAGAAGTTCTTCGGTGAGCTGATTGTACTTTAAAAATGTTTTATCGTGGTATTCCCAGAACTTCCCCTGCCGCCCCGCTGCGAGGGCGGCCTGGGCGGCAGGCAGGGCAAGTTTATGGTTCCTGAGAGGAAAATTCTTGAACACCAACCTGACCTTCCGGGGATATTTCTCGAGCACCTGCCCGAGTAGAGGAACGAGCCTCGCACAGTAAGGTCACTGGAAATCATTGAAGACGGCAATACTCACTGGCGCCCCCGCAGGCCCCTTGAAGGGTGATCCCGCGTAATCGAGTTCATAGATGAAAGCCAGGGAAAGGACCTTGAGCTGCTGCCTTCCGGTGCCCCCAAGGATCAGCCTGTTGCCGGCAGGGCTGTATTCTATGGAGTCGAAGCCTTCCCCCACGCTCAGGGTCTGAACCAGATCTCCCGTACCGCGGTAGATTGCCACCTCTCCGGCCTTTGTGAGGACGAAGGTGAACTGGCCGTCGTCCGACACGGCAATATCCAGGGCCGAGGCAGGGAGGGCGGTTTCCCTTTCCTGAAGGATGGAAAAAGAATCGGCCATCAAAGGCGCCGTCCGGAAAAAGAGCACGGCGACAAGGAAAACGACCCCGATCACAACTGGTGAACTGTTTTTCCGCATATGTGCCATCCCGGCAATGCTACCGGATATTGTCCGTATGTGCAACGGTTCAGAGCGCAGGAAATGAAAAGCTGGAAGGTTTAAAGATTGATGAAGGATGGCGTGACGTATGGTAATTTTATGAAAACGGAAAATGGAAAATGGAGAATGATAATCATTGAACCGACTGTCGGCCGCAGCTGTTGGGAAGGTTTGAATGCAGGCGGTTGAGCTTAGGTACTGAAAAGGATTCCCAGGGAGGGCCCATGGAAGAGCAAAGACCTGTGCGCATAGGAATCAGCAGTTGCCTGCTCGGGGAACAGGTCCGGTACGACGGGGGTCACAAGCTGGACAGGTTCCTGGTGGACACCCTCGGTCGGTACGTCGATTACGTACCGGTGTGTCCGGAAGTGGAGTGCGGGCTCGGGATCCCGCGGGAATCGATGCACCTCGAGGGTGATCCCGAAAACCCGCGGCTTGTCACGACACGGACGGGTGTGGACCTTACCGACAGGATGAAGCGCTGGGCCTCCAATAGGGTGAAGGAACTCGAGTCGGAGGATCTGTCCGGTTTCATCTTCAAGAGCCGGTCCCCCAGCAGCGGGATGGAGAGAATAAATGTTTTCAACGAGAAGGGACAGCCGGTAAAGCGGGGTGTCGGGATCTTCGCCAGGGCCTTCATGGACCATTTCCCCAACGTACCTGTTGAGGAGGACGGCAGGCTCAACGACCCGGGTTTGAGGGAAAATTTCATCGAGGCGATCTTCACCCTGGGACGCTGGAGAGATCTTTGCCGGGAGAAAAAAACAGTGGGAAGCCTTGTCCGCTTCCATACGGCTCACAAGTTGCTCCTCCTGTCCCACAGCCGGAAGCACTATACGGAGATGGGCCGCCTCGTGGCGGGTGGAAAAAAACTGTCGCCGTCCGGCCTGTACACCGAATACGGGGACCTCCTTGTCCAGGCTCTGAAAGTGAAGGGAACCAGCAAGAAGAACTCCGACGTCCTCATGCACGCCATGGGTTACTTCAAAAAGGTGCTCACCTCCCGGGAGAAGGAGGAGCTGCTCGAGTATCTCAAGATGTACAACAGCGGGCAGATCCCCCTCGTGGTGCCCCTTACGATCATCAGGCATTACATCATGAAGTACGACCAGCCTTACCTGAAGGAGCAGTTATACTTCCACCCGCATCCGCTGGAGGTGATGCTGAGAAACCACGTTTGAGGCGAATCTCAAATCTCAGATCTCAAATCTCAAAAGGATCCAAAATCCAAGATCCAAGATGGAAAAGCCGTAACGCAGAGGGCCGCGGGAACGCCGCCTCCCAGGCGTAATCGCTGGGGCCGCAGGGGAAAACCAAAACCAGGGGGGAAACAACAGTTCCTTCGAGGGCGGCATAATTAAACGCAGAGGACGCGGAGGTACGCGGAGGAAATCCCAGCACCAGGGTGGAAAAGCGGGTTCTGTAAGTGCGGTAAATTGGTTTTGCCGCTATTGGATGGGCAGATCTTCACTCCAGTTCCAGTTTCCCTCTGCGGCCCTCTGCGGGACGTGCGGCCTACCAGCGGGCCGCCTCCGCGTCCTCTGCGTTAATAGCTTTTACCGCCCCTAAGAGAATTGTTCCTTTCTGGATTCCGGGTCCCCCGATTTAATCACTCGAGGGCAGGCTACGCCCGGAATGACAAAATTTACCCCCCTGATTTCAGCTTTTCTTTGCGTCTTTGCGCGAGGCCTCTTTTGCCGCTTTTACAGGGCCTGATACTGACGATTTCCTTTCCACTTTCCACTTTCCACTTTCCACTGTAGTTTCCCTTTTCACAAGCTCCGTATCCTTAATTGACAAAGGGTTATTCATCCGGTATCTATTCCTATTCACCTTCGGAGGTCAGGGATGCTGGTGCACCTCGAGGATATTCTCCCGGAGGGGATCGAAGTGGAATTCAGCCTGGATCCCGATGATCCGGCTGTCCGGGAACTGGATATCAGGGGGCCTGTGAGGGGCTCCTTTAAGATAAGGAAAATGGGACAGCAGGTCCTCGTCCGAGGGGACGTGAAAGGTGAGGTGCGGCTGACGTGTGGCCGCTGCCTGGATGATTTTACAGCCGAGGTGAAGGAAGAGGTCAACATAGAACTGCGGCCTGTCCTGGACCTCGAAAGGGGTGCTCACGAAAGGGAACTGGGATCGGATGACCTGGATGTTGAGTTCTTCCGTGGAGACGCTCTGGATTTAGGTCATCTTGCCGCGGAGCAGATATCCCTGGCTCTCCCCATGAAACCCCTGTGCAAAGTGACATGCGGGGGGATCTGCCCTGAATGCGGAAAGGACAGGGCGTCGGGGACGTGCGGCTGCGAGCCTGACACTGATCCCCGGTGGAGCGCTCTCAAGGACTTAAAGAACCAGATCAAGCTTAAAAAGTGAGCCGGTCACCGGGAGGTGACTCCGGCCCGGAGAAGGAGAGATCCATGCCAGTACCAAAGCAGAAAATGTCCAAATCCCGCACGAGGCGCAGGCGGGCTCACGATGCCCTGAACGCACCGGCAACCAGCACGTGCTCGAAGTGTGGCGAGCCCAAAGTGCCCCACCGGGTCTGCACGCACTGCGGGTTTTATCGCGGCCGGAAGGTCATGGAGATCAAAGAGGTCTGAAAAGCCCTCTTGAAGCATACCGTGAAGATCGCCGTTGATGCCATGGGGGGCGACTATGCTCCCCAAGCGGTCATAGAAGGAGCGGCCCTCGCTGTAGGCGAGCTCGACTGTACGGTGATCCTGGTCGGTGACCGCGAAGTCATCAGCCCCCTCCTCCAGAAGCAATCCTGCCCCGAAGAAAGGATCATCGTCAAGCACGCTTCTGAAGTGGTCCGCATGGATGAATCGCCCCGAAAGGCCCTGAACGCGAAGCAGGACACCTCCATCAGGAAGATTTTCGAGCTGGTAAAAGCCGGCGAGGCCGATGCCTGCATGTCCGCGGGCAACAGCGGGGCTGCCATGCTTTCCGGATTGCACGTTCTGGGCACTCTGCCCGGCGTTGACAGACCGTGCATCGGTTCCATACTGCCAACGGTCAGCGGCAGAGTCGTGCTCCTGGATGCGGGAGCCAATGTGGACAGCAAGCCGCACAACCTGGTGCAGTTCGCCTTCATGGGGCATGCTCTCGCCCGCTACACCCTGGGCATCGACCGTCCCAAGATAGGGCTCCTGAGCATCGGAGAGGAGCCCGGCAAGGGAAACGAGGTTGTCCGGTCCACCTACAAGATCCTTAAAAAGAGTGACCTGAATTTCCACGGTAACGTGGAGGGTGGCGATATCTTTGCTGATATCGTCGATGTGGTCGTTTGCGACGGTTTTGTGGGCAACGTCGTGTTGAAAACGGGCGAAGGGGTGGTGCAGGCGCTGGGAACGCGTTTGAAGGCGGAGATCAAGGCTTCGCTGCTGGGCCGTTTCGGTTACCTGTTCATGCGGCCGGCGTTAAAGCGTTTTAAGAAAAGGTTCGATTACGCCGAATATGGAGGGGCTCTGCTGCTGGGCCTTGACGGCATCGGCGTCATCGCCCATGGTCGATCCAACCCGACGGCGGTCAAAAATGCCATCCGCATAACCTACGATTACGCGAAGACCAGGGTCGCCATGCGTGTCAAGGAGGAAGTGGAAAGCAGTGCGGAGCTGAGGCAGAGTTTCGGAGAAAGGGTCCATCAGGTCATCGAACACATCAAGGAAAAGAAGTTGGAAATGGACCTGAAGGATTCGGTTTCCGCTGACAAGGGGGACTGAAGTGGCTGCCACAGGGATCAGAACGGTTATCGCGGGAACTGGATCCTATCTGCCCGAGAAGGTTATAACGAACTTCGACCTCGAGAAGATGGTTGATACCACCGATGAGTGGATCCTTTCCAGGACCGGTATCCGGGAAAGGCACATGGCAGCGCCCGAGCAGGCTACTTCCGACCTCGCCACGGAGGCGGGTCGCGGGGCTCTGGAGATGGCGGGGGTGGATCCGGCCGATCTTGACCTCATCATCGTCGCGACCCTGACCCCGGATCACTACTTTCCTTCAACAGCGGGTTTCGTGCAGCGCAACATCGGTGCCATGAAGGCGGCCGCCTTCGACCTCGAGGCCGCCTGTACCGGTTTCATTTATGCCCTGACCATCGGTGACCTCTTCATCAGGAGCGGCACCTACAGCAAGGTTCTGGTAATAGGGGCCGAGGTGCTCACCAGGTTCCTGAATTGGGAGGACAGGGAAACCTGCGTCCTCTTCGGGGACGGGGCGGGCGCGGCTGTGCTGGTGCCGGGCAGCGATGGGAAAAAGGGGATCATTTCGACACACCTTCACAGCGATGGAAGCATGGCGGAGCTCCTCTATGCGCCGGCCGGCGTCTCACGCATGCCCATCACCAAGGAGGCCATTGATCAGAAACTCAACACGGTCAAGATGCGCGGAAACGAGGTTTTCAAGGTCGCTGTCACCCGTCTGAGCGAAGTTGTGGATGAGGTCATCCAGGCCAACGGCCTGGGCGAGGATGATATCGACTTTCTCGTTCCCCATCAGGCGAATCTGAGAATAATCCAGGCCACGGCAAGAAAGCTGAAGCTGCCCATGGAGAAGGTGATCGTCACGGTTGATGTGCACGGCAACACCTCCGCCGCATCGGTTCCCCTGGCCCTTGATGTCGCCGTGCGGAGTGGGAGGATCAAGGAGGGTGACCAGGTTCTCCTTGAGGCTTTTGGCGGCGGCTTGACCTGGGGTGCCGCTTTCGTCCGCTGGTAAGCCATATCGCCGGTCTACCCAAAGGTAAACTCACCGATGATCTCGAGATGGCCCGATTCGGGGAGATCACAGTCTAAATGGAAAGTGTGGAGGTTTTAAATGGACTACTTTCTTACGGAAGAACAGCAGGCTATCCGGGAAATAGCCCGGCAGATCGCTCAGGAGAAGGTGGTGCCCGTGCGGGAAGAGCTGGACGAGACGCAGGAATTCCCCGGTGAGATCATGAAGGTCTGCGCCCAGTCGGACCTGTTCGGTATCAATATTCCTGAAGAATATGGCGGTATGGGACTGGGTACCCTCGATACCACCATAGCCGTTGAGGAGCTTTCGACTGCCTGTCTGGCCGTCTCGGTGAGCTTCGCCGCTTCGGGGCTGGGAGCTTATCCCATTCTCCTTTACGGAAATGAAGAGCAGAAGAGCAAATACCTTCCCTCCATCGCCTCGGGGGAAAAACTGGCTGCTTTCGGTCTTACGGAGGCCAACGCGGGGAGCGACGCAGGCGGTGTGAGGACCACGGCTGTCAGGGACGGGGATTCCTATATATTAAACGGCACCAAGCAGTGGATCACCAACGGCGGGGAGGCCGAGATCTACTCCGTCATCGCCATAACGGACAAGACCAGGGGTGCGCGGGGCGCCTCGGCGTTCATCGTCGAAAAAGGTACGGAAGGTTTTTCCTTCGGCAAGAAGGAGAACAAGATGGGCATCCGTGCCTCCGCGACGAGGGAACTGGTCTTTGAGGACTGCCGCATACCGGCTGAGAACCTGATCGCCAAGGAGGGCATGGGGTTCATGGTGGCCATGAAGACACTGGACATGTCCAGGCCGGGCATTGCCGCCCAGGGAGTCGGGGTCTGCCAGGGGGCGCTGGATGTGGCCGTCAAATATGCCCGTGAGCGGCATCAATTCGATCAGCCGATCATAGGGTTCCAGGCGGTTCAGCACATGCTCGCCGACATGGCCACCAAGACCGAGGCCGCCAGGGCGCTCACCTACGCGGTGGCCCGTTTTGTCGACAGCGGGGCCAAGGACGTTTCCAAGGTCTCGGCCATGACCAAGCTG
>CP070698.1:1245401-1250136 GCA_020349685.1 bacterium
AAAGTAAAATGTGCGCCGGCTTCAGGGCCGGCGTTGGTGTGTTGAGGGCAGCACGCAGGACGCAGCACGCAGAACGCAGAAAAGAAGAACAGGAAAAAGCGCCGGCTGATGGCCGGCGTTGTTATTCCAGGATCCAAAATCCAGAAAGCTAATTCACCACAGGGTACACCAACCTTCGCTAAAGCTTCGGCGTGGCAGGCAGGGTTTCACAGGGTATTAGCTGGCAGCTCAAAGCCCTGAGCTTATGGCTGTTTGTCATCCTGTGGAGCGGCCTTAAGCCGGCCGCACTGTGGTTAGTTAGCTCCTGATCTTATCCTGCGATCTGTGTGCCAGCTTGTTCCGATGACCGATCATACGCCCTAACTGGCGCCTTCCGCCCAGATACGGCGGATCAGCCGGAGAAAAACCTGTTCGCGTAACACTACTTCTCAATCCGCAAACCGTAATCCTCAACCGCTTCTTTCACCTTTTCCCACTTCCTGTACCCGGCAGTCATAACCGTATAACCGCCTTCCTTGCTTCCAGCTAATAGAGTGGGAAAACCGGTGACGCCCATGTGGCGGGCGGTTTCGAAGTCCCTCCAGGTCTCGGTTATGGTCTGACCGGCCTTAAACTGGTCCGTGAAGGCCTCCCGGTCCAGTCCCAGATCTGACACGATGTCGGCAAGGGTTCCGGGATCGGTGACGTCCCTGTTTTCTGCGTAGAAGGCTCGCTGGATGGCTCTGAAACAGTCAAACACCAAGGCCGGATCCAGACCTCTTACGGACACAACGGCCCTCGACGGCGGTTCGGTGTCGTAGACGAAATCCTCCCGGTCGAAGAAGGCGAAGTCGAAGGGCTGGCCCGAAGCCTCCCGCACGTGCCGCCAGTGCTCCCTGATGTCCTCCTTCATGCCCGGGGTCATGGGGTCCTGGGTACCGGGTCTGAGACCACCCATGAGCAGCTTCATGGGAAGTATCTCCCCAAAGTGCTCCCTGACCTGTTCAATGACCGGAGAGAACCCCCAGCACCAGGAGCACATGGGATCGGCTATGTACAGAAGGTGAGGGGACATGGTCAAGTACCGCCTGACACGGGGAAAGGGAGAAACGGGGAAAAGATCTTTTTCTCCATTTCTACGTCGTATAGAGAATTTGCTATTCTGTGTTCACAAATTGTCTGTTCTCCATTTTCAATTTTCCATTCTCGATCTTCGGCCCTGAATGCAAAGCCCCCTCCTGTCAAAGCAAGGGGGCTTTAAGATCGAAGGGCCGAAGATTCTCTACATCTTCAGCTTGAATTTATCCGCGATGACGTTGTAGTAGGCGTTCTCGGACACGGATCCCCAGACGCCGACCTGCGCCTTGAACTTCTTGAAGGCCTCGTGGACTTTGCGCGATTCTGCGTCCTTGCTGGCCTCTTCCTCGAGGGTCTCATTGGCCATTTTCCGAAGATCGTTCAGAAGGGGCTCCGGGAAGCGAACGAGGTTGACGTTGTGCTTGCTGATGAGCTCCTGGAGGGCGGCGCCGTTGCCGGCCTCGAACTCGGAAAGGCTCCACATGTTCGTCTCGGCCGCCACAGCGTCGAGGGCCAGCTGGAGATCTTTGGGCAGTCCGTCGTAAACCTTCTTGTTGAAAATAACCTCCAGGCAGGTCCCCGGCTCGTGCCAGCCCGGGTAGTAATAGTATTTGGCAGCCTTATAAAAGCCCATGCGCAGGTCATGCATGGGACCGACCCATTCGGTGGCGTCGATGACGCCGCGCTCCAAAGAGGTGAATATCTCGCCTCCGGGTAGAAGAACCACTGTTCCACCGGCTTTGGCGATGACCTTTCCGCCCAGGCCGGGTATCCGCATCTTCAGGCCCTTGTAATCCTCGATGCTGTTCATCTCCTTGCGGAACCAGCCCCCCATCTGGACGCCGGTGTTCCCCTGGGGACGCGGAACGACATTGAAGGGCGCGTAGACCTCTTCCCACAGCTGGAGACCGCCGCCGCTGTAGAACCAGGAGTTGATGCCCTGGGGATTAAATCCGAAGGGGACCGCCGCGAACCACTGGGCGGCCGGGACCTTGCCGGCCCAATAATAGGAGGCGCCGCTGCCCACTTCCACGGAACCGTCGGACACGGCGTCAAAGACGCCGAGAGGCGGTACCAGTTCGCCTCCCGCGAAGACCTTGATCTTGATCCTGCCTCCGGTGACCTCTTCCACACGCTTGGCGAAGCGCTCGGCGCCGGTCTGGAGGACCGGGAGGTTGGGCGGCCAGGTGGTGACCATCTTCCAGTTGTAGGTCTTCTCCTGGCCCCACACCTTCGGGGCCGCGACTGCGGTCGTTGCGGCGGCCGCTGCGGCGACTGTCCCTGCCTTTTTTAGAAAATCTCTTCTCTTCATCGTTCACCTGGTCCTTTCTTGAAACGGGTTTGGTGTAAGCGGTCGCGCCCGGGATGGACGGACAGACCTTGGATGTTTGATTCTATAAAAAACTGTTCTGGTTTTTCAAGTGTAATCATGCCCACGGATCCCGCGGAACCTTGACGGGCCCGTGGGGAGATCGTGGCTCGAGAAAAGGTTTTGTTGACAAAGGTTAATATCCGAAAACGACCCCGGGAAGCCAGGTCACCAGCTTCGGGAAGAACAGGACGATGAGCAGCCCTATGAGCTGGAAGAAAACGAAAGGAATGACCCCGCGGTATATGTGCCCGGTACTGATCTCGGGAGGCGTGACAGCCTTGAGGTAGAAGAGGGAGA
The DNA here is from genome assembly GCA_020349685.1 of bacterium. Lineage (GTDB taxonomy): Bacteria > BMS3Abin14 > BMS3Abin14 > BMS3Abin14 > BMS3Abin14 > JALHUC01. Next base: position 1,248,127 of record CP070698.1, read on the forward strand.
ACCCGAAAGGCGGCGTCATGAAGGAGGTCTGAAGGTTGACCGCGATGAGGATGCAGAACCAGGCCGGGTCGAAGCCGAAGTCGATCATGATGGGCGCCAGCACCGGCACGTGGATGAAGGTGATCTCGATGAAATCCAGAAAGAACCCGATGATGAAGATCAGGCCCATGACGATGGTCATGACGAACCATTTGCCGTGGCTGTCGGCGATAGCACCCAGGAAACCACGCACAAGATCGTCCCCACCCAGTCCCCTGAACACCAGACCGAAGGCTGCCGCCCCGACGAGGATGATGAAGACCATACAGGTGAGGATCATGGTCGAGTGCATGACGTCCTTGAGGACCTGCAGGTTGAACTTGCGGTTCAGGACGGTCAATCCCGTGGAGCCGACAGCGCCGACTGCAGCAGCCTCGGTGGGGGAGGCGATGCCCGCGAAGATCGATCCCAGGACGGCGATCATGAGGAAAAGGGTGGGGACCAGGGCTCGAACGACACGGCCCAGGAGGTCCCGACGGGTCATGGAATCAATCTCCTCCTGGGGAATCAGAGGGGCCCATTCCGGTTTAATCCGCGCGATCAGGAGGATGTAGAAGATGTAAAGACCTACAAGCACGAGACCCGGAAGGACCGCGCCCATGAACAGGTCTCCCACCGGGACACCAACGATGTCTCCGATGAGGACCAGGACGATGCTCGGTGGAATGATCTGTCCCAGGGTTCCCGAGGCCGATACGGTGCCGGTGACCAGTTCCTTCTGGTATCCGCGCTTGAGCATGGTGGGAACGGCCAGCAGCCCCATGGTGACCACCGTCGCCCCGACGATTCCCGTGGATGCACCCAGAAGAGCCCCGACAACGACCACCGAGATTGCCAGACCGCCCCGGACCCGGGCAAACACGAGACCCATCGTATCGAGAAGGTCCTCGGCCAGGCCCGAACGTTCCAGCATGACCCCCATGAAGACGAAGAGGGGCACCGCCAGCAGGGTCACGTTGGTCATGACTCCCCATATGCGGAGGGGCAGAAGATTGAAGAAGGACCATCCGAAGCCGATGAGCCCGAAGGTAAGGGCCGTTCCCATGAGCGTGAAGGTGACCGGGAACCCCGCCATGAGCAGGATCGTGAGGGCCAGGAACATCCATCCCGCCAAATATTCCATCAGGAACTCTCCCCGGTCTCAAGCTCCTTGCCGATGACGGCGTAAAAGCTCCTTATTCCAAGGGCGATGCCCTGGGCGAAGACGAGAGTGAAACCGGCGGGAATAAAGGACTTGACGATAAAACGGAAGGGAACTCCCCCCGGATCCGGGGACCCTTCCATGATGGCGAAGGAGTTCAGGGCGAATTTAAAAGAAGTTGCAATGATCATGTAGCAGCCGGGGAGAAGGAAGAAGACCACCCCGAGGAGGTTGATCCATGCCCGGGTTTTCGCATTGAAGCGCTGGTAGAAGATATCCACACGGACGTGGCCGTCCTTGAGGAGGGTAGCCCCTGCTCCCATTAGAAAGATGAAAGAGAAGAGGTGCCACTCCATTTCCTGAGTGAATACGAAGCTGGTGTTGAAGGCGTAGCGCATCACCACGTCCACGAACACCACCACCACCACGACTGCCGTGGCCCAGGCGACGACCCGCCCGGTCCATTCGTTGACTGCGTCGATTATCTGGCAGAGTTTGCGAAGTAGGCTGGTCAATTCACGCTCCAAAAAAACTGGAATAACCGGAAAGGCTCTTACGTCCGGGGCGGTGCGCAGCCCCCTGCGGTCAGGTCAATCTATATTACCGGGCCTGTCAATTCAAGGGAAAGGGGCTGCATCTAAGATACAAGATCACAGATCTCAAAGGGAAGAATGAAAAAACCTATGGAACAGAACTTCGACTAAACCACCGAGAGTCGCCATGCCCGGAGAGGTTTATGTCTGTTTTCCGAAGTACGCCCCGTATCTGGCAGGTATTCCCAATGATCAACCATGTTCTTTTCGGGTTCATTTTCTGAGATATGAGATATG
>CP070698.1:1250236-1256090 GCA_020349685.1 bacterium
GCGCCGACCCGGGCATGGCTCAAATGAACGCCGCCTTGGGCTTTTCTGCCGCTCTTTTTATCTTGTATTTCACCCTCCTTACCGGAGAGGGAGGCCAGACCCTCGGCAAGATGCTCCTCGGGATCAGGGTGGTCGCGGAGAACGGGTCCCGGGTCGGATACGGCCGGTCCCTCCTGCGGGCTATCGCCTACATCGTCTCCTTCTTCTTCGGCACTTTCCTCGGCTTCCTGTGGGCGCTCTGGGACAGGAAGAACCAGGCGTGGCACGACAAGATCGCGGGAACAATTGTGGTCAAGGTCTAATCTCAGATCTCAGATCTCAAATCTCAGATTTCAAATCTCAAAAATCGGATCTCGGAAAGATCCTTTTGGCATTTAGATTGCAATCCTCATTATAAATTCATGAGGAGGCGATCATGCCGGGTAAAACCTTTGAAGACTTGCAGGTATGGAGAGATTCCAGGGAGTTGGCCAGAGAGATTTATAGGTTGGGCCGAAAGAAAACGCTAATCAGGGAGTATTCACTGAGAAACCAAATGGAGCGGTCAGCGGTTTCTATTATGGCCAACATTTCTGAGGGCTATGAACGAGATGGAGACAAGGAGTTCGTTCAGTATTTGTCTCAAGCCAAAGGATCTGCAGGGGAATTGCGGTCGCATCTATACGTGGCATTGGATATGAACTTTATCGACCCTACGGAGCTTGATCCTTTAAAGAAAAGAGTAGTGTCGATAAGCAAACAAATCTCAGGTTTGATCAGATATATTAAAAGCTCAAAGATCGGTGGAAGGAAACATAAAAAAGATTCCAACCAATTATAATTGTCTGACACATGAATGGATTCTTCGGTTATTAATCTGTCTGAGATTTGAGATATGAGATCTGAGATTTAATTCCCCCTCTCCCATGACCCTCACTCATACCCTCCAACAGATATTCGAAAACCTGTTGAAAGAGTACGGATCGCAGTCCTGGTGGCCCGCCGACTCGGCCTTCGAGGTCATGGTGGGAGCCATCCTCACTCAGAACACGGCCTGGTCCAGCGTCGAGAAGGCCATCGCCGGCCTGAAGGACGTCTGCGAGATGACGCCCGGGTCCCTGCTTTCGGTTCCGCTGGAGGATCTGGAACAGGCTATCCGGCCCTCCGGTTATTTCCGCCAGAAAGCGGAGAGGCTCCAGACGCTCTGCCGTTTCCTCAACCGGGAATACGGGGGCGACCCGGGCTCGATGGAGCCTGTCCCCACCCTGACACTCAGGCGGCAGCTTCTGGATCTGAAGGGTGTGGGGCCGGAGACCGCCGATTCCATCCTTCTGTATGCCCTTGACCGGGCCGTTTTCGTCGTGGACGCCTACACCGTCAGGCTCTTTTCCAGGCTCGGCTTATGCGGGGAGGATGCCGGATACCGGGAGGTTCAGGCTGTTTTCATGGACAGCCTGGCCCCCGACACCGGCATGTTCAACGAGTACCACGCGCTTATCGTAAGGCATGGGAAGGAAAGGTGCCGGAAGAGAGACCCGGTGTGTGGGCGGTGCGCATTGGGGGGAATGTGCGTTTTCAATCTCAGATCTCAGATCTCAAATCTCAGGTGAGTGCATTTGCACTAGCAAAATACTTGTTTCCTGTGTGAATGATCCATTCTCAGAGGATGTGGTAATTTGCCTACAGGATATACAAAGATCCAATGTGGCTAACAGGAGCTTTGAGATCTGAGATTTGAGATCTCTGTGTCTACCGACCTCGTCGTCTCCGGCGCCGGTGGCTGTCGTCCCCATCGTCATGGTCAAAATCGGGAGCCACGAAGAACCAGAAACCGCCCTCCGGGTGCCAGTGACGTTTATACCGACTGCGGTCGTGGTCGTCGTCGTAACGGCCGCCGTAGTAGCTCCGGCCGTAATCGTCGTGGCTTTCCCTATGACCCTGAAGGTACCTGTAGGGCACCCTTCCAAAGCGCCGGGTGGCTCTAAAATCCGGAGGCAGGCCGACGAGGACGGAAGGGACACTGCTGAGAGCGATGGAGCCCCAGGGACCTCTGAAGCTCACGCCCACCGACCATGAACCGCCCGACCTCCGGTACCACCGGCCCAGGCTGAAGAAAATGTCCACCTCCGGGTCCGGCAGGTAGTAGGCGTCCGTGTCCTGGATGTAATAGATGAACTCCGGCATAACATCTGGCCCGTCGTGGCTGGCCGCGGCCGGAATGGCAAGGGCTGCAAGAAATATGAACAGCGTTACTGCGCCGGCAGCGCAAGGCAGATTTTGCTTTTTCATGGTGACGATCTCCTTTTGACAGCGGTTAATAACGAACCGGCCATCGTGAGACATCAGGGGCAGGGGCCTGAAAACGGCACCCTGCCCCTTTTTTTAAGAGTTGCGGCTCTGGGCCTAGTTCTGGAGATCCAGCTCCTCGGCCGTCAGCGTGGTGCCCGCGAAGGTACCCCTGGCCTTGACGAACCTCCCGTCGGTCAGGTTGGTGAAGAACACCGTCGCGCTCACAGGGGCGTCCTCGATCCTGTACTGGACATCAGGCTGGCGGTCGATGGTCACACCGAGGATCGTGAAGATCCCTCCCGAAGGCCCGGGTGTTCCGGCTGCCGGCCCTTCCAGGATGATCCTGGTCAGATCCGTGTCGCCGTCGTCCTGCTCGATGCGGGTGGCGGAAACATTCCCGCCCGGATCCAGAACGCCTTCTATTCGCACCCAGGCGCCGGGGTCGACATCATCCACGGCGATGTTCACAGCGTCCTTGTCCTCGAACCGGGTGACGCTCAGCGTGTCGCTGTAGGCTACGCCGAGGCTGATGATAGACAGGACGTTCGTCGAGGAGTTGACGGCCTGCACCGGTCCTTCGATCCTGACGTTGTCCTCGACATCCAGCTCCACCTCACGCGCCACCAGAACAAGGGTCCCGCCCTGATCCTGGAGGGTGCCTTCCACTTCGACCTTGTCGTCCAGGGCCACGTCGACCAGCTGAGTGTAGCCTCCGCGCCACTGCGTCTGTCCGTTGGTCAGAACCGGCAGATCACCGACCACAAAATCCTGAGTAACCGTCGAGACGATACTGGTCACGTAACCCTCGAACTCGAGAAGGTCGCCGTCGTTGCCGAAATCCTCGAACTCGAACTCGATACGGTCCGCATCCAGGCCGCCCACCGATGGATCGTCATCGCCCTTGACCTCGACCAGGACACCCTCTGCCAGATCGTTGATCGTCCCGTTGTCAAAGGAGGTGGCCACGGCGGAATAGTTGACCGCCAGAGCCCCGATATCGAAGGTCTCATCCGTGGTGTCGAGGTTGGCCACACGACCCTTTACCTCCAACAGGTCGCCCTCGATGAAGTTTTCACTCTTCCTCTCGACCCGGGTGGCCCTGATCTGACCCGCCGAATCAAATATCCCGCTCACCTCGACCACGGGTGTTCCCGCATTGAGATCCGTCGGCAGCAGGATCCCGCCCCCTGAGATCTCGAAGACGGTATTGGCGGTATAGAATACGGTCTGTCCCATGACAGCGAAGCTCTTTGTGGTCGTGTTCACCGCCGAGGTGACCGGACCTTCCACAACGTCGTCGTAACTCACCACAGCGGCAGTTCCTGAGACACCGTCATCGTTGAATTCACCTTCCACCTCGACGACCATGCCCAGCTTGAGGTCGCTCTCCACGCCGGGGTTGTCATCAAACCGGACCGTGGCGGTGCCCGTCTCGAACTCCACGCCGTTGACGAAGATGCTGCCGAAGCCGTCGATGGCTCCGACGGCCTTGCCCGTGCCCCCGATGCCGCCCCCTGCCGATCCGCCACCGCCACCGCAGGCCGCGATGAACGAGGCCGTCAGCAGGGCGAGTGCGATCAGGACCCGCTTATTCTTTTTCATTTTTCCTCTCATCTTTAACCTCCTCAAACTCTTCCCCTCTCTCCTCACCCACATTTTCCTCGAAGTAGTAGACTCCCAAACCCGCTTTCATCCTGCCCGTGCCCCCTTTTCCGGGGCTTGCATCCCTGTCGTGCTCCGCCATGCGCCTGTCGAGGAGTTCCAGGAGCTCCTGGGCATGCCTTACAGAGAGGGCTCTGATCTCATCCATGGCCTCGGCGGGCAGGTTGTCGTAACTGACCTTTCTCTGGAACCGGGGCGGCTCCTTCCCCGGTGCAAGGTTATGGTCAATGGTCGACACCAGCTCGGCCACGTCGGTCCCGAGGATCCCGATCTTGTCCTCCTCCCCCGTTCGGGGAACGTACGCCCTCTCCAGGAGCCTGATCCGTCCGCCGGGGGTCACGGCAACGCTTCCCACACGTATCAGCTCGTCGAGCACCGCACGGGCCGGAACGTCTCCGCTGTAGCTGCGGACCAGTTCTGTAAAGGAACCGTCCTGGTTCTCGAAGGGCAGAGCCTTCGGCTGATCCGCGGCGTCGGTGAACCTCGGATCCCTTACCCAGCCGCCGATGACCCGCGCGGCCCTGTTGAACTTCTGGGCCGAGGTGTCCTCTTCAGCGGCAGGCAGGCCCCTGACCCTGCTGACCTCCTTGCGGGACAATCCCGTTATGACCGAAACGCGTGAAACAGAGTGCTTGCGACCTTCGATGGCGAACTCCTCGGAGGCCAACGTTACGTAGACCCGCTTGGCCAGTTCCGCGAAGGTCCTGTAGGGGATCCCGTTGCGCAGGAGGATCCTCACCAGGGGACGCAGGAGCTTTAAGATCGCCGCCGAAATGGCCTTCTCTACTCTTTCCATATTTGGGAATATATTCCCAAATTAATCAATTGTCAATGCTAAATTGAAATAATTTTAATTTGGGTATGCTGATCATTGGCGAGACATCGATCAAAAACGAGGGAAATATGGTAAATTTCTCAAAAGAACCCTCAAGTGAGTTGCCTTTAACGATTGTAATTTGAGATCTGAGATCTGAGATTTGAGATTGCCATGTCCGTCGTTCTCTCCGCCATAGACCTGACCAAGCGTTTCGGCGCTTTCACCGCCGTGGACGGCATCTCTTTCGATGTCGGCAAAGGGGAGTGCTTCGGTTTTCTGGGCCCCAACGGAGCCGGCAAGACCACCACCATGCGGATGGTCACCAACCACCTTCCCGTGACAGAAGGTTCCCTGTCGGTGCTGGGCATGCAGGTCATGGCCCACGCCCGGAAGGTCAAGGCCCGCATCGGGGTGGTGCCCCAGGAGAACAACCTGGACACCGACCTGGAGGTCCTTGAGAACCTCCTCATCTACTCCAGGTATCACGGCATCCCCTCCAAGGTGGCCAGGGAAAGAGCACGGGAGCTGCTGGACTTCGTTCAGCTGGCCGACCACGCCGACAGCCCCATCGAGCAGCTTTCCGGGGGCATGCAGCGGCGGCTCCTCATCGCCCGTGGACTCATCAACCAGCCCGAGATCCTCATCCTGGACGAGCCCACCACCGGCCTGGACCCGCAGGCCCGCCACGTCATCTGGCACAAGCTTCGCCAGCTCCAGTCCCAGGATGTCACCCTCATCATCACCACCCACTACATGGAAGAAGCCCAGCAGCTGTGCGACCGCCTGGTGATCATGGACCACGGACGGATCCTCATCGAGGGCTCGCCGGCCGACCTCATCCGCAAACACGCCGGAAGCGAGGTCGTGGAGATCCGCCTCCGCGAAGACGAGGACAGGGAGCAGTGCCTCGACGCCATCGGCGGGGTCATTCCGGAAGGCACCGAGGTGGAGTGCTCGGCGGACACGCTGTTCCTCTACTCGGCCGACACCTCCAAGGTCATCACCAGTCTGACCCTGGATACGGACCGCATCGTCCTTCATCGGCCCGCCACTTTGGAGGACGTCTTTTTGAGATTGACCGGGAGGGACCTCAGGGAATGAGCGAAC
>CP070698.1:1256190-1259669 GCA_020349685.1 bacterium
ACACGCTAGACAGGGACACGGATGAACTGCCGGCCGGCATGGGGTTGAAATTCATGGACGTCAAGCCGGCTATCGAGACCGTCCTCGGGATCTACATGGAGAACTTCCTGGTAAAACGGATGGCCATGTCCGCCTGAGACAGGGAAAGGATCCTTTTTACCTGATCTTTATCTGCACACGGCCGGTGGCACGTGCCCATGCTGGTGTGCAAAAAAAACACCACTGTTGTTGCAGGTGTCTGGACTCCCTTTACGCCCACCCCCGCACACTTCCGGTCCTGCGCTGCCCCCCCTTTTACTGCACCGGAAGAAGCACGAAGATGACCAGGTCCCAGACAGCGTGGGAAATGAGACCGGGCCACACCGACCTGTATCTCATGTACATCCACCCCCAGAAGATCCCGCAGATGAGAGCCGCCATGAACAGCATGAAGTTGAAAGCCCAGAGGTGCACCGCGGCGTAAACGGCGGTTGTGAGGATATACCCCCTCCACTGCCCCAGGGCCTCGGCCATTCTCCTCTGGGCGAACCCGCGCCAGAAGATCTCCTCCGCCGGACCGATCCACAGCAGGAGAAGAGTCCCGACAATAAAGGGGGATGCCTGGGTCCTGGTGGAATAGATGCCTGAAACCTGCGGTTTGGCGAAGTCGAAGAGGAGAGAGGATAACCGGTCTCCCACCAGGAAGAGCATATAAAGGGCGGCCGCCGAGACCAGGCCGATGAGGATCCACCTCGGCTCAAAGGTGTAAAGTCTGTTCAGTTCTCTGCGGTCCGAGACCAGTGCCAGAGCGGTGAGACTGCCGGCTGCAATGGTCATCATCAACCAGAAATTGACCGAACCGGCTGTCAGCGGAGAGAACATGAAGAACCAGAACACAGCCGCGGCCGCGAACCCCGCGTATACCCCCTTCATCTTCAGAAGAGGACAGAGATGGCCATACCGGTCATCATGAGTGCGCCGAAAAGAAAGTGGTGCTGGGCTGTCTGCACGTCGATCAGGGCTATGGCCGAGACGTTATTAAGGTGCGCGTGGTGGATGGACCGCATGTTTTTAATGGCCGGGGGAACGCTGAGGAAAACGAGAAGGGTCCACCAGCCAACGGTTCCCGTAAGCACCATCATGACAACGGCCAGGTAGGCCCCGCCTACCAGCAGGAAATATTCCACTTTGGCCGCTTTCAAACCCAACAGGTTTGCCAGGGTCCTCACGTTGGCCTCACGGTCGTGGACGATGTCGCGCAGGTTGTTCGCGTGGAGAATGGCCGCCACCAGAAAACCGACCGGCAGGGAGACAAGGACCACGGAGGGGCTGTAGGACCCCGTCAGCACGTAATAGGACCCCAGGACCATCAGGGGACCCATGAGGGCGAACACCAGAAGGTCGCCCAGGGCAATATATTTGTAACCCACAGGTCTGCCTGTGTAGAAGAAACCGCCCAGGATGCCCACAATGCCCAGCCAGAGGACGGGGGCGCCCCGGAAGTAGACCATGGTCAGGCCCAGGACAAAGCCGGCCGCGAACAGCGCCAGGCCTCCCGCGAGCACCTCCCTTGCGGTGAGAAGCTCCTGAACGAGGACCTTGCTCGAGCCGTAGGTGTGAGGGCGGTCCACTCCCTTTTTAAAGTCGAAGTATTCGCTCACGAGGTTGGTGGCCGCATGAAGCAGCAGGGAACAGATGACCGCCATGGGAAGCAGGAACCAGTAAACCTCTCCCGGGTGGGAAAGGGCGAGGGCGGCACCGATCAGGACCGGTGTCACCGAGGCAGTAAAGGAAAAGGGTCTGATGGCCGTAAGCCAAACGCGAAGTCCGGGGCTGTTTTTCAAGAACGCACCTCCTTGTCGCAGGAAAAACATAAAGCCGTGACCATGTGGTCACGGCTTTATATCCTCTCAGCGGATTTTCGTCAATCTTCCTCGGAAGGGCGGGACATCCGCGTCCTTCCTGACCTGACCTTCTCCATGGACCTTCCCGGTGAGTTTGGATGGTAAAGATTTATGTCAAAATGTATGATAAGTTCTCAAACAGACAAGATATTCCGTTTCCCAATATGGCCTTCAGGCCCCCAGGAGGTTGTTATGAAAAAGCTGTTCCTGCTTCCGGTCCTGGCAACCCTTCTATTGACGGCCCCTGCTGCCATTCCGGCCGCGGCGGACGCCCCCGAGGACACGGTGGCGGCTTACCACCAGGCCATTCTGGACGGTGACATCGAAGCCGCCAAGGGGATGCTGCACAAAGACCTCCTTCTGTTCGAGGATGGCATTCCCGAGACCTCCCTCGAGCATTACGCCAAGGGTCATCTGAAAACCGACATCGCTTTTTCTGAAAAGGCCAAACGAAAGCTGGAAAGCCGGAAATCCTGGATGGAAGGCGACACGGCAACGGTAAGCTCCACCTACGATCTGAAGACAAAGTACAAGGGCAAGAGCTACCACTTAAAATCTGCCGAGACCATGACCCTCAAGCAGATCGAGGGCCGATGGATCATCGTCCACATCCACTGGTCCAACCATCAGGTGAAGGAGTAAATACCGTCGTTAGTGATTCGTGACTCGCGATCTGAACGTCACTGATCACCACCTTTACTCCCCGCCTCCGTGCCCCCGTGTCCGGCGGTCTGTCACTCCAGAAAGACCTTCACCCCCAGACCAAGCGTGTTGGAACCTCCCTCCTCGGCTACAAGCCCGAAAGCATCCGAGCGGTGATGCAGGCGGAAAACAGCCGCCCAGCGGCCACCGGGAGGACCCAGGGCAAGTTCGCTGAACCAGTGAACGAGAAACCGCTCGGTCGTGCCGTTGATCTCCTCTTCGACCTGCGGTTTTTCCGTGGCCCATGAGGGCCCCATTCCGAAGGCCAGGCTCGTGTCCACCTTGTCGTCCCACCAGAACCGGTGCCACCGCGCCACCAATGCCAGGTTGAATTCCAGGTTATCCTGGTCCCCGAAATACTTCGCAGCCTGCCCCTCGATCTCGAAGGTCAGGGCGCCTTCCTTTGCTTCTTCGACCGTCCACGACAGGGCGGTCACCAGGATCCAGGCGTCGGCGAAATGGACGCCCGGAGGAAGAGCTTCGAACCAGTGGTCTTCGGTGACGCGGCCGGCGTAAACCGTGAGGGCACGATCCCCCGCAATGACAGGAGCCGCCGTGGGGAGGATCAGGGAAGCTGCCAGCACGACTTTGGCCAGGGCCCGGAACATGTCTCATGAACTCCGCCGGTATTGTCTTGAGCAGCCAGGGAAACGGCAAGCCTTGTAACCATTGTAACACCCGGAAGCCCGGTGCGCGGCCCCGCGAGGGAGGGGATCAATTGAAGGGTAAAGGTTAAAGGTTGAAGGTTAAAGGGCAAAGGGTGAAGGATAAGGGAGAAAAAATGGAGGGCAAAGCGGATTTCTTCACTGCTTTAAGCTTTCAGCTTTCTTCTTTTCCCTCAGCCTTAAATCCCCCACCGCGCGAGGATCACCACCGCAACCATCCAGTCGTAGG
>CP070698.1:1259769-1264845 GCA_020349685.1 bacterium
AAGGGGGTGTGCGGTATTCGTTTCCGGGGATCAGGGGGTCCATGCCACATCCATACACCAACCCGTCTGTCCGGTCACCTGCTTTGTTTCATGATCTGTGGGTGAAACGACAAAGGGCGGTGCTATAATTTAAAAGGGTCGTTTCAAACTCAGAGGGGAGGCACACCATGGGCAGAGAGGACAAGATCAGGCAGGTTGAGGATCTTCTTCGCCAGACCGATTCAGCATACCGTTGTTACCGGATCAATTGCCCTCCTATCGATTCGGACTGCCACTGGTCCGAGTGGTACGCTGAATATCTCATCGGCCAAGGCTTTGATCTTGTCATGGATGACAGGCTTGCCGCTGAGCTCTTGACGAACCTCCTCAAAAAATGCAGGGCCGATCACCTGTGTGGCGGTTCCCCCCTGAGCTGGCAGGCGTTCGCGGCGAGACGCATTGTGGAAAAACTGCAATAGCACTGGAGCTGGGGTTGAGAGTCGAATAGGTGCATAGCATCAAGGACCTGGAATTTATTCCCTATTCCCTATTCCCTATTCCCTATTCTCCATTTTCTATTCTCCATTTTCTATTCTTCCATTTTCCATTTTCTATTTTCCAATTTCGCCCTTATAACCCAGACCTCTCGTAAGCCCCCATGTCATGGGCCAGCGACTGGGGCCGCGGATTGTACCTGAGGTCGTAACCGGGCGCCCCCTCATCTGTGCCGCTGTCCAAGGCCGGTGAGGAAGAGCACAGTTCATAGACACCGTCGATCCAGTGACCATCGGGTCCCCACTGCCCCTCCTGCTGAAAACAGGGGTCTTCGTCCAGGTTCCGGGTTCCGTCATAACCACCCTGTATTATGGAATATTGAACCTCAACAGCACCCTCCACATCGGTGATCTGGGTCCCGTCGCCGGCCGCGTTGTTCCAGAAAATGGTGTTCTTCACCGCTGAGCTGCCTTTCCACATACCGATGCCGGCACCAGCCTGGGACCTGTTCCCGGTAAAGGAGCAGTTCGTAAACACGGCATCGCTTGCGTTGCCCAGTACGGCCCCGCCGACATAGGTGGATCTGTTTCCGGAAAAGACGTCGTTGAGGAAGAGGGGCGCGCCGTTAAAGCTGGCGATGCCACCGCCGCTGAACCGGGAGGTGTTGCTTTTGAAGTGGGAGTTGATCACGGTGGGCGCCGCATCCCTGTTCTCCATCGCTCCGCCGAAGTCCGCCTGGTTGTATTCGAAGACGCAGTCAGCGATGAGGGGGGCGTTGCCTTCGTTGTAGATGGCTCCGCCGCCCGCGAGGGCCTCGTTGCCGGTGAAGCGGCAGTTTCTTATCTCGGGGGAGACCCCTGCGTTGAACATCCCGCCGCCGTTAAAGGTGCCCCCGTAGCGGCTCTGGACAATATTTCCGGTGGCGCTGCCGCCCGTTACGGTGAAGCCGTCCAGGACGGCCTTGTCGGCACCCATGACGACGTGAAAGGAGGTTCCCTGGCCGTCGAAAACGGTGGTATTCACGAGGTGGTTTCGCTGGGAAGGGGAGTTTTCACTGCCGTCAAAGCCGCCCAGAACCATCACTCCTTCCACAAGCCTCACGACACTGCTTCCATCAGCGCATCGAGGGCCATAGATCCCCTGGGCAACCCACACCACATCGCCTTTCCGCGCTTCATCCATGGCGTCCTGCGGGTGGTCGAAGGCGGTTTCCCAGGTACGGCCATCGCCGCCGTCTGCGGCCAGTGCGCTGACATATAAAACCCTGGAAGTGGCAGAATTCTCTCCACAGGCTGCCAGAGTCACGAACGCCAGAACCAGAAGGAGCAGGAGGCACAGCACTCCCATGCCGGAGCCGTTGCTGTGTCTATCCTTCGTTTGGTCGCAGTGGGCCTGATAACCGGAAATGATCAAGGATAAGGTACCTCTGTTGTCGTGTTCACCCTTTATCGGAAATGTGAAACCTCTTACCTATAAAACGTACCTTAATGGGCCTCTATCCTGACAAGATTAACAAGAGCAAGAGGCATACCACTTTCCATTCTGACAATAACGCCATCTTTTAGTGATTTTACTGATAAATATAATACAATTGATAATGCTGCCCTGGGGAAAAACATTCCCATCGGGTCTTTTTAATCGCAATAGTGGTAATATTTTTCCTAAATTTGCCCTGATCAGGCAGGATGCGATATCCGCAGGGAGTTTCCGGAGGAATATGGGAGGCAAGGGGACGGCAGCCGCTTGCGGGCACAGATCACAGAGGCGAACCTCCCCATAGCGGCGGGTTGCCTCGTTTCTGCTTCAGGATCAATGGATGGGGGTGTCAGGCCAGGGTGCTCAGGTACCGGTCAAGGCAATGACCAAGGCGTTTGATGCCTTCATCGATATCAGGTATATCGGCATTGGAGAAGTTAAGGCGCATGGTGTTCACACCTCCGCCGTCCACGTAGAAAGGGGCCCCGGGGACGAAAGCCACCTTCTCCTTTATGGCCCGCTCGAAAAGCTCGAGCGTGGAACAACCCTCAGGCAGGGTCACCCAAAGGAACATCCCCCCATCAGGTTCGGTCACCATGACCTCTGGCGGGAAGGTCCGTCTGATCGCCTGGATCATGCCATCGCGCTGGCGGCCATAGACCTTTCTTATGGCCGCAATGTGCTCGTCGAGGTCGTACATCGTGAGGTATTGCCAGACGAGATGCTGAGAAAGGGTACTGGTGTGAAGATCGGCAGCCTGCTTGGCGACAAGCAGCCGCTCGAGCACTGTTTCGCCGGCAAGGATCCAACCCACGCGCAGGCCGGGGGCCACGGTCTTGGAAAAAGTTCCCAGCATCATACAGCCGTCTTCCATGAAGGAAGCGACAGGAGGCAAGTCACTGCCCGCGAATCTCAGCTCACCATAGGGATCGTCCTCTACGAGGAAAACTTTGTAACGCCGGCACAGCTCGGCAACCCTTTTCCTCTTTTCGAGACTGTAGGTCAGTCCCGAGGGGTTCTGGAAGTTGGGAATGGCGTAGAAGATACGGGGCCTGTTTTGGCGAAAGGCCGCCTCGAGGAACTTTATATCGGGTCCATCCGCTGCTAGCGGGACCTGCAAAATGGCCTCCGAATGGAAGGCAAAAGCCTGGATAGCACCCAGGTACCCGGGTCTTTCCATGGCTGCAAAATCCCCGTCGTTGAGCAGCACCTTACCCACCAGGTCAAGGGCCTGCTGGGAACCGGTCGTGATGAGAACGTTCTCCGGAGTGATGTCCAGCCCCATCCGCCTGCGATACCTCTGGCAGACCCACTCCCTGAGGGGCCCGAAACCCTCGCTGGGCCCGTATTGAAAGGATTCCGGACCCCTTTCCTCCAGGATCCTTTCCATGGCCGCACCCAGCTCTTTCAACGGAAAGAGGCCGGGATGGGGCAATCCTCCGGCAAAGGAGATAACGTCCGGCTGCCCCGCCACCTTGAGGATCTCCCTTATAAAGGACCTTGGAACCCGCAGAGCGCGGCGGGAGAAAAGGTCATCCTTTTTGTCCATGTTTGATATCATTTTAGTATCAACATAGGCAGAACTCTACAACCTGGCATCCCTGCTCATGAAAAGTAAAGGTTGTCGATGAAAAGCTCCTCGAACTCTCCAGTGTCGGCCACACCGATGTGACGTACCGATGGGGCCATTCTTTCCGCCTCCAGGCGGGCCTCCTCCGAAACCAGGACCATGGAGGCACCCACCAGGGCCGTGTTGCCGGCCAGGACATAATCCTCAAGGGGGATATCGGGTAGAAGGCCTATCCTCACCGCGTTGGAAAGGTTCAAACGGCTGCCGAAAGCTCCCCCCAGGTAAACCCTGCCGATCTCCCCCAATGCCATGCCTGTTCCCTTCAACAGCATGTGGAGGGTCCCGGCCACGGCCGCCTTGGCCTTCTGGACTGTCGCCACGTCCTCACCATCCAGGGCGATGCCGCCCCCCCCGCCGATGCGCAGCCTTCCCCCACTGACGAGAGGGTGAGAGCCCTCCAAAATGAGCCCGCTCCTGTCGACGACACCCGCACGTACCATGGCGGCGACCAGGTCCACGATACCCGTACCGCAGATCCCCTTCGCCGTCCCGCCTCCCAGCACCTGGACCACAAGGTCTTCCTTCGTCAATTCTGCGCTCCAGATGGCTCCCTCCTCCGCCCTCATCCCCGACCTGATGTGTCCTCCCTCGAACGCCGGCCCGGAGGGTGCCGTGCCTACGGCCACCTCGTCCCCTGACCACAGGGCGATCTCGGTGTTGGTGCCGACGTCGATGAGAGCGCCTCTTTCCCTCGAGACCCGCCTTGCGGCCAGGAGGGAAAGGAGGGCGTCGCTCCCGGCAAAGCCCCCGGCGAGAGGAGGAAAGTAGACCTGCGCCTCCCGGGAGAACCGAAGGCCTGTGAAAAGTTCCGAAGCCGGCAATGTCACGGCCGATGCCACGGACGGCGCGTAAGGCGGAGTGAGGAGGCTCTCTACCGGGAGCCCCAGGGCAAGGTGATGGACAGCGCTGTTACCCACTGCCACCACCCTTGTTATCCTTCCCATGGACAGGCCGTTTCTCAGGCACAAAGACCGGACCTGGTCCCCCGCCGTTTTCCACATCAGATCCCTCAGTTTGAAAGACAGACCCGGGTCCTCGCGCACGGCACCGAGACGGGATATGATCTCCTCCCCCCAGGGCAGATGGGGGTTGGCGACAGCCTTCAGATCCAGAGGCCGGGCACCTGCCAGGTCGAAAAGACCGCAAACGACGGAGGTCGTCCCCAGGTCGATGGCCAATCCGAACCCCTCGTGGTCAGGGGCGATGCTGTCCGGCCTCCAGAGTGGGGACCCCCAGACCTCCTTCCACCTCCCGGTGCGGTCGACCTCGAGCATGCGCTCCGGAGCGACCGATATCTCCAGATCCCCTTTCACCTTGACGCGGCAGGCAAGGCGGTGGTCGTGGTCGGCCGAGCGCTCTCCGAGCAGGGCGGTCTCGGGCAGGGAAGGTTCTCCGGCATCGCCATGGACGATCCGGACCACGCATCGGCCGCAGGTACCGTTGTCGGCGCAGGTGCCGTCGACATAAACGCCCTCGCGCCTGAGGGTCTCCCGCAG
>CP070698.1:1264945-1271377 GCA_020349685.1 bacterium
ATGCGGATGCCGCTGCGGGCCACCTTGTCCTCGTAGGCCGGCCCGATCCCCCGCCCGGTGGTTCCGATGGCCTGGTCCCCTTTCCTCTCCTCCCGGGCGAGGTCGAGGGCCACGTGATAGGGCATGATGACGTGCGCGCGCTCGCTGATAAAGAGACGCCCGGCAAGGTCGATGCCCTTGGCCTGGAGGTTCTCCATCTCCTTGACGAGAGCCTCGGGCGAAACCACTACACCGTTGGCGATGAGGCACCTCTTGCCCTCATGAAGGATCCCCGATGGGATCAGGTGAAGGATGGTCGTCTCATCGCCGATGACCACCGTATGGCCGGCGTTGTGTCCCCCCTGGTAGCGGACAACCAGGTCGGCTCTTTCCGTGTAAACATCGACGATCTTGCCCTTACCTTCGTCTCCCCACTGAGCACCTACGACTACGACGTTGAACATGATTTTGTCCTCCAGGACCCATGAAATCCGTATACAGTGAACGGTGAACCAAAGTCAGAATATGGAGATTAGAAATTAGATATTTAAGATTTGAATCGCAGCCCGGCTCTACTATTTTCCAATTTCCATTTCCAATTTCAAACTTCATTTTTTAATAAAGTATAGTTACAACTCTTCAATTTTTATAGGCTTTCTCTTCATTGTCTGCGTGTCGAGAGCTGCCAGGCCTTCCCCGTCGAGGATGATCACCTCACCGATGCGGTGGGCCGAAGCGTAAGGCAGGAGTTCCTCGTCCGGGATGTCTCTTATGAGGCACAGAACCTTTCGGCCCTTTCCACGGAGCTTGACCGACAGTTTCAATCCCTCCTCCCGCGATCCGGTGCGGTTGACGAGAAGATAGTCGACGGCGGGTCCCATGGAGCTTTGCCCCGAAACGATCTGCACCGCTTCGAGCAGGTCGATGGCAAAACCTGTCGCGGGTGCCTGCCTCCCGTAATTCCCGGTGAGGTTGTCGTACCGTCCTCCCCTGAGGACAGCCTGGCCTGCTCCTGCCACAAAGCCGGTGAACACGGCGCCGGTGTGGTACTTGAATCCTGCCAGATCGCCGAGGTCCACAGACAGGTTCTGCGAAGGGACACCGTAGGAACGGACAAGAGCCAGAATATCTCTGAGATCGTCCAAAGCCGAACGACAGGTGTCGTTGGGCGCGTGCGCGTATGCCCTGTCCAGAACATCCACGGTCCCTGTGAGCTCCGTAAGAGCCATGATGCCCTCTTTTACCTTTGCGCCCGCCTCTGTCCGGGCGAGGATCCTCTCCATGTGGCTTCGATCCTTCCGGCACGCCGCATCAACGATCCGCTCCTCTGTCACCGGATCGAGGGCTGCTTTCTCGAAAAGCCCGCGCGCGTAACGGACCTGACCGACACTCATGTGGACACCGGAAAGCCCGGCTTTTGCCATGGCCTCGAACCCGATGGCGAGGACCTCGGCATCCGCCTGGGGGTCGTCGATCCCCATGAGTTCCACGCCCGCCTGGATCATCTCGCGCCTGGGATGACTTGAATGAGCAGGATGACGGAACACGTCGGCCACGTAGCACAATCTCAGAGGCAGCGGGGTTTCAGACAGGGCGAGGGACGCCATCCTCGCGACCTGGGGAGTCACATCCGACCTGAGCAGCATCATCTTCCCCGTTTCCCGGTCCACCAGCTTGAAAGCCATATTCAGCTCTTCGCTGCTGAGCCCGCGGGACATGGTGTCAACGAATTCCAGGGACGGCGTCCTGATCTCCTGGTATCCCCACAGTCGGAAGACACTCAGGACATCCTCCTCGATGCGCCGCACGAGTGCCGCCCTGGCGGGGGTCATCTCGAAAACACCACCGGGGATGCGCAACGTATCGTCAAAATTCCCCTTGGTCAATCTTTCTCCTTCACACGCAAAAGGACGCAGGCCCGCCTTTCCATGACAGACCTGCGTCCTGTGGCTTTCTAGAATTTTACCTTGGTGACCGTCTTGATGTGAGGCAGCTTCGCAAGCTCTTTGATCACCTCTTCACCGGGTTCGTCATCGACCTGGAGGAAGGACAGTGCCTCGCCTCCCGGTTTGTCCCTGCCGATCTGCATGCTGGCGATATTGATGCCGTGGGCGCCCAGGGTGCTCCCGAGGTTCCCGATAACCCCTGGACGGTCCTCGTTGGAGAGGACCAGAACGTTTCCTACGGGGATCGCCTCCATGGAAAAGGGCCCGATGCGGATGATCCTGGGCTCGCGGTTCTCGAAGATGAACCCGGCCGCGGACATCTCCTTGCCGTCGTCGGCGAGGGTCACCTCGATGAGGTTGCTGTAATCCTCCGCCTTGGAGCTCTTCACCTCGCTGTACTTCAGCCCCCTGTCCTGGGCCAGCACCGAGGCGTTGACGAAGTTGACGGCCCCCACTCCCAGGACCGGCTCCATGACGCCCTTGAGAGCGCTGATGGTCATGGGCTCGGAGGGCAGGTCCCGAACGGTGCCGGCGTACCTGATCTGAACCGATTTGGGGGCAAACTCGGCAAGCTGTGAGGTCAAAGACCCCAGCTTTTCAGCCAGCTCCAGGTAAGGCTGGACCTTGGGCAGGACGTCTGCGCTCACGGAGGGAACGTTGACCGCGTTGGTGATGGTTCCGGTAACCAGGTAGTCCGCGATCTGGTTGGCCACCGCGATGGCCACGTTCTCCTGCGCCTCCCCGGTGGATGCTCCCAGGTGCGGGGTGAGGATGACGTTTTCAAGGCCGAGGAGGGGGTTGTCCGCCTCCATGGGCTCCTTGGAAAAAACGTCAAAGGCTGCGCCGGCCACCAGCCCCTTCTTGAGTGCCTCTGCCATGTCGGCCTCGTTGACGATGCCGCCACGGGCGCAGTTGATGATCAGCACGCCCGGCTTCATCTGCTTGAAGGCCTCCATGTTGAGCAGGTTCTGCGTCTCCTCGGTCCTGGGAACGTGGATGCTGATAAAGTCGGACCTCTTGTAGAGCTCCTTGAGGTCCACGAGCTCCACCCCCATCTTGGCGGCCGCTTCCTCGCTGATGTAGGGGTCATAGGCGATAACCTGCATCTTGAGCCCCTGGGCGCGGTCTGCCACGATGGAGCCGATGTTCCCGACGCCAACGATGCCCAGGGTCTTGTTGAGAAGCTCCACACCCATGAAGAGCTTTTTCTCCCAGCGGCCCTGCTTCATGGTGGCGTCGGCTTGCGGGATCTGCCTGGCAAGGGCGCACATCATGGAGATGGCGTGTTCGGCCGTGGTCACCGTGTTGCCGCCGGGTGTGTTCATAACCACGATACCCCTTTTCGTGGCCGCGGGTATGTCCACGTTGTCCACGCCGATCCCGGCCCTGCCCACGACCTTGAGCCTTGAGGCTGCTTCCAGGATATCAGCGGTGACCTTGGTGGCGCTTCGGATCACCAGACCATCGTAGTCGCCGATGATCTTCTTGAGCTCCTCGGGAGCCAGGCCCGTATTGACGTCCACGGAAAGGCCGGGAGCCCGCTCCAGGATCTCAACACCGGCTTCGGACAGTTTGTCGCTGACTAGTACCTTCATTCATCCCTCCTGATACGCACAGCTGCCTTGCATTCAGCAGAACGTGAGCGTTCATCCCCCTCTTGTCTGATAAGCCCTTATGCCTGGACGAGGATCTCCTGGGCTGCCCTGACGCCGGCGCCTAGCTCCACCGGCTGACCAAGCTCCTTCAAGGTCATCTCGACAGCCGCCACAGCCGTGATCATGTCCAGGGCGTCCAGGTAACCCATGTGGGAAACGCGGAAGATCTTGCCCTTGGCGTCGTCCTGGCCCCCGGCGATGGTTATGCCGTACTTCGAGGCCAGATGCTTGACGATGAGCCCGGCATCCATGCCCTCCGGCCCCAGGACCGCCGTAATGGAGTCGGACGGCGAATCGGGGGCGAAGAGCCTGAGCCCCAGCGCCACCATGGCCGCGCGGAAGGCCTGGGCGTAGGAAGCGGATCGGGCGAAGAGCGCGTCCAGACCCTCCTCCCGGATCTCGGCCAGGACCTGCCTAAGGCCGACGAAAAGGGAAACGGCCGGTGTGTAGGCTGTGGTGTTCTTGCCCAGGGCCTTCCTCTCCTTGGACCAGTCGAAATAATACCTCGGCTGGGTGCACTTCTCCACGAAGCCCCACGCCTTCTCACTGACCGAGGCGAATGCCAGGCCCGGAGGCAGGCGCCACGCCTTCTGGGAGCCTCCGACGACGATGTCCAGTCCCCACTCGTCCACGGGAAGGTTCATGACTCCCACGGCCGTGATGCCGTCCACGACGAGGATGGTGCCTTCGTACTTCCTGACGATGCCGGCGATCTCCTTGACGGGGCTGGCCACACCCGTAGAGGTCTCGCTCGCCTGGATGTACACCGCCCTTATGGAGGGATCGGCCTTGAGCGCGCTTTCGATAAGGGCCGGATCCACCGCCTGACCCCACGGCACATTCATATCAACAGGCTCTCCGCCGAATTTGGTGACGAGCTGGGACCAGCGTTCGCCGAACTTGCCGCCCCGCACGCAGATAGCCTTGTCGCCGGGGTTCAGGATGTTGCAGACGGCACCTTCCATGGCGCCGGTGCCGGAGGAAGCAAATACGAGCACGTCTCCCTTTGTCTGAAAGACATATTTGAGGCCCTCAACCACCTCAGCAACGATAGCCTCGAACTCCTTCGTCCTGTGATGGAGGATGGGACGGGCCATCTCGAGGGAGGTGTAGGGAGAAACATCCACGGGGCCGGGTGAATAGATCCTTTTCTTTATCATCGCCGCACTCCTGTCAGGGTTAAAAAAAGGCGGCCGCCTCATCCACGGCCGCCCTGATATTATCAGAACGTGAAGGTCAGCTTGCCCTGGGCCGTTACATCGGACGAAATATCGTCGTTAAGCCCCAGACCGACGGCAAGCCCGAAGTTGAGGGCCGACCCCATATCGAAGGTGGCGCCGAGGTTGAAGATATCCCCCCTCAACGGCTGGACTGTCAGGAAGGGATAGCTCACCAGCTCCAGCGAGAACTCCGTGGTCTCGGAATAGGGAATCCCCAGGCCAACCACATACAGGACCTGGTTCTCATCGTCCCCACCGGGGAGGATGTATTCCAGGTTGAGGATCCCCTTTACGCTCTTCATGGTCAGTTCCATGGCCGCGAACAGGGTGATGTCCGTCTCCTCGCTGCTCAGCGGAAGGTCTGCCATCGGCAGTTTCAGGCGCAGCCCGACGGCCGCAGCCGGGTAATCCGCGTTTTCCTCCTGGAGGGCGAACTTGCCTGAAAGGTAAAGATCCCCCGTCCCGCTGTCATCTACGACACCATTGTCGAAGCTTTTGTTAACCTCGAAGGCAGCGGCGATCTCGATGTCGCTCGTCGCGCCGTAGGTGATAGACACGGGAAGGGTGGTACCGTCCTCATTATCGTCCGAGACCACCAGCATGGAACCGCCAAGGGCCAGTGCTCCGGCGGGAATGGTGGTGCCACCGGTTGCGACGAAAAGCCCATCAAGACCGTACAAGTTAGTTTTCAGGGGATGCGCCAAAGCGGTCCCTCCGGCCATGACCATAGCCGCCGTCAAAACCGTTATACAAAGGACTACCCTCATTCTGCTCATCTGTACCTCCTTAAAGACATCGATCGCGGTATCGTTCCGGAAAACACCAGGCGTCCCCTCCCAAATGGACTTGGTGGTAGCAAATTGAAACTAGGGGAAAGGAGGTCCGATGTCAAGAAAGAGTGTGAAAAGAAGGTCAAGTTAGCTGATCCAAGGTCCAAGATCCAGGATCCAAAAGAAGACACCATTTTTTGAAATGGCTGTTAAGTTAATGCCGGAGTTTTTCCTGGAAGTTAAGGCCCCTGATTTTCCAGTTACTATTCAACTGGCTCGTTAAAGACCGTCTCTGATAGGGAGCACGATTCTGGCAATACATCCTCATAGTAAAATATACATAAGCATAAAGATAAATATCCTGGATTTTAGATCTTTGGGTTTGGGATCGTTTTCGGGCAAAAAAAGTCCCGGATGGCCGACAGGGTTAAGGAGGGGAGAAAGGGTTTGCCGCTGCCGGCCACCGGGGATGAGAAAGGAGCCTTCGCCCCTGATATAGCAACCCCCGTGCCAACCTTCATGAAAAAGGACAAGTTGCTGATTTTAAACGTTAATTAAACAGGAGGTAGAATAAAGTTGCAACACCCAAGCGTGCAGAATGTGCACATACCTTTTGCACAGATCCTGTTATGCGCATATTTTACGCAGTACTGCCTTGGCGGCCCGGGATTAAAACCAGGTACTCCTTAGGATCGTAGCAACAAAGTTGACTGCTTTTAGTCATTGCGAGCCGACACCGAGCGAAGCAATCCCATTTATCCTTCCCATGAAGCTTCCGACTTCGCCCTTATAACTAAGGCGGACAGGTAGGAGAAGATGACAGCCTTGCAATGTCTTGGCGATAAAAGGAAACAGCGGCTCC
>CP070698.1:1271477-1275352 GCA_020349685.1 bacterium
AAATAGGGCGCCCTCGGGCGCCCGTTCCTATTTTGAGATTTGAGATCTGAGATTTGAGATTAGACCTTCTCGTGCTCCGCCAGCACCATCTTGATCCTCTCCACCGCCACCGACGGGTCCAGGCTCTTGTCCAGGAAGCCGGAGGCCCCCATCTCGCGCACGATCTTGATATCCTCGTGGCTGTCGTGGACGCCCGTCATGACGATGATGGGAGGGATCTGAAGGTTCTGGATCGTCTTGAGCTCCTCGAGAACGCCGAAACCCGACAGCTTGGGCATCTGGAGGTCCAGCAGCAGCAGAAGGAACGACCTGGGAGAGGTCAGGAAAATATCGAGGGCTTCCCGGCCGTCCGCGGCCGTCTTGACCCGGAAACCCTGCTTGGTGAGGAGATCGGACATCAGGGCCCTGAAGAAGGCCGTGTCGTCGGCCATGAGGATGTATTTCTCATCTGCCGCAGGGTGGCGGCCGGGATCTTCAGCCTGAGGCTGGGCGGGCGCTCTTCTCCATCCATCCGGCAGTGAAACGGTGTATTTGGCACCGCAGATGTTACAGCCGATGCGGAAACCGCCATCCGGGATCTTTTCGGGATCGAAGACGTACTCCTTGTGACACAACACGCAGGTCAGTTTCATGCCCATAAAATAACCGACCCCATACCGGCGTGTCAACGAATAGCGGGCAAGGGGAAAGAGAATACCGGCCAATTGTTGGGGGTTTGCGGTTGCCGGATTCAGTATTATACTGGCAACCAGGAGGCACTGCCATTCGGGAGCATGGTAATTTGTCCATAATGTCCTGCCGTTCCATAGCCAGGTCGATAAACCTGATAATTCTGGTTCTGCTTGGTCCTGCCGCAGTTCTGGCTCAGGGAGAGGGATCCGGTGGATGGGTCCGCGCTGACAGTATTGTGGCGGCGATCGGCGAAACACCTGTTCTGGAAACGGACATCCTGATGGAGATGGATCTCGGGCTCCTGGGGTCGTCCCATCTCGGCGCCGATTTTAACCGGTTGCTAGAAGCCTATCTAAACCGCATGCTCATCCTGAGGGAGGTTGAGGAGGTGGGCGGTTTCCGTTTGACGGCAGGTCAGGCAGAGGGGGCCTATCAGGGATATCTTCTCAACTACGAGAGCAGGGAGGAGTACGAATTAAAACTGACCACGTGGGGAATTGACGAACAGGAGGTCTTCAATCGGCTGGGACGGGCGCTTCTGGCTTCCCTGTATACGGAAAGCCGCATCCAGTTTTTCGTTAACATCCTCCCGTCAGACATTGAAAGAGCCTATGAAGAGGACCCTGAGCGCTGGGGGGATGCCACGGTATACGAGGTCTGGGAAGCCATCCGGTCCGAACTGGTCCAGGAGACCTACCAGAGGGAGAGAGACCGCTGGCTTCAAACCCTGAGGGATCGCTATGATCTGATCGTTTACAAGATGAACGGAGAGACTCAATAATGACTTACAGGTTGTCGGTACTCGACGGATTCGCCGCTGCCCACAGGCTTGAGGGCAGTGGCGGAAAGTGCGAATCCCTTCATGGGCACAATTTCCGTGTCACTTTGGAGGTAAGGGGTGATAAGCTCGACGATGCCGGCATGCTATTGGACTTCGGTGAGCTCAAGAAGATCTTGAAATCGGTTCTGGCTGACCTAGACCACTCGGACCTCAATGAGCATAGGGCTTTTAGAGGCACCAGCCCCTCTTCGGAAAATATTGCCAGGTTCATATGGAGCGAGGTCTCCGATGCCATCGGCCCTGGTAAGGTTAAAGTTGTTGCGGTGACGGTCAATGAATCAGAGACCGCATCGGCGAGGTATGAACCAGAAAAGCAGTGACTGGTGACTAGTGATTAGGAAAAATATTCTTTCAGACAATTACCAATTACTAATCACCAATCACTAATCACGACCTTTAACAAAGGAGTATCCCATGGAAATTATCGATGCTCACGTTCACATAGGGCGCAGGCACCTGCCCATGGAGAAGGTCCAGGGTGTCCTGGATCGGGCCGGTGTTGACAGGGCTGTGGTTTTTGCCGACCCGGAGAGTTCCGATATCCCGGGGGACAACGAGTACGTTCTGGAAATGGCACGGAACACCGGGCACATTCCCTTCATCTACATTGGCGGCAACGCCTACAGCCAGAACCGTCCCTTTCCCCATCTGCCCGATCCCGGGTCGCTGGAACCTTACCGGGGCATCAAGTGGCACTGCTGGTTCACACCGGGCCACGATTTCGGAGGCACATATCTCGGCATGGACGAGGGCCAGATCCACGATGCCCTCACTGAACCGCGCATGAAGGCCATCATGGACAAGGTCATGGAGATGGGTATTCCAGTCAATTTCGAGGAACATTTCGACGTAACAGTCCAGTTCGTTGACCTTTACCCCGATGCCAGGATCATCCTTCCCCACATGGGAGGGCTGAACGGCGGTTCGCAGCGCATCCTGGCGGCGGTGGGCCACAAGCCCAATGTCTGTTTCGATATCAGCCTGGCCGGCATAAGCGAGGGGCTCATCCAGGAATTCGGTGTGGAAAAATTCCTTTGCGGCTCCGACTACCCCTACGGCAGCCCATCCTGGAGCGTCGACAGGGTCCGGAAGCTCAATGTCACCGAGGAGGAGAAGAAAGCCCTCTTCTCAGGTAATGTCCTGTCCCTGACTGGCCTGGAGTGATCCCGGGTGAACCCTCCCCGCAAGGACATTCCGGCCCAGGCAATCCAAAAACTGGCTGACTCAAAGAGCCTTGCGGTTATCACTGGGGCCGGTGTTTCAGCGGAAAGCGGGGTGCCGACCTTCCGTGGCAAGGACGGGTTGTGGAAGAATTACCAGCCGCACCAGCTGGCGACCCCCATGGCTTTCCACGATGATCCGGGGCTTGTGTGGGAATGGTACCACTGGAGGCGTCAGACAGTCCTGGCCTGTTTACCCAACCCCGCGCATAACGCCATCGCCAGAATGGAAGAACGAGTGAAAGATTTTACCCTGATCACCCAGAATGTGGACCGCCTCCACGCGCGGGCGGGGAGCGAAAGGGTGCTTGAACTCCACGGGGACCTTCATCGTGCCCGGTGCAGTGAATGTTCCGCGATCACCGACCTCGAGGGGCAGGAAGGGGTCGTAGTGTGCGAACTGTGCGGGGGAGCCATGCGTCCCAACGTCGTCTGGTTCGGAGAGAGCCTTGACATAAGGATCCTGGAAGAGGCCTACAGGGCCTGTGGAAGGTCCGATTGCCTCATCGTCGCCGGCACATCAAACGTTGTGCAGCCGGCCGCATCCCTTGCCTATGCGGCCCTCGAGAACAACGGGTATGTTCTGGAAGTCAACCTGGACCCCACACCCCTCACCGGTTCCGCAACTGACACGGTACTGGGGAAGGCCGGGGAGGTGCTGGAGGAACTTGTCAAGCTCGCCTTCGGCGAGTCTTGAGTGTAGCGTGCAGTGTGTAGAGTGTAGAGCGTTTGGCCAACCGTTGGGGTGGCGTGGTGATGCTTTGATTTGTAGGGGCAATAGTAACCTGATAATTAATGCTTTCTCTAGTCTAGTCATACTTGTTTTGATGAAATTTTTTCAGGCAGGCATTGGGAGCTATCAAGATTGTAAGGTTTCAACAAGGTACCCTAATGAAAAGAATGTCAAATATATTTATCTTTATTGCTGGTGGTTGCTTAGTAGTATGGAGCTGGATTGTTTTTTTACAATATGGCTACTCGACCACAAGCAATAAGCCAGTGATAGCGGGCGCTGCAGGGGGGAGAGGAATGATTTTAATGATAGCTGGGGTTTCAATGAGCAGACGTGGAAGATAGTCTCATGTGTGAAGATTAGGATCTCTTGCACGAGAAAAATACATTGGAGAATCTCATGAAAGAAC
>CP070698.1:1275452-1282251 GCA_020349685.1 bacterium
GATTTACCGTTAATCCCCTTGATGACATCACACTCCATGAGACCCGCCTTCTCCGCCGGACTGCCCTTAACCGTGCCGTCCAGACTCACCCCCTCCCCCTCGTAGGCAAAATCCGGGATGGTTCCAAGAGATACCTTTCTGGAAGTTTTGTCTCCCCTTCCCCCACTCTCCCTCTCTCCCTCTCCTGAGCCAGTCAGGGGATCTTCCCGGCTGGCCAAGTACCCGATCGCCTCCTTCGCCACCTGCGCCACCTTGACGAGGCCTGCTCTGTCGATCTTTTCCACCGTGTCCGTGGGTCTGTGATAATCCTCATGAGCCCCTGTGAAAAGCTGGACGGCGGGGACGCCCGCGTCGATAAAGGTGACGTGGTCGCTCGCGTCCAGGGGTTTCGTGACAACCTGGAGATCGACCCCGGCCACGTAACCCGCTCCCCGGAATATGTGGATCCACTCCGCGGCTGAGTCACCCCCAAGCACCAGCAGTTTCCCGTCCGCCAGACGGCCAACTGTGTCCAGGTTGATCATCCCCATGGCCCTTTCCAGAGGATACGGCCCGGGGTCGGACACGTACCTCGCGGATCCCAGCTTGCGGGACTCCTCCCCGGCAAAGGAGGTGAAAACAATAGTCCTTTTCGGCCTGGGTCCGGCGGCGAACACCCGCGCCAGCTCCATCATCACGGCAACTCCGCTGGCGTTGTCGTCGGCCCCGGGATGGACCCGTCCGCGGTTGATGGAAAGGCCGCCTTCGCCCAAACCGAGTCCAAGGTGGTCGTAGTGGGCCCCGACAATGAGGCTCTGCCCCTTCCATGCGCTCTCCGTTCCCGGAAGTATACCGACCACGTTTTTCAGTGTCTCACCGCTCTTGCCTCCACCGGGATCCCAGTCCCTGAACCAGGTGCCGCCCTCACCGCCGGCCTCCAATCCCGCCTCCTCGAACATGCGGGCTATATACCGGGCAGCTTGTTGGAGCTCGGCAGAACCGTTGCCTCGCCCCTTCAAACCCTCCGACGCCAGGAACCGGATATCCTTCATCATCCGCTCACCGCTGAAAGGGACCGGCCTTTCCACAAGGGGTTCCCTTTCCCGAAGGGTTCCCATGGGCCCGGAGCTTCCCCCGGGAAAACCGGTCAGGGGCGAACCCACAACCGGCCAGCGCCCCCTGGCCACGTTCTCCGGTTCGTCCCCGTCAAAGGCGAGGTAGCTGTACTTGTGATAGTGAGGCAGTTTGCGTGCAAGTCCCTCATGGGCTTTGGTATTGGCTGCGCCGATCCAAAGCACCGCGAGATCGGAATTGAGGGGATGCCGTCCCGTCAGAACGACGCTGTGCTCAAGGCGGGTGAAAACCGGCGACGTCTCATCGGGAAGCTTCACGGTACCCTGCCGGACATCAATGACCAGACCGTATTCCTCGAAAGCCGGAAAGAGGCCCGGCAGCGTGAGGTTCTCCCAGCCCAGGAGCCAGACCGACGTGTCGGCCGGAAGACTTTCAAGATCCCCGTCCGAGATCATGTCCACCTGTCCGGGACCCGTGCGGCTCAGAAAGCTGGCCAGAGAGCGGTAAGAATCCAGCAAGGGTGCCTCGGCGCGCGAGGGGAGCACGATGAGAGCCTTTCTGGCCCCGAATGCCTGGGTCAAAGCCGGCGGGATCTCGCGCCTGTCCAGGCGGCGGAAGAGGTCGAACCGGGGGTCTACATCCACCCGTACGGGCCTGGCGGGCAGTTCCATTTTCACGGAGGCTCTGACCCCCTCCAGGGGGACGTTGATCAGCGCCGCCTCATCCTGCCCTTGAAGGGTCACAGCAACGGGCACGACCATGGAATAAGGTTCGCCTTCCTGGACCTGCTCGACGGCGATATCGACACGATAGACGCCACTGTCTTCCCGGTTCACCTTCAAATCGGCGAGCACAAGTTCCGGAGCCCCGGTCCTCTCGACCCACTGTTGGAAGAAGTTGTCCAGGTCCCGGTCTGACACCACCTCGAAGGCCTCCCGCACCTCCCTGAATCCGGCCGCCTTGTAGAGGTTGTCCTTGTAGAGTCTTTGCAGACCCTCGCGGAAGAGGTCCTCCCCGAGTTTCATGCGAAGCATGTGAAACAGCATCATGGTCTTGCCGTAACCCACAGCCTCGGTGACGGAGCCGTGCCGGGAGCGGAACTGGGTGAGGGGAATATCCCTGCCCTCCAGGACATAGTCGGCGTATTTCTGGAGGACCTCCTGCCTGTGCTGGGACCCGAGTCCCTTCTGCTCCTTTATCAGATGGTCGGAAAGGTAGGCCGTCAGGCCCTCTCCCCAGTTTCCGGAGCCGTAATCGATATACACGCTGTTGCCCCACCAGTTGTGAAGGATCTCGTGGGGGTAGGAGGATTCGATGATAAAGGGAAAACGGATGACGCGCGGCCCGAGAAGGGTAAAAGAGGGCATGCCGTAGCCTGTTTCCCAGAAATTTTCAACCAGGGCGAACTTGCCGTAGGGATACTTGCCGATGAGCTTTTCGTACATACCGATATACTCGCCCGTGGCCTGCAGGTATTTCGCGGCGAGGTCCTCCTCGGGTTTACGGAAGAAAGCCTGGGCCTGGACCTCACCGAAGCGCTCGGCGTACTGATGGTACTGACCGGCCACCAGCCAGATCGCATCCTGGGGCTGTTCGCAGACCCACCGGACAACAGTCCCCGTTTCTTTGACTGTATGCCCGGTACGTGTCCCCTGGCTCACGGCGTCCCAGCCGGGTGGCAGCTGAACCGTCAGGTCGAAGGTGATCTTATCATCGGGTTTTCCCCGGACCACGGGGTACCAGCCGGACCCGATGTCTAGGTATACGCCCTCCGGACCGATGCTGCCGGCCGTGTCCTTCTGGCCCCGGGCGTACTCCTCCCCGATGTTGCGCAAGGGGTAATCGATGAAGCCCGCGTAACGCGCCTTAAAAGAGCGATCGTCCAGCCACCTGATCTCGTTCTCAAGGTCGGGGTTGAGAAAGACCTGCCCCTTCCCTACCGGCTCTGAAAGGGTGACCGTGTCCACCGCCTCTATGCGGTGCTCGGCAGGAAAGAGCCTCACATTTAATTCATGGTGCTGGGCGGCAGCAGCGCCCAACTCCGGTGTCAGAGCAAAAATAAAAATTGTAACTATTTGAAATATAATTCTTTTCATAATTCACATGGTGATTTCAGAGCGATAATTCCAAGTGCGCATATGCACCAGTGTACCGGTGCACCGGAATTTAGATTGTCCTTCTGAATCCTGGATTCTGACTCCTTATTTCCAGTATCTGGTTTCTAGTGTCTTGTGTCTGGTAAAATCAGAGCACGTGGTCCCGCTGCTCCTCGCTATGACAGAATGCTGATCGGCTTTCCTCCTGCCCTCAGAGTTCCGATTTATCCAGACACCAGAACCAGATGCCAGACACTGTCGCCGCAGGCGACTAGTCCTTCCAGTCAGCGATGAATATATTGAACTCCCTGTCCCCTTTGGCGTTCCTCGTCGAGCACCACACCAGTTTCTTCCCGTCAGCCGAAAACATGGGGAAGCTGTCAAAGCGCGTCCCGTAGGTCACCCGCTCAAGGCCCGTACCGTCCTTCCTCACGACGTAAAGAGAGAAGGTCCGACCCTGCTCGTCGTGGCGGTTGGACGAGAAGATGATCCGTTCGCTGTCCGGATGCATGAAGGGAGACCAGTTGGCGTGCCCGCTGGCGGTGACCTGGGTGTGGCCGGTGCCGTCCGACCTCATGTAGAAAATCTCCGCCCTCCGGGGCCTCATGAGGTCCTGAGCCAGGAGGGACCTGTAATCCTGCAGGGACTCACCTGGCTCCGGGTAGTAGCTCCTGTAGACGATGTACCGGCCATCCCAGGAGAAGAAGGGCCCGCCGTCGAACCCCTCACGATCGGTTATCCTCCTGACCCCGGTACCGTCGACATTCATGAGATAAAGGTCCAGGTCCCCTTCCCTCAAGGATGTAAAAACGATCTTTTTCCCGTCAGGGGATACCGCCCCTTCGGCGTCGTACCTTGCCGTGCTGGTCAGTCGCGTCAGATCTGATATTTCCCCCTTTTCGCCCAGGTCGGCGGCGAAGATGTCGTAGGACTCGAAGAGGGGCCACACGTATCCGCGGCTCCTGTCCGGTTCCTGCGGGCATGCCTCTCCCCCCAGGTGGGTGGAGGCGTAAAGGAACCGTTTCCCTCCCGGGAACAGGAAGGCGCAGGTCGTCGCGCCCCCGCCGGTAGAGAGCAGCTCGACTCCGCTGCCGTCCGCGTTCATGAGGAAGATCTGGTCGCAGTTGTAGGGCGGCCGGGTGGATTGGAAGATGATCTTCTCCCCGTCGTCCGAGAAGTAGGCCTCCGCATTCTCCCCTCCGAAGGTCAACTGCCGGACGTTGACGAGATGGACCTCCCTGGGGTCCTGGAGCGAATCGGCCCCTATCATCATGGGAATCAGGATAACGAATATACTGCTTAAGCTGACCAGGACTCTGTGCATTTCTCACCTCTGGAGAGCAAAGTATTTTACTGGGCGAATGCCGTGGGCCGGTTTGATCAATGATCTCAGATCTAAGACCTCACATCTCAGATAAAGGATACATTATATATAAGTACAATATTATTTTCGAAATCACATGTGGACTGAAAGTCGGCTCACTTGCGTTTGAGATTTGAGATGAAAAACGGGCCCCTCAGGGCCCTGTGATCATCCTAGTTACTATTTTCCATTTTCCGTTCTCTAATCACGATCCTTTTTCGTCTTGAACAACTGCAGATCCCGGTGCATGACCTCCATGCGGCTGTTCAGTTCGCTGATGACGTCCTGCAACCCGTGCACCGTCTCCCTGTTATTGTTGATGACACCGGTAAGATCCTCCATCAGCCTCAGGACCTTGGCACCGTTGACGACCTGGATCTCGGTGGACTCGGAGATGGTTCTCACCGTTTCGGTGATCCTGGTGAGCTCCTTGTTGATCTGCTGGCTTGTCAGGGACTGCTCCTCGGTGCTCATCTTGACCTTCTCGGCCGCCTGCTTCACGAGCTTCGACATCTCCAGAAGCTTTTCACCGGCCTCCGCCTGCTGTCCGCTCAGCATCTTGATGTTGCCCACCGATTCCGTAAGGTTCTGGGTGGTCTCCAGGACCCGGTTGCTGGTGCTGGCCTGTTCAGAGGTCGTTTGCGCGATCTCCTCGATCCGGTGGGAGACGAGCATCGTGCTCTCCATAATGCCCTCGAGGGCCCTCGTGACCTCCTCCGTGCGGCTGAACCCTTCATCCACCTTTTTGTTGGAATCCTCCACAGCCTCGCTGGCCCGGACAACCTCTTCCCTGAGCCCCTCGATGACCTGGGCGATGCGGTTGGTCTGGGCCTTGGTGTTCTGGGCCAGTTCGTTGATCTCATCCGCCACCACACCAAACCCCTTCCCCTGGGCTCCCGCCTGGGCCGCTATGATGGCGGCGTTCAGAGCGAGCAGGTTGGTCTTGCCGGTGATGTCGGTGATAAAGCGCAGGATCTCGTCGATCTCCTCGATGCGGTCCGACACCAGGGAAATGGTCCGGCTGACCTGGGCCGAACTCTCCTTGATGGCGTCCATTCCCTCCCGGGCTTTCCTCGACACCTCGGCCCCTTCCTCGGCCACCTGGGTCATCTGGACAGCATCCTGTGCCGTGCTCTCGGCGTTGCCGCGGACCTGAACGATGCTGGCGCTCATCTCATTCATGGCCCCCGCCGTTTCCTCCGCGGCAGTGGACAGCAAGACGAGGTTCTTGCTGATCTGGTCGATGGAGCTGGAGAGGTCCTCGATAGCGATGTTGGACTCGTTCACGGAGTTGAACAGGGAATCGGACATGGAGGAGACCTCTTCGATGGAGGCCCCCATCTCCATGATACTGGAAAAGCTCTCGGTGGACGAACTCTCGAGGACCTGGATCCCCCCGGTGACCTCGTCGATCATCCTCTTGTTGCCGGTCACCGAATCCATGGTTTCCGAAGCCAGGCCAGCCTGCTGATCGATGCCCTCCTGCACGTCGTTGTAGACCTGGGTGATACCCAGGTTGGCCTGGGAGATGCTCTCGTAGGACTGGTCCACCCTGTCGACAATGGAGCCCAGCTGCTCCAGGGTGCCGTTCAGGTGGTTGGCTAGATCCATGAATTCATCGCGGGTAGGAACATTGGCTCTGACGGTGAGGTCGCCGCCGCCGGCCTGTTCGAGGACCTTTAATATGGTTTTCATGTGCCTGAGAAGGAAAAGGACCACAAGGTGAAGAAGGACGACCCCGAGGATGGAGGCGACAGCGAACTGGTAGATCAGATTCATGGTGATCTGCCTGAGCTCGCTCACGATGAGGCCGTTATCCATCCCCACTCTGACCGTTCCCACAACACCGAAGAGAACCGGGACAGCCACCTCCAGGATGTCGCCCACTTCGGGGACCTTGAAGCGGCCGATCTTGAACTCCTCCTCGCCCGTTACGGGATTGAGGCCGAGGAGCCTGTCCGAGTATTGCCCCTCGAAGGTAGCGGCCGCCAGGTTACCGCCGCTGTCTAAGACCATGATGTATTTGATCCCGTGAACCTCCTTGTAGCTGTCGGTAACGGCCTGAATGGTGACGAAGTCCCGGCTGACAAGCTTGTCTTCGCTGGACCTTGCTATGGAAAGGGCGATGGCCTTGGCCTTGCTCTCGAACTCCAGATTCATGGTGGCGCTGAAACGGTCACGTATAAAGAGGATATTGACCACGGCCAGCAGCGTCAACACCACCACGACGATGGTTGTTATTTTCCATCCGATCTTGACCCTGAAGCCTTCACCCGTCTGCGACGAA
>CP070698.1:1282351-1286374 GCA_020349685.1 bacterium
CTAGACACTAGACACCAGACACCAGACACCAGACACCAGACCCTAGACACCAGCCCCTGGACTCTTTTAATGATTGCTATACTTTCTATGGAACAGAGCGTTAATATAATCGAAATTAACTATAGCATCCATAGGAAATATTTATACGTATGCTGGGGGAAAATTATTTTTGATTTATTACCTCGATGGGTTTAAAAACCCCTTGAACAACTCCCATATCTTGTGTTATCTTTTTTTCTAAGTACAACATATAGGAGCCTTAACCCCTTTTTTCCTGTTTAAAAACAGCTATTTTCCGGAGGATCACATGACCGTGACCAAGTCGGGGAGCGCCGATCACGGGTCCACTAAAAAGCAGGAAACGCTCAATTTCGGATCAACCCTCGCACCGGTAGAACTGTCCGAAAATGCGCGCGTCGTTCTGGCGAAAAGGTACCTCAAAAGGGACGAGGAGGGTAACCCCCTCGAGACAGCGGAGGACCTCTTCCGCAGGGTGGCCGACAACATCGCCCAGGCCGAGGAGCTGTTCGGGGCCGGCCCGGAAAAGGTCCAGTACACAGCCGACCTTTATTTCAGCCTCATGGCCTCCCTCTCCTTCATGCCCAACTCACCCACTCTCATGAACGCGGGCCGGGAGCTCCAGCAGCTTTCCGCCTGCTTTGTCCTCCCCGTGGGGGACTCCATGGAGAGCATCTTCGACGCGGTCAAGCACACGGCCATGATCCACAAGAGCGGCGGCGGGACCGGCTTTTCCTTCAGCAGGCTGCGGCCCGGAAAGGACGTGGTCAAGTCCACCTCCGGCGTCTCCTCGGGCCCCATATCGTTCATGAAGGTGTTCAACCAGGCCACCGAGGTCATCAAGCAGGGAGGCACGCGCCGCGGGGCCAACATGGGGATCCTCCGCATCGATCACCCGGACATCCTGGATTTCATCCGGTGCAAGGAGGACAACGATCAGCTCAACAACTTCAACATCTCCGTCGGGCTCACGGAAGAGTTCATGAAGGCCGTTGCGGAAGACGAGGAGTACCCCCTTCTGAACCCCAGGACGGGCCGGGAGGTCAGGAAGCTCAAGGCCCGTGAGGTGTTCCAGCTGGTGGTGGAGAAGGCCCACCAGAACGGCGAACCCGGCATTATCTTCCTGGATCGCGTCAACCGGGACAACCCCACGCCCGAGCTGGGGGAAATGGAGAGCACCAACCCCTGCGGCGAACAACCCCTACTCCCCTACGAATCCTGCAACCTGGGTTCCATCAACCTCTCCCGCGTTCTCCGGTACGAGGGCAAGAGGGTCTCCATCGACTACGAGAAGCTGGGTCAGATCGTCACGCACTCGGTGAGGTT
The DNA here is from genome assembly GCA_020349685.1 of bacterium. GTDB lineage: Bacteria > BMS3Abin14 > BMS3Abin14 > BMS3Abin14 > BMS3Abin14 > JALHUC01. The sequence continues at coordinate 1,283,696 of CP070698.1, forward strand.
CCTCGACAACGTCATCGAGGTGAACCGGTATCCCCTCGACCAGATCGAGGAGATGACCAAGAAAAACCGGAAGATCGGCCTGGGCATCATGGGATGGGCCGACATGCTGTTCAGGCTCGGCATACCCTACAACTCCGAGGAGTCGGTGGCCCTCGCGGAAAAGGTCATGGGTTTTGTCCACCAGAAGGGGATGGAATCGTCCCAGGACCTGGCCCAGGAGCGGGGAGCCTTCCCCGCCCACGACGGCAGCATCTTTGATCTGCCGGGGCGCCCTCCCATGAGAAACGCGACGGTGACCACCATCGCCCCCACCGGCACCATCAGCATCATCGCCAACACCACAAGCGGCATCGAGCCGCTCTTCGCCATCGCCTTCCAGAGGAACGTCCTGGACAACCAGCGCCTTGTCGAGGTGCACCCCTATTTCAAGGAGGTCGCCAGGCGGGAGGGTTTCTACAGCGAAGAGCTCATGGAAAGGATCGCTGAAGAGGGGTCCATCCAGCACATTTCGGGCATACCGGATTGGGTGAAGCGGGTCTTTGTGACCTCCCACGACATCAGTCCCGAGTGGCACATCCGCATGCAGGCCGCCTTCCAGAAGTACACCGACAACGCCGTCTCCAAAACGGTCAACTTCCCTAACGAGGCCAGCAGGAAGGATATCGAAGAGGTCTACCTCCTCGCCTACGAGCTGGGGTGCAAGGGAGTGACCGTGTACAGGGACGGGAGCAGGGACGAGCAGGTCCTCTCCTATGGCAAGGATCGCGCCGCGGCCCGCGGCCCGGAAGCGGAAGGCGCGGCCATGCCTGCGCCGCGGCCAAGGCCCGGCATGACCCACGGTATGACCATCAAGATGAAGACAGGGTGCGGCAACCTGTACGTGACCGTCAACGAGGACGAAAAGGGGCTGTGCGAGGTGTTCACCCAGATGGGCAAGGCCGGGGGTTGCGCGGCCTCCCAGTCCGAGTCGGTGAGCCGCATGGTGTCCCTGGCCCTCCGGTCCGGTATCGAGGTCGATTCCATCATAAGACAGCTCTCGGGCATCAGGTGCCCGTCGCCCCTGTGGCAGAACGGTGAGATGATCCTCTCGTGCTCCGACGCCATCGCCAAGGCCCTGAAGCAGTATGTGGACATCCAGAAGGAAAGGGGCGACGCGCCGGTCAAGGTCGTCGAGTTCCCGGCGGCGAGCAGGAAGGGATCTTCCGGCATGGAGGACCTGATGATGTCGCTGGGCAAGCTGTGCCCCGACTGCAGCGGAACCCTGGAGTTTGCCGAGGGGTGCGCCACCTGCCACTCCTGCGGATATTCGAAGTGCAGCTAAAAGTCTGCCAGAAGACCTCAGCAGACTTTTAGCTTAATTTAATTCCCTCCATAAAAAAGCCAGGCAGCTGCCTGGCTTTTTTATGGGTTGACATTTGAAAGCCAGGGGGTTATGCAGGCTCTGTTTGAAAAAAGTCCTTTTTTATATGGTCCTATAGTCAAAAGGAGGTGAACGCTTTGGCTCACGTTATCACTGATGAATGCACTGCCTGTGGAAGCTGTATCGATTCGTGCCCTGTCGAGGCCATTAGCGAGGGCGAGATCTACGTTATCGATGCCGATCTTTGCACCGATTGCGGCGACTGTGTCGAGACGTGCCCCGTCGAGGCCATCATCGGTCCCGAATAATCGGAACGGTTAAGGGATCAAAATAAAAAGGGCGGCCTTCAGGCCGCCCTTTTTCATTACCGGCGGACCGCCGGAAGGGAATTCATCACCCGCCGCCATAGGTAAAGGAGCAGGAGAGAAGCTCGGTTCCACTGAGTTTGCGGATCTTGTCGAGGGCCGTGTCGCACGAGGGGCACGGGATGAGGAGGCTCTCCTCCTTGTCGGATACCATCTGGGTGTACTGGAGTTTGCAGCCGGGGCATTGAAGTTCGTAGATCGAGTAGGCGCTCATGGTCCTGTTTCCTGTTTTCCAAATATTTCTGGGTGTTTGCCGGATTCCCCTGTCAGGCGTTCTGCTCCACGATCTTCTTGATCTCGGCAGCGTTGGCACCGATGACCTGCTCCGCCACCTTGCCGTCCTTAAAGAGAATGACGGTGGGGATGCTCCGGATGCCGTACTGGTTGGGGATCTTGGAGTTGTCGTCAACGTTGATCTTGCCCACCTTGATCTTGGAGCCGTATGTCTCGGCGATCTCCTCAATAACGGGGGCGATCATGCGGCAGGGGGCGCACCAGACAGCCCAGAAATCCACCAGGACCGGTTTGGACTCTTTAAGGACCTCTTCCTCAAAATTGTCGTCGCTAAATTCCCGAACTTTCTTGCTGTCGGCCATGGCCTTCCTCCTTTATGATATTCTCAAAATTGTTGTCCTGAATTGATGTAGGTGATAGTAACCCTCAAAGGGTGGACTGTCAATGGTAAATTTGAATATTAGAAAATAATAATACATTGTGGAGGTGGTTCTGGTGCCTGCAGACGGCCCCCTGAGCCGGGAAAAACTGAGGAATCTCCGCTCGCTGGATTCGGTAAAGATCAGGAGGCGGAAGGGCCTGTGTATCGTGGAAGGAGAGCGCTCCCTGAGGGAAGCCTTCCGCACCGGCAGCCTGCTCTACCTGGTCGCTTCCGGTGAAGGCCACGCCGGCAGAGGCTCTCCCAATGATGAAGGGCCGTGGCCGGGTGTGCCGCGCTAC
>CP070698.1:1286474-1296460 GCA_020349685.1 bacterium
ACGTGTACGCAGTTATCGAGTGTTGAGTGTAAAGTCCAGAGTGTAGAGGAACAATCGTATCAGAGGTGCCGCAAACAGCTTTATAAGTCCCTCTACACTTTACACTCTGCACGCTACACTTGTGCACCAGGAGCAGTACCAAATTGAGGCTACAACCCCATAATTTGGTACTGCTCCTGGTGCATGTTGTAGTCCGTCTTTACTACCACCTTCTTCTTTATCTGCTTCTCCAAACCCTCCAGATACTCCCTCTCCTCCTCGTACAGCAGGTCGGCCACCTTCGGGTGCACCATGAGGACGATCCTCTTACCGTCCAGAGCCGACGCCTCCCTTTTGACCTGGCGGAAGATGTCGTAGACGATGGTGCGCAGCGATTTGATGAGTCCCTTGCCTTCGCAGTACGGGCAGGGTTCGGTCATGATGGATGCCAGGTTGTCCCTCGTCCTCTTCCTCGTCATCTCGACGAGACCCAGTTCCGAGATCTGCAGAATGGTGGTCTTGGCACGGTCCTCCTTGAGAGCCTCTTCCAGGGAAGAGAACACCTTCTTCCGATTGGCGTACTTCTCCATATCGATAAAATCGATGATGATAAGCCCTCCGATGTTGCGCAGCTTCAGCTGGTAGACGACCTCCTGGACGGCCTCCATGTTTGTCTTGACGATGGTGTCCTCCAGATTCCGTCGTCCCACGAAGCGTCCGGTGTTTACGTCGATGGCGGTGAGGGCCTCCGTCTGGTCGATAACGATGTAACCTCCCGATTTCAGCCAGATCTTCTTGCCAAGGGCGCGGTTGATCTCCATCTCCACGCCGAAATGCTCGAAGATCGGCTCCTCGTCCTCGTAGAGGGTCAGGGCGTCCTTGAGGCCCGGCGTGAACTTCTTGGTGAAATCGACCAGTTTCTTGTATTCATCCTTCGAGTCCACGTAGATGGCTTCGATGTCGGTGTTGTAGAGGTCCCTCAGGACACGGAAGGTCAGGTCCAGCTCGGCGTAAAGGAGGCTGGGAGCGCGGGAGCGCGGACGGCGCTTCTTGATCGAATCCCAAAGGCGCACGAGGAAGTCCATGTCCTGGCTGATCTCCTGCTCAGTGGCTCCCTCCGCGGCTGTCCTGACGATGAACCCCACCCCGGCCGGTTTGAGTGAAGTGACGATACCGCGCAGTCTCTCCCGTTCTTCTGTTTTCTGGATCCTTCTCGAAACACCCACCTTGACAAGGTTGGGCATGAGCACGAGCATCCTGCCCGGCAGGGTGATGTAGGCTGTGACCCTCGCCCCTTTTGTCCCTATGGGTTCCTTGGTGACCTGGACAAGGACCTCCTGCCCTTCCTTCAGCAGGTCCTCGATGGCATGACCGGACGAGGTGATCATCGGAAACTCATCGTCCCCGTTGATCTCGTCCGCGCTGAGCATCTCGGCGTACTCTCCCATGTCCAGCACGATGTCTGAAGCGTGGAGAAAGGCCGCCCGTTCCTGACCGATCTCTACAAAGGCCGCCTGCATCCCGGGCAGTACCCGGACGACTTTACCTTTGTATATGTTCCCCGTTACTCCGCGGTCCTTGATACGGTCCACGGAGATCTCCGAGACCTGGCGGTTTTCCAGGATGGCCACCCTCGTCTCGAACTCGTTGGCGTTGATAATAATGTCTGATCCCATTAGGTAAACCTTTCGATTTCGAAAATAAACCATGAACGCGCTTCTCGCGCGTAATCTTTAAAGATGAGTACCCGGTACCTGGTACCCGGTACTCAGTAGGGGGAGAACATGTAACCAATGATGGATGGGAACGCAGACTCCTGTGGATGTGCCAGGAAGGTGCCGTCCCGACAAAATCATGTTTGGGAAATTTCCTGAGATATCTCATGGTCAAGGGAGCTCCCTGATGAATGTCTATCTAACAGTTACTTCTATAAGTAACAATTATTTCAGGTTAAGTCATTAATAAACAATAAAATACTGGGAGATTTAAAAGGGGTGCGGGAGAGTCAAACAAGGGTTCTCTTAAATGGTATTGGAGACCGAGCATTGGGTACTGGGTACTGAGTACTGTGTACTTGAATACGGGCTTGAGATCTCCTTTCCGGCGTCAATCCCAGACCCTCGTCCACCCCGGTCGGCCTCCCGCCCTGTCGGACTCGATGGCAAAGTCGAGACAGGTGCGGGTGAGATGGATCTCCTCGAGTCTTGAGGCATCACCGTCCATGACAGCCTCCAGCACCTCCTGCGGACGCGCACTGCCCGCCTCACCCATTAGTGCCAGAGAAAAGACCAGGGTCCGGTCGTCCGGGGAACTGAGAGAAAGCAGGTAGTCCTTGAGGTCAAGCGTGCGCTTCTTCCCCTTTTTCAAGCGAAGGACCGGCACGCTGGGCCTGCTCATGACATCCCGCACCCTTTCATCCAGATCCTTTACCGCCTCGGGAAGGCACGCTTCATAGGTCATGGACCGCACCCTCCCGTTCAGGGCCGGTACATCCACGGGAACCTTCCAGGAGTCCAGGATCCTGATGCCCTCAGGCAGCTGATCGTTGAGCCTGCTCATGACCTCTTCGGCAGCCCAGGCTTCGCCCAGCTCCAGGTCCAGCCACTCCGCCAGGGCTTCGGTGCCCGTGGGCAGCGAGAGGGCAAAGGTTATCCTGGGCTTGGGGCTGAAGCCGCCAGTGAAGGAAAGAGGGATCCCCGCCCGGCGGCAGGCTCTTTCGAACACCCTGGCCATCTCCAGATGCCCCAGGAATCTCACATCGCCGATCTTTCTGAAAACGAGCCTGACCCTTCGAACGGGCCTGTCGGCCTCCTGCTGTTCGGGCCGGGGAAACGGTTGAACCTCCGGTTCCATACCCGCTGATCTCAGGGGCGGCAGAGCATCCACCTGCTCCGGTGTGCAGGCCCCGCAGGCGCGGCACCCGGTGTCACGGCAGTCGGGGGTGACCTTTCCCTCCAGACCTTTACTGTATTCCGAAAGAAGGTATTCCCGGCTCACACCGCAGGATATATGGTCCCATGGCAGGACTTCCTCCGGGTCCCGCTCCCGGGCGGCGAACCACTGGGGGTCCAGACCTTCCGAAGCGAAAGCTCCGGCCCAGGTCTTCCAGTCGAAATGTTCCTCCCAGCCGTCCATGGCGGCGCCCGCACGCCACGCGGCCTCGATCACGCGGGCGATCCGCCTGTCCCCCCTGGCGAGGACACCCTCCAATAGCGCCTGGTCGGTCCTGCCCCAGCGGACCTGTATTTTACCGCCCCTGAGATTCTTCTGCAGATAGGTGAGTTTTCTTTTCAGCTCCGGTTCAAGATCCTGGGCGGCCCATTGGAAGGGCGTGTGCGCCTTGGGCACAAAAGGCGAGATGTTCACCGTCACCTTGGCCTTTCCGGGAGCTTCTCCGGCGATGTTCCTGGCAAGCCGGAGGATGCCGTCGAGGTCCTCATCGGTCTCAGTGGGGAGTCCTATCATGAAGTACAGCTTCACCGCCTCCCAGCCGTGGCCGAAAACCCACCGGGCGGTCCGGAGGATCTCCTCGTCGCCAAAATCCTTGTTGATGACCTGCCGCAGACGCCTGGTGCCGGCTTCCGGGGCAATGGTGAAACCGGTCCTGCGCACCCGCTGGATCTGCCTGGCTACGGAGGGGGTAAGCCCCCCGATGCGCATGGAGGGAAGGGACAGGGAAACCCGTTCGGTGCCGTATCGGTCCATGACGGACTCGAGGATCTCGTCGAGGGGACCGTAATCCCCGATACTGAGACTGGTCAGGGCGAGATCCTCGTAACCGGTCAGCTCGAGCGCCCTCTTAACCTCCTTGAGCAAAGACTCCGCGTTCCTTTCCCGGGTGGGCCTGTAGACCATCCCCGCATGACAGAACCGGCACCCTCGGGTGCACCCCCTCGTGGCCTCGATATTGATCCGGTCGTGGATGGGGGAAAGGAAGGGCACGATGTAGGAGGACGCGGGAAGAGAGACATCCAGCGACGGGAGGGTGGATGGTCCCACCGTGGCCCCGGCACCAGGGGAAATGACCTTTTCAATGGTCCCGTCGTCTGAATAGACAGGCGTAAAATCCCCGGGACAATAAACACCGGGCAAGCCCTTGAGGGTGTCGATCCTTTCCTTCCGGCCGGCACCGGCCTCGACCAGTTGTTTGAGAAGCCGGAGCATTTCCGGCCACTGCTTTTCACCGTCTCCGAGGTAAAACAGATCGAAGAAATCCGCCAGCGGCTCGGGATTGAAGGCGCAGGGACCCCCTCCGATAAGGATGGGCGCGTCCTCGGAACGGTCCCGGCTGTAAAATGGTATGCCGGCCGCCTCGAGAATGGTCAGGATGTTCGTGTAGGTCAGTTCCGATTGAAGGGTGAAACCGAGAAGCTGGCACTGTGCCAGGGGTGACCTCGATTCCAGGGTGGGCAGGGGGAGGAGCTTTTCTCTCAGGAGGGCCAGCAGGTCCTCTCCCGGGAGGAAGACCCGCTCGACCTGGACGCCCTCGAGCTCGTTGCCGAGTCCGTACAGGATGTGGGTACCCAGATGAGCCATCCCGATCTCGTAAAGGTCGGGGAAGACGATCCCCACCCGGAGGACGACATGGGAAGGGTCCTTGTGGACCGCATTGATCTCCTGACCTAGGTACCGGGACGGCTTTTCCACCCTCCCAAGGATTTCATGGAGGGGAACCGTCATCAGGGCATCTCTCTTCGAGAAGGCGTTGAAAATTCATCAGGGACCGCTGTGTTTCTTTCCACGTGTGGTGTTCGAGGACAACCAGCGGTTCCAGGCTGGCGCCCTCGATCGCGCAGCAAAGGGTCTTGAAATCGAAACCACCCTCCCCGACAGGAAGGTGCAGGTCCTGCTTGCCGTCGTTGTCGTGGAGGTGCAGTTCGAAAAGCCCGTCCGAAAAGGCGTCGAGCCACTCCTTGAGGGTCACCTTTGAAAAGAGAAGAAAATGGCCGATGTCGAAGCAGAAACCCAGCTCCTTTCCGAGCTCCTCCCTCAGACGGACAAGATGATCCGGACGGGTGTCAAAAACGTTTTCCAGGCAGACCCGCGTATCGACCCTTGCCGCTTCCTCGAGAAGCTCACCCCATACCCTGAGGCTGTTATCGAGCCACAGTTGCTCCCGGAAGGCGAACCTGAACTCATCGAACCCGGGGTGGAAAACGATCTGCTCCGGCCCCACCCTTTGCGCCAGGCCCATCACCTGGGAAAAGCGCAGCCTTGTTATCTCCAGTACCCTGGGATCGAAACCACCGGGGGCAAGATCGGCAAAGGGGGCGTGGAAGGTCAGGCTTTTGCCCTCTTCCCTCCACCGGATCATGCTTGTGACCTTAGCCTCGTCGAGGGTGTCGAGAAGCTCAGCCGAAAGATAGATCTCGGGGAACAGGCCCTGGCTGTCCAGAAAGCCCAGGTCCTTATCAAGATCCTTCAGGCTGGCCTTGCCGTATAAAGCAGAGCAGGTCATGAGCTCCCGGTGATCGCACCAAGTTTCTCCAGGTGCTCTGAGTGCCCGAGGATCACGAGGGTGTCACCCGCCTTGATCTCCGTGTCGAAGGAGGGGTTGAAGCTCATGGCGCCGGTGATGCTCTTGATCGCCAGGATGATGATGTTGAAATCCTTTCGGAGCCCCGAGGTTGCCAGGGTCGTCCCTACAAGTCTGGATCTGGGTGCAATGCGGATCTCTTCCAGGACCAGGTCCATCGTCTTGTTCTGGACGATGTTTTCCAGAAAATCCAGGACCGTGGGGCGCATGATGGCCTGGGCGATCCTGTGGCCGCCCAGGAAATAGGGCGATATGACCTTGTTGGCCCCCGCGCGGACGAGTTTCTTGATCGACTCCTCTGCCGCGGACCTGGCCACGATGTTCAGTTTGGGGTTCAGCCCCCGGGCCGTCAGGACGATGAAGACATTCTGTGCGTCGTCGGTCACCACCGAGACCAGGCCGGCTGCCCTTTCTATACCCGCCGTAATAAGCTCCTCGTCGCTCGTGGCGTCGGCCTTCATGTAAGGATATCCGAGCCGCTCGATCTCCTGGATGACCACGTCTTCGTTCTCGAGAACCACCAGAGGAATGCTTTTTTCCCTGAGTTCCTCGCATATGATGCGGCCCATCCGGCCAAAGCCGCAGATAATGTAGTGGTTGTGCAGCTTCTGGATCGACTTCATGGATCTCCTCCCGAGCACTGCCCTGATACGATCCTCGAGCATGAGCTTCCCGGCCGTACCGACGGCAAAACCTACTGAACCCACGCCCAGCAGGATGATAAGGATACTGAGGAATTTACCTGTTACGGAAAGGGGATGGACCTCACCGTAGCCCACGGTGGATATGGTGAGGACGGTCATGTAAAAGGCGTCCAGGAACCCCCATCCCTCGACGACCATGTAGCCTGCCGTACCGCCCCCGACAACCAGAACAAGAAGGGTCAGCGCGAATTTGAGCCGGATCAGCGTTGAGCCTTTGTGGTTTTCCTCATCCAAAGGATTCCGCTCCCCTTGACGCCCTGTCCGGCCGTCACATGCTCATCAGACGGGTATCAGTCCGTGTTCGCAGCCGGGCAGCCCTGGCAGGCAGGTTTGTTCTTTTCGGCGCTGCACGCAGGGGCCTCGGTCTTGGAAGGTACATCGGGCGTCCCGTAATCGCTCTTGTACCAGCCGTTTCCCTTAAGGATGAAATTGGTGGCCGCGATGAGACGCTCTACGGATCCGCCGCATTCCGGACACTCCTTGACGGGATCGTCGGTGATCCGCTGGAAGACCTCAAAATCCTTCCGGCACTTCTGGCATCTGTATTCGTAGGTGGGCATTGTTCACTCCTGAAAAACCATTTTTGTAAATCGAAAATTGTATAGGAGATTAGAAATTAGAGATTAGAGATTGGTTAAACCAGACAGACCATTTCTAATTTTCCAATATCTAATTTCCAATTTCCTCTCTGGTATCCCTTGTACCTTGTACCCGAATTTATTCACTATTCTCCCCTCTGTCAACGAGGGGGGCTTTTCTCATGCAGTTTTTTCAGCTCCTCGGCCAGCGACCTGGGTATGCTCATGTTGCCCCTGCCCACTCCCAGCTGGGTCTCCAGCATCCCCGGACCGTGAAAATCGCTTCCTCCCGTGACGACGAGCCCGTATTTGCCGGCCAGCGATCTGTAGAGAGCCGTTTCCTCTTCTGAGTGGCTGTAATAATAGACCTCGACTCCCGCCAGGCCCCGGGAGGCCAGGCTTCTTAAAAGATCCGAAAGTTCATCTTCCGTCAGTGAAAGGGTCTGAGGGTGAGCCAGGACCGGCAGCCCCCCCGCGCGACGAATGCGCTCGAGGGCGGTCTCCGGGGTCATCTTCTCCCGATCCGTGTAGGCGGCGGCCCCCTTGCCGAGGTACCTGTCGAAGGCCTCCTTGAAGGAGCTGACATAGCCGCGGTTCACCATGGCGGTGGCAATGTGAGGGCGACCCATGCTCTCGCCGCCCGCGAGGGCCTCGACCTCCTCCCACTCGAGGGGACAGCCCAGCTCGGCGAGCTTCTTCAGGATGATGTGGTTCCTGTGATCCCTGCCGCCGCGGAGCCACGCCAGCGTCTCGGCCAGCTCGGAATCGGACGGGTCTATGTAATATCCGAGCATGTGAAGTGTTCCGGGGTTGTATTCAGCGCTGATCTCGACACCCGGGATGAGCTCGATGCCTATGCGCGCCGCTTCCCTGGACGCCTCCTCGAGGCCTGAAAGGGTGTCATGATCGGTCAGCGCTATGACCTCGACCCCCATGGCCTTGGCGTGACGCATAAGCTCGGCGGGGGAAAGCTTCCCGTCGGAAGCATTGGAGTGCGTGTGGAGATCGATCATTTAAGGCGATCCTCCGCAAAAGAAGCCAGGAATTAGAAGCCAGAAGTCAGAATAATCATCCTCATTATTGCAAGGCGGTTACACTACCTATCAGAAGCGTGAAAGTCAACGGAGCGTAATGACACACTACCCACCTTAAATTTAAAACCGGTAGTTATAGTCGCAATTCGGCACAGCTGAATTAAGGAGGTTAAAAGCCTTTCTCCTGACTCCTGGCTCCTGGCTTCAAGCTTCTGAATTTACCCTTTTTCTGCTATTTTCCCCCTATGAACCGTCCCTTCGGCAACTACGTCCTCCACGAACGGATCGGCATCGGGGGTATGGGGGAGGTTTTCAGGGCCACCAAGCACGGACCGGAAGGTTTCAAGGTCCAGGTGGCCCTCAAGATCATCCTTCCCCATCTCGCCGTGGAGGATCCGTTCAGGAAAAGGTTCTCGCGGGAGGCCAAGCTGGCCGCCTCCCTGAAGCACCCCAACATTGTCAAAGTCAACGGTTTCGACATCATCGGGGGCACTCCCTTTATCGAAATGGAATACGTGCAGGGCGCCGACCTGAGAATGATCCTGCGTTCCCTGAAACGAGGAGATAGGCTCTCCGTGGAGGAGTCTGCAGCTGTTCTTCACGCCGTAGCCGGCGCCCTTCAACACGCCCACCGCAGCCCGGAAGGTGACGATGGTGGAACGGGGATCATCCACTGCGATCTCAACCCCCACAACATCCTCATATCGAACCTGGGTGAGGTGAAGGTCACCGATTTCGGGATCGCACGCGCCGTGCTCGGGGACGCTTCCGCCAGTGCCACCGTAAGGGGTAAACTGGCCTACATGTCGCCGGAACAGATGGAAGGCCGCAAACTCGACCGGCGCACCGACCTCTTCTCCCTCGGTATCATCGCCTACCAGCTTCTATCCGGGAAACACCCCTTCGAAAGAGGAAGCGAAGGCGCGACGATAGCCGCCATTGGAAAAGCCCGGCATCTTCCCCTGCGCGAAGCCGTGCCCGGTCTGCCCAAGCCTCTTTACGATCTCGTGGATGGCCTGCTGAGCCTGGATCCGGAGCAAAGGCCGGCCAGCGCATCCTCGGTGATGAAAACCCTCGAGCCGATGGTCAAGACCTCCGCTGCCGCCGCACTGGCCGCCAGGGTCCTCTTCCGCGAAGCGGCAACATCGCAGGCATCCGACACACCTGAAGCCGGTTATGGCACAGCTTTGACGAAACCGAGGGCCGCCATTTCCCGCTTCTGGCCTCACGTGGTCCTGGCATCGGCAGCTGTCGCCGTTGTCTCCGGCGCTTTTCTCCTTCCAGTGAACCACGTAAACAAACAAGACGGAAAGCCGGCGGAAAGGCCGGTACCGAAATCACAACAAGTCAGTGAACCGGCACCCCCTCCACCCTCACCTGTCGAGCGCTCGGTGATCCTCGAAACCCGCCCTGCGGGGGCAAGTGTCCTCCTCGACGGAGTGGAAGCGGGCAGATCTCCCATCGTGATCGGGAGCCTTCCCGATGGCTCCATGCCGGCCGTCCAGGCGAGGCTTTACGGATACAGGAGTGAGAGGTTGAGCATCCCTGCGGAGACAGGAGAGCGTTACGTCATCACCATGGTCCCCCTCCCCAAAGGTACCGTCCGGATCAGCGCCATACCATGGGCCAGGGTGACCTTCAGGGGCGAGGACAGGGGGGATACGCCGGTGTTCATAGAAAAAGTACCTGTGGGCGAGCACACCTTTCATCTGAGATACGACCCCCTGGGCGTGGAAAAGAGGGTCGTCGTTAATGTGCAGGAGGCGCTCAACACAGTGGCGGTGGATATGAGGGAGTGAATTCAGTACCTAGTACCTAGTACCCAGTACCCAGTACAAGAACTTAGACCCCGTAAAAAAACTAAATGGATACTCTGTTTCCCGTCGAGTGTGCTAATTACTCCTTTATCGACCGAAAGTATATTTTCCAGATCTGACATATAACAGTAACTGTGCTTAAGGAGCTCCATTGATCCAGCTTGACAACGTCAGCGTCACCTACCGTACAGATGCCGGGGACCATGAAGCGCTCAGCCACGTGGACCTTACCCTGGACACCGGGTCGTCGTGCGTCATCATCGGCCCAACGGGCTGCGGTAAAACCTCCCTCCTCTACCTCATGGCGGGACTGCTCAGGCCCACCTCCGGAAGGGTCA
>CP070698.1:1296560-1300481 GCA_020349685.1 bacterium
AGGTGATGGATCCCCTCCCCCTTCTTCTGAAGGTACCGGGCCATGGCGCTGTCGTCCTTCACGGGCTGCACCAGCTCCACTGTGCCGCTCTCCATGGGCAGAAAGGCCACCTTCACGCCAAAACCGGGCACGTCGTCTACGGACTCGACCTCGAAGCCCAGTTTTCTGTAGGTTTCCACGGAGGCATCCAGGTCCTCCACGGCGATACCGATGTGGTCGAGCTTGGGCTTGGTCATGAACAAATCCTCCATGACGCGGGGACACGGTGACCCGGAGACACGGGGAAAGATCTTATCTCCGCGTCGCCGCGTCTCCCCGTCTCCGCGTCCAGACATTCACTGCGGCCGGTGCACCCCAAATACCTTTCGCAGTGAATCAGAAACTTCCCCCAGCGTCGCATAAGCGTTCACGCCCTCACGGATGAGGGGGAGCAGATTGCTGCCTCCGGTGGCGCCGTCCTCGAGGGCCTGGAGCCTTCTTTCAACCTCGGCCTGGTTCCTGCGGCTTCTCACCGCCTGGACCCTCTGCACCTGGGCCTTCTCAAGCTCAGGGTCCACCTTGAGAAGTTCGCCGGCGAAATCGTCCTCATCAACGGTGAAGGCATTGACGCCGACCACGATCTGATCACCGGATTCGATCTGGATCTGGTAGCGGTAAGCCGCCTCCTCGATCTCCTTGGCCTGGAACCCCGCCTCGATGGCCTTGACGGCTCCGCCTATTTCATCGATCCGATCGATGTAAGCGCTGGCCTGGGCCTCGATGGAATTTGTCAAAGCCTCGATGGCGTAGGAGCCGCCCAGCGGATCGATGGTGCTGGCAACGCCGCTCTCATTGGCGATGACCTGCTGGGTCCTCAGGGCGATACGCACCGACTCCTCGGTGGGAAGGGCAAGGGCCTCGTCCCGGGAGTTGGTGTGCAGCGACTGGGTCCCGCCCAGGACCGCGGCCAGGGCCTGGATGGCGACCCGGACAACGTTGTTCTCCGGCTGCTGAGCGGTAAGGGAGCACCCCGCTGTCTGTGTGTGGAACCGGAGCATCCAGGAGTTGGGGTTTTTGGCCTCGAACCGCTCGCGCATGATGCCGGCCCACAGCCGCCGGGCGGCCCGGAACTTGGCCACCTCCTCCAGAAAGTCGTTGTGCACATTGAAAAAGAAGGAAAGCCGCGATGCGAAACGGTCCACATCCATTCCGCTTTCGATAGCGGCCTGGACGTAGGCGATGCCGTCGGCGAGGGTGAAGGCCACCTCCTGGGCCGCCGTGCTGCCCGCTTCGCGCATGTGGTAGCCGCTGATGCTGATGGTGTTGAACTGTGGCATGTGATCGGCGCAGTAGGCGAAGATGTCGGTGATGACCCTCATGGAGGGAGCCGGCGGGAAAATGTAGGTCCCCCGGGCAATGTACTCCTTGAGGACGTCGTTCTGGATCGTCCCCCTGAGCTCTTCCGAGGCCACTCCCTGCTTCGCTCCCACCTCCGCGTACAGCGAGAGGAGGATGGATGCCGTGGAGTTGATCGTCATGGAGGTGCTCACCTTGTCTAAAGGGATCTGGTCGAAGAGGGTTTCCATGTCCTCGAGGGAATCGATGGCCACACCCACCCGTCCCACTTCCCCTTCGGCCATGGGGTGGTCCGAATCGTATCCCATCTGGGTGGGCAGGTCGAAGGCCACCGACAGCCCCGTTTGCCCCTGGTCCAGAAGGTAGCGGTAGCGCAGGTTCGACTCCTGGGCCGTACCGAAACCCGCATACTGGCGCATGGTCCAGAACTGCCCGCGGTACATGCTGGGACGGACGCCCCTGGTGAAGGGGTACTCCCCGGGGAACCCCAGCCGGGCAGCGTAATCGAGATCCTCCGTGTCCACCGGCGTGTAGAGGGGCTTGACCTCCTGCCCGGAGATGGTGGTGAAAGTCTCCCTTCGCTCAGGCCTTTTCTCCACCGCCGGCCGGTAGGTTTCCTTTAACCACCGGCTCTTATCTTTATTTTGTTTAGAACTCATAATGAACCACTCCAGCTTAAGAGAGGGAGAGGGGGTGAGAGAGTGAGGGGGAGACAAATCGCAGTTTCCCCCACTCTCCCACTCTCCCGCTCCCCCACTCCGAGAGTTGAAGCGGGCATCTACTCGACCACGATGAGCAAGGCGCCCGCTTCAACGGCCTCTCCTTCCTTCACTCCAACCTTCTTAACGACTCCCGCCTTGGGCGACTTGATCTCGTTCTCCATCTTCATCGCCTCCACCACAACCAGGCCCTGCCCCTGTTCGACTTCATCCCCCTCGGCGACCAGCGCTTTGACGATCTTGCCGGGCATGGAGGACTTGATCTCCTGGACGCCCTCCGCACCGATGGCGGCACTTTTCTTGAGGAGAGCCTTCCTCTCGTCGAAGAGCTCGAACTCGAAGTGATTCCCCTCCAGGAGAACCCTGTGCAGGTCCTTGTCGCTGTGGATGTCCACCTGGTAGGAGCGGCCGTCGATAAGAAGGGACAAGAGGTCGCTCTGGGTCCAGCGCACATCCACCACGTGCTCCCTGTTGCCCACGGTGACAATGGTATTGCCCTCCTGGTCCTTGCCGATGCTGACCGGGACCTTCTCACCGTCTATGATCGCTATGTAAGCCA
This sequence comes from bacterium, assembly GCA_020349685.1. Taxonomy (GTDB): domain Bacteria; phylum BMS3Abin14; class BMS3Abin14; order BMS3Abin14; family BMS3Abin14; genus JALHUC01. The sequence goes on from CP070698.1 coordinate 1,299,174, forward strand.
TCTCGACCTCCTCCCGGCCATCTTCCACAGGTCCGTTACACCACCCGAAGGCCCTTCGGGGGTAACGGTGTCCCTTTTGCGTCTCGCCGTCTGAAGGGCGGCGGAAATGATGGCCACATCCTGGAGTTCCCCGTTCACCTCCCCGGCCTCGAGAACGAACTTGTCCCCGATGAAACCGGTGGTGATGTTGCCCGCGAGAAAATCCTTGTTCTCCATCACCTTCTGATGGAACGGGATGGTCGTCTTGATACCCTTGACGATGTATTCAGCGAGGGCCCTCTTCATCCGGTCCACGGCCTCGGTCCGGTCCCTGCCCCAGGTACAGAGCTTGGAGATCATGGGGTCGTAGAAGAGGGGCACCTCATAACCCGCGTAGACACCCGAGTCGTCCCTGACGCCGGGGCCGTTGGGGATCCGCAGGGCCAGGATCTTCCCCGGTGACGGGAGGAAGTTATTGTAGGGGTCCTCGGCGTAGACCCTGCACTCGATGGCCCATCCGTGCATCTTCACATCCTCCTGAGCGATGGAGAGCTTTTCGCCCGAGGCGATCCTGAACATCTCCTTGGCGATATCGATGCCGGTGATCATCTCCGTTACAGGGTGCTCGACCTGGAGCCGGGTGTTCATCTCGAGGAAGTAGAAGTTCTTGTGCTTGTCGACGAGGAACTCCACCGTCCCGGCACTCCAGTAACCGGCAGCCCGGGCGGCCTCCACCGCGGCCTTGCCCATGCGCTCCCTCAGATCATCGTCCAGGGCCATGGAGGGCGCTTCCTCGATGACCTTCTGGTGTCGCCGCTGGATGGAGCACTCGCGCTCAAACAGATGGACCACGTTCCCGTGACGGTCCGCCAGGACCTGGAACTCTATGTGACGGGGGTCCTCAACATATTTTTCGATGTAAACAGCGTCGTCTCCGAAGGACGACCTGGCTTCCGATCGGGCCGCCCGGATGGCCCCGTCGATCTCCTTGGGGTCGGTGACGACCCTCATGCCCTTCCCGCCGCCACCCGCGGCTGCCTTGATCATCACCGGAAGTCCTATCTCCACCGCCCTTCTGGCCAGTTCCGCGTCATCATCGATGAGCTCGGTCCCCGGGACCACGGGCACATCGGCGTCGATCATCGTCTTGCGGGCTACGGTCTTGTGCCCCATCATCTCGATGGCCGACGGAGAAGGTCCCACGAAGGTAATGGAGTTGTCGCTGCACATCTGGGCAAAAGCGGGGTTCTCGGCTAAAAAGCCGTAACCCGGGTGGATGGCGTCGACACCGGCCTTCCTGGCCACCTCGATGATGCGGTCCATGACCAG
>CP070698.1:1300581-1303619 GCA_020349685.1 bacterium
CATCCAGGCGGCCGATGTGAACCTTCAGGTCGCCTTCCCCCACCTCCCGGAGAACGCCCGGCCTGTCGGTGAGGCGAAGGACGTGGTCATCGACCAGGTGGTTATCGGATCGTGCACCAACGGGCGTCTCGAGGACCTTCAGGCAGCGGCAAAGGTCCTCAAGGGAAGGAAAGTAGCGCCCGGCGTCAGGCTTATCGTCATACCGGCCACCCCGCTCATCTACCGCCAGGCCATGGAGGAAGGTCTTTTCGACATCTTTCTGAGTGCCGGCGCGGTCATAAGCCCGCCAACCTGCGGCCCTTGTCTGGGCGGGCACATGGGGATCCTCGCCGAGGGGGAACGGGCTGTGGCGACCACCAACAGGAACTTCGTTGGCCGCATGGGCCATCCGAAGAGCGAGGTGTACCTCGCCGGGCCGCCGGTGGCGGCGGCAAGCGCGGTGACGGGCACAATTTCCTCGCCGGAAGATCTATAAAGAGATCGTTGAGTACTCAGTACCGAGTACCCAGTACTCAGTAGGGAAAAAATGTGAGAATTAATGGGCTGTAATCCTGGGTACTGTGTACTGGGTGCGGTGTACTAATTAATTTGGAGGTTTCATGGACAAGATTCTTAAAGGCTTAGCCTGGCGTTTCGGGGACGATGTGGACACCGATGCCATCATCCCGGCGCGGTACCTGAACACCTCGGATCCCCGGGAACTGGCCCTCCACTGCATGGAGGACGCGGATCCCGAATTCGTCAACAAGGTCTCCGCCGGGGACATGATCATCGGAGGAAAGAACTTCGGATGCGGGTCGTCCCGTGAGCACGCTCCCATCGCCATAAAGGCGGCAGGGGTGTCCTGCGTCATCGCGGGCTCCTTTGCCAGGATCTTTTACAGGAACGCCTTCAACATGGGTCTCCCTATCTTCGAATCGACCCAGGCCGCGGCCGGGATCGAGGCCGGGGACGAGATACAGGTCGATCCTGCCACGGGAGTCATCAGCAACATCACCAAGGGTGAGGAATACCGGGCCGAACCGTATCCGCCCTTCATGATGGACCTCATCGAGTCCGGAGGGCTCATCCCCTACCTTCTCAAGGAGGAGGCACATGGCTGAATCGAAGAACGCTTTCGACGTACTGGTCCTCCCCGGTGACGGCATAGGTGTCGAGGTCACCGAGGAGGCTGTCAAGGTCCTCAGGGCTGCCGGAAAGGCCCACGGGCTGATCTTCAACCTGACGACGGCCCTGGTGGGCGGCGCTGCCATCGATGCCGAGGGGGCCCCTGTGAGCGATGAGACGATAAGGCTGGCCGCCCAGGCGGACGCTGTTCTCCTCGGGGCCGTGGGTGGCCCCAAGTGGGACGACCTCCCCACCGAGAAGAGGCCCGAGAAGGGGCTTCTCGGGATGCGGAAGGATCTGGATCTTTTCGCCAACCTGCGGCCGGCCCAGGTCTTCGAACCTCTCGCCTCGGCATCAACCCTGAAACCCGAGGTGGTCAAGGGCATCGACCTCCTGGTGGTCAGGGAGCTGGTGTCGGACCTTTACTTCGGCGAGCCGCGGGGAATCACCAGGACGGCCGAGGGGAGGGAGGGGTTCAACACCATGCGGTACCGGGACTGGGAGGTCGAGCGCGTGGCCCGGAAGGCTTTCGAGATCGCCATGGTGAGGCGCAGGAAGGTGACCTCCGTGGACAAGGCCAACGTCCTCGAGACGAGCGGGCTCTGGCGCGAGGTCGTCATGGAGGTGGCTCAGGATTTTCCGGAGATCGAGCTGGACCACCAGTACGTGGACAACTGCAGCATGCAGCTCATCAGGAACCCGTCCCAGTTCGATGTCATCGTGACGGGCAACATCTTCGGTGACATCCTCTCGGACGAGGCAGCCATGCTCACGGGCTCCATCGGGATGCTTCCTTCGGCAAGCCTGGGGGAGGGAGTGGCCCTTTACGAACCTGTCCACGGCAGTGCGCCCGATATCGCGGGTCAGGGCAAGGCCAACCCCCTTGCCATGATCCTGTCCGCTGCCATGATGCTCGAGATCAGCTGTGAGGCTCCGGAAGCGGCCGCTTCCGTGCGCAGGGCGGTCAACCGCGTTCTCGAGGAGGGGTACCGGACAGGAGACATAGCAGAGAGGGGATCGAGCGTCGTCAGCTGCAGTGAGATGGGCGACCTGGTGGCGGGACGCCTCGGCGAGGCCGGGTGATGAGATCGATCAAGGTCGGCGTCATAGGTCTTGGCACCATCGGGTGCGGGACGATGAGCATCCTGACCGGGAACAGGGATATTCTGGCCGAGCGCATCGGTGCGACCATCGATGTGCTCCGTGCCGCCGACATCGACCTTGAAAGGCCGAGACCGGTCCAGATCCCCGGTTCCATCCTGACAACGGACGCCATGGATGTCATTCAGGATGATGACATCCAGATCGTGGTTGAACTCATCGGGGGCATCGAACCTGCACGGAGCTATATCCTGAAGGCCATCGAGCTCGGCAAACACGTTGTGACAGCCAACAAGGCTCTCCTGTCGGAGCACTGGCAGGAACTGGTGGAGAAGGCCGAGGAAAAGGGCGTGTGCCTGCTTTACGAAGGGAGCGTGGGCGGAGGGATCCCCCTCATAAGGACCATCAAAGTGGGGCTTGTGGCCAACAGGATCAGGGCGGTGACGGGGATCATCAACGGGACGTGCAACTACATCCTGTCGCGCATGTCCAGGGAGAAACTGTCTTTCGACCAGGTCCTCCCCATGGCCAAGGAGATGGGGTATGCGGAGGCCGACCCGGCCATGGATGTGGAAGGTGTCGACGCGGCCCAGAAGCTCTCCATTCTCGTGAACCTCTGCTTCAAGGTTCCGGTATCCTACCGGGATCTGCCCTACCAGGGGATCACGCAGATCACCCCCATGGACCTTGAGATGGCAGAGGAGTTCGGCTATCGCGTCAAGCTCCTGGCTTCTGCCAGGGAGGCGGACGGCGCGGTCCAGGCCTGGGTGCATCCCGCCCTTGTTCCGGAAGGACATCCCCTTGCCGCCGTGGAAAACGTCTACAACGCG
>CP070698.1:1303719-1307471 GCA_020349685.1 bacterium
AAATGCAGCGAGATCCGCCGTTTGGTGGAGGGGCTGACATGAGACCGGCCGGCACAAAGACGGGACCTTACGCGCTCGCCCTGGTGTTTCTCATAGTCATCTGGCAGCTGGGAGCTGCGGCTCTGGATACGGAAGCCCTTCCTGGCCCATGGGCTGTTTTCGTTTCCTTCGCCAGGAACATGGCCGGCCCCCTGGCAGGTCACTTTTTCATATCCGCCTACAGGGTCCTCGCGAGCCTCATCCTCGCCCTCGCCTCCGCGGTTCCTGTGGGCATCGCCATGGGACGGATCAAGAGGGTCGATGCGCTGGCCTCCCCCCTCGTCTACCTGACCTACCCCGTGCCCAAGATCGCCTTTCTCCCCCTGGTCCTTCTCCTCTTCGGGCTGGGTGACAGCTCCAAGATCTTTCTCATCGCCTTTATTCTCTTTTTCCAGATCCTCGTTACCACCCGGGACGCCGCCCGCGAGATCCCCCGGGAACACATCCTGTCCATGCGGAGCCTGGGAGCCAACCGGGCCCAGAAGGCCTTTCACCTCGTTCTGCCGGCCGTTCTGCCCAACATCCTGACGAGCCTCAGGGTCGGCATCGGAACAGCTATTGCCGTCCTCTTTTTCGTGGAATCCTTCGCCACCAATCACGGCCTCGGGTTCTTCATCCTGGATGCCTGGAGCCGTCTCGATTACGAGAGCATGTACGCGGGCATCGTGGGGATGGGGCTTCTGGGGGTGGTCCTGTACGAGGTGATCGAGGTGCTGGACCGGACGCTGTGCAGGTGGAATAAGATATAAAAGTTCAAAGAGATAAGGGATAAGAGATAAGGGATAAACCTTTATCAATTAAAGCATGGTGGTAAAAAAAGGGGCCCCGGTGGGCCCCTCTCTCTTGTCTCTTCAGCACTTATCTCTTAGTACTGTATTTACTTACTTCCCTTCCAGGATCGCCTCGAGCAAGGGTGACTACCGCAGGAGGACATGCCTCCCCAGCGGCGTGACCTGCCACCCGGTATAAAAAAGTTAAAAGCCATAAAAAAAAGTTGTCCACCCTCGGATGGACAACTTTTTCGATTGAACGTTCTGTTAAAAGTGAAGATCAAATCACGCCGTGTGCGAGCATGGCGCGGGCCACCTTGACGAAGCCGGCGATGTTCGCACCAACAACGTAGTTACCCGGCTCTCCGTACTCTTCAGCGGTCTCGTAGCAAAGCTGGTGGATGTTTTTCATGATCTTGTGAAGCTTCACTTCTGTTTCCTCGAAGGACCAGGCATCTCGCATGGCGTTCTGCTGCATCTCGAGGGCAGAGGTGGCAACACCGCCGGCGTTGGCCGCCTTACCGGGGCCGTAGGCGATTTTGGCCTTCAGGAACACTTCGACTCCCTCAGGAGTTGTAGGCATGTTGGCGCCTTCACCGACTGCAATGCAGCCGTTTTTCACCAGCATCGCGGCGTCTTTGCCATCAAGCTCGTTCTCCGTAGCGGAAGGCATGGCAACATGGCAGGGGATTTCCCAGATATTGCCCTTCTCCTTGTACACCGCATCCTTGTGGTGCTTGGTGTACTCAGAGATCCGCCGGCGATCGACCTCTTTGAGCTGCTTGATGAGATCAAGATCCAGCCCTTTCTCATGATAGATGACGCCGCCGGAATCCGAACAGGCAACACACTTGCCGCCCAACTGGTGGATCTTCTCGATAGTATAGATAGCGACATTCCCGGAACCGGACACTGTGCAGATCTTGCCCTCGAAATCGTCACCCCTGGCCTTGAGCATCTCGTGCACGAAGAAAACGGCGCCGTAACCTGTCGCTTCCTTTCGGACCAGAGAGCCTCCCCAGGCAAGACCTTTGCCGGTCAGAACTCCAGCCTCCCACTTGTTGCTCAACCTCTTGTACTGGCCGTACATGAAACCGATCTCCCGGGCGCTCACTCCGATGTCGCCCGCCGGCACGTCGGTGTGCTCTCCGATGTGCCTGTGAAGTTCAGTCATCAGGCTCTGACAGAAACGCATGATCTCACTATCAGACTTACCCTTGGGATCGAAATCGGAACCGCCCTTGGCTCCCCCGATGGGCATTCCGGTCAGAGCGTTCTTGAAGATCTGCTCGAAGCCGAGGAACTTGATGATCCCCAGGTAGACCGTCGGGTGGAACCGTAACCCGCCCTTGTAAGGGCCGAGGGCGCTGTTGAATTGGACCCGGAAACCGCGGTTGATCATGTCCTCACCTTTGTCGGTCGTCCACGGTATCCTGAAGATGATCTGCCTCTCAGGCTCGCAGATGCGCTGAATGATCTTGTGCTCGCCGAATTCAGGGTGCTTGGCAAGAACAGGCCCCAGGGACTCAAGGACCTCCCTGACGGCCTGATGAAACTCCTTTTCGGCCGGGTTTCTTGCTATTACCTCATCGTAAATTGGCTGAATGACCTTCCCTAATCCATTTCCCATACCTTCCTCCATTCCCTCTTCGTTAAAATTCTCTTGTTGATAGGCTGCCGTCTCAGGTTTATCAATATTCCCTTCCAGGTGCTGAGCGGGAACATCGGCGCCGACCACCGATGCTAAAGCAGGAGCATCCAGAGCCGGGAATTAAACCGGTTTTTGCTCAATCATATTCATTTGCAAATGTCATACCGTTTTCCCGCGTTTCATTTAAAGCGAAAAATTAGAACAAAATCAAATGGTTACATTGTTAATACCAAAAGCGCTCTGCTTCCTCATGGAAAAATATTGTACATATACTACACATTTGCATTACTTAATAACACTAACGGAGTTTTGTACAACACTTCCCTTTTCGTGTAGCGTAAATATATGTACCCTCCCATCCTGTCTCACAAAAAGACTTCTATAAAGATCCTGTCTATCCTGCTCCCCTTTATTCTGGTGGCAACCCCTTCCCTCACGACAGCTGAGTACAGCGACCACATCCTCCAGGTCTCCAGCGGAACGACCTTTGGGCTGGGACAGATCCTCACGGACCTCAGGGGGGTTTCCCTCATCTTCGTAGGCGAGCAGCACGACGACACCAGGCACCACGATCTGCAGCTGAGGGTCCTGAGGACGCTGCACAACCTCGACGTCCCGGTGGCCGTGGGCCTGGAGATGTTCACCTCGAAAGATCAGGCCTATCTTGACTCCTGGATCGCGGGAGACCTCTCCGAGGGGGATTTCATCGGCGCCCACGAGAGGAACTGGGGGGACACCTGGCCGCTGTACAGCTCGCTTTACCGCTACACCCGTGAAAGGGGGATCCCCATGATCGGGCTGAACGTGCCCGAGGAGATCACCACGCAGGTGGCAAACCAGGGGTTCTCCTCCCTTTCCGCAGAGCAGCGATCGACACTGCCCATCGTCAGCTGCGACGTGGACAGGGAGTACATGGCCTTCATCAGGAGGGCTCTTCTGGCTCACGAGGGGATGGAGGAGGGCAGGACCTTCGAGCGTTTCTGCGAAGCACAGCTCATCTGGGACACGGCCATGGCTTCCCGGCTGGTGGGTCACATCAAGCGCAACCCTGGTGTCACCATCGTCGTCATTGCCGGGAACAGCCACTCCTGGAGGCCCGGCATACCGGAACAGCTCGACCGGTTTACGGAGGATATCGACTACCGGATCATCCTTCCCGAGGTTCCGCCGGTCCAGACCAGGCGCTCCGTAGACCGGAGCGTCGCGGATTATCTGTGGCTGATGCGATAAGAGTGTGGAGTGCAGAGTGCAGAGTGTAGAGTGTAGAGGGTAGAGTAAGCGTTATCAACTGC
>CP070698.1:1307571-1310835 GCA_020349685.1 bacterium
CATCGGTGAGGAACGGGACACCATAGAGGACATCTGCGAGCCGTATCTGCTTCAGGAGGGGTATATTCAGCGAACTCCTCGTGGGCGCACAGCTACCGAGTCGGCCTATAGGCACCTGGGACGAACACCAGGTAAGAAAGATGGACAGGAGACTTTGTTCGATTGATGCTGGCCCACGAGGAATTCGCTGAGTTCCAGGTTCCAAGTTCCAGGTCCCAAGGGGAAATGCGAAGAACAGTGCGCAGGGCGAAGGGCGGAGGGCGAAGAAGAATCAGGCCGGAGCAATGTTCCGGTTTTTGATAACAGGATACAGGACGCAGGACGTAGCACGCAAAAGGGCAAACAATGCGACGTTATTTGGATCCCTGGGACCGTGTCGAAGCGACCTCGATCCACATCCTTGATCCCAGACATTTGACAGGGCAATGAGAGATCCTTCGCTACGCGCGGGATAACGATCTTAAAGGGTTTTTTCTTTCAGGAAAAACCCTTTAAGATCTGTCACTTCCACACTTCGAGCTCCAGCGTAGTGGGCGTTACATCCTCCACGAAAACCTCCATTCTCCCGAAGTCGATGTTCAGGATCTCGTCGGCGAAGCCCTGGGACGAGGTGTAGACCTCGAAGACCTGGGATGTGGAGATGTGTGTGAAGATGGGAGTTTCGAAACGCCCTATGAATTTCGAGTTCGCCAGAAGGGACCTCAAAAACTCCTTCTGGTCAAGGGGGCTCATGTTCACGTAGGTAAATGTCATCCGCAGAGGTTCGAAAAGGTATCCCATCGATGTCAATTCGCTGGAAAGGCTGTCCAGCCAGATCCTCACCTTCCGTGTCGTGTAGTAGGTCTGGTCGATGAGCAACTCCTGCTCCTCTACCGTCTCGAAGAAGTTGGAATAGTTTATGAGACCGAGGAGGTTGCTGGTGGGGTCATTCATGTCGAAGGGGTCACGGGCGAGATGAATGCCGTTGGGACTCACACAACCTTCGGGAACAGCGTTCGAGTAGAGGTTGATACCCAACAGGCGGGTCGCCTCAACTACGGCCTGCCGTGTAGCGGCTCTCCTGGCAAGATCTCTTGTCAGCTCCAGTTCCTGTTCGAAACTGTCGTTGCCGCTGAAACTCTTGCGCCAACCGCTGTTGTCAAAAAAACCGCAGAGGGCGGCTTCGCCGCTTACTGTTGCCAATTGACTCCTGTCGGCCGCCGGCAGAGGGACAACGGCCTCCTCGGCTCCCTTGACGAGGGTTTCTATCCTGGCTAAAAGCTGCGGCTCTTCTTCGGGGTCAAAACCACGGGAATATCCTGCCACATCCCCCTGCCTGTCTATCAGTATGAGGGTCGGCAGTGTGGTGACCCCGAAGGCTTTGAATATCCTGGAATCTTCATCGAAAAGAAGAGGGTACGTGATCTTTCCACGGAACTTTTCCAGCCTTTCCACAAATCGTCGGATCCTGTCCTTGGGAACTTTCAGGTCCTCGTTGACCGCGAAGATCACAAGCCCCTGCCCCTGATACTTGTCTTCCAGCTTCTGAAGTGCGACCATCTCGTCCACACACGAGTCGCAGTAGATGGACCAGAAACTCAGGACAACCGGAGCTTTCCCGAGGTATTGGCCCAGGTCGACCTTGCGATCGAAAATATCAGGGACCGTAAAAGAGGGTGCTCTGGTGCCCTCGGCGAGAAGTTCCGGCTGCGCTTGAGGTTTGGAGGCTGGATCCTGTGCCAGGGCCCTAAAAGGGAAGATCAGGCAGGCGGCCAGGAAAACCAAAAGGAGTGCTCTTTTGTGCATGCCCTTGTCCTTTCCGGTCGGTTGAAACATTTTAAAGGCATAAATGGTCCGAACACACACAGATATGATAACACACGCGAAAAAACTGTTCATATTGAGTTTACTGGCCCTGGCAGTCCTGGCAGCTTTTACGGATGCCGCCGGGATCAGACCGGTCGGCGGCGAGCATATCGTCAGGGTCATCGATGGTGACACCCTTGAGATCTCGGGCGGGCGGCGCGTGAGACTTCTCGGGGTCGACGCTCCCGAAAGGGGAGAGGCTTTGTTTGATCTCGCTGCGGACCGGCTGAGGGAGCTGACGGCACCGGGTTCCATAGCACTTATGTTGTGCGACAGCCGTGACGATTACGGCCGGCTCCTTGCCACGGTCATGGCAGGAGAGGTGAACGTCAACAGAGTCCTGCTCCAGGAAGGAATGACTCTTCCCATGTTGATACCCCCTTGCGGGCGGGTGGTCGCCAGGGAGGTTCTCGAAGCCGCCGCCCTGGGCGCTATGGCAGGCAAAGGGATCTATTCCCAGCAGGAATTTGCCATTGTATCCCACGATAAGGCCTGGCAAAGGGTCGGCACCCGGGCTGTCGTGAGAGGAAAGGTCCTGGGCCTTTACAGAGGAAGGAAGGCCTGGCATCTGAATTTTGGCGAGGATTGGAAAACAGACTTTACAGCGGTTCTTTTCAGGGACGGGCAACTCAGGTACCGTGATCTCGGCCTCGATCCTGCAGATCTCGTCGGTTCCGAAGTGCTGGTCATTGGGAAGGTGAAGGAGTATAACGGTCCCGAGATCATCATCCACGGACCGGATCAGATCTTGCCGCTGGAGGCGATGAGGAAGAAAGATCCTAAATCCAAGATCCAAGACAATGAACGATAAACCGGCAAAAAATATAATGCCTGAAAATGGAACGCAATTAAGGAAAACAGACGTCAGGATGTTAGGTGGATTTATTTTTTTACGGCTAAATTCCATAATAACATTTCATCGATAGGTAATTTTAGATCTTGAATTTTGGATCTTGGATTTCTCTCAGGAGCCCGTTTTGAAGAAACTTTCCTCCATTCTCATACTGGTAGCAGTGGCGAGCATCGGGGTCTATTTCCTCGGTGTCTACACCGGGATACCGGTAAGCGGGATCATCAGGCGGGGGACGGACCATGGTCCCGGTCAGGATCTTAATGCCCAGGGGGTAGCTCAGCTCAATACGGGGAACCCGGCGGGGGCCTTGGTAAGCCTGCGTGAAGCCAGGCGGCTGGATCCGGACAACGCTGTCATATCCAGGAACCTCAGCATCGCCCTGGCCCGGGTGGCTATGGATCTGGACCAGGACGAGACGACCGCTATCGGTCTTCTCGAGGAATCCCTTGAGATCTGGCCCCGAAACCCCGAAGGACTGGACGGTCTTTCAACCCTCTACTTTAAGTCCGCCAGGTACAAAGATGCCCTTGATCATGCCCTTGTGCTGAGAGAGTTGATGCCGGAAA
>CP070698.1:1310935-1319471 GCA_020349685.1 bacterium
CGGATTCGGATCCTTCAGGTAATCAACGAGCAGCTTCCACTCCTCGAATTTGTGGATCTCCCTGATAACAAGGAGCCGCCGGCTTCCCAGAAAGGGAAGAGTCTGGAGGAATTCCAGTGCGGTCGCAAGACTTGCCTCCCAGCCGTAGAGGGTCAGAAGGTTCATATCCTGCTCCTCTTTAGGGACAAGGCGCTCCCTCAAACCCTTTTCAGCCTCCGCAAGCAGGAACGGCTCGGTTGAGATCATGAGAACGGCCACCTCTCCCGCCACCCTGTTCCCTTTTTCAGTGCGGCTCACGGCGCTCCACCCAGGCTTTCCAACACGCTTCGCGCGGCCTTTTCCACCAGAAGACGAAGGGCGGCGTTTCTGTTAAAATCCAGCGTCGGCAGATCAGAAGAATAGGGATAGCTGCGCGACGCGCTCTCGCGACCGCTTCTTTGGGGTGTCCCTGGATCGACCTCCACTTTCCAGGCGACCTCCATTGCCAGTACCTGGCGTACCGGAGTTCCGTCTGAACTTACCGATTCCACCCTCTCGGTAAAATCCGTTACAGCGACGCTGAGGCGGTTGGCAGAGCGCTCCCCGAAACGGCCATTTTTCCTCAACTCCTCTTCGAGCAGAAAGGCGAGACCGGTCTCACTCGTGGCGTTTCTCACCGATACGAGGGCATGATCGGAAGCAGGGAGGGGATCTACGAACCTGTAACCGCACCCTGCCGGCAAGAGGAGGAAGATGAGGGCGATCAAACCGGACCAACGGTAGCGCATCAGATTAACCCTCATTGAAACAGCACGTAAGACTCATCTAACATCCGTTACCTTATGACGATGGACACAAGACGCCCCGGTACCACCACGACCTTGAGAACTTCTTTCCCCTCCGTCATTTCACGGACGCGAGGTATGGCCAGAGCCGCATCCTGGAGTACTTCCCTGGTTGTATCCGGAGGGGCTTCAAAACGGGCTCTGACCTTCCCGTTCACCTGAACAACCATCTGAACCATCTCGCTTACGGCCAGTTCGGGGTCAAAAGTGGGCCATTGCTGCAAAAAGATGCTCTTATGATGGCCAGTGGCTTCCCAAAGCTCCTCGGCCAGATGAGGGGCAAAGGGGGCAATAAGGAGGATTGTGGCCCTGATGGCCTCAGCAGCCGCGCCGGCCCCACCCGCTCCGTTAAGGCCGTTTCCGGCGATAAATCTCTGGATCTCGTTCACGAGTTCCATGATGGCTGAAATGGCGGTGTTGAACTGGAACCGCCGCTCTATATCCTCACTCACCTTTTTAACGGTTTTGTGACGTAAACGTATCAGTGAGCGGCTGTTTTCGTCGTCCTCGACGGCTCTTTCCGGTTCGGCTGAAAAAAGTGACAGGTTCTCCATAACGAGCCTGAAGACACGGTTTAAAAAGCGATAGGATCCCTCCACACCCTGGTCACTCCACTCCAGTTCCTTTTCGGGGGGCGAGGCGAACAGGATGAAAACCCTGGCCGTGTCAGCTCCGTACCGCTCCATCATCTCTTCGGCTGGCACCACATTCCCCATGGATTTGGACATCTTGGCGCCATCCTTGATGACCATGCCCTGCGTGAGGAGCCGTCGGAAAGGTTCATCTGCGTCGGTCAGTCCAAGGTCCCTGAGCCCCTTTGTAAAAAACCGGGCGTAAAGAAGGTGGAGAATGGCATGTTCAATGCCTCCTATATACTGATCAACGGGCATCCAGTAGGCGGCCTTTGCCTGATCGAAGGGGGCCTTGTCATAGGAAGGGTCCGTGTACCGGAAAGGATACCAGGAAGAGTCGATGAAGGTGTCCATGGTGTCTGTTTCACGCCGGGCTGGTTCCCTGCAGACAGGGCAGGAAACTTCCAGAAAGGTTTTCGATGTCGCCAGAGGATTTCCTTCGCCCGAGAACTGAACGTCCGTGGGCAGGAGGACAGGCAGATCCTCCTCCGGAACCGGAACTTCTCCGCACCTGTCACAATATATGATCGGTATGGGCGTGCCCCAGTAGCGCTGACGGCTGATAAGCCAATCCCTCAACCGATAGCCCACGGCGCCCCGGCCCCAGCCGTTATCCTCCATGTAGTTGATAAAATCGGGCATGGCCTCCCTGTTTGGCCGGCCGTCAAAGGGCCCCGAGTTGACCATGGTTCCGTCCTCGACATAAGCTTCGGCCATGGTCTCTTCCCTGAGCGACAGGGTGGGATCCTGAATTACCACGCGCACAGGAAGACCGTATTTTCTGGCGAACTCGAAATCCCTCTGGTCATGGGCCGGAACACCCATGACGGCACCGGTCCCGTATTCCATCACCACATAGTCCGCCACGTATATGGGAAACTCCTCACCTGTGGCGGGGTTGACAAAGGTCCGCCCCGTGTCGATACCCTTCTTTTCGAGGGTCTCGTCGGTCCTCTCTATCAAGGTTTTTTCTTTTGCTTCCTCGACGAAGGCCATCACCGCTTCAGCTCTGTCGGTACCGTGTACCAGAAGTTCCACCAGAGAATGCTCGGCGGCCAGGACCATGTAGGTTATTCCGAATACGGTGTCGGGTCTCGTTGTGAAGGTGGAGATCATCTGGTCGGACCCGGTGACCTTAAAGTCGATCTCGGCCCCGACGCTCCTTCCGATCCAGTTCTTCTGCATCACCTTGACCCGCTCCGGCCAGTCATCGAGGCGCTCGAGGTCCTCCAGAAGTTCGTCGGCATAGGCCGTGATCTTGAAGAACCACTGCTTGAGGTCTTTCTTGAGGACGGTGGTGTGACAGCGCCAGCAGCCCCCGCCTTCAACCTGTTCGTTGGCCAGAACCGTCTGGCAGGAGGGACACCAGTTCACCGGCGCCGATTTGCGGTATGCGAGGCCTTTTTCCATGAACTTCAGGAATATCCACTGGTTCCACCGGTAATATTCCGGCTCACAGGTCGCCAGTGTTCTGTTCCAGTCGTAGGAAAGCCCCATTCGCCTTTGCACGTGCTTCATCCGTTCGATGGAGGACCGCGTCCATTGACCGGGGTCCACTTTCCGGGTAATAGCGGCATTCTCTGCAGGAAGGCCAAAAGCGTCATACCCCATGGGATAGAGGACATTAAACCCCTTCATCCTGAGGAACCGGGCATAGGCATCCCCTATGGCGTAATTCCTCATGTGTCCCATATGAAGATCGCCCGAGGGGTAAGGGAACATCTCCAGACAGTAGAACTTCTCTCGCTCAGGGTCTTCAACAGACCGGTATAGACCGGTGCTTTCCCACAGATCCTGCCATTTGGGCTCTATTTCGCGTGGTGAGTACCTGGGCGTGGACATGGGAATACCTCCCGCCAGCGTCATGAGGAACACGTGCCCCTGCGGTCACGTTCCCGATTTAAAGTTTAAGGAGATCCCTGACCGTAGAGAGGAGAGCCGTGGACTGGATGGGCTTGGTTATGTAGGCATTGGCGCCCAGGGCCATGGCCCTTTCCCTGTCCTCTTTGGCTCCCTCGGTGGTGATGATGATGATGGGCACATCCTTGTACGCCTCGTTGGATCGAACAAGGTTGACAAGCTTGAGCCCATCCATGATCGGCATATTGATATCGGTGAGGATAAGATCCACTTTACTGGAAGACAGTTTTTTCAGGCCGTCCACACCGTCGGAGGCCTCGATAACCTCTGCCCCCGGGATCCTGTTGAGAGCAAACCGGATCAACTGCCTCATGGTAGGGGAATCTTCGATAATCAGGAAAGTTGGAGACGCCATGGATCCATGCCTTTCTCTCTATGGGCTTAACAGGTCCAGGAACCCCTGGTATGTGCTCAGCTTCCTTTTGGATTCGGTAAACAGCCGTGAACTGAAAATAGCCGTCGCAGCGTGTCCCGCCAGGAGGGTGAAAAGCTCAAAATCCACCGGGGCAAAAGTTACCTTCTGCTGCAGCAGTCGGTAAAGGACAATGGTTCCGATAACATCGTTCTTGATAGTAAGGGGAATGCAGACCAGGGGATCATTATAGAGATCGTTCAGGTCCTTCGAGGGATTGTCGTTGAAGTAGCTCTCGTTGGCCAGGACCGCCTTCCCGATAACCCCTTCATCGAGCGGCAGCTGAGGAATTTCCGAGATCGACACGCCTTCGGAGGCTTCGGGATTGAGGGTTTCGGTCTTCTCATCCAGAAGGTAGATGGCGAAGATCTCTCCTCCGATGAGATTGATGATGATCTCAAGAATGATCTGGAGCACTTCCTCGTAATCGAGGGTAGAGTGCAGTTGATAACTGGCAACGTAAAGGTTGGCAAGGTTGTTGTTCTGCTCTTCGACGTCGATGTATCTTTGAACGAAATCCACGTTTTCGGCCTCGACCTCGTTGAGCCGGGCCTCGAGCTCCGCCAGGCGGACCTCGTACTGCGCGAGTTTTTCGGTCACCTCCTCTGACGCGGGACCTGGCTCGCCTCCATCGGGCACCTCGAGCTTCCTTTTCATCGTCTCCTCAAGGTGCACGACCTGGAACCTGAGCCGCTCGTTCTCCCTGAGGAGGTCATGGGTGAACTCCTGCCCTTTCCGGAACATCTCGAGGAACTCTTCTCCCCTTTCCAGATACTCCGGTCTTTTTCCCTGTTCCTCGGTATCCTTTTTGGTCATTCCAGGCTCCGCTGTTTGGTGGATCGTGAGCGTAAAAAACTTATTTTTTGAGGGCTATGGCTTCTTAGTACCACCGCTCCTGGTATTTTTCAACCCGGATTGAGACCGCGTCAGCTCCAGGATCCGCGCACCTATCCTGTCCAGATGAAGGACCTCCTGGACCGCTCCTTTTTGCTGGGCAGCTCTCGGCATGCCGTAAACCACGGACGATTCCTCCGACTCGGCAAGGGTATGGCCCCCTGCCTCCCTGATCCGGCTCATGCCCTCAGCGCCGTCATTGCCCATGCCCGTGAGAAGCACGCCTATAACGGCCTTGCCGTAAACCTTCGCGGCCGATGACATCGTGATGTTAACCGATGGCACGAAACGGTCCATGTTCGTCCTTTTGACGACCTGCACCGAATGCCTGTCCGTGCCGCTGACAACTAGATGGTGACCCCCAGGAGCAACGAGGATCGTACCGGGTTCGAGACGTTCGCCGTCAGAGGCTTCCCTGCCCCGCAGAGCCGTATTCCGGTCCAGTCGCATGGAAAACTGGCGGGTGAATACCGGAGGCATGTGCTGAACGACGATCACCGGAAAAGGATAATCCTCGGGCAGTTCCGAAAGGACCCTCTGGAGGGCGGAGGGCCCGCCCGTTGAGGCGCCGATCACGAGAAGACCCTCCCTTCCCCCGGAGACTTCAGATTTTTTCGGGGGCCTTGCAGGGGCCGTTTTGGAGGCCGCCCTCTTCTCTCTCAGCCGGTCCAGGTAGGGCGTCAGGTCCTTTCCTGCTATGGCCCTCAATTTTTCCCGAAGTTCCTCCGCGATCTCATTAATGCGTTCGGAAGCGTAGCGCACCGGCTTGACAACGAAGTCCAGGGCTCCGAGATCCAGCGCCTTGAAAACGTTCTTTTCCCCTCCATCCGCGCTTACGACGATAACCGGGATGGGGTGGTTGCGCATAAGCCATCTCAGAAAGGTAAACCCGTCCATCCTCGGCATATTGAGATCGAGCGTGATGACATCAGGTGGATCGGAAAGAACAGCCCGGATGGCCTCTTCACCGTCAGAAACGGCCTCAACCTTGCTCACCTCATCCATGTCGGTGAGCATGGTCCGGATCATCTTCCTGTTGTAGGCCGAATCGTCCACCACGAGAACCCTGAGGTTCTTCTTTCCAGTTTTAACGGCGGCCGTCATCCCTGAGTCCCTTCGGGTTTCTGGTAGACCATGACCCTGGTGAGGTGCTTGAGTTTGAAAACCGTTGTTATGTTCATCAGTGATTCCGAATGGCCCAGAAGCAGGTATCCTCCCGGAACAAGTTTCCTGTAAAAGGAGTTAATGGCTCTCGCTTTCGCGTTCTGGTCAAAATAGATGATGACGTTCCGGCACATGATGATATCACATTCGCGGATCAGCCCCATCATCTTCTCATCCATGAGGTTCAAATGTCCGAAATGAACCATGTTTCTGATGGAATCGTCGAGGGAATATTTACCATCCTCGGTCCGGTCGAAATACCTGTCGATAGCCTCCCCGTCAGTGGCTCTGAAGGATGACTGGGAAAAAACGGCCTTCCTCGCGGTCTTGAGGACCCTTTGACTGATATCGGTCCCGATGATGTCCACTTGCCAGGAATCATCGAACAGGCCTGATTCGCTGCAGAGGATCGCCAGAGTGTAAGGCTCTTCACCAGTTGAGCACCCCGCACTCCAGATCCGGAGGCTCTTTTTCCCGGAGTTGCGCTGAGCCATTTCCGGCAGGATTTCCTCCGCGAAGGCGTCTAGCTGGTTCCTCTCCCTGTAAAAATAGGTCTCGTTCGTTGTGACGATATCGATCATCCTGTTGAGCTCTGCAAGGCGATCCTGATGGTAAAGGAGATAGTGATAGTATTTGAGGAAAGAATCGAAATGATGCTCTTTCAGCCTGTTCTGAAGCCTGCTTTCCAGAAGGAACCTGCTCCCGCCATCGAAATAAAGACCCGCGTGATCGTAGATGAAGGCGGCAAGGAGCCTGAACTCCTCGTCGGTGAGCTCGATGCGGACCGCGGACTCAAACAGCATCTACTTCCGGCCCTCCAGGACCGATCGGACCGCTTCACGCACCTGTTTGTCAGGATCATTTTCTCCAACCGGATCAAGAATTTTGCGGACCTGGTCTTCGGGACGCTGAGCCAGGGCATGCACCGCGAAGGTCCGGATGCCGGGATCCGCGTCCTTTAAAGCTTTGAGGAGGAGGTCGAAAGCTTTCGCGCCGCCGACACCGGCCAGCAGCCGGCAGATGCTCCTCCTCATTTCCAGAGCACCTGCCTCGAACTGCCGGGCGAGTTTATCGAGGGCTCCCTCGCTGCCTGAGGCAGCCATTTGTCCCAGGGCTTCCAGGGCTGAGGTCTGCATCATCAGGTCCTCCCCGGTGAGGAGGTCCTTAAAGTCGTCGGGATCGGCACCCGGCTGGTGGCTCAGGGCAGAAGCGGCCGCCGAACGAACCCATGGATCCTGGTCGTAAATGGCTGATCTTAAGGGTTCCAGCGCTTCCGGATGTTTTAAATCCTCAAGTGTCACCGCTGCCTGAACCCGGACCTGGGGATTTTCATCTGCCAGTGCGTTGATGATGGTCGCCATTGCCGCGTTACTGCCAGAACGCCTCAGACAGCTCACGGCGGCCGCTCTCACCTCCGGCTCGGTGCTCTGGGCCGCTTTCAAACACAGATCTTCCCAGTCAGGGCCCCCGACTTCCGCCAGGATCAGGATGAGGAGCATATAAAGGGCTGGAGGCGCATCCTCAAGCATGGGATGTATCCGGGCAGCGATCCTTTTTGGCCATCTTCTGCCGAGTTGGACGAGTGCCTGGGCTGCCGAATGGGCAACATCGCTGTACTCGTCCTCCAGCAGCGGCAGCAGCCTTTCAATGGAATCAGCGTCTCCAAGACTGGCAACGGCCGCAGCGGCATCTTTTCGGACATGCCCGCTCTCATCGGCCAGCATCCCCAACAGGTCGCCAAGGGATTCTTTGCTCTTGAGGTTCTGCAGTGCCCTGATACCTCTTTGCCTGACAAGGGGATCATGATGCCTTAAAAGAGCCGAAATCATGTCTATATTCCGCCTGCCGATGGTCATCAGCGCCAGATCCAGGTCCCGGGAAAGGGCGTCGTCCTCCACAAACACGAGGATGGCCTCCAGAGGCTGTTTCGTGCCCACCATCCCGAGCGTTGCGATGATATCCTTACGGCTATCGAGATCGTCGGTTACCTCCAGCTGTGACAGCAGGGACTGGACCACCCCCTCGTCGGAAGCGGCGGAAACGGCATCTCTAAGGCCCCTTGTCCTGTCCCTTTCCTCTGCGAAAGCATGACGACGATAGATGGAACCGGCGGCCAGGAAAGCTGATTTGACGGCCCCCTTCGAAAGGGTCGGCAACATCTCCATCAGCTTGAGGCCGTCCGCGATGCTGCCCATGGTCCCGATCCCGCTGAAGGCAGGCCTTGAAAGCAGTTGACTTCCGAGATACCTGAAAAAAACCGGCAGCGCCTGCCGGCATTGTAACTGTGCCAGGGATCCGAGAATACTGTAAGTGACCCAGTCATCCGCTCCGTCTATGGCTTCGAGGAGGCCGCCGCATGCCGACGGATCACCCATAGCGGCCAGCGCCTCGGCTGCCGCCGCCCGTATGTTGTCCTCGGGATCGCTGAGCAACTCCATCATGGCCGGAACGGTTCCCGGATGGGCAATATTCCCGAGAATATCAACCAGGAATTTCCTGACATCTGCCTGGTCGATCCTGAGGTGCTCGACCAGCATGGGCGCCGCCTCGTGCCCGAACCTCTCCAGCACTTCCACGATCGAATTGCGGAGAGTCAGTTCTTTCCCGGGATCCATCAACGGCACGAGGGAGGCGATAAGCCGTGGCGTTGGTGAAAGCCTGGAGAGCCCCTCTATACTCTCCTTGCGCAC
>CP070698.1:1319571-1324168 GCA_020349685.1 bacterium
CGGGAGGTGTCTTTTGTCGTTCCAGAGCCTGCACCGGATCAGGATTTCATCACAGGTGAGACCATATCGCCCCAGATCATGGCTCCTGAAACATCTGCAGCTCCCGCATCGGATTCACCCGCTCCCCCCGACCTGATGGCACAACCGGCGCCGGAGCCACCCCTGGAGCTGTCGGTGGACCTGGCGCAGGATCTGCCGGAAGAGTTCTCTCCAGAGCCTGCCAGGGATGAGGAGTTGCAGATCCCCGCCGCGCCCGTACCGGAACCGGTCCTGGAGCCGCCTCCGGCTCCTGTTTCTGAACCCGCTGCTCCTGAGGCCACTGCCGAGGCCTCTCCGGCTGCTCCCGGTGTGCCGGATGAGGAAGCGATCAGGAAAATGGTGGAGGAAAAGATCGAGAAGATCGTCTGGGAAGTGGTCCCTGAAATGGCGGAGGTCATGATCCGGGAAGCTATCCAGAAGATCAAAGATGGATCTTGAAGATCCTGATCAAAGATTTCGGGAGGGCTGACGGGGGACCGGCAGCCCTCTTTTGTTTGGGAAAAACCGGTGATTTGTAATTAGTGATTAGTGATTGGTTTAATTATCCTCTATCAACACCGGATATGTGTCCGGCATTTTGGTTTTACTAATCACTAATCACCAATAACTAATCACTGGTTATTGTGACTAGTGATTGGTCCAATAATCATTTATAAAAAACCAAAAACAGGTTCTGTTTTTTTTATTTTACTAATTACTAATCACAAATCACCAATAACTGACCTTAAGGAGCCCCATGAGTAAAGAAATGCCGAAACATTTTGACCCGAAGGGGTCTGAAGAGCGATGGTACTCCTTCTGGATGGAGCATGATTACTTCCATGCCGATGAGCATTCCAGACGGCTGCCGTACAGCATCGTGATCCCACCCCCCAATGTAACCGGATCTCTTCATATGGGACACGCGCTGAACAACACCCTTCAGGATGTTCTTATCCGGTATATGAGAATGACGGGGCGGGAGACCCTCTGGATGCCGGGAACAGATCACGCCGGGATCGCCACCCAGAACGTCGTCGAGAAGGAACTGGCTTCCGGTGGAATGGATCGCCATGCTCTGGGCCGGGAAAAATTCATTGAGAAGGTGTGGGAATGGAAGGAGAAATACGGGGGACTGATCCTTCAGCAGTTGCAGCGGCTCGGTTCATCCTGTGACTGGGAGCGGGAGCGGTTCACCATGGATGAAGGCCTGTCAAGGGCCGTGCGAGAGGTTTTCGTTCGCCTGTACAGGGAAGGCCTTATCTACCAGGGGGATTACATCATCAACTGGTGCCCACGATGCCACACGGCCCTTTCGGACCTTGAGGTGGAGCACCACGACCACAAGGGGCATCTCTACCACATCAGGTATCCTGCCGTTGACGGGTCCGGCGAGGTGGTGGTGGCAACCACCAGACCGGAAACGATGCTCGGGGATACGGCTGTCGCTGTGAACCCCGCCGATGAAAGATACCGCGACCTGATGGGCAAGAGTTTCCACCTGCCCATGACCAGGAGGGACATCCCCCTTATCGCTGACGATTACAGCGACATGGAGTTCGGTACCGGGGCGGTCAAGGTCACCCCTGCCCACGATCCCAACGATTTCGATATCGGGGATCGGCACGACCTTCCCAAAGTCGTCGTCATTGCACTGGACGGCACCATGACCCACGAAGCGGGAGAACGCTACGAGGGCATGGATCGCTACGAGTGCCGCAGGCGGCTGGTGGACGATCTGCGCGACGGGGGATACCTCGTCAAAGTGGAAGACTACGACCACGCTGTCGGTCAATGTTACCGGTGCCAGACGGTGATCGAACCCATTCTTTCGCGCCAGTGGTTCGTCAGAATGAAAGAGCTGGCCCAGCCGGCCATCGAAGCTGTAAAGGACGGCAGGATCCGCATCGTTCCGGGCAACTGGGAGAAGACATATTTCGAGTGGATGAACAACATCCGGGACTGGTGCATCTCGCGGCAGATCTGGTGGGGACACAGGATCCCGGTGTGGAATTGCGGTGACTGCGGCGACGTCATTGTTCAGGTGGATGAGCCCGGGAAATGTCCCGGATGCGCGGGCCCGGACCTCAAGCAGGAAGAGGACGTCCTCGACACCTGGTTCTCCTCGGCGCTCTGGCCCTTCTCGACCATGGGTTGGCCCGATGAGACCGATACCCTGAAAAAATTCTATCCCACGAGCTGCCTGGTAACGGGTTTTGACATCCTGTTCTTCTGGGTCGCACGCATGATCATGATGGGTATGAAGTTCATGGGTGACGTGCCGTTCAGGGAGGTGTACATCCATGCGCTGGTGCGTGACTCCGAGGGACAGAAAATGAGCAAATCCCGGGGCAACGTCATCGATCCGCTGGTCGTGATCGACCAGTACGGGGCGGACGCATTCCGCTTCACCCTGACCGCCTTCGCTGCCATGGGCAGGGATATTAAACTCTCCGAGGATCGGATCGAGGGCTACCGCAACTTCATCAACAAGATCTGGAACGCCTCCAAGCTTGTCCTGTCCTATCTGGACGGTGTCACGGACGAAGACCTTTCGACTCTGCCTCATGCCGGCGAGATCCACAACAGGTGGATCAGGAGCCGGCTTTCTGCTGTCATTCGCCAGGTGAGGGAGAGCATCGAGGGTTACAGGTTCAACGACACGGCGCACCTGCTCTACCAGTTCTTCTGGCACGAGTACTGCGACTGGTATCTGGAACTGGCAAAACCTTCCCTCTACGGGGATCGCGGTGAGGAAGCCCGGCGAGAGACCGCCCTGACGGCAGGGTCGGTCCTGGACAGTTTCCTCAGACTGCTCCACCCGGTCATGCCCTTTGTTACGGAGGAGATCTGGCAGAGGATGCCTTCGGACGGTCCGAGCATCATGGCCGCTTCCTACCCCGAGGATAAGCCCAAAGATGAGGACACGAAGTCTGAAGAGATCATGGGCGTGGTCATGGATTTTATCACAACCATCCGCAACCTCAGGACGGAGCTGGGGATACCGCCCTCAGCGCGCGTGCGGGCAACCTTCGTTTGCCCCGACAAGGAGGTCGCCAGCATGCTTGAAAGGTCTTTGACCGATATCATCCGCCTGGCCAGATTGTCGGAGATCCATTTCGAGGAATCAAGGGGAGAGCATGCCGGTCTGTCAGCAGCGGTGGTCCGTGGCCAGGAGGTCCTGATCTCGACTGCCGAGGATCTCGACCTTTCTGCCGAGACGGAGAGGCTGTCAAGGGAGATGGAGAAGGTACAGGCAGAGCTGACCAGGGTGGAGAAGAAACTTGCCAATGAGCAGTTCCTGGAAAAAGCGCCGCCGGAGGTCGTCCAGAAGAACCGGGACCTGATGGAGGAGCTCACGGCCCAGAAGGGGAAACTGCTCGAGAACCTGGAGCGTCTGAATGGTCGATGAGGTTGGCATAAGAATGTCCACCGTTCTGTTCCCCCCTGCGGCAGCAGCGGGATGGGGGTGTTGGGCCAGATCCTGGCGCTGGATCACGACTTGGCGTATGGGTCGCACGGAACGGATGGAAGACGCCCTCCGCGAGGATGGCCATGAATGAGCTGCCGGCGCAGGTCAACAGGCTCATTGAGCTTGCCATAGAGGAAGATCTGAGCACCGGAGACCTCACATCCGATGCCGTCCTGGATGGTAACCTCGAGGGCGCTGCCATCATCGAAGCGAGGGAGCCCCTGGTATGCTGCGGCCTGGCGATCGCAAGAAAGGTTTTTGAATGCATCGGACCGGGGACCGCCTTCACATGCCTTAAGTCGGAGGGAGAAAACGTCCTAGAAGGACAAGCGCTGGCCCGGATCCAGGGATCTCTCGGGGTTATCCTGGCCGGAGAGAGGACCGCACTCAATTTCCTCCAGAGGACCTGCGGTGTGGCGACCTTGTCGCGGCTTTACGCGGATCGTGCTTCGGGGAGAACCGTCATTCTTGACAGCAGGAAAACCGTTCCGGGGTGGAGATGGCTCGACAAGATGGCTGTGCGCGCCGGCGGGTGCAAGAACCATCGCATGGGCCTTTACGATGGTATCCTCATCAAGGACAACCATATCGCCGCCTGCGGTGGTATCGCCCTGGCCGTCGAGAGAGCCAGACGCAATGCACCGCAAGGGATGGAAATCGAGATCGAGGTCGAGGATCTTAACGGCCTGGGGGAAGCTCTGAAAAGCGGAGCGGATGTGATCATGCTCGATAATTTCACGCCGGAGGAGGTCTCAAAGGCCGTGGGCATCTGCGCGGGACGGGCCCGGCTGGAGGTTTCGGGGAACATCGGTCTGGACAACATGGAGACTTACCTCGACGCGGCGAAGGTCGATTACATGTCGGTGGGCGCCCTGACCCACTCGGCCAGGGCGGTGGATATCGCCATGGAGATCGAGGCTGATAGAGAATAGGGAATGGAAAATAGAGAATGGAGAAAAGAGAATAGAGAATGATGGCCCAAAGCAAACTGGTTAGATTCCTTCTTCCCTCTTCCCTATTCCTCCTTCCTGGTCTTTCCTCCTTCCCTGTTCGCTCTTCCGGATTATCCCGATGAAATTCCATCACTTTGAAACCATCGGTTCCACC
>CP070698.1:1324268-1328020 GCA_020349685.1 bacterium
AATAGAGAATAGAGAATAGAGAATAGAGAATAGAGAATAGAGAATAGAGAATAGAGAAGCGTTAACAGGCTATCATCACATGTCAACGATCCATAATACCTTACAGGGCGGCTTTTGCCGCTCTTTCATTATCTTCCTTGGGATTTTAGCGCGGACAACCGCAAAGACAAAAGGAACCAGACACCAGATATTGGACACTGCTTTTCCTACCTCCTTTCCTTTTGTCTTCAAATGGTACAAAATCCCTCCATAAACCAGTGTCCATTCTTCTGGGGAGGAGGGAATTATGGTCGCGTGGATCTTTCTGGGGATCGTCATCCTGGTGGCCCTGTGGGCCATCGCCATCTTCAACAGGCTCGTCAAGAACAGGAACCTCGTTCTCGAGGGCTGGAGCGGGATCGACGTCCAGCTCAAGCGCCGCTATGACCTGATCCCCAACCTGGTGGAGACGGTCAAGGGGTATGCGGGCCACGAGAAGGAGGTTCTGGCGAAGGTGGTGGAGCTCAGGAACTCGGCGGCAAAAGCCCAGACGGCCGGCGAAAAGGCCCCTATCGAGAACATGCTCACCCAGACCCTTCGCCAGCTCTTCGCCCTGGCCGAGGCCTACCCGGACCTCAAGGCCAACCAGAACTTTCTCGACCTGCAGGGGCAGCTGTCGGAAATCGAGGAGCAGATCCAGTTCGCCCGGCGCTATTACAACGGAACAGCCCGGGACATGAACATCCTCGTCCAGTCCTTCCCTTCCAATGTCGTCGCCAGGTCCTTCGGTTTTACGGAGGCGGAATATTTCGAGATCGAACTCGCCACCGAAAGGGAAGCGCCGAAGGTCAGTTTCTGATGGCCTCCAAAAGATCCCTCACGCTCCTGGCTGCACTGCTGACGGCAGTGCTTCTGGCAGGCCCCGCCCACGCCGTGGAGGAGATCCTCGACTGGCACAGCGACATCCTTGTCAACCGGGACGGCTCCATGGTCGTCAGCGAGACGATCAGGGTCCGGGCCGAGGGCGATCAGATCAGGAGAGGGATCTACCGGGACTTCCCCACCATCTACAAGGACAGGTTCGGTAACAAAGTCGTCATCGACTTCGGGATCCTCTCGGTGAAGCGGGACGGGCAGCCGGAGTCCTACCATACAGAAAACAGGAGCAACGGTGTGCGCACCTATGTGGGCCGACAGGATGTTTTCCTGGAACGCGGCGAGTACACCTACGACATCACCTACCGCACTGACCGTCAGCTGGGGTTTTTCGAGGATCACGACGAGCTTTACTGGAACGTCACCGGCAACGGCTGGGACTTTCCCATCCTGAAGGCTTCGGCAACCGTTGCGCTGCCGGAGGCCGTGCCGGCCCAATCCCTCATGATGGAAGGTTATACAGGCCCCCAGGGCAGCCGGGAACAGGCCCTGACCTGGGAAGTGACAGGCACAGGTCAGGTGCGGTTCGAAAGCACGCGGATCCTCAACCGCCGGGAGGGTCTGACCATCGTCCTGGGGTGGCCCAAGGGCTACGTTGCCGAACCCGGCCGCGGCGAGAAGGCCGCCCGCTTTCTTTTTGACAACACGGGCGTTGCCATTGCCCTGGGAGGGTTCATACTCCTGCTCCTCTACTACTACTGGGCCTGGAGAAAGGCCGGGAAGGACCCGGAAAGGGGAACGGTGATCCCCCGCTTTGAGCCGCCCGACGATCTGTCACCCGCGGCCATGCGGTACATCATGGAGATGGGGTTCGACAACCGCGCCTTTGCGAGCGCTATCATCAACCTGGCGGTCAAAGGGTACATCACCATCCACGAGGAGGACGGGATCCTGGGGTTCGGTGAGGTGTACACCCTGAAGCGGGCGGAAGGCGAACCCAAGGTCCCCCTGTCGAGGGGAGAACAGAAGGTGGCCAGGAAGCTTTTTCCCGGAAACAGCAAGACCCTGAAGCTGGAGAAGAAGAACCACCAGAGAGTTTCCGGGGCCATCGAGGCCCTCAAGGATCTTTTGAGCGCCGATTATCAGAAGGCCCACTTCCTCAACAACAAGGGCTACTTTGGCATGGGGATCGTCCTCTCTCTGTGTGTGCTCGCGGCTGCGGCTTTTTCAGGTGGGGGGACTCAAACCGGTCCTCCCCCGTTGTTCATCATCATGTGGCTCACACCTTGGAGCGTGGCCACCTTTTTCCTCTGGGCCACGCGCAGGTTCCTCATGGCGGCTGTATTCACCTTTTTCCTCGTCTCGGCTTCGGGCATGTTCGCGGCAACGGCTTCTCTTACCCTGGTGGCCGGGATCCTGGCCATGGTGGTCTTAAACATCCTCTTTTACAAGCTCCTGAAGGCCCCCACCAACCTCGGGCGCAGGATCATGGACAGGATCGAGGGATTCAGGATGTACCTTGCCACAGCGGAGGAACACCGTCTGGAAAAGCTCCACCCTCCCGAAAAGACACCCGAACTTTTCGAGAGATACCTGCCATACGCTCTTGCCCTGGAGGTTGACCAGGAATGGTCGGAAAAGTTCGCTGGCGTTCTGGCAAGGGCGGCTGCTGAGGAGCAATACTCTCCCCGCTGGTATCACGGGCACCACTGGGACGGCATGCACTCGGGGCGTTTCGCTTCTTCCCTGGGCTCTTCCCTGTCTTCGGCCGTCTCCTCGGCCTCCACGGCTCCCGGTTCGTCATCCGGCTTCGGGGGAGGAGGCGGTTCCGGTGGAGGGGGAGGAGGAGGAGGGGGAGGGGGCTGGTAGCGCGGCAAGCGCGCTACCAGCGAGTCCAAAGCCTGTCCCGAGCCTGCCGAGGGGTCCAAAGGCCAAAGTTGGTAAAATCAAATATGCAGATCGCTTAAAACACTTATGAAAACGACGAGCTTATTTTTCATCCTATTGATGGCAGGTTTA
The DNA here is from genome assembly GCA_020349685.1 of bacterium. Classification (GTDB taxonomy): domain Bacteria; phylum BMS3Abin14; class BMS3Abin14; order BMS3Abin14; family BMS3Abin14; genus JALHUC01. Next base: position 1,327,143 of record CP070698.1, read on the forward strand.
ATAACTGTGGCAGAATCCGATCCGAACGCCGGCCAAGGCAGACAGGTGGAACGCCTCCTCCCGGATTGTCCCGGCACCCCCAACTGCGTTTCGAGCCTGGCGGAAGACCCTGCTCGAAGGGTGGAACCTTTTCCTGTCCGGGGCGGCCCGGTCCGGTCCATGGAACGGTTGAAAAACATCATCGGTTCCATGCCGCGATCGACGATCGTGTCTTTTTCCGAGCAAAGGATGGAAGTGGAGTTTCGTTCCCTTCTGGGCTTTGTGGATGACATCATCCTGGTCCTTTCCACGGACCAGGATGTGATCCACATCCGGTCGGCAGCCCGCTCCGGAACCTGGGACCTGGGGGTGAACCGGAGGCGGGTCGAGAGGATAAGAAAGGAGTATGGGGAATAGAGAATAGAGGATGGAAAATAGGTAATGGAAAATGGAGAATGGAGAGGGCACCCATGTCTATTGCCGGGGGTCCGGAACTCCGGGACCGGTAATACAGTGTGCATGTGCACCAGGGCACTGATGCACTTAAGGATCCATTTTCTTTCTTTACCCTTCCAGTGAGCTTTTACTTCACAGAAAAAGCCCGGCCAGAGCCGGGCTTTTGACTTTAGGGTTAATCTTCCTAACCCGCCTTCTGGACGTTGGCCGCCTGGGGACCCTTCGGCCCATCTACGATGTCGAAGGTCACGCGTTCCCCCTCATGAAGGGTTTTAAACCCTTCCGCGCTTATGGCCGAGAAGTGAACGAATACATCCGGACCATCGTCCTGCTGGATAAAGCCGAACCCTTTTGCCTCGTTAAACCATTTAACTGAACCTTCCGCCATTTCCTGACTCCTTTGTAACGCTGTGAAACGATTAATAGGGTCGCGAAAGTCATTG
>CP070698.1:1328120-1335032 GCA_020349685.1 bacterium
CTCACCGGGGAGGCCCCACTCCCGGCGGGTTTTCACGTGGGCCTCGTGGGCCCACCGGAGGGCCTTCTCGCGGCCCTCCCTCAGGCACGGCCCGCACGCTCCGAGGGAGAGGGCGATGATGTTGCCGCGGTCACAGAGGGGGCAGGGGGTCATGGGGAAAGGATAACCCAAGAGTGGGAGAGGGGGAGAAGGGGGGAGGGGGAGAAAAGGCACAAACGAGGAAACCCTCGGGTAACTTAGGGTCATGACTGGTAAGAATTTCAAGAATTTAGAACGTAGAATTTAGAATAAGAGCTAACGGCCTTTGCCAAAGTGTGAGAAGAGGGTATGAAAAACCTATATTGGGTATGGGTATGCCACAATTCACGGCCTGACCCCATTGGTATTATCAACTCGCTTACCTGAGATCCAGGGGAGCTCCGATCACCGCGGGACCGTCGTGCACATTAGGCAGAGTAGTGTGGAGTTCCGAGTCCACCTGGAGGATCTCGGCGGCCGCCCGCAGCGCGAGGCCCCTCTCGTCCACGATGCCGACGAACCGGTAATCCTCGAATTGCGCATTCCGGCTCCATGAGGCTTCAACAGTCGTTCTCCGGTCGAAGTGGAAGCTGCCGATGTAGACGGGTATATCGCTCACTGGTATGTCAGCATGAATGATCGGCGGCATGGACAGTTCTCCATCAACGTATCCGCTCGGCGAGGGAAATGCCTCTGACACATGGAAGAAGGCAAGGTACAGATCGCCCGGTTCGACATAGTAGAGTTGCCACCCTTCGTACCAGAGGTTCTTTCCGATCTTCTCCCTTTTCTTGATTCCGCGCTCCCTGATGAGTCCTCCTGTCCCAAAGCCGCCCAGTCTTACGGCAACCCCCTGGAGCCTGCTGTCGAACCATTTTACCCTCGGGTCGTCATCCAGTCGGCCGTCAGTGTTCGTGACGAGGCGCATGAGCACGGGGACTTTCTTCGATCCTACCGCCAGTGAATTTGATTCCCGTGAACCTTCGCCGTGGATCCAATCCATGAGATACCGGCCTGTGTCGCTCAGTCCCGGCCTGTCACCGATCTTGCTGTCTGACAATACGCCTCGTGCGTCATAGCGGATAAGGCAGATCTTGTCTTTCCAGTTTCTTAAATATCCAAAGTCACCGCCCGGTGCCACGACGAACCAGCCGGACCTGCTTTGGTCCCACCCGTAGATCCAGACGTCCTCATCCTCCCAGACGGCGGTCGGGAGGCCGAAGGAGGCCAGAACCTCCTCCTTTGTGGTTTTTCCAGGTACCAGGATTTCGGGAGCATCAACAAAGGTCTGTCCCCTGACCCTGTGTTTTGCGGGAGTGGGAACAGCGATGCACCCCGCGGCTATGAACGCAATGATCGTCACAAGGAAGGGATTAAGTGTCCGTAGGGTCACTTTGGTCTTCTCTGACATGATTTCTGATGACATCGATGACATTCGGGTTTCAGCACATGATAGTAATATAGCGTACTAAACAGGTGGATGGAAAATGGGAAATGGAGCGGTTGCGAAACTCTATTCTCCATTCTCAAATTTTCAGATGCGCAAACCAGGCCTTATTTTTTCTTCTGTTTCCTGGATTCTGGATCCTGGATTCTCGGCCGTATCGTGCGAAATCTCTCCACCATCACCTGCCCCGGTTTCCCCCCTTTGAGCTTGCGCACCCATTTTCTCTCGGTGACCATGATCTCCGGCGCCGTGTCGTTCCTGGCCCCGCTCCCAGCCGCCGCCAGGGCCGCGGCCTCGAAAAGGACCTTGTCCGGTACCTGTCTTTTTTCCGTCAGGATAACCACGTGGGAGCCGGGGTAGTCGCGGGCGTGGAGCCACAGGTCGTTGGGCCCGGCGGCCTGAAAGGTGACCTTCTCGTTGTCCGTGGAGCTCTTCCCCACGAGGATGATAAATCCCTCGACGATGAGTCTTCTGCCCGGCCCCCCGTAGGCAGTCCGCGTTCCGCGACCCTTTTGGCGGCTCTCTCGGGATGCCGGCCCCAGGAGCCTGCGGGCCGGTTCCTGGTCGTTCCTGTCCGCGAGAGCTTCCAGGGCCTGGCGGATTTCGACCATTTCCCCTTCCAGTCCGAGGCGCCTTTTCCCGACCTCCTCCAGACCCCTCCTGAGCCTTCGCGCATTATTAAAAAGGTCATTGGCGTTCTCCTGAGGGTTCTTCACGGGGTCCAGGGGCACGGTGATTTTAAGTGCGGCGTCGTAGGGGTCGGGGAGGGTGACGGAATCCGAACCCGGTTTAATGGTGTTTGCGTTAATCAGAAGCGCTTCGGCCATGACCCTCATCTCTTCGTGGGCGCGGCAGCGGCCCTCCTCGGCGTCAACATGTTCCATGGCTGCATCCAGTCGCTTGAGGCGCTCTTGCAGCCCCCGTTCCAGGCTCGAAGTCTCGTCGCCGGGTTCCGCCAGTACCGATTCCACAAAGTCCCTCCACTTGCCGGAGGCTGCGGAGAAAGGACTGAAACGATCCACCTTTTCGGATGCATCTGCGGGCAGCGGTTCGAAGGGAGAGAGGTGTATTCTCCTGCCGATGTGGAGGAGATAGCCCTTTTCTCCGGTGCACTGGGCAGTCATTTCCCTGATGGCGCGGACAACGGCTTGCCCGTCGTTAAGATCGTCCGAAGAGTCCCTGCGGGTCCCCTGGAAGGCCCATTTAAGAGCTTGAGAGGCCATATACGGCGATAACCCCCGTATACCCTCAAGGAGGGCCTTCGTGTCTTCACGGGACCTGAGAGCGGGCACGGAATCGAACGTCACATTTTCCACGGGGACTCCCGTGAGGGCGGGAGGATACCGGTACAGGTCCCCCGCCACCACCGGCCTGGTCCGGCTCTTGTCCTTGGACACAGGTTTCAGTGGCTGGAGAATACGCTCGGCCTCCAGGAGCATGAGGTTGCTGCGCCGCCCCATGACCTCGAGCACTATCTGCAAAGGCGCCCCTTTCTTCGCAGGCCAAACAGGGGCAAAGTCCAGGAAGACAACCCGTTCACCGGGTTGAGGCAAGTAGATGGAGCCCGCGGTGGTTCCCCTGACCCGAACTCGCAGCAGGTCAGTAAAAGGGGAGGGGAACCGTTCCGGCAGGCCCTTAGGGTCCATGAGGAACAGCCCGGGGCGAACGGGGTCGACGGATAGGACCAGCCCCGGCCCGCGCCTGAACAACAGGACGACCTCCCTGGGCCCGGCCTGCCAGGCGTCGGTGACTTTGGAGCCGGAGAGTGTCTTCTCCGCTTCGGAAACGGCGGCTTTGAGGGAGAGGTAGTCCATGGGGGAGATCAGTGATTAGTAATTAGTGATTAGTGATTGGTTACTTCTTATATCAAAATATATAAGCAGTGATTAGTGATTGGTAACACTGAGACTCCATAAAGAAAAGTAATAAAAGACCGTCGAAGGATTGGATAGTGACTAGTAACACGTGATTGGCAATTAATTTATACATAGAAAAAAAGGAGTTGTGATCCAGTGTGAAACGCGTTGGCACGGCAATTGTAAGCATATTTCCAATTCATTTTTCAATTGGAGAACAGTCATGATTCAAAACCACAAGAGCCTTGTCGTTTGGAAAGAATCAGTTACTTTTGCAGCTGATATTTACAGGTTGTCTTCCACGCTTCCCGTAGAAGAAAGATACGGTTTATCCGTACAGATGAGAAATGCAGCGATATCGATTGCCAGCAATATAGCTGAAGGAGCAGCAAGGGGAAGCAGCAAGGAATTTGTTCGTTTCCTGAATATAGCGGCTGGTTCTGCCAGTGAGCTTGATACGCAGATGGAAATTCTCCTTAGAATCGGGATCATCGATAACAGCAAAGTAAAGGAAATGAAAAACGGTTTAGACAGCATTTCCCGGATGATACAGGGTTTGATCAGGTCGATACGCTAATTTTACCAATCACTAATCACTAATCACCAATCACCAGGGAAGGGACGGCGATTTTTTCCCCTACTACGGCCCCTTCCCTTGACAAAAAACAGCCTGAAAGTATAGTTTCACTAGTTCAGCTGCCGTTGGTTGCCGCTGTCTGAAAAGTGCCGCCGGCAAGCGCCGGACCGGGCGCCGCCGGAGCAAGTTCCGATCCCGGAGCCGTTACCAAGGAGGACACGATGAGAAGGGCTTTCTTCTTTTTCGCCGCCCTGGCGATCCTCGCCTCACCGGCCGTCATCTACGCAGCCGGTCCCCACGACAACGACTGCACGGAGTGCCACAGCCTTCACGATACAAAGGCCTCGCCCGCCTTCGGCGTCGCCCCCAACACCACTGAGAAATATGTCGGAACGGGAAAGACGGTTAGCGGTACCGACGCCCTGTGTCTTGGCTGCCACAATGAAGACGAAGGGATCATCCCCATCAAGCTTATGAAAAGCCATCCCGTAGGGCTCAAGCCCCAGCGGGCTATCGTTCCCCAGGAGGTCCTCGGCAACAACGTTGAGTTGACCTGCGGCAGCTGCCACGATCCACATCCCTCGAACCCCAACTACAAGTATCTGCGGGTCAGCACTGATGGCGGACGCAACATGGGGGCCTTCTGCGCCTACTGCCATGAGGCCATGGTCGACAAGAATGACATGTAACACCTGCGGTGGAGCGGTCGCCCTGGGTTCCGACCATGCGGGCTTTGAGCTCAAGGAGATCGTCAAGGAGCACCTCTCGGAAAGGGGGATCACCCCTCTGGATCTCGGGACCGATTCCACCCGATCCGTCGATTATCCCGATTACGCAAGGAAGGTATGCGAAGCAGTGCTTAACGGAACTGCGGAAAAGGGAATCCTCCTGTGCGGTACGGGTCTTGGAATGTCCATGATGGCCAACCGCTACAAGGGGATAAGGGGCGCTCTTTGCCACGACCACTTTACAGCCGTGGCTGCCAGAAGTCACAACGACTCCAACGTTCTGATCCTGGGCGGCAGGATCCTGGGCGCAGACCTGGCCAGAGAGATCGTCGACACATGGCTGGACACCCCCTTCGAGGGGGGCAGGCACGAGAGAAGGGTAAGCAAGTTTGATGAATAAGAGCGGTGATTAGTGACTGGTGATTGGTGATTAGTAATTCACAAAATCACTGATCACTTGAAAAAGATAATATTTGTGAAACAGGATATACAATAAGCCAATCACTAATCCCTAATTACCAATCACTATTGCGGGAGAACGCCATTGTCCAGCATCCTGAAAGAATTCGATCCTGAAGTTTACGCCGCGATCCGCGGCGAGACCGAGCGGGAGGAGTACCAGCTGGAACTCATCGCCTCGGAGAACATGGTGAGCGAAGCGGTCCTGGAGGCCCAGGGCAGCGTCATGACCAACAAATACGCCGAAGGATATCCAGGCAAGAGGTACTACGGCGGGTGCGAGCATGTGGACATCACCGAGCAGCTCGCCATTGACCGCGCCAGGGAACTGTTCGGGGCGGATTACGTCAACGTTCAGCCTCATGCGGGCGCCCAGGCCAACATGGCGGTCTACTTCGCGGTCCTCGAGCCGGGCGATACCATCCTGGGCATGAACCTCTCCCATGGCGGTCATCTCACCCACGGCAGTCCCGTCAACTTCTCCGGCTTCCTCTACAACGTCGTCGCTTACGGTGTCCGTGAGGATGACCAGAGGATCGACTACGACCAGGTCAGGGACCTTGCGAAGGAACACAAGCCCAAAATGGTCATTGCGGGTGCGTCCGCATACCCCCGTATCATCGACTTTGAAAAGTTCCGGGCAATATGCGACGAGGTCGGAGCCATCTTCTTCGTGGACATGGCGCACATCGCCGGACTGGTCGCAACCGGTGAGCACCCAAGCCCCATTCCCCACGCCCACATCGTGACGACGACAACCCACAAGACGCTGCGCGGACCGAGGGGCGGGATGATCATGAGCACGGAGGAGTGGGCAAAGAAACTTGGAAGCCGCGTCTTCCCCGGATCCCAGGGCGGACCTCTGGAACACGTCATCGCCGCCAAGGCGGTAGCTTTTAAGGAGGCCCTGACGCCGGAATTCAGGCAGTACCAGAGACAGATCGTTCTCAACGCGGCTGCCCTGGCAGAGGAACTGAACAAACAGGGGTTCAAACTCGTTTCGGGGGGCACCGACAACCACCTCATGCTCATCGACCTGAGGGAGGCCCCTTACACCGGTAAGGATGCCGAGGAGACTTTGGACAAGGCCGGGATCACGGCGAACAAGAACACGGTGCCCTTTGAGACCAGGAGCCCCTTTATCACCAGCGGCCTTCGCATTGGCACCCCGGCCATTACGACAAGGGGCATGAAGGAGCCAGAGATGGCCCTTGTAGGCCAGTGGATCGGAAAAGCTCTCGAAAACCAGGGAGATGAGGGGGTGCTGGCCAGCATCAAAAGTGAGGTCCGGGAGCTTTGCACCCGGTTCCCGTTCTACAGCAAGAGGCTCGAGGACTGAGGAAAGGTGGCTGAGAGTCCGAAGCGTCCTGCCTGGGACGAGTACTTCATGGAAATCACCAGGCTGGTCGCCACCCGTTCAACCTGCCTGCGCCGCCAGGTAGGGGCGGTGTTCGTCAAGAACAAGAACATTCTTGCCACCGGCTACAACGGGGTTCCGTCGGGCATACGGCACTGCTCGGAAGTCGGCTGCCTTCGCGAGCAGCTCGGCATCCCGTCCGGAGAAAGACACGAGATCTGCCGTGGTCTGCACGCCGAGCAGAACGGCATCATACAGGCGGCCAAACACGGGACCAACCTGTCGGGTTCCACTGTCTACTCGACCGATCATCCCTGTGTCATCTGCGCCAAGATGCTTATCAATGTCGGTGTGGAGCGCATCGTATGCGGACAGGGTTACCCCGATCAACTTTCGGTCGATATGCTCACGGAAGCCGGCCTCGAACTCGTTTATTACGGGGGTAAGGATCTATGAAATGCCCGTTCTGC
>CP070698.1:1335132-1339590 GCA_020349685.1 bacterium
ACTGGCATCTCACAGCGCCCTGGCGCTCCTGTGCGGCCGCTACGAGGGTATCGACGACAGGATCAGAGATCTCCTCCCGGTCCGTGAGGTCAGCCTGGGCGATTTTATCCTCACCGGTGGAGAGTTCGCGGCCCTGGCCATCATCGACGCGGTGTCCAGATTGGTCCCTGGTGTCCTCGGGGACGAGGAGTCCGCCGCCGATGAAAGCTTCGCAACCGGCCTGCTCGAATATCCCCAGTACACGCGCCCGCCAGAGTTCATGGGCCAGGCTGTTCCGGAGATCCTCCTGTCGGGCGATCACGGCCGGGTGGCCCGCTGGAGACGGGAGCAGGCCCTCCTGCGGACTTACGAGAAGCGGCCCGACCTTCTTGAGGCGGCAGAACTCACCGAAGAGGATCGGAAATTCCTTGAAAAAGCAAAATCATCGCAAATTTCCGACGAAGAAGGCTGAAAACAGCCCCTTTTTTCCTTGCCATCAAAAAAAATTGGCATATAATCCTTTTTTTCGATAAATTCTCAACATGAACCACAGAGGACAGCCGCGATCAGGGGAAAAAGCAGTTCCTTTGAGTGCAGCTAGGGCAGCCTCGCGCAGAGCCGCAGGGTTCGCAGGGGAAGAAATAAATCTGGATAAAATTCAACCCTGATTCGTTTAGACCTTTTCTGCGTTCCCTGCGTCTCTAGTGAATCACGCCAAAAGCGTGATGAACGGGCGTGAGGACAGATTTTAGTTTTAAGGAGAGTCTCATGGGCATCAATATCGTTGAAATGTACGAAAAGGAACACATGAAGCGGGACATCCCCGATACCCCCATCGGATCCACCGTGAAGGTGCACTACAGGATCATCGAGGGTGAGAAGGAAAGGATCCAGATCTTCGAAGGGGTCGTCATCGCCCGCAAGAGGGCGGCGCTGCGGTCCTCCATCACGGTGCGGAAGGTGACCGCCGGCATCGGTGTCGAGAGGGTCTTCCCTATTCATTCCCCCAAGATCGACAAGATCGAGGTCACCCGCCTGGGGCGCGTGCGACGCAGTAAACTCTACTACCTCAGGGAGCTGAGGGGCAAGAAGGCCAGGATCAGGGAGAAGGATCAGTACTGATTCTGGCAGATGCCAGAATCAGGATCTCAGATCTCATATCTTACATCTCAATAATAGTGTTATAAAAGATTTACGGATCAGGAGAGGCTCTGAACCCTTTGAGATCTGAGATTTGAGATTTGAGATGGAACTGTTCCAACCATTTGATTCGGTTGATCGCCAGCTCCGCCAGTCCGGATACTCTCTCATCGCTGGAGTAGACGAGGCGGGACGCGGGCCCCTTGCGGGGCCCGTCGTCGCCGCCGCGGTAATCCTGCCGGCCCACAACGGGCTCCCCGACATCATGGACAGCAAAAAGATCTCTCCGGCAAGGAGGGAGGCGCTTTACGACCAGATCCTGTCCGTGGCGGTGGCCTGGCACACAGCCAGTGTGGAGAACCGGGTCATCGATCAGGTCAACATTCTCCAGGCCACTCTCAGGGCCATGGTCGAGGCTGTAAAGAACCTCACCGACACCCCCGAGATGATCCTGGTTGACGGCACCCACACACCCTTCGTTGACTCGAGCTCCCGGGCCCTGAAAAAGGGCGACGGCGCTTCCCAGTCCATCGGCGCCGCCTCCATCCTCGCCAAGGTCTGCCGCGACAGGACCATGGCCGAATATCACGAACAATACCCCCAGTACGGTTTTGCCCGCCACAAGGGCTACGGCACCCAGGAGCACCTGGACGCCATTGCGAAGTACGGACCGTGCCCGATCCACAGGACGTCCTTTGCGGGAGTGAGGGAGCATACGAAATAAACTCCAGTATCGGGGTGTCGGGGTAACGGGGTAACGGTGAAGAAAGAAACTTTGCGTTCTGGTTTTTCCCCCGATACTCCGGTACACCGTTACTCCGTTTCGTTCCGAAGTGAAGCCTTCCTGGCTGAGGAACTGGCCGATGCGCGAGCCCCGGCCCGTTCCTTGCACCCCCTCCCCCATGGTCCGGAAACGCAAAGCCCGCCATCTTGTTACGGGAAAGCGGGGTGAGCGCGCCGCGGCGCTTTACCTCCTCCTCCGCGGTTACCGCATCGTCGAGCGGAATTTTCTCTGTCCTCTGGGTGAGATCGACATAGTGGCTCTTAAGAAAGGCGTCATCGTCTTCGTGGAGGTGCGGACGAGGCAGGCCGGCTTTCCGGGAGATCCCATCGAATCCATCAACGACCTGAAACTGGCCCGCATCATGGACGCCGCGCGGTACTACCTCGCTTTCCGGGGAAAGGCCGGGGCCAAATGCCGGTTCGATTTCATCTCCGTAAAACCGCGGGGTTTTCCCCGGAGCCCCATCCGCCACTATGCGGACGCTTTGCGGACCACGGACGAGAGGGCCCGGACCGGAAAACGTCTGAGGATATGGCTCCGGAAGCGGTCCGGGCACAGGAAAACCAAAAGGTCTTTTGACAGGGTAATGGATGAGAAAAGAACCGACAGCTCCTAGCCCAAAGGCGGCAGCTCTCGGCTGCACTCCCGGATTTTTGTACATTTTGTCTATACATTATTTTCTATTTATTCCCCACCCGTATACAGTTTGTGCTAAAATTTCACATAGCAGGGCGTCACGGCTCAAAAGGACTCGATCCATGCGCGGCTGTGCTCCTTTAACTTCAGCCTGCCGGACGTGATCTGCCTGGATGGGACCCGGAGACGGTTGCGCGCAATTGAGGGAGGGGCAAAATGACAGGGGCCAGGATTCTCATCGTCGACGATGAGAAAGCCATCAGGGATGGTCTGCATAAGATCCTCGAGGCCGAAGGTTACCAGGCAGAGCTGAGCCACAACGGCTATTCCGCTGTCGAAAAGCTTCAGGATACCGAATTCGAGCTCGTTATTACTGACCTTAAAATGCCGGGAATGGACGGGATGGAGGTCTTGAACGCCATCTCTATCCTCCAACCCAATGTGCCGGTCATTTTCATCACCGGATACTCCACCGTTGAAAAAGCCGTGGAGGTGATGAAGATCGGCGCCTTCGACTACCTTCCCAAACCCTTCACACCAAGGCATCTCCTGGAAAAGGTCGGCAAAGCCCTGGAGCACCGGGCTTTTCTTCTCGAGGGGCAGTCCCCCATCCGGCACCTGAGCGAACAGATCGAGGGCATCAACATCATCGGTCAGAGCGCAGCCATGAAAAAGGTATTCATGAGGATCGACCAGGTCGCGCCCACCGACAGCACGGTCCTTATCACCGGGGAGAGCGGTACAGGCAAGGAACTCGTTGCCCGTGCCATCCATCAGCTGAGCCCGCGGCGCAGCAAACCTTTCATCGCCATCGACTGCACGACCCTGGTGGAGAACCTGCTGGAAAGCGAACTGTTTGGTCATGTGAAAGGCTCCTTCACCGGCGCAATCCAGACCAAGACAGGGCTTTTCAAGGTGGCCGATGGAGGCACCCTTTTCCTCGACGAGGTCTCCAACATCACTCCCCCCATTCAGGCAAAACTGCTGCGCGTTCTGCAGGAAAGGGTGATCACGCCCATCGGGAGTACCGAAACCATCCCCATCGACATCCGCCTTATCGCTGCTACCAACAGAGATCTGAAGGAACTGGTTGAGGACGGCGCCTTCAGGGAGGATCTTGTTTATCGACTGAACATCGTCCCCATACACCTGCCGCCCCTCTGCGAACGGAACGGTGACCTGAACCTTCTGGTCACCCACTTTTTGAAAAAACACGCCGAGGAGATCGGCAAGGACATCCAGGGAATGGCTCCCGGAGCCATGGCCGTCCTCAAGAACTACCCCTTCCCGGGGAACGTCAGGGAGCTGGAAAACATTATCGAGAGGGCTGTCGTCCTGGCCAAGAACCGGCTGATCCTGGTAGAGGACCTGGAGATAAAGGCCCTTCCCAGAACCGAACCGGAACCCCCTGCGGATCGCATCCCCGAAAGCGCTGATGAACTCAAGTGGATGAAGAAGAAGCTCCGGGAGGACGCGGTCAAACCCCTGGAGCAGGCGTTCCTCCTGGCCGCCCTCGAGCGCAACGACTGGAACGTAACCCGGGCCGCCCAAGAGGTGGGCATGTTGCGGCCCAACTTCCAGTCCCTGTTGAAGAAGCAGGGGATCTCGGTGAAGGAGAGGGGATTGAAGGGGTAAATCAGAGTCTAGCGTCTGGTGTCTGGAATCTAGATACAGCTTTTCTGCTTATTTACCACACCTCCGGTCCTGTACTTGGTTTTTTCCAGGAACTAGACTCTAGACACTAGACACTGATCGGTGATCGCAGATCACCGATCACACCGGGATCGTTATCGTGAACTCCGTCCCCTTACCAACCTCGCTTTGCACCTCTATTGTCCCTCCGTGCCCCTCGATGATGCCGTAGGAAACGGAGAGGCCCAGACCGGTCCCTTTGGCTCCCTTGGTGCTGAAGAAGGGAT
>CP070698.1:1339690-1342257 GCA_020349685.1 bacterium
CGGGGATCGCACGGACCGAAGAGGGTGACCCCGGGTATCCCTCGCAACCCGTCCACGAGGATGGTGAAAAGGGCCGTCTCGTGGTTTCTGATCTTTTCTGTCCCCTTCTCCCGGATGAAACTTACGGCCTCCCCCAGGGCGGCTATACCGGGGATGTTGGGAGTCCCGCACTCGTGCCGCTCGGGGAGCAGCTCCGGCTGACGGCGGAGGGTCGACTGACCGCCCGTCCCGCCCTCGAAGACGGGGTCCAGCTGAAGGTCGGGGGCAATGTAGAGGAACCCCGTCCCGGCCGGTCCGTAGAGCGCCTTGTGCCCGGGAACCGCCAGCAGGTCAATTCCCGAACCCCCGACATCCAGGGGCAGGACCCCCGCTGTCTGGGCCGCATCTACCAGGAGACGGGGCCTTCCGTCACCAGCCGAGCGCAGACCTTCGCTGACCTCTTTTACCGGCTGGATGGTTCCGGTGACATTGGAGGCGTGGGTCAGGACGACCAGGGCCGTTTCGGGTCTGACGGCTTCGAGTACCGAGCCGGCCGTCACGACCCCCGAAGGGTCCGCCTCGACGCGTGTCACGGTGACGCTGCGCGTGTCCTCCATCCGGGCAAGGGGCCGGGCCACGGAGTTGTGATCCATGGAGGTGGTCACCACATGATCCCCCGGGACGAGGATGCCGGCGATGGCGAGGTTTAAAGCCGCCGTGGCGTTGCTGGTGAAGACGACTCTCGAACTGTCCGCTGCGCCGATAAAGTTTGCCACGGTCTCCCGGGCCTCGAAAATAACGCGCTCGCTCCTGACGCCCGCGCTGCCCCTGCCCGGTGCGGCCATCAGTTCGGTGGCCGCCCAGACAAGTTTGTCTATGACCCGCTGCGGTTTGGGCCAGCTCGTCGCGGCGTTGTTAAGGTATATCGTCTTTTCGCTCATAAAGGTCTTTGACGTCCATGGGGCAGAGGGGGTCGGGTGCCCCATAGTGCCCTTTGAGATGGTAGACAGCACCCCGGCAGCCTGCCCGGCAGCGCCCGAGATCCGGGCACTGGGAACAAAACCGCGGGATGGAGGCAACGTCCCGCCGGATCCGCTGCCTGAGGGGTGAGGCCCATATGTCCTCAAACCGCTCATTCCTGAGATCACCCAGGGGGACCATCAGGGTTTCACAGGGGTAGACCCTTCCGTCAGGGTCAACGAAGGCCATGGAGTTTCCCGCCTCGCACCCCTGGGGTTCCACCCCTTCAAGACCGAGCGCTTCCGTCAGTATGAAGTCGTGGACCCTGACCCGGTCGGACCTCAAGACACTGGTGAAACCTTTCAGCTCGGTCAGGAGGTCATCTGTGAACTCCCGGACATCGGGAAAAGCATCAGAACCTTGGCTGGTGATATCACCGGCCGGCCTGTTTGGCAAGGTCAGCCCGCAACCGGAGTCTCGAACAACCTTTAAAATGGCAGCCAGGTCACGCAGGTGCCCTTTCCCGGGATACCAGCGAAAGGCCGCCTCGGCAGGGGACAGACCCAGGAAGCACCCGTCTGCGAGAGACTTCGCCTCGCCAGGCCCGTCGACGGGAAACTCCCACCTCCCGGCCTGACCGGCGACGACACCCCTGTCAGGGCGCCGCCACCCGCGATACACGATGACCGCGAGGACCCCTTCCCAGGGGAGGCGAAGGGGGTCGAGCTGGCCGACCCTTTCGATCTCAAGGATCACCGCGAGGGGACGGCATTGGAGGATCGACGCAACGATTTTGTCGTCGACCGGATCACCGGGCCGCCAGTGGATGCGCCAGGGGAGATCGAATTTCAAATTACCAACTCCGGGCGTCTCATCTGATATCACCTGTCATCCCCGACCTTGTCTCGACCGCCGGCCTGCTCGAGAAGTTCCGAAAGCTCCGCCGCGAGGTTCGGGTCGGTCCCCCGGATCTCCTTGATGTGGTCCGATGCCTCTTGCGCCCTGCCATCCTGTCTGAGGGAGAGCACGAGCCCCCTGTGAACACCCGGTTCCGATGGAAAAGTCCCCAGGGCGGCCCGGTAAACGGCGGCAGCCTCCCGGAACCTGCCCTGGGCCGCAAAGGACCGGCCCAGACCCAGGAAAGGAACCAGCTGGTCCGGTGCCGCCTTCAGCAGCTCAAGATAAGCATCCGCCGCCTTCCCGTACAGACCGGACTGCTCGCAGGCCAGGGCAAGGCCTTCGAGAGCCGACAGGTCGGATGGGTTGGCGGCCAGGACCATGCGATAGGTTTCCATACTCTCCTCGACCCTGCCGAGACGGGCCAGCAGCCTTCCGGCGCTGACGCCGGCCAGGGCCCCGGAGGGGTCCAGTTCCATGGCGAGATAATACTTTTCAAGGGCTTCGTCGGGCCGGTGGAGGAGTTCCAGAACGACGGCCATGTTGTAGATGGCATCCCAGTTATCGGGCTGCCCGTCGGCAATTTTCCGGTAGATCTCAAGTGCTTTCTCATGGTCACCGGTCCTGATGGTAGCGGCTGCCAGGTTCAGGCGGGCCCTTTGGAAACCGGGATTGATGCTAAGTGCTTTATCGAAAGCCTCGACGCTTTCTTCGATCCTTCCCTTTTCCAG
>CP070698.1:1342357-1346443 GCA_020349685.1 bacterium
ATTACTATTCCTATCACTATTACTTTTTCATGGTATACACTTGACAGTGTGCCGTATTGACTCATCTACGGAGGTTCGCCATGACGCGGAAACATGTGTCCCTGACTCCTGAAGAGCTTCGCTTCACGTGCGACGAGAACTGCATCCCGTTCAAGACCACAGATGAAGCGCCGGTCCTTCAGGGACCTTTGGGGCAGGAGCGCGCCTTAAAGGCCATCGACTTCGGACTCCGGATGAAGGGCCCGGGATACAACATCTTTACGGTGGGCATACCCGGAAGCGGGAGGACCTCCACGGTAACGACCATGGTCAGGGAGAGAGCCAGCTCGGAGGAGGTGCCCCTCGACTGGGCCTACGTCTACAACTTCGAGAGTCCAAGGAACCCAACGGCCCTCTCCTTCCCTCCCGGTCAGGGGCGGGTTTTTGTTAAGCAGATAAAGGAGCTCATCGACCTCCTCAAGATAAGCATCCCCGGCGCCCTTGAAGACAGGGAGTTTGAAAACAGCAGGAATCGTATCATCGAGCAGGTGGGCCGTGAAAACGCGTCTGATTTCGAGGAGTTCCAGAAACTGGCCCGGCAGCGTGATTATGCCTTCGAGAAGGTGGAAAACGAGTTTGCCTTCATTCCCCTGCGGGATGGAGTCAAGATGCAGCAGGAGGAGTTCAACTCTCTACCCGAGGACCTGAAGTCGACTTACGGCGATGCCCTTCACGAACTTCAGAAGCGTTTTATGGAGGTCACGAAAGCGGCCGGGAAAAGGGACACCGAGATGCGCAAGCAGCTCGAGGTGATCACCAAGGAACATGTCGATAAAACCATAAAACCGCTGGTGGGGCGTCTCGTCAAGGACTATCCGGACAACGCCAAGGTACACAAATATCTCGAGCTTCTCACCGCTGACCTCGTGGAGAATTTTCCCCAGTTCCTGCCGGGTCACGCCGAGCTGCGGATCCACCTGACAGGTGAAACAGAAACGTCCGAAGCGCCCTTCGCACGATACCACGTCAACCTTGTGGTGGACATGGGGTCCCAGGAGGGCTCTCCGGTGGTGCACGAGAACCACCCCTCATTCCAGAACCTTATCGGGAAGATGGAGTACCTTTTCCACTCCGGGGTGGCCACGACAAGCTATGAACAGATTCAGCCCGGAGCGCTGCATCTCGCCAACGGCGGCTACCTTATTCTGGATGCCCTGGAGGTCCTCAGGAGCCCCTTTGCCTGGGAGGCGCTCAAGAACAGCCTCATGTCGGGACGGATCAAGATCGAGGACATGGGAGAGCAGTACCGCATGTTCGCTGCAGTGACCCTTAAACCGGAACCGATCCCCCTGGCCATCAAGATCATCCTCATCGGCAGTCCTTACATCTATTACCAGCTCCTTGCCTACGAGGAGGACTTTAAAAAACTCTTTAAGGTAAAGGCCGATTTCGGCGGAACCATGAAACGCACGGACGAGGCCGTGCGGGACTATTCCACCTACATCGCCTCCCTGTGCCGGGAGGAGAAGCTCCTCCCCTTCGACCTTTCCGCCATGGGAGCGGTCATCGAACACGGAGTCCGCCTGGCGGAGGACCAGTCACGCCTTACCACCAGCTTCTACCGTGTTGGCGACCTGGTCAGGGAATCCTCTTTCTGGGCCAACGAGGAAAAGGCTTCCATGGTTTCACGCTCACACGTGAACAGGGCCATCAACGAGAGGAAGCATCGATACAACATGGTTGAAGAGAGGATAGGGGAGCTCATCGAGGAGGGCACCCTCATGGTCCAGACCAGAGGGCAGGTGGTGGGGCAGGTCAACGGTCTCTCCGTCTATTCCATGGGTGACTACCAGTTCGGCAAACCGACCCGCATTACGGCAAAGGTCTTCCTGGGTAAATCGGGCATGGTTAATATCGAAAGGGAGGTCAAACTGTCGGGCAGCATTCACAACAAGGGTGTGCTTATCGTCTCTTCCTACCTGGCCATGCGTTACGCGAAGGATTTTCCCCTTGGTTTGAGCTCCTCCGTAACCTTTGAGCAGACCTATGACGAAGTGGAAGGGGACAGCGCCACTGCTGCCGAACTGATCGCTCTCACCTCCGCATTGGCGGAGGTTCCAGCCTATCAGAATATCGCTATCACAGGATCCATGGACCAGCACGGCCGCATTCAGCCTATCGGAGGTGTCAACGAGAAGATCGAAGGCTTCTTCGCAAGCTGCCGGGATCACGGCCTCGATGGGGACGAAGGTGTCGTGATCCCTCGAGCCAATATGAAGAACCTCATGCTTTCCGACGAGGTCGTCCAGGCGGTGGCCGGGGGGAAGTTTCACATATATACTGTCGAGACCATCGACGAGGCCATTGAGATCCTCACCGGGACAATAGCCGGCGAGAGGGACTCGGAAGGCAACTTCCCCGAGGACACCTACAACAGAAAAGTTGAAGACCGCCTCAGGAAGATGGCCGAGCAGACCAAAGGCAGGAACGAGGAGGAGATGGAACCGGAAGAAGAGGAAGAGGGAGAAGAAGATCAGGCAGGGGGGAACGGGACAGACCTTCCGTGAACAGTGTTAATGGTTCCTGGAGCCAGGACACAAGCGGAGGCCATAACACAGCGAGGGATGATCAGGCCATGATCGATTCCCAAGGTTCCTCACCTGATGGGGCCCTTTCGAAAGGCGAACGCCGGCATTGAAAAATAACTGGAAAAGGATCCTGGCCTGGTCCCTTTACGATTTCGGAAACTCGGCTTACGCCACCACCGTCATCGCCGGCTTCTTCCCGGTTTTTTTCAAGGAATACTGGAGCGTGGGCGTTAATGTGACCGAGAGCACCTTCAAACTCGGTCTGGCCAACTCCATCTCCAGTGTTGTCGTCGTCCTTCTCGCGCCTGTCCTGGGAGCCATCGCCGACAGAGGGGGGGCCAGGAAACGGTTCGTTGCCGCCTTCGCCCTGATGGGCTGCGCGATGACCATCTCCCTGTTCTTCGTCGGACGCGGGAACTGGATCATGGCCGCCGTTTTCTTCGTCGCCGGCACGATCGGTTTTTCGGGTGGAAACGCCTTTTACGACTCCCTCATCGTCGATGTCGTCGAGGAGGACAGGGTGGACTTCGTCTCCGCGTTCGGATATTCGATGGGCTATCTCGGTGGCGGGCTCCTTTTCGCGGTCAATGTCCTCATGGTGCTGAAGCCGGGCCTTTTCGGGTTGGCCGACAAGGCACAGGCGGTCAAGGTTTCCTTTCTCACAGTCGGGATCTGGTGGGCCGTATTTACGGTTCCACTCCTTCTCTTCGTCGAGGAAAAGAAACCGCCCCGCGGCGGGTCTTTCATCAGAACTGTCAGGGAGGGCTTCGGACAGCTTTCAAGAACTTTTCGACGCGTCAGGCACCTGAAGGTGGTCTCCCTCTTCCTCGCAGGATACTGGCTCTACATCGACGGTGTGCACACCATCATCCGCATGGCCATTGATTACGGTATGTCCATAGGCCTGGATTCGAACCGTCTTATCCTGGCTCTGCTGGTGGTTCAGTTCGTCGGTTTTCCCGCCGCCATCGTCTTCGGCAAACTGGGACAGAAACTGGGCCCCAGAACGGGCATCTACATCGGGATCACCGTATACGTCCTCATGACCGTTTGGGCCTACTACCTGGACAGCGAGGCGGAATTTTTCGGCATGGCTGTTGCCATAGGGCTCGTGCAGGGAGGCATCCAGTCCCTGAGCCGCTCCTTTTATACCCGGATCATCCCCGAGGGACAGTCCGCGGAGTTCTTCGGTTTCTACAACATGGTGGGCAAATTCGCGGCCGTCCTGGGGCCTGCTCTCGTGGGCTGGACGGCCCTCGCCTCCGGCGATCCCCGCAAGGGGATCTTTTCCATCACCGTGCTTCTGATCCTGGGGGGGATCCTTCTTTTCTTCGTTAACGAGGAGAAAGGAAGGGAGATGGCAAGGGAGATGGAGAAAGGCAGGGTCTAGTTATAGGGTCTAGTTCTAGTGTCTAGTTCTAGGGTCTAGTTCTAGTGTCTGGTTCTAGGGTCTGGTTCAAGGGTCTGGTTCAAGGATCAGGTGGCTGGAGAAATTGGGGAAACCGTTTGACACCGAGAA
>CP070698.1:1346543-1364925 GCA_020349685.1 bacterium
AAGGTTCATGGGGAAAGGATTACCAAAAAATGTGGAAAGCTGAAAGGGGAAAGTGAAACTGAAGATCAGTCCTGGTCCTGGTAGCGGCTCTGGGATAAATCAGCATCCAGTTCTGGTGTCTAGTTCTAGTATAAACCTTGAAATCAATATCGCCTCCAGACACTAGAACCAGACACTAGAAACTGATCTCGTCGAAGACGAGGTCTTCAGTCTTTCATATTCACGAACTGCAGCGGTATTTCCAGTTCCTTTTCCTTGAGCATGGTTATGACGGACTGAAGGTCATCGATCTTCTTGCCGGTGACCCGGACCTGGTCGTCCTGTATCGCAGCCTGGACCTTGAGCCTTGTGTCCTTGACGAGCTTGACGATCTTTCGCGCCGTTTCCTTGTCGATCCCCTGCCGGAAGGTTCCGCTGCACTTGAGGTTTCCCTGGCTCGTCGGTTCATGATCGTCAAAATGCAGTCCCTTGGGCTCAACCTTTCTCCGCACGAGGTGAGTGATGATGATCTCCTTGATGGCTTTCAACTTCATTTCGTCAGCAGCCAGTATGTTGATCTTCCCCTCCTTCCGGTCCAGATCCAATTCCGAACGGGATTGGCGCAGGTCGTACCTGGTGGCGATCTCCTTTTTCGCGTTGTTGACGGCGTTGTCCACCTCCTGCAAATCGATACGGTTGACGATGTCGAAGGACGGCATGGGGGCTCCTTGTGGACTGTTCCACGTTCTAAGTTCCAGGTTCCAGGTCATCACAGGTTCAGTCTAACTCCTGAAGCTGGTCCTGGTAAAAGCAATAGTTAAGCGCTCCGCATTCTTTTACCGGGTTGGCAGGATTTTGCAAGGGGGAAAACCGTCCGACGCGGAGACGCGGCGAATAAAACCATTGCTTCCCATGGGGACATTCATCTTTCGCTGGTATTAGCAGACCAAATAATCCTGAAAGATCAAAACGGGAATAATGTAATACTCTTAATCCACTTAACTCGGGAGGAGGTGGTACGCTGGGCGAAAAAATCTCAAAATGGCCTGTTTTGAAAGACTATCTCTCCGCGTCACCGTGTCCCCGTGTCCTCGCGTCCAATTTTCTCGGCATCCCCCTCCTCCACCCCACAACCACCACCGCCAGCCCGGCAGCAATGGCAATGAACATCCCAATTACCGGCGCGAGCAGCGCGTAAAGTCCCAATGCGAACATGGGAGCTGGAAGGAGGGCAAGGCGGGGCCAACGGTCTTCTGGCACTCCCAGGGTCTCCCTGCCCCGGGACCCGAGGAGCCAGGCCAGGATGACGGCGTCCACCAGGAGGAAGGGCCACAGCAGCACTCCCTCTGCCGGGACGAGCATGTGCCAGGCGTGCAGAGCCCAGTACAGGGGGACCAGCCACACGGCGGTAGCCCAGGCCCAGGGCGTCTGGCGCCAGAAACCGACTGCCAGAGCCAGGTTGACGCCCGTGTTGACGGTCAGGTCCACGCGCTCGAACCAGGACACCGGCTCGTCGGGGGGATAGAGGGTCAGATAGAGGGCAATAACAATATTGAGGAGGACCTGCAGGAAAAACCAGATCGCGATAAGGCGGGTTTTTAACAGGGATGAAGGGGATGAAAGGGATGACGTCATATTATTCAAAATCGCCTTTATCCTCTTTATCCCAGTAAATATGGTCCTAAACACTTTTACGTGAAAAAGGGAAGACTGGATTCCGGGTCTTCGCCCGGAATGACTATGATGATATCCAGTGAGGATTTCCCAGGGGTGATAACACTGCAACTAACGCCTTTTTAAGACAAGTTCTTATCGGCCGCCAAGAGTGTGCCAGATGCGAGGCTCGACTGACGAGGCAACCGGAGTCCCGCCTAAGGCGGGATGAGTATCGAGACGACACGGTCTTGATGAGCCGCTTTTAAACGAAACACTCTTATCGGCGTGGGAGAATGGGTAAGATGCAAGGCCCGAGGGAGCGTGGGACCGGAGACGTACGTAGTTGGGTACTTCGAGGATCACGCGCGACTGAGAACGCAGCAGATTGCCCGTTATCGCGCGCCGTCCCCCTAGTCTTTTCAAGGCCGCCCCCTAATCGATGCCGTCGCCGATGCGGCCGAACCTCGGCCATTTCCTCCCCTTATCCCACGACCAGTAGATCACCATCGCCTTCCCCTTCACGTCGGCCAGATCCACAAACCCCCAGAAGCGGCTGTCGTTGGAGTTGTCCCGGTTGTCTCCCATGACGAAGATCTTTCCCTCGGGGACGGTAACTGGCCCAAAGGTATCCCTTCCTGACAGGAAGGAGCCTTCCTCGGTAAAAATAGCGTGGGGATCTTCAATGGCTTTCCCGTCAATGAAGACCTGCTTCTCCCGGACCTCTAGGGTCTCACCTCCCACGGCAATGCATCTCTTGATGAAATCAAGCTTTCTGTCCCTGGGGTATTTGAAAACGACCACATCGCCGCGCTCAGGCTGCCGCAAAGCCATTGCCTTTCCATCGCCAAAGGGCACACGGAACCCGTAAAGGAACTTGTTTACTAGAATATGGTCCCCCACCAGCAGTGTGGGCACCATGCTGGGGGACGGGATCTTGAAGGCCTGAATGACAAAGGTCCTGATAAAAAGGGCCAGGATAAGGGCCAGGATGATCGCCTCGGCATACTCCCTGACCTTGCTCTTGGTCGTGTCGAGGGTGTCAGCTGTGGCGCTTATTTTCTCGGTTTTCATCTGGTCGCTGGACAAAAGGGTGCTCCTTGAAGATCAGTGATTAGTGACTTGTGATTAGTGATTGGTTACTTCACTCCTCAGGCTGTAATTAGTGACTGGTGATTGGTGATTGGTTACTTCATCCCTCAAGCTGTGATTAGTGACTGGTGATCAGTGATTGGTAATAACCGCTTAAACGCATGTGAGGATAACTGATTTAACCGTAAAAGCCAAAGTTATAAAGATTTAAACAGGACTCAACTAATCACTAATTACTAATCACCAAACACTGCTTCTGGCCAATCACTACTCACTAATCACCGCTCCTCACCAATCACCAATTACTAATCACTAATCACCCGAGGTTTTTTCATTCGACCTTTAGAATAGCCATGAACGCGTCCTGGGGGATCTCAACACGTCCGATGCTCTTCATCCTTTTCTTGCCTTCCTTCTGCTTTTCCAGAAGCTTGCGCTTCCTCGTGACATCCCCTCCGTAGCACTTTGCGAGAACGTTCTTTCTCATGGCCCGAACCGTTTCCCTGGCGATAATGCGGCTTCCGATGGCAGCCTGGATGACCACCTCGAACATCTGCCTCGGGATGAGCTCCTTCATCTTCGCTGCGAGGTCCCGTCCCCTGTAATAGGCCTTCTCCTTGGGAACGATGACCGAAAGGGCGTCCACCGCCTCCCCGTTGACCCTCAGGTCCAGTTTGACCAGGTCACCGGGCCGATACCCCACCGGATCGTAATCCAGGGAAGCATATCCCCGGCTCAGGGACTTGAGCTTGTCGTAAAAATCAAAGATAACCTCCGCAAGGGGCAGATCGTACTCCAGCATGACCCGTCGGTCCTCGAGGTAGGTCAGACCCCTCTGAACCCCGCGTCGGTCGGTAAGGAGGGAGAGAAGACCCCCGAGGTACTGGTCGGGAACCATGATGGTGCCCCTGACGTAGGGCTCGCTGATCTCCTCTATGTCACCGGCGGGCGGCAGCTTGGCAGGATTGTGCACGTCGACCCGTTCACCGTTCTTTTTCAGGACCTGGTAGACAACCGTGGGTGCCGTTGTCACGAGATCCAGTTCGTGATGCCTTTCCAGCCGCTCCTGGACGACCTCCATGTGGAGCATGCCGAGAAAACCGCACCGGAAACCGAAACCCAGCGCCTCGGATGTCTCCGGTTCGAAGGTAAGGGCCGCATCGTTGAGGACGAGCTTTTCGAGGGCTTCCCTGAGCTGGGCGAAATCCTCGCTGGCGGCCGGGTAAAGACCGGTATAGACCATGGGCCGTATGGGCCGGAACCCGGGAAGAGGCGTCAGCGCAGGCCTTCCGGCTTCCGTCACCGTATCACCCACCTGTATCTTTTTCAGATCCTTGATACCCGGGACCAGATACCCCACGTCTCCCGCCTCGAGGGCTGTTTCGGGTACAGAGGCGGGCCGGAAGGTCCCGATCTCGCCGATGTCGTAAACCCCTCCCTTGATCATGAGCTTGATCCTGGAGCGGGTTTTCAGAACACCCTCAAAAACCCTTACCAGGCTAACGACCCCAACATAATTGTCGTACCAGGAGTCCACGATGAGCGCGCGCAGAGGAGCCGAGCGGTCCCCTACCGGGGCAGGCACCCGCTGAACGATGGCTTCCAGAAGATCGGGTATCCCCTTGCCGGTCTTGGCGCTCACTTCCAGCACCTCGTCGGGGTCGATCCCGAGAACCGACACAAGTTCTTCCTTGACCCTCTCGGGATCGGCGTTGGGCAGATCGATCTTGTTGATGACCGGGATGATAACGAGGTCCTGCTCCACGGCCAGATAGGCGTTGGCGATAGTCTGGGCCTCCACTCCCTGAACGGCATCCACAACCAGCAGGGCCCCTTCACAGGCGGACAGGGACCGCGAGACCTCGTAGGAAAAATCCACGTGGCCAGGAGTATCGATGAGATTGAGGGCGTACTCGCGGCCGTCGGCCCCACGGTGATACAACCTGGCGGTCTGGGCCTTGATGGTGATCCCCCGTTCTCTCTCAATGTCCATGGAGTCGAGGACCTGCTCGGTCATCTCACGCTGGCTGACAGCCCCCGTCGCCTCCAGAAGGCGGTCCGCCAGGGTGGATTTCCCGTGGTCGATGTGGGCGATGATGGAAAAGTTGCGGATGTGGGTTTGATCCATGAATAATTCCGAATCTCGGATCTCAAATCTCAGATCTCAAAAAAGTTCGTAATTCGTGACTCGTGATTCGTGACACGAGAGATCGAATTACCATGTTCGTTAACAAAACGATCTTTCCTGTTACTATTCCTCTGGCTTTTCGATCTGTTCCTTTTCTTCTGCGTCCTGCGTGCTGTGTCCTGCGTCCTGGCTCCGCCGCTATGATTTATCCTGCTCATTTTCCTCAACCTGATTGTCCTCATCACGTTCAAGCGGCGGAGCTCCGAACATCCTGAACGGTCTGGCGGGATCCTTCAGGAACAGGGAAACGACGAGGTAGACGGCGAACAGGGCGAAAGCCAGTCCGAAGGGCGCTAGAATGTAAAACAGGGGGGTGGACATGTCAAGGAATCCTTTCGACTGAGAGACCAGGAGACTGAGAGACCAAGTGATTGAGTGAGATAGATGACGCATTGCAAAACTCAGCTACTTTACCAGTTTTCATCACTTAGTCGCTTTGTTGCCTACTCGCCCCTTCGCTCAGTCACTATTTCGCTTTGCCGCATGCTCACTGAGTCGTATTCCTCTTTCGCTCCGTCGCTGAGTCGCTCTGTCGCTTCGTCGAGTGTCCTCACAAACCCAGCTCCAGCTGCATGCTCCACCCCGTCCTGTCGGGGCTTCGGGACCTCTCCAGACCCACGGTCCAGCATCGTCCCGGTATCTCCACCGTAACGGTCTCATCAGAAACCGTGTCGGCATCCATATCGTAAAAGGTGCTGCCCGACAGACGAATGCCGGCCAGGGTGAAGTGAGTCTTGCCCGTCAGCATCTCCGGGAAACCTTCTGTTGATTCGCGTCCCACGACGACCCCGAATTCATCTGATTCGTACCCGACCTCGGCCTGCCAACCCATGAGAGAGTCCTTTTCCACGCTAAACGACGGCAGAACAAGTCCGAGGTCAGCATCCCGGTTCCTTGAGGCCTTCAGAAACATCCCGGAATAGGACAGGTGTGTCGCACCGTAACCAAGGGACAGGTCCAGTTCCCGATCCTGCCAGCTTCCCGCTGTGAATTCCCATCTGAAGCGGCTGGAGGTCACAAGGCTTCTCAACCGAGCATCAAAAACTCTTCTCTCCAGAGCAAGGTCCTTCGAATCCCGCAGGGATGTCCCTGCGAAGGCCGCGCCGTCGGCAGCCGCGGCGGTCAGCTGAAGCTCCAGCCTGTGTTTACCCCAGCCGCCGGATGATTC
This sequence comes from bacterium, assembly GCA_020349685.1. Taxonomy (GTDB): domain Bacteria; phylum BMS3Abin14; class BMS3Abin14; order BMS3Abin14; family BMS3Abin14; genus JALHUC01. The sequence continues at coordinate 1,352,624 of CP070698.1, forward strand.
AGCCGCGATCTTTTCAGTCAGGCTGAATTGAAAAGCTTCATCATCTTCGAAATCTCCGCTGCCGGTACTGATGAAGCCCCGACCCTCTGCGTGACCTGACATTTTTCCCGGTCCGGGAACCCTGAGGTCCAGGATGGGTGTTAAGAGCGTCCTTGTGGTGCCGTCTTCAAAGCGTGTCTCCTGAGCCTCGATCCCGGCCCTGAGCAGGCCGCCGCCGGCAGGACCGAGCCGGACGACGCCGGTGTCGCGCTCAAGGATGGTCCCGGGAATAGCGCTCCTTGAAAGAGTGCCATTGGTCAGCAAACTGGACCTCTGGAAGCCGTAACTTACCATGCCGTGGTCACCCTCCAGGGATCCATGCCGGTAAACAGCACCGGGGTTTCTGTCGTCAAAGCTGTGCCCGAAAACAGCACCCGTAGAGGGCTCACCCGTGTCGTACCAGCGGCCCCGGATCCACAGGTCGGGGGTCAGGGCCATGGAATGTTCCGCCCGGTAGTACCATCTCTCTGATCTGTCCCCGCTGATGGTAAATCCCTCTATCCGGCCCCCGCCCCCCCAATGGAGCCTGTAACGGGATTGAAGATCCAGTCCCAGGCTGTCGCGGCTGAAAGTCCGCGGGCTCACCGTGGCATCGGCATAAGGGCCCAGAGTGATGTAGAGGGGCCATTTTGACTCGAATCCGGTCTCATCCGAAAAGCTCAGTTCAGGGAAAAGCAAACCGGTCTGCCGCTGGGTTTTCACCGGGTAGAGAAGGTATGGCGTGTAAAACACCGGTACGCCGAATATCCTGAAGGCAGCGTGCCTCGCCTTGAGGTAACCTTCCTTCCGGACTTCTATCTCGGAGGCTGTAAAGGACCACTCAGGACAGTCTCCCGGGCAGCTGGTGAAGACCCCTTTCCTTATACTGTACTCCTCGGGGCCGATGCGGTTGATATCCTCACCACGGACCCGGAAGCCGTTGGGAACGATGATGATCTCTCCTCTGCTGATGCCACCGGTGAGATCCTTCAGGTCCAGTGCGAGGGCGTCCCCTGTGAAGGAACCTCCCCCTTCCTCCTCCATGACGACATGCCCCGTGAGCATAAGGGTATCCGAACCCGGATCGTATCTCAGGGTATCGGCCCGGACCGTCACCCCCTCGCCTCTTACCAGGACTTCCCCCCCGGCCAGGATGGTCCCGTCGGCCAGGTACTCCATGCTCGCAGCCGTCACGGAGATCTCCTGCCTCCCCTCCTGGGCCATCAGATCAGCAGGCCCGAGGACGGAGATAACCAGCAGGAGCGAAATGAGGGTATATGGGTATTTCAAAATTTACCAATCCGTGATTCGTGACTCGCCGTTAAATCAGCAATCGGTGATCAGCAACATCAAACTTCAAACCCTTCTTTTCCCAGTTCCCTTAAAACTGCACCCGCCAGCACCACGCTCCCCGCAGCGACAACAGTCCCCTTCTCGCCGGCCTGTCTGCGGGCTTCCTCGACTCCCTCCCCCACACTATGGACCAGCCTGACATCCAGACCTTCGGCCATCTCCTCGGCCATTTCCCCCGCGGTCCTGGCCCTCGGATGGTCAAGAGGAGCAAGAACAAAGCGTTTCCCGAGCCGGGACATCTCGGCCGTCATTGAACCAACGTCCTTGTCAGATAAAGACGAGAACAGCCAGACAACCTCCCCCCTGTCCTCGAGAGACGCCACCAGCGCCCTTACTGCGGCAAGGTTGTGCGCCGAATCGACGATGACCGGGGGTTGACCTGCCACCTCATGAAATCGTCCCGGCCATCGGGCGGATGCCATCGAGCGGGCGGCCGCATCCTGGCTGATCCTGAAACCGTCTGACGCCAGGGTCTCCAGCCCGGCAAGAGCGCACGCCGCATTGTAATGTTGAAAGACCCCTTTCATACCGGGTACCAGATTTCTTATATCCCATCGTAAACCTCTGAAGTGCAAGCCGCCACCGGAAACTTCCGGACGGGCACTGAAATCACGGCCGTAAAGGATCACACGGGCTCCGACCGCGCTGCCCTGCTCCAGTACGACCCCGACAGCGTTTGGATCCAGGGGACCCACAACGACCGGATTGCCCTCCCTCATGATCCCCGACTTTTCAAGAGCCACCTCCTCCACCGTGTGGCCAAGCCATTTTTCGTGATCCATGGCAACAGAGGTGATCACGGACAGGACGGGATGGGTGGCGTTGGTCGCGTCCCATCGCCCGCCGATGCCGACCTCGAGTACAGCGATATCGGTCTTTTGCCTGGCGAAGTGAAGCAGTGCCATGGCGGTGGCGAATTCGAAGTAAGTCAGGGGGACTTCCGTAGCCCTCACCGCAGAAACGAGTTCGGTAAACTCTCTGCGGGTCACCGGTTTGCTGCCGATAACGATGCGCTCTTCAAAACTGTGGAGATGGGGCGATGTGAAGAGGCCGGTTCGATAACCGGAGGCTGTCAGGGTGGCGCCCATGAAAGTGACTACCGACCCCTTTCCGTTGGTACCACCGACAAGAACGTGCGGAAACTGGAAATGGGGCGATCCTAAGGCAGAAAGGGCCTGCCTTATCCGCTCAAGGCCAGGCTTGATTCTGGACTCGTTCAGGCTGACAAGGTAGGACAGGGCCCGCTCGTAGGTCATTGAGCGGCGAAAGCCCTCAGGAGGTTGACGATAGTCTTTTTAAGCTCCACGCGCTTGACGATGCAGTCTATCATCCCATGCTGAAGGACGAATTCGGATCTCTGGAACCCCTCGGGCAGTTCCTGACGGATGGTCTGTTCGATAACGCGGGGGCCTGCAAAACCGATCAGGGCCTTGGGTTCCGCAATATTAACGTCACCGAGCATGGCGAAGCTCGCCGTTACGCCCCCGGTGGTGGGGTCGGTCAGCACGGAGATAAAAGGCAGCCGCTCCCGCCTCAGGCGGGCGAGGGCGGCGCTCGTTTTGGCCATCTGCATGAGAGAGAGGGCACCCTCCTGCATCCTGGCTCCGCCGGAAGAGGAGATCACGACAAGACCGCATTTCTCCTGGACTGCCCTTTCGGCGGCTCGGGTTACCTTTTCACCGACAACGGAGCCCATACTGCCGCCCATAAAGAAAAAATCGAAAACCGAAAGGACCACCTGAACCCCGTCAAGGGTACAAATCCCGGAGATCACGGCATCGTTGAGACCTGTTTTCTTACGGGCCGTCTTGACACGGTCGCGATACTTCTGGGAGTCCTTGAAACCGAGGGGATCCTCGCTCTGGATTTGGGCGTCGAACTCCACAAATGTCCCAGGATCTACCAGCAGATCAATACGCTCTTTGGCGGTGATCCTGAAGTGGTAGTCGCACTTGGGGCATACCTTGAGGTTCCGATCGATCTCCTTGCTGTAGACGATCTCAGCGCAATTGTTGCATTTGATCCACAGGCCCTCCGGGACCGTGACCTTTTTGCTGTCCGTTCGCTCGGGCCGGATCGATCTTCTGCGAAACCAGGAAACCACGATATCTTATTCCGTGGGCACTTTGGGCAGGTTCTTGAGGGACTCAGCGATCTTCTCTTCCGGATAGGTGTAATCAACAAGATCACCCGCCAGATAGGAGTCGTACGCTGCCATGTCGAAATGACCGTGTCCGCTGAGGTTGAAAACGATGACCTCCTCCTTGCCCTCCTCCTTGCACCGGAGCGCCTCGTCAAAAGCAGCTTTAATGGCGTGGGCTGACTCCGGTGCCGGGATGATTCCCTCCACCTGGGCGAAGGTCACAGCCGCCTGGAAGACGGGGTTCTGGGTATAGGCGACAGCCTCTACGATCCCCTCCTTGTAGAGCTGGCTGACCAGCGGGGAGTCGGCATGGTAGCGCAGGCCGCCTGCATGGATACCCGGCGGGACGAAATCGTGCCCCAGCGTGTACATGAGCATCAGAGGCGTCATCTGCGCCGTATCACCGAAATCGTAAGCGTAGACACCCTTGGTCAGAGTGGGACAGGAGGTGGGCTCTACGGCAAGAAACCGGATCTTTTCACCGGCTGCCTTCTCGGGCATGAAAGGGAACACCAGGCCGGCGAAGTTGCTGCCTCCACCGCAGGAACCGATGAGGACGTCGGGTTTATCCCCGGCCTTCTTGAGCTGTTCCTTGGTCTCAAGACCGATAATGGACTGGTGGGTCAGAACGTGGTTGAGAACGCTGCCAAGGGAGTACTTGGTATCATCCCTTGTTGCCGCGTCTTCAACCGCTTCACTTATGGCAATACCGAGGCTGCCCGGCGAGTCGGGATCCTTGGCGAGGATCCCCCGCCCGGCATTCGTCTTGTCTGAGGGACTGGGAATGACCTCCCCTCCCCAGGTCTGCATCATGGACCTTCGGTATGGTTTCTGCTGATAGCTCACCCTGACCATGTAGATGGTGCACTCCAGGCCGAAAAGTTTACAGGCCAGAGACAGTGCACTGCCCCACTGGCCGGCTCCGGTCTCGGTCGCGAGACGCTTTACGCCTTCCTGCTTATTGTAAAAGGCCTGAGCGATAGAGGTGTTGGGCTTGTGACTTCCGGCCGGGCTGACACCTTCGTATTTGTAATAGATCCTGGCTGGTGTTCCGAGAACTTCCTCAAGATGATAGGCCCGATAGAGGGGTGTCGGACGCCACAATCGGTAGATATCAAGGACCTCCTCCGGAATGTCTATCCACCTGTCCTGTGACACCTCCTGTGCGATCAGTCCCATGGGAAAGATCGGTGCGAGGTCCTCGGGACCGATGGGCTTTCCCGTTCCCGGGTGAAGAGGGGGCGCGGGCATGCTCGGCATGTCTGGAAGGACATTGTACCAGGCCTTGGGGATCTCACGCTCATCAAGGTTGATCTTCTTCGTCATCATATCCCGCTCCTTTCAGGAATGGATCGGTCGCAATTGAAATTTGAAATTTGAAATTTGAAATCAACCTCTTTTGTTACCACGGTTCACCTGAAAGTTCAAGAAACACAGTATTTTCGGGCATTTTTTATTGCCCGGGAATCAACCTGACATCCCCACGAGGGACAGGAATTCGGAACGAACCCGAGCCGGATAGAGCATTTCGCTTCTCCGTCGAACACCCATCCTGAAAAGCTCCTCACTGAGCATGAGGTGGTCTGGGAGAAACCTGTCTGGGAGCGTTCTGTCCGGCTGGGCCAGGACGACCGATGGCGGACCGGCCGACTGGATAAGGCCCTCGGCCAGATGTCCGAAATGATCCACGCAGCCGATCTGTTCCGGCACCGCGTGCGTTGCCATGAAGATGGACGTCCCCGTTTCATCACAGTACCTGCGAGCACTGGAAAAGAACTCCTTTGCTCCCGCAGGATCCAGACCATCGGTAGGCTCATCGAGGACCAGGACTTCCGCTTCCATGGCCAGAACCCCCGCGACAGCAACCCTTCTCATCTGCCCTCCCGAAAGAGCAAAGACGGATCGCTCAAGAATGGATTCCTCCAGACCCGCCCATCCGGCGGCTTTGAGCACCCTTTCGTTTATTTTACCGTCGCCCAGACCGAGATTCCTGGGGCCGAAGGCAATATCATCGTAAACGGAGGCCGAAAAGATCTGACGTTCGGGATTCTGGAATAGAAGAGCGACCTTCGCCGGCACACCACCCGGTGTTCGCCTCCATTCCCCAAGAGGCTTCCCCTTGAGCAGGACCTTTCCCTCATCCGGTTTGATAAGACCGTTGGACATCTGCAAAAGGGTGCTCTTCCCGGATCCGTTTGCACCGCAGACCATGGCTATGGAGCCGGTTCCCACTGAAAAATCCACACCGCCAAGCACGGGCCCCCTCCTCCCCGCCTCAGGTCCGTAATGGAACCGGATCGCCTCGAAGCCGAGGATCTCCGCCCCGGACTGCGCCGTCCGGTCTTTCCCGGTTCGGTTCAGGCCAGCATCTGCCAGGTCACGCCTGATCATGCCGGCCAGAGACCTGGGGTCGATGGGCCAGCGTACGTCCATGCCTCCAGACCGCATGGTCAGGACCAGGTCCATAAGGAAAGGAGGTGAAATTCCGTAGCGTGGTGCGAGGTCCGGTTGGCTGAAGAGCTCGCCTGGAACACCCGCCATGGCGACATGACCGTTGTCGAAAAGCAGCACTCTGTCAGCGCGGGCTGCCTCCCCCATATTGTGGGTTATAAGGATAATGATCTTTCCCTGGTCCGCCAGGTTCCTCATGGCTGTGAGAACGGAGGACCTCGCATCGGGATCGAGGTAGGTGGTAGGCTCATCCAGCACCAGGATATCCGGATCCAGGACCAGCACACCTGCCAGGGCTGCCATCTGCTGCTCCCCGCCTGACAGGAGATGAGGCATCCTCTTGCCGAGGTGCTCGATCCCGAGCTGTCTCAGGATCTCCTGGACCTTTCCTTCGATCACCTGGGGTTTCTGCCCCAGCACCTCGAGTCCGAAAGCGACATCTTCCTCAACAACCGAGGTCACCAGCTGGTTCTCAGGGTTGGAAAACAGGATACCGATGGCCGGATCGGGACCGGGAACGGTTCTGACCTTGCCCTTAATCCTGATTTGCCCGGATTCAGGTTTGAGCAGCCCTTTCAAAAGCAGGCCGAAAGTGCTCTTCCCTGCCGCGTTGGGACCGATGACTGCGATCATCTCGCCGCGGTCGGCCTCCATACTGAGCCCGTCCACAGCGCGGACGCCGCTGTTGGGGTAGATATAGGAGAGATCTCTGATCTCAAGAAAGGACATAAAAGCAGTATCTAGTGTCTGGTGTCTGGTGTCTAGACATCAGCTGAGCTCTGGATTCTAGACGCTAGACACTGAAACTGGGACTCTTTTCAAATAAAAAGCAAGGACATAAGTCCTTGCTTTTTAGCATATACGAACAGGGGGAAGGAGTCCCTATTCCTCTTTTTTCTTTTTGGCCGGAGCCTTCTTCTCGCTCTGGGTATCGGCCTTTTCCCCCTCCTTGGCCGCGGCCTTTTTGGCCGGAGTTTTCTTCTTCGGTTTGGCTTCGGCCTTTTCTTCCGCTTCTTTTTCCTTGGGCTTGGCGCTTTGGGCTTTGGATTCCTTTTTCGCCTTGGCCTCTTTCTTCGGTTTGGCCGTTTTAGCCGTCTTTTCCTTGGTCTTCTGACCCTTCTCTTTGGGCTCCGCTATGGGCCTGTCAACCAGTTCCACCAGAGCCATGGGGGCATTGTCACCCGACCGGGCGTCGAGCTTGAGGACCCTCGTGTAACCACCCTCGCGGGTGGCATAACGCTGGGCGTACTCGGAAAAAACCCTTTTGACGACTTCGTTACTCCGGATGAAAGCGACAGCCTGCCTGCGGGCGTGAAGATCACCTCTTTTTCCCAGAGTGATCATCTTCTCTGCAAGCCTTCCACTCTCCTTGGCCTTGACCTCCGTAGTGACGATCCGCTCGTGCTTGAGAAGTGAGGTGACCATATTCCGGAACATGGCCTTTCGGTGAGACGGCGTCCTGTTAAATTTTTTCCCTGCTTTACCGTGACGCATCCTTTTCCCGCCTTTCCCGTATCACTATCCTGCTGACTTTAGATTGAAGCTTTTTCCCTGTCCGTCAGGTTAAAGTCCCGCACGGACTTTCTCGATATCAAAAGCAGCTGCACCCCGCGCGGGGTGCCCGGATCGATAACCCGTAGCTCACGTTATCGATCCGTGAGGGCATAAAAACCGCGCTTTTCGGTTTCCGTCGAGCTGAAAGCCAGCACGGCTTTCAGCGGCCCTTCCAATCCGCCCCGCGTGGGGCGCCGGATCGGTAACCAAAGTCCGTGTTATCGATCCGCGAGGGCAGGAAAACCGCGCTTTTCCTGCCCGACGAGCAGAAAGTCCCGGCAGGACTTTCTGCGACCCTACCAACTAGACAGCTTCCTGGGCCTCTTCCGGCTCCTCTTCAGTCCGAACCCAGCCGCGGATATCCATCCCGAAACTCAACCCCATCTCCTCGAGGATCTCCTTGAGTTCGTTCAGGGATTTCCGTCCAAAGTTCTTGGTTCGGAGCATTTCCGATTCCGTTTTCTTGACGAGTTCGACGATACTCCCGATGTTGGCATTCTGAAGGCAATTGATGGACCGGACCGAAAGTTCCAACTCGTTGACGTGCTTGTTGAGCTTTTCAAAAAGTTTTTTCTTTTCGTGCTCCGATTCCTCCTCTTCCATCTCATCCTGAACCTGATCCTCCTCGAAATTGATGAAAAGGTTCATGTGCTCCTTGACGATCTTGGCCGAGATGGCAAGTGCGCTCTCGGGAGGAATGCTGCCGTCCGTCGTGATCTCCATGATCAGTTTGTCGTAATCCGTCATCCGCCCTACCCTGGCGTTCTCAACCCAGTACATCACCTTTGTGATGGGCGAATGGATGGAATCAACAGCAATGAAATCCACCGAGAGATCCTCGTCCTTGTTCCTCTCAGCCGGCACAAAACCCTTGTCGAGGGTGACGACCATTTCCATTTTCAGGTGGGCTCCCTTTTCGAGGGTCGCAATGGTCAGCCCGGGGTTGAGGATCTCCACATCCTGATCGGTGATGATGTCGGCTCCCGTAACGACCCCTTCGCGTTCGACGTCGACGGAGATGATCTTGGGAGCGGAAGAGTGTACGCGGAAACGCAACTCTTTGAGGTTGAGAACGACCTGGGTTACATCCTCGTAAACACCAGGAATCGTAGAAAATTCATGTAAAACACCCTCAATGCGAAAGGCGGTGATCGCCGCACCCTGCAAGGAGGAAAGGAGTATTCGTCTTAGTGCATTCCCGAAGGTCGTGCCGAAACCCCGTTCGAAAGGTTCCGCTGTGAACCTGCCGAAGGTGTTGGTCTTGGTGGCGGCAACAAACTCGAGCTTCTTCGGGCGCGTAAGACTTTTCCAGTTTTTTTCCATCATGGTCATTTTCCCCTTTTGATGGACCTCTTACTTGGAATAAAGTTCCACTATGAGCTGTTCGTTGACGGGCATGGCTACTTCTTCCCGCGCAGGATAGCTCTTGAAGTGTCCGCGGAACTTGGGAGCCTCCAGTTCCAGCCAGGCCGGCGTGCTCTTTCTTTCCGCCGAGACCAAAGCTTCCTGGATTCTGATCGAGTTCCGACTCTTTTCCCGGATATCGATCTGGTCACCCGGCTTCATGAGAAACGATGGGATGTTGACCTTTTTCCCGTTGACCAGAACATGTCCATGCCTGACCAGCTGGCGGGCATCCGCACGTGAACCGGCAAAACCCAGCCTGAACACCGTGTTGTCCAGCCTCCGCTCCAGAAGGATGATGAGGTTCTCACCCGTGACGCCCTTCTGCCGGTCCGCCATTTTAAAGTAGTTCCGAAACTGGCCTTCCATGACGCCGTAGATCCTTCTGGCCTTCTGTTTTTCGCGGAGCTGCACACCGTAGTCGGAATGCTTGATCCGCCTGGATCCATGCTGCCCAGGGGGATAGGGCCTGCGCTCAACAGCACACTTGTCCGAATAACACCGATCCCCCTTGAGAAAGAGCTTGGCGCCCTCCCTCCGGCAGAGACGGCAGACTGATTCACGGTACCTTGCCAATTGATTCCTCCTTATGTCAGACCCGGCGCCTCTTGGGCGGACGGCATCCGTTATGTGGAATGGGTGTCACATCCTTGATCAACGTCACTTCCAGCCCGGAGGCCTGGAGCGACCGCAGGGCCGCCTCCCTGCCCGAACCGGGCCCCTTAACGAGCACATCCACTTTCCTGACCCCATGTTCCATGGCTTTTTTGGCAGCGTCTTCCGCAGCCAACTGGGCCGCAAAGGGGGTGCTCTTTCTCGATCCTTTGAACCCCTTGCTACCGGCGCTGCACCAGGACAGGGTGTTTCCGCCAGGATCCGTTATCGTTATGATGGTATTGTTGAAGGTGGCCTGGATATGGGCCACACCAGCAGGAACGTTCTTCTTGACCTTCCTGCCTGATCCTTTTTTCGGCTTAGCCATCTGCTCCTCCCGTGCCTGGGGCTACCTTTTCTTCCGACCGCCGATGGACGGACGGTGACCCTTCCTGGATCTCGCGTTCGTTTTGGTCCTCTGTCCGCGTACGGGGAGGCCCCGCCTGTGGCGCAGCCCCTCGTAACTGCCGAGATCCATCTTGCTCTTGATATTGAAAGAGATCTCCCTGCGGAGATCACCCTCCACCATATGGTTTTTCACGATGACATCCCTGAGCCTGATGACCTGGTTTTCATCCAGGTCCACGACCCTGGTGTCCGGATCGACATCGGCTTCCCTCACGATGCTGGATGCCGTGGTCTGCCCGATCCCGTATATGTAAGTCAGGGCGACCTCGATCCTTTTGTTTCTGGGCAAATCAACTCCGGCTATACGAGCCACTTGAGCACCTCCTGGTATCAGCCCTGACGCTGCTTGTGTTTTGGATTCTCGCAGAGCACCCGTACGACGCCTTTGCGCCTTATGATCTTGCATTTGTCACACATCTTCTTTACAGAAGGTCGAACTTTCATGACATCCTCTCTTAAACAGGCACTTTCCTATTTCGCCCGATAGGTGATCCTGCCGCGGGTCAGATCGTAAGGAGACAGTTCAACTGTCACCTTGTCTCCAGGCAGGATCCTGATGTAATGCATCCTCATCTTCCCAGAGATGTGGGCCAGAACCTGGTGCCCGTTTTCCAGTTCCACGCGGAACATGGCATTTGGCAGAGGCTCGACGACCGTACCTTCAACTTCGATTGCTTCTTCCTTTGCCATCAGTTCCTCTTCTCCTCCCCGGGCGCCGCGTCCATCGTAAGGATCCTCGGGCCGTTCTCTGTCACTGCGATCGTGTGCTCAAAGTGTGCCGACAAGCTCCCGTCGCTGGTGACCGCTGTCCAGCCGTCATCGAGGACCTGAACGCCGTCGGACCCGGCATTGACCATCGGTTCTATGGCCAGCGTCATACCCTTCTTGAGCCGCACTCCCCACTGGGAGTCACCGTAGTTGGGTATCTGTGGTTCCTCGTGCAGGCTTCGACCTATCCCGTGACCAACGAAGACTTTTACGACCGAGAAACCGTTTTCCTCGACATAGCTCTGGACGGCATGGGAGATATCTCCGACACGGTTTCCGACCAGAGCAGCTTCGATCCCTATGAAAAGAGCATCCCGGGTAACCTCCAGAAGACGCTGTGTCTCAGGAGATGTTTCGCCCACCGGAAGAGTCACGGCCGCGTCGGCATAGAATCCGTTGTGCAGAGCCCCGAAATCCAGCCCGACGATGTCCCCCTCCTCGAGAACCCTTTTCGTGGAGGGTATGCCGTGCACCACTTCCTCGTTTACTGACACACAGATGACAGCGGGGTATCCGTTGTAGCCCTTGAAAGCCGGCACAATCTCCAGTTCCCGGGCCTTCCTGTCAGCCTCTTGGGCTATGTCCATGGTGGTGATTCCGGGTCTCACCACCTCTTTCATCCTCTCGAGAACCTTCGCCACACACCGGCCACCCTCGTGCATAATGGCGATCTCGGCGGCCGACTTTCTGTGGATCATACTTTAACTATACACCGGAACCGCCATCCCTAAGGATGGCTCAGTTCCCCGCGGCATCGGCGATCCTCGAGAAGATCTCCTCGATGCTGCCTGTTCCATTTATGCGCCTGACCTTGCCCTGCTTTTCATAGTAGGCGATGAGGGGCCTGGTCTGCTCACCGTAAACCCTCAGGCGCTGGCGGATTGTTTCTTCCTTGTCGTCATCCCGCTGATAGAGCTCCCCTTTACAGCGGTCACAGACCCCCTCCTTGGCAGAAGGGTTAAAGACCACGTGAAAGCTCTCGCCGCATCCCTTGCACATCCTGCGTCCCGTCAGGCGCGTGACGAGCTCCTCATCGTCCACATCGATGCTGATGACGTGGTCGATGTTCCTGCCCAGATCCTGGAGGATCCCCTGCAGGGCTTCGGCCTGGGGGATCGTCCTGGGAAAACCGTCGAGGATGAACCCTTCCGCGGCATCGTCCTCCTTGAGCCTCTCGGCGATAATGCCGATGACCACGCGGTCCGGAACCAGCTCACCGCGGTCCATGAAGCCTTTGGCCTCCACACCCAGGGGCGTGCCCTCGCGAACAGCCGCGCGCAGAATATCACCCGTGGAAACCTGAGGGATCTGCCACTTGTCGATCATCAGTTTGGCCTGGGTTCCCTTGCCGGCTCCAGGCGGACCTAACAGGATGAAATCCATTATCGTCTCCCCTTGATTCTGCCCTTCTTCATGAAACCTTCATAGTGGCGGGTTACCAGGTGGGTCTCCACCTGGGTAACGGTATCGAGCGCCACGCCGATGACAATGAGAAGACCTGTTCCGCCGAAATAGAAAGGCACGTTAAAAATCCTGTAAAGGATCTCCG
>CP070698.1:1365025-1370281 GCA_020349685.1 bacterium
CCCGACATTATGATGACCGGCAGATCCGCGTCGAGCTGCTTGATCCCCCTCAACACCTCGATACCATCCAGATCGGGCATCCAGATATCGAGCAGGACACTATCCGGTTTGTCAGCCGCAACTCTGGTGAGCCCCTCCCTGCCATCGGATGCTTCAATCACGGCGTAACCCTCATCCTCCAGGATGGAACGGATGCTCTCCCTGACCCTTGGTTCGTCATCGACGATCAGGATAAGATCGGAGTGTCTCGATTGTTCCACCGCTTCCCTTTCCATCTCTAGATCCTCCTCATGGGATCGATATCCACCGGTATATGAATGGTGAACACCGCCCCGCCCAGGGGTCCTGGAGCACAATCAAGCCTGCCGCCGTGCTCTTCAACAATGCGCTGGGCAATGGCCAGACCCAGCCCAGTGCCGTCCTCACGGGTACTGAAATAGGGATCAAATATCCGGTCCATAAGATCTGCCGGTATGCCGGAACCGTTGTCGGATACCGAGATCGCCACCATCCCCTCCTCCCCGACAGCGGTGGAAACACGGACGATGCCTTCTTTCCCACGCACACTGACAGCTTTGATGGCGTTATCCAGCAGATTGATAATGACGCGCCTTATCTGTTCATCATCGAAGCTGACCCTCGGGAGATCCCGCGCAAGGGACACCTCGATGGATCCCCCCTTTTCACCGGCTGATCTGAAAAGGGCTACAGCCTCCTGGATGGCCTTGTTTATGTCGCCTGGGATGGGTTTCAACGCCGGCAGCCGCGCAAACTGACTGAACTCATCCACGAGGTGACGCATGGCATCCACCTCACGGACAATGGTGTCGGTCCCTTCTCTTAGGACGCGGTCATCTGTTTCGCTCAGACGCCCTTCCAGCCTGCGGCGGATCCTCTGGGCGGACAGCTGGATGGGTGTCAGCGGATTTTTGATCTCGTGGGCGATCCTCTTGGCAGCCTCCGACCAGGCAGCCTTGCGCTGAGCGTTAATGAGCATGGTCATGTCCTCGATCACGAAGACGGTTCCGACCCGTTTCCCGAGGGCATCTTCCATCACGCTTACCGTGACAAAGAGAATAAGGGGGGTACCCTGGACGATGACAGGGATCTCCCTTCTTATCCTGTCGACGCCCTCCTCCTTCAGTTCCCTGCGCATCCCGTCGATAATAGCTGCGTGCTCCTGGGACAGCACCCTGGTGTAGGACCTGTTCAGAACCTCTTCGGCCTCGACTTCGAACATGATCTCCGCGGCGCGGTTAAAGGTGTTGATACGGCCCTCAAGGTCCATGGAAACCACCCCGGTTCCCACATTCCTGAGCACCGTTTCGATATAGGCCCTTCGCTGCTCATTTTCATGATAGGCCTTTTCAAGGCTGCTCTTGGCACCGTCAAGCTCCTCGGTCATCTTGTTGAAGGCCTGGACCAGGATCCCGATCTCGTCCGACGCTTCGCTGTCGATCCTCACCGTGAGGTCACCGGAGGCCACCCTTTCGGCACCCTCAGCCAGAAGGCCGAGAGGAACGGTAATGCCCCTGGCGAGATAAAAACCGAGCCACACAGCGGAAAACAGGATGAGAAGCGTGATGAAGAGAAGGTAAGCGAGGTAGTTGAGCCTGATGGGCCGTTCCTGGAGCTTCATCTCTGTATAGCCGCGATAGGTCCGGGCGAGGGTCTCGGATTTCAGGCGGACCTCTTCAGAAAGGTGCAGAGACACGACGATGGCCCCCTGACCGGAAGGAAGATTTACGGGAGCTGAAGCCCTTATATATTCTCCCTTATCCGCGCGGCTGACACTGTCAACGACCCTTCCGACCAGGGCGTTCTGGACAAGACTGCTCTGGTCCTCCACAAAGTTCTGAGGACTGTTCCCGTCCCATGCGCGTGCGACAAAGCGGCTGTTTGAATCGAAGAGGTCGACCATGGACAGGGCGTATTCTCTTCGTATGCCCTCGAGGAGTTCCTCCAGCTCCCTGCCACCCGGCAGGGGGGACGGGAGGCGATCGCTCACCCTCTGGGCAAGGGTCCTTGTCCGGTCGGTGAGGGTCGAATAGTAATCCCTTGACACGCTGAGGGAGCTTTCCACTGCCTGATCGACGTTGAGGTTGAACCAGTACTCGATGCTGTCGTTGATAAAACCTTTGGCCACGAAAAAGAGGAGGATCGTAGGGATCAGGGAAAATCCTACGAATATGAGGACCAGCCTGGTTCTGAGATGATATCCGAAGACCCGGCCCCGGCCTTCGTAAAAGAGCTTGATGGCGTTCCTTGCAAGGAGAAACACCAGGACGGTCAGAAGGATAATATTGACGTTGATCAGGAAAAAGATGAAGAGGTTCCCGCCCCTGGGATCGAGATCCCTCATGGACTTGTACCTGCTTCCGAAAAAGAGGACCAGCCCGATGAGGAGGAGGATCACGACAATGGCGGTCCACCTGCTTCTGTTATCCCTGAACCTGATCGGCCAGAACTTCATCCCCGTCATCTCCTCAGAAGGTGAAATCCAGCTGGACCCACGGAGTTTCCTGGTTAAATATGGTGGTGAAGAAAAAGAGGTAACCGAGCACCGATGGCAGCTCGACAGACCGGAGAGTGGCCATCACCCTGACCCGGTAGCGCACGTTCTGTTCGAGTCGCTCGAGCGGGTAAAGAGGCCAGTCACGGACATTGGTCAACCACGCCAAGGCTTCATCCTCGTCCCTGGTCGTCTTCTGCACCAGCTCCGTGCCGTAGCCTTCCCCGCTGAAAAGGTATTGCTGCTTGACCGGGTCGAACTCCAGGTGGTGGATGATCTCCCTCCTCCTGACGATCTTTTCCCCAAGGAGGGTTCCGCTGCGGGTGAGGTGTATTCTGTAACTGAAGGTCACCGGAACGCCTCCGCGCAGGGCTTCACGCATCTCTTCGCCGAGTTCGGTGACCAGCTGGGCGTATAGCAGAACGTTCGACTCCCCCTGGTGCAGCCGGAGTCCCGCAATATAGGGTTCCGTCTCCGCCGCGACAAGGTTCATCGGGTGCAGCAGGACGATGACGAAAAGCGTGATTTTGAGGAATTTTCTCTTCATGGGAAAGTCCTGTCTCAACCTGGAGATTAAAGCATCATGACCGCTGAAACAAGACAAAAGTGTTGCAAAAACAACACATAACAAAATTCAAACGCAAAGCACCAAGAGAAGACCTTTCTTCGCGCCCGGAGTATTTGGGTATTGTGCTTTAAATTGAAAACAATCAGACAAAGAGCCCACACTACAAGATAATCATGAGCTAATTGATGTGATAACACACATGAGCTATGCTGGTGATAAGTGAATTTTCTAGACACTAGACCCTAGACACCAGACACTGGGATCAGACTGCCTGCTGAGGAATCATGAAAATCATGGATTTTCCAATTAATCGCCGAGACTTTCTCCTTTTAGCGGGGGCTTCAGCTGGTAGTCTGATCCTCGGCTGCGCCGTCAACCCCGTCACGGGCAAACAGCAGCTCATGCTCATTTCCGAGAGCGAAGAGAGACAGATCGACCGGACCAACAGCCCCCATCAGTTCTCAGCGGATTACGGTCCGGTCCAGGATAAGCAGCTCCTTGATTACGTTGCCGGCGTGGGAGGTGTGGTCGGTGCCGTCACGCAGCGCTCCCATCTCCCCTACCGGTATATTCCCCTCAACGCGGCCTACGTGAACGCCTATACATTTCCCGCCGGCAGCATCGGGATCACCAGGGGCATTCTCCTGGAACTGGATAGTGAGGCGGCTCTGGCCGCTCTCATCGGGCATGAACTCGGTCACGTCAATGCCCGTCACACCGCCCAGGCCATGAGCAAGGGGGTTCTGGCGTCGCTGGCCCTCGCTGGCATCTCTTCGGCCGCCTCTGACCTGGGTGCGGGAGCTGAACAACTGGCGGGTGGATTGGGCCAGATCGCGGCAGGGGCTCTTCTCGCCAGGTACAGCAGGGACAACGAAAGGGAGGCCGATTCCCTCGCCCTGGATTACATGGTCAAAGCCGGTTACGGACCGGGTGGGCATCTGGATCTCATGGATATGCTCAGGAGTCTCAGCAAGCGCAAACCCGGTGCCATCGAGCTCATGTTCTCAACCCATCCCATGAGTCAGGAGCGTTACGACAGTTCCAGCAGTGCCCTGGCCAGAATGGACGCCACTAGTTTGAATCTGCCTTTGAACCGGGAGCGTTACATGGACAGTACAGCTTCCCTGCGAGCCATCGGTCCGGCCATCGAGCAGATGCAGGCCGGGGATCGCCTCATGGGAAACGCCAAATATGGAGAGGCCAGGGATCACTACGCCGACGCCCTCAGAAAAGCGCCGGGAGATTATGCCGCCTTCCTGATGATGGCCAAGTGCCAGCTGGCCCTCGAGGACTACTCCCTGGCCAGGCGCTACGCCCAGGATGCCGCGACGGTGTACCCGGAGGAGTCTCAGGCCCTCCATGTCCTGGGAATGTCCGAACTGCTCCTGAAGAAATACGACTCGGCCCACGACCGGTTCCTCGTTTATGAAAAGAGGCTCCCCGGAAACTCGAACACTGTCTTTTACATCGGACTATCGGCCGAGGGGATGGGTCAGCGGGAAGAGGCCGCCAACAGGTATCACGCCTACCTGAAAGAGGTGAACCGGGGCAAGAAGGCGGAATATGCCTACGCGCGGCTCAAGGAGTGGGGATATATAAAATAGTGTAGAGTGTAGAGTGTGTGGTGTGGAGTGTAGAGGGAAGTACGGGTTTGAAGTTTGGAGTTTGATGTTTGAAGTTTGAGATATAAATTCTGCGTTCTGCGTACTGCGTACCATGTTTTAATGTTTAACTTTAACTATATGTTTTAACATATTGTTATATATCATTTTATTAAACTTGATGGAGTCCAATATGCGTTTTCTTATTAACTGGTTCCTCTACGCTCTGGCTATCGGCATCACAGCTTACATCCTGCCGGGTGTGCGCCTTGACGGGATCTTCGCGGCCCTTGTCACCGCCGCCATCCTGGGTCTGGTCAACGGGGTCCTTCGTCCCGTCCTCTTCATCTTCACATTGCCGCTCAACATTTTGACACTGGGTCTTTTCACCTTTGTCCTAAACGCCCTCATGGTCCTTCTGGCCGCCGCCATTGTCCCGGGGTTTAACGTCTCCGGCTTCTGGTGGGCCCTGCTCTTCTCCCTGGTCCTGTCCCTGTTCGTCTATTTCCTTGGGGAGATGACCGAGCCCCCGGAAAGGACAGTGCGTTATATCAGATACGGGGGGGAAGTCAGGA
>CP070698.1:1370381-1373347 GCA_020349685.1 bacterium
GACCCTCTTCGTGGTTCCCACGGTCTACTACCTCCTGGCCCGGCAGCGGAAGAAGATCACCGAGGAGAACCCGTCACCGGGTTAAAGTTCCGGTCCATACGGTGAAAGCGCGCCTGGCCATCCTGAATTTCTATCTGCGGCCCTTTGCGTAAAGGCTTTTGAGTTTGGTCAAAGAGCTTATCGGATCAGGGTGTTCCTTTATCGGATGAACCAAAAGTCCTTTTGTTTCTCGCCAGCCTGACGAAGTTCCCTGACCTGCTATAATTTCCCCATAACCGTTGATGGCTTCGCAAGAAGTCATCAACGCGCCCCGGTCGGGGCGCCCGGATCAAGGATAATGCGCCTGGAAGTGGCGCCCGGATTAGTGACCGCAGAATATGTCACTTATCCGTGAGGAAACCGAAAACCACGCTTTTCGGTTTCCGTCGAGCGAAAGGCCTACCAGGACTTTTGCGTTATATCATTAGTCCCGTAAGGAAAGCGAAAAGTCCTGCTCGGACTTTTTGCGATCCTGCCAACGTTTATGGCGGAAAGGGGGGTAATCATGGCAGTCAGTCACAAGTTGAGGAGCCTCTTCGAGGAGGAGAACGTGGACTTCGAGATCATGGTCCACTCCGAAAGCTACACGGCCCAGGAGAAGGCGGCCGGGATGCACGTCCCCGGCGCCCAGCTTGCCAAGGTCGTCATGGCCAAGGCGGACGATGATCTGGCCATGCTGGTGATCTCGGCGGACCGGAACATCGACTTCGGCAAGGCCAAGGAAGTTCTGGGGGTGAAACGGATCGGTCTGGCCAAGGAGGAGGACTTTATCGATCTCTTTCCCGACTGCGACCTGGGAGCCATGCCGCCTTTCGGGAACCTGTACGGCATTCCGGTCTGGGTGGACGAGGGCCTGGCGGGGCAGGAGAACATCGTGTTTAACGCCTGCAGCCACTATGAAGCCGCCAGGATCGCCTACAAGGACTACGAAAGGCTGGTCAAACCGCGAGTGGGGGATTTCGGGAAGCACGTTTCCGAATGCAGGGTCGCCAGCTGAAGGCCCCGATCATGGCCAAATCGCCCAGGATCGCATTATCTCTCGCAGAGAACGCAGAGATCGCAGAGAAAGGTCGATTTCGGGGATCGGGATAATACCGCTCGAGAACACTTTAAACAGATAGACTTGCTAATATAATAAACGCCCATTGTTGACGGGCCGGTTTACCGTGGAGGGGTCAATGGCGGCCATATTGCTCTATGGGGGCTCTGTCGTGATCTTTCTTTGGGGTGTCGGTCATCTCATCCCGACACAGGGGATCGTCGAGGGGTTCGGACCCCTTTCCCAGGATAACCGCCGGATCATCACCATGGAGTGGATCGCCGAGGGGATGACCCTGTGCTTCATCGGGGTGCTCGTGTTCGCCGCGCTCCTAACGGCGGGCCCGGGCAGCCGGACGGTGATCTTCCTCGGGCGCGCGTGCGCCGCGATGCTCCTTGCCATGGCCGCCCTGTCCGCCTTTACCGGGGCGCGCACCTCCATCCTCCCCATGCGCCTGTGCCCCGTCGTCAAGACCCTTGTCGCGGTCTGCTTCCTGCTGGGGACGCTATAAAGGAAGTGGAAAGTAGAAGTTAACAAGGGGAAGAGGGAGTCTAGACACCAGACACCAGACACCAGACACCAGACACTGCTCTTTCATCTCGGCGCGTGGTAAACGCCGCGCACGCCCCTCGGAGAGAGGACGATCTGCCACAGCTGGTTCCACCTTGCCCTGAAGGCGCCGGCTGAACTTAAAAGAAAGTATTTCCACATACGGTAAAACCGGTCGCTGTAGCGCCTGGCCAGGTCCGGCCAGCTCCTCTCGAAATTGCAGTACCAGCTCATGAGGGTCTTGTCGTAGTCCGCTCCGAAACTCTGCCAGTCCTCCAGAACGAAAAGCCCCTCTATGGCTGATGAGATCTGTCCGGGTGAGGGGATGTGGCCGTTGGGAAATATATAGCGGTTGGTCCAGGCGTTGATGGTCCGCGTGGCGCAGTTGGCGCCGATGGTGTGTAAAAGAAACAGGCCGTCCTCCTTAAGCAGGCGCCTCATGGTCCTCATGAAAGTACGGTAGTTCCTGGCGCCGACGTGCTCGAACATGCCGATGGAAAGGATGCGGTCGAAGTTTCCTTCCACCTCCCTGTAATCCTTCATCTGGATCGAAACGGGCAGGTCCCGGCAGATCTCCCTGGCCAGCCGGGTCTGTTCCCTGGACACGGTGACACCGGTGACCTCTACGTCGTAGTGCTCTGAAAGGAACTTCGCGGTGCCCCCCCAGCCGCAACCGACGTCCAGGACACGCATGCCGGGTTCCAGGTCCAGCTTCCGGCCCACGAGGTCCAGTTTGTTTTCCTGGGCCTGGTCGAGGGACCGGGCTCCCTTCCAGTATCCGCAGCTGTAGACCATCCGGTCGTCGAGCATGCCCTCGAAAAGGTCGTTGCCGATGTCGTAGTGGTGATCGCCGACCTTGAAGGCCCGCGCGCGGCTCTGAAGGTTGATAAGCTTGGCCTTCAGGGAGTCAAGGGCCGCATCGCGGGAGGTGATCTTTTCCTGAAGCCCTGCCGCGAGGACCCTGTGGAAAAACACGTCCAGGCATGGGCATTCCCACCAATCGTCCATGTAGGACTCGCCGAGCCCCAGCGCTCCCAGGCTCAGGACCCTGCGGTAGAACCTTCCATCGCGCACACGGATATCCCATGGCCGGTCGCCGTTGACGTGCACGTCGGCGAGGCTCAGCAGGTTTCCTATGTGTCTTTGTGGAACATTGCCCCCCATGGTACTTGTCTCCAGCCGATCTGGATGCGGATCGCTGAAGGGTATGAATAACAGTATAACAAACCAGGACCGAAGGGGGCTTTAGGAGGAAAAAGGAAAAAGGGGAATGGAGAATGGAGAATGGAAAATGGAGTGCACCTGTGCACCAGTGCACTTAAATTCCAGACGCCAGACA
>CP070698.1:1373447-1379263 GCA_020349685.1 bacterium
AGATCTCCTTCTTCTCGTGGACGATATGGGAGAAACGCATGGCGCGAGCCTGGGAAGCGCCCACGAAAAGCGCTGAAAGGAGCATAAGGATCATCAAGCCGGATCGTCTGCTGTTTTCTTTCATCGTTAAAACTCCGCCTTTAAGGAAAGCCTTGCGGATCGCGTTGCATCCATGAGCTCGTCGTCACAGCGCTCCAGCCGCAGGTCAAGGGAGGTCTTCGGTCCGAGTTTCAACTCCCCACTGAGGTAGGTAAGGGAACTCTTCACCGAAGAGTCGCCGGGGGTTTCCGTGGTCGAAACGTCGCCCCCCAGGCCACCGTAAAAGTTCTTGAAGAGCCGGGTGGACGCCGAGGCGGAAACCTCGACAAGGTCACCACCGGTCCCCGTGTGCTGGAGGAGGCTGGTCGTGATCCTCGACCGGCCGGGAGACCAGTGGCCGCTGATGACGTAGCGTTTGCCTCCTCCCCCGCCCTGGTACGATTCGGTGACATAGTCCCATGCATACCGCGTGTCGGTGCTGGGCGTGAAAAGAAGGGTGAGGGATCTCGTGTGGGCGGCATCCACGGCAAAGACGCTGTAAATGGAATCGGACTCGAAGATCTGGACGTTGTGCGCGAGCTCAAAGACCGCTGAAAAACGGTCGGAAAAATAGAAGCGCGTGCCCACGAGGGACTCATGGAGGGTCTTTGACATGAGGTCCCAGTTGAAATTGATGTAGGCCTTCGTGAACCTGTACCAGCTGTAAACCCATTCCGTTGCCAGAAGCTCCGACAGGATCCTGTCGTCGTAGGTGCGCCCGTAGTCAAGGGAGAAGTGCATCCCTTCCTTTATATTATAGTCGAATCCCAGGCCGAGAACGGTGTCGTCCTTCGAATCACCGGCGACGTCGGACCTGTAACCCCAGCGCGCGCTGAAGGTGGCCTTGCCTGCCCCTGCCTCGACGGAGAGCCCGTCGATCATCTCGGGACCCACCAGGGCGGTAACGAACTGTCGTCCCAGGACGAGGGTGTTTCGATCGTCCCTGCCCGAAAGCCTCACTGCCAGAACGTAGAGGCGGTTGGGATCCTCGTCGCCGGGTTCGATCTCCTCTTCAAGGTCTGTAAAACGCCCGTACCCCTCCATGTCCAGCCTGAATCCACCCAGCGTCCCCCGGCTGTGAAACTGCAAATATTGAGAAGCGGAACCGTTTTCCGTGCCGTCTTCCTCATCCCACGAGGTGGCCGAAGTAACGGATGTCACTGAGAAACCGGCTCCCGCGGCTTGCAGGGGCAGCGACAGCATTGCCGACACAAACCCGATGACGATGCTGATTTGGAAGGCTCTGGCCAAGTGGGCTTTTTCCTGTCAGGAGAAGTTGGTTAAGTCCAGGGAAACAGGTTTACAACAGGGAAATGCGAAGTGCAAGGTGCAAAGTTCCAGGTGCTGAGGAGAATGCCGGAGTCTCGCAGTGCCGTTCCGAAAGATAGCAGATAAGCTGCCGTAAAAAAGGGGAACATTACGTTCCCCTGAATTGCTGGTTTCTGACTTCTGGCTTCTGGCTTCTGGTCTTAGTGTCTTGTCCTGTTCGGGGGGTCCGCCATGGCGGAGCGCCCGGAGAAGAAATTCGTGTCGGTGCCGTGCTCCTCGGAAACCTCCGATGCCAGGTCCGCGAGGATGAGCGAGGGGTCGGCATCCTCGAAGAAGGTCGCCAGGTAGTAGGCAATGGTCATGAGCCGGTGGATGGTGTCTTCCACCACTTCGGCAGCCTTTCCTGAATCGGACCCCATGGACACCTCGCTCATGGCCCATGTCAGATAGTTCTCCAGGTCGGCCTTGACCTCGGTCAGGTAGGTCGTGATCTCGTTTTTCAGTTCATCCGGCATCTTGTTTTTCAAGATGATCCTCCCTTCCCCTCGCCACCCTGATATAGGGAAAAGGTGCCCGTGTCAAGGGGCAGAAGCTGTGAGCTGTCAGCCCGGAGCTGAAAAACATTTTTCTCCTTATTGCGGACCTGCCCCCTCATGTGTATCTTTCAAGGGCGACGCTTAGAGAAAGGCTGGTTCCATGAAAAGAATGCACACGCTCCGTTCACATCTTCTGGTCATGATCGTTCTGGCGGTGGTCTGCGGTTTGGCAAACCCGGCGCAGGCGCAGATCATCGACCTTTCAGGGATCTCCACCCTCAAGAACGGTTTCGAGATCCGCCTCATGCCTGAGGCATCGACATCGGTCGTTGCGGCTCTGGTACTCGTACGCACCGGTTACGCCAGCGAAAGCGAGGCTAAAAAGGGGTTTTCCCATCTTCTCGAGCACCTCGTCTTCGCCGGGACAGCGGAAAGGACCAGGGATGGCATCCAGAGAGAGGTCAGGGACCTGGGGGGTTATATCAACGGCTTCACCCGGGACGACTATACGGGGTACCTTGTCGTCGGGCACCGCGATCACCTGGGCCAGCTCCTGGATATCCTGGCTGACATCCTCTTTAACTCCACCATCGAGGAACAGGCTGTCACCGAGGCCAGGGAGGTCGTTCTCGAGGAGATCAGGCGCTCTCAAAGCCGGCCCGGAGTCAGGGAAGAGGAGATGTTCCAGGCTCTCCTTTACGAGGGGTCCTCTTACGCGGCCACGGGTCTCGGGAACGAGATCACGGTGAGTGCCGCCAACCGGGACGAGATAACGGAGTTTTATGGCAGAACCTACCGTCCGGACAACATGATCCTGCTCCTCATGGGTGGTTTCGAACCGGGCATTGCGGGGGCGGAGGTCCGAAGGGCCTTCGGTGACGCCCCGATGGGCGGCCAGACCCGCGAGGTGGTGATGCCGGCGGATCCCCTCGCGGAAAGGACCTATTTCCTTTATAGCGACATGCCCGATGTCCGGGTGAGGATCGGCTTCGCAGGCCCGGACCCCAGAAGTGGGGACGCCCGGACAATGGAGCTTCTCGCGGGTGTTCTGGGCGGCGGGGACGGTGTTCTGGACCGGGCGCTCAAGGGGGCCGGGATGCAGCCGCGCTCCGTCTCGGCCTCATTGTCCATAAACAGGGGTTTTTCAAGGTTCCTGATATCGGCTGTCCTGCCGGCGGGATCCGATCCTGCCGCTGCCAGGATGGTCCTGTCAGAAGCGGTTCCGGCTGCCCTGGAGCTGGATGACCTAGCCAATCGCGTGGCCCAGACCAGGGAGTCGATGGTTGCAGGGGAGGTAATGGGGAGGGAAAAACTGCACTATTACCTGATGGGCAAAGCGCCATGGGTGATCGCAGGCTCCCCGGGGCAGGGGTTCTCATCCGGGCGTTGGGACGGCCTGACAGTGGAGGACCTTTCCCAGGCGGCCCGAAAATACCTTATCGCGAAACCCTATACAGCTCTTCTCACCGTACCCGAGTCGGCGAAGGAGAAGGCCGCGGCGAGGGAAAGGACCGTCCGTGCCGAGGCCATGCTCGACAACGGGCTCAGGGTCATCGCTGAGCAGCGCCCCGGCTCTGCCGTTTTCGCTCTTCACCTGATGACCAGGCACCGCATGGCAGTGGAACCCCCGGGAAAGAGCGGCATAGCCGATTTCCTCCACCGTCTCCTTCCTCTCGGCACCTACAACCGGAGCAGGGAGGATATCGAATCGGCTCTTCGGAAACTGGGGGTCTCCCTCTCCACCGCGGGCAACCCCATGGTTCCTTTCGGTGATTTCTACACATCGCGGCTGTATTCCTATATCCGCCTCGAATGCGTAGAGGACAGGGCTTTAGAGGCGGTTACCCTTCTCTCCGACATGGTAGCCAACCCCCTCCTGGAGGAGGAGTCCATCGAGGAGGTCCGCTCCCGCCTCCTCGAGTTCATAGCCTATCTGGAGGCCTCCTCCGGGGATCTTGCCTCCGGGGTCCTTGCGGAAGCGCTTTACAGTCCCGTCCTCGGCGTGGACGTTTACGGTACCGAGGCCTCCGTCTCGGGCATCACCCGGGAAGATCTGCAGGCCTTCCATGGAAGCTATTTCACCGGCCGCAACCTCATCGTCTCCGTTGTCAGCGGAATGCCTCCCGCCGAGTCCATCGGTCTCGTGGAGAGGTTCTTCAATGAGCTTCCTGCTGGAGACAGGATCGAGGTTCCCCCTGTTCCCCTTACGGAATCGCCCCGGTTCTTTGAAAGGGAACTTGGCAAGCCTCAGGGCGCCCTGGCGGCGGGGTCGGTGACAGGGGACCTGGACCGGGACGATGCCCCGGCTCTCGCTATCGCCTCGGGACTTCTCAACACCCGCTTTTACGAAGAACTGAGGGAAAAGGAGGGTCTGGCCTATTCCCTGGGCGCCTCCCTTGGAAACGTGGGGGAACGGGCCGTGTTCACCCTTTCCATGGGCACCTCTCCCGACAAGCTGCAGCGGGCGCGTGAGGGGGTCAGGGCCCAGATAGAGGCCGCGCGCCAAGCATCCGTTCATCAGGCCGACCTGACGCGGGAGATAAACGGTCTTGTGGGAAGGCTTCAGATGCGTATGCTCTCCTCCATAAACAGGGCCTATTACCTGGGCATTTCCATAAGGGATCGTCTGCCCCACACCTTTGGGGAGGACTACCGGGAAAGGCTGTTGACCCTGACCCCGGAAGATGTCGAGCGGGTCATGCGCCGGTATCTCCCGGAGGCCAACCTCGTGGAGGTGGTGGTGCGTTGATTGACACGTTTGCTGATGGGAGATCACGTCCTGGCATGACCGCTCCGCTATATGGCTCGATGAGGCAACCTGCGAGGTAAGGGTCTTCCGGGAAAGAGTGCCTTTTGGTGAGTTCTGTTTTAAGTATGTGTTTTATACGCAGGTGATGGAATTAACAGGGATAAAAGGGATACAGGGGATAAAAAGAGCTTGTATGGGGGTTTGGGGGTGTCGGAGTATCGGGAAAAGCAAATGTGGTAAAAGCATCGCTTAGTATGATTCTGATTCTTTTACTCCCATACTTCCACACAACCATACCGCTCTTACCCATCCCATTCATCCCCCTCATCCCTGTTAAAAAGGTATTTTTGCCTTAGGTTGAGGCTTTCCCAGGGTTTTGTTGTGATTGCTCCTCTAGTGAAAAATCGGACGCCGAGCAGATACGCGTTAACAGGATGAAACCAAGGTTATTTTTGTCGACGGGACTTTGAGGGTCCCGATATGGCTAGAACAGTTATGAATATTGTCATTGGAACTGTATTCCTCCTTGTATTCCTTTTCCTGTGGGTCAGGTGGCAGGAGAGGAGGGGGCTGTTTTTCCCTGCCCTTGACCTGTACGCATCACCGGCAGCCGCGGGAATGGCTTTCGAGGACGTTTACTTCGATTCCGCGGGCAACAGGCTCCATGGGTGGTACATGCCCGCATCGGGGGATCAGGTCGTCCTGTGGGCACACGGGAACGCGGGCAACATCGCCGACCGGCTCGACCAGGCCGTTCAGATGAAGAGGGCCCTCGGCGTGTCCAGTTTCATGTTCGACTACAGGGGGTACGGCAAGAGTGAGGGGCGTCCATCGGAACAGGGGCTGTACCAGGACACCGAGGCGGCCTTTAAGTGGCTCACTGAAACCAGGGGCGTCGATCCGGGCCGCATCATCCTTTACGGCCATTCCCTGGGCTCGGCCCCCGTGATCGATCTCGCCCTGAACATGGGAACCAGGGCTGCGGCCCTCGTCCTGGAGAGCCCCTTTACCAGCGCCGCCGATGTGGCCAGGAGGATGTACTTCGGACTGCCTGTGGGCTTCGTCATGTCGGTGAAGCTCGACAACCTGGGACGGATCGGGGGCGTGAGGATGCCCATCCTGATCATCCACGGGGACAGGGACGCGGTGATCCCCTTTGACATGGGTGAGAAGCTTTTCAAGGC
>CP070698.1:1379363-1383657 GCA_020349685.1 bacterium
CTGTCCGCGGAGAAGGGGCCATCCTGAGAACGATGGATGGCCGGGCTTTCATGGCCGATTACCACCCCATGAAAGACCTGGCTCCCAGAGATATCGTGGCCCGGGCTATCGACAGCGAACTCAAGAAAAAAGGTGACGACCACGTCCTTCTTGATATCACGCACAAGCCGGCAAAAGAGATCATTGAACGTTTCCCCAACATTTACAGGCAGTGCCTGGAGTACGGTTTCGACATGACCAAGGAACCCCTTCCTGTCGTCCCGGCGGCCCACTATCTGTGTGGTGGAGTCCTTACAGACCTTGACGGGAAGACGGTTATCCCTGGCCTTTACGCCTGCGGAGAGACGGCATGTACAGGACTTCACGGTGCCAATCGGCTGGCCAGCAACTCCCTCCTTGAATCCCTGGTCATGGCGGGACGGATCGCCTCCTCCCTGGAAAAGGACTTCGATTCCCTGGCCATGGCCTCCTCCGAAGGGATACCACCCTGGGACCCGGGCGATGCCGTGGATTCGGATGAGAACGTCGTTATCACACATAACTGGGACGAGATCCGGAGGACCATGTGGAACTACGTGGGCATCGTGCGTACCGACAGGAGGCTTAAGCGCGCCCTTGACAGGATCGAGATGCTCAAAAAGGAAGTGGAAGAGTATTACTGGAACTTCAGGATAACCAGGGAACTCATCGAGTTGAGAAACCTCGTTTATGTTTCACTCCTCATTGTACGCTGTGCCATGTCACGCAAGGAGAGCCGGGGTTTGCATTTCACACTGGACTACCCCGAGCCGAAAGAGGAGTGCAGGAAGGACACGGTGTTAAACAGAAGGATGTATCTGGAAAAACGTTGACCGGTAACTCACGGTTCTTGACTGTTAAAATATAGGACGCAGGAGAAAATCAGAAGCTGACCAACCACAGTACGGCCGCCTTGAGGCCGCTCCACAGGGTAACAAACAGCTATAAGCTCAAAACTTTAAGCTGTCAGCTGATACCCTGTGAAACCCTGCTTGCCATGCCGCCGCTTCAGCGAGGGCTGGTGTACCCTGTGGTTCATTGATTTTCCTGGATCTTGGCTCAAAAAGGGAATTTTTAATGTCTGAAAAAGGCGACCAGCGCATCCTCAACCTCCGAAACGCCATCGATACCGTGGACAACAGGATCATCGAGATGCTCCAGGAGCGGGCGTCTCTGGCCAGGGAGATCGGCCAGGTGAAGAAAGAGATCGGTATGGCGATCCTCGATCCCGCCCGGGAGGGCAAGATCCGTAAAAAACTGGCCGCCGGGGCCAAGGGACCCATGGATACGGACGCTCTGGTAAGGATATATGAGGTCATTATGGCTGAGAGCAGGAGGTTGCAGGAGGATTAAGCCTCGCTGGCTTAATCCTCCTGAGTGTCTGGTGCCTGGTTCTCGTGTCTGGGTGAATCCGATTCGCGTTAGTCGCCCTATTATAAGGTTTTTTCTGCCAGACACTAGACCTAGACCCTAGACACTTCTTTCGTATTCCTCCATCACCTCTCCGGCGCGATCTCGGTAGTAGGGTGAGGGGCAGAACCGGATGAAACCGTTCAGGATCCACAGTGCCTGGACACGATTGCCCATTTCAAACTCCCGGTAAGCGTTCTTCAGGGTCTCCTCGAGCCTTTCTGACCACATCTTCCTCGTCTCGAACAGTTCCCCGACCACACTGATAAATCGCTTTTCGGACAACACCTGTTCCAGATCCATATCCTCTTTAAGCAGGCTCGAGAGCAGCCGCATGGCATTGATGTTCTCATCGGTGAACTGCCCTGAGAGTTTGGCGGCTTCCATTCTTCCAAGACGGTCGAGGGTCTGGAGAAGCTGATGTATTTTAATTTCCGAAAGGGCCATCGATAAACAGGGTCCGGTTTCCAGGGTCAGTTATCCGGATACCAGATCCAACTCCTCTATAAAATCCTCTCGCATGGGAACGCTCCCGTCAGGTCATGGTGGAGCACCAGTGGACCGGATTTCCTTTGCCGCGTCTTCCCCGCCCTGTCTGCCCCGCATCAGAATAGGGTCTTTACCTTCCGCTACCCCAGCCCCCGACCCTCCTGAGCCCTATCCCCATGGGTATCACGGCCAGCATAAGGGACAGCAGGCCCGCACCGAAGAGCCCGAAAAGGGCATCTCCACTCGTCAGCACGGAGAGCTCCATGCGGCGTGCAAAAAGCCGGTAGACAGGCGCTGCAAGGAAAACGACCATGAAACCGATATAGCCAAGGCTGATGATCATGGAAGCGACGCCGCCGGGCGAGGCGGGTACCTGGGCCTCGTTCTCGAAATCGAACCTGGGATAAATAGCCCCCATGCCAAGGCTCAGGCCTGTGAGGGCAAGAGCCATGGCCAGGGAGGCGGCTGAGCATAAAAGCATCATGCCGCCCCGTACTCCAATGACCAGGTTGGTCGTGACCGAGAGGATGAGTGAGATGAGACACAGCGGAACCGCGGCAAAGAGGTATTTTGCCATGAGAAAACGTTTCATGGACACCGGTGAGGAAAGGGTAATCCAAAGAGCCTGCCCCTCCA
This sequence comes from bacterium, assembly GCA_020349685.1. Classification (GTDB taxonomy): domain Bacteria; phylum BMS3Abin14; class BMS3Abin14; order BMS3Abin14; family BMS3Abin14; genus JALHUC01. The sequence continues at coordinate 1,381,917 of CP070698.1, forward strand.
GGCTCACAGATGGAAAAACGAAACGAACACAAAGGGCCGAAAGTACGAATCCGCTTATGGCAAGGTTCAGGAAAGCGACCAGGTTCCTGTAGAACATCCCTCCCAGCGGAAAGCTGTAGGCGTTGTAAATGTAAAGGACCACCAGGGCGCCCAGCAGGAACAGCTGTGTCCATCGGGACGGGTCCCGCACAAAGAGGAGGATATCCTTGGTCAGATAGGATCCCGTTACCGGGTGGTACCGGCCCATGAACCTTTCCACCATGGTCATCGTTTTCCTTCTTTTCTGGATCTTTCCCTCGTCCACGGAAGCCAGGCTGCCGCGGTAAAAAAGACGGAAGACGACGTAGAAGAGAACACCGGAGAAGAGGGCAGCGATGGCAAGGAGGAGAATGCTGCTGTAGTATTCATTTCCGACCCCTCCGCCACTCAGGCCGACAACCGCCCGCGTTGCCCAGCTGGTGGGCATGAAGGGGGATTCGGGCACTGTCATCGCCTGCACGAAATTCATGACCTCCTCTTCCGGCACATCCATGAACAGACGTTCCGGCCGGCTCATGCGAAAGAGCATGACGACCATCGCCGCCACGGCAAGGCTGATGAAGCTCACGGCCTGGTTGACGCGTGATGCGGGGAGCAGTCTCATAAGGAGCATGCCCAGGGTGGTCCCCAGGACCACCGGAATAGTGACGAGAATGAAAAAAACGGGCGCCCAGCCTGCGATGAAGTTCCAGCCGAGCCCCAGCCTGTCCGCGTAAGCGAAAAAGGGAGGAGCCCCGAAAATGAGGATCATCCATGAACTTTGGACAAAGACAAGCGCGAACCTCTGAAGGATGAAGGCGGAAGGAGAGACGGGCGATGTCACCAGGAAAGGTATCTCACGGCTCATGTAGAAGCCTGAGATGGCCGAAGACATGCTCGACAGGGCAAGGAGGCCAAAAAAGGATAAAAACAGCGTGTGGATGAGCTGTTGGAGCATGAAGGGGGCCAGGAACTCGAGCTTCTCCTGGATGGCCGCGATGAGACGTATGAAAAAAAGGTGATCCAGTTTGATGAAAATCAGGCCGAGAAGTACGACACCCAGAGCCCAGAGCCAGTCTTTTGTCTTTCCGAAACGGAAGAGGTTAAGGAATTGCCTGACTCTGTAGCCGGCAAGCAAGCCTGCTGACCTTGTGAAACCTACGCGAGAACCCATAAAACACCTGGAATAGGGAACAGGGAAGGTGGAAAGGGGAATAAAGGCACATTTGCTGTCTTCTCCCTCATTCTCTATTCCTCATTCCCTATTCCGAAAAACGCCCGCTCCTCCCCTTCGCTCTCCATTGTGAGCCGCAGGAAGATCTCCTCGAGATGGGACCCCGGGGAGCGTATCTGGCGACCCAGTTGTTCTACGCTCCCGAGGGCTGTCATCCGCCCGTGGTGAATGATCCCGATCCTGTCACACACAGCCTCTGCGGTGGAAAGCTCGTGGGTGGTCAGGAAAACGGTCATTCCTTTACGAGCCAGGTCCCTGAAAAGGTTTCTTACCTTCCTCGCGCCCTTGGGATCGAGCCCGACCATGGGTTCGTCGACAATAAGAACTCCGGGGCTGTGCATAAGGGCCGCCCCCATGGCCAGCCTTTTTTTCATGCCGTGGGAGTAACTCTCCACCAGGTGATCGCTCCACTCTTCCAGGTCAAAAAAGGCAAGCTGTTCGCGGGCCGCTTCCCCGGCCGACCGTGTGCTCATGCCGTAAAGTCTTCCA
>CP070698.1:1383757-1387550 GCA_020349685.1 bacterium
ATCAGATCACCTGCAGACGAGGCGATCCGCGAGACGATATAGGGACGCAGGAGTTCCCCACCGTTGGCGAAAACGTTGACGGCGCTCACCATCTGAAGGGGTGTTACACCCAGTCCCTGACCGAAAGATATGTTCGCCAGATCCACCTGCGTCCACTGTTTGTCGCTTCTCAAGATCCCCTTGGCCTCGCCCGGGAGCAGGACTCCCGTCTTCTCTCCGAAACCGAAGCTTTTCACGTAATTGCCGAGTCGTTCGGATCCCAATTCGAGGCCGACCTTGCTCGCCCCGATGTTGCTGGATTTGCGAATAATCCCCATCAGAGTCAGCCATCCGTGGGGTACGTGATCGTTTATGACGATATCCGCGACCTTGAAGCTGCCGTTATTACAGAACAGGATGTCCATCTCGTCGAAGATCTTGTACTCCAGGGCTGCCGCGACCGGTATGATCTTGAATGTGGATCCCGGCTCGTAAACGGAACTGAGGCTTCGATTTCTGAAGGAGCGCTGATCGTACTTGCCAAAATCGTTGGGGTTGAACCCGGGATAGCTGGCCATGGCAAGGATCTTTCCAGTAGCCGCCTCTAAAATAACGGCTGTTCCCGTCTTAGCCCCGGCCCTTGTACAGCCCTCCCGCAACCCCTGCTCCGCGAAGAACTGGATATTCCGGTCCAGTGTCAGGTGTACGGTGGAACCGGCGGCGGGAAAGGTCTCCCATTGCTGTGCGGAGGTCATGACCTTGCCGTGGGCATCCAGATTGAGGATCCTGACACCATCCCCTCCCCTCAAGTGCTCCTCGAGGGAGGATTCCAGACCTTCCAACCCTCCATCAGTACCCACAAACCCGAGGACAGCACCTGCCAGGTCGCCGTTGGGATAGTAGCGTCTCGATTCGGTCCTGATCCCCACCCCCTCGAGGCCCGCTTCTTTCACCTTCTGTGCAACGTCAGGCTCAACTTTCCTCTTGAGCCACACGAAACCGCTGCCCCTGCGCAGCCTTCTGGCGAGCGTGTCTCTTTTCATGTCGAGCAGGGGCGCCAGCTTGCGTGCCGCGAGAGACTGGTCCGGGATGTTCTCCCGAATTGCGTAAATGGAGGGGATCGGTACGCTTATGGCGAGCGGTTGGCCGTTGCGGTCCATGATCGCGCCGCGGTGCGGGCTGACCTTTTCCACCATCTGGCTCTGCCTGTTGGCACGTTCCCGCAGTTCCTCGCTTTCGTGTATCTGAAGATAGAAAGCCTTGCCTGCGGGCAGGATCAGCAGAAAGGTGAGAAAAAAGCCGAGAAAACGGATACGGAACCGAACAGTAGCGTCCCAATTGTACCCGCTCCCCTGGACTCTTCTCATGGCAGGACCCTGATCTGCCCGGGCTCGGGCTCTTTCAGCCCGAACCTTGAGCGCGCCACCTTCTCGATCCGCTCGGGACTGCTCAGCATGGCCTTTTCGATCTCCAGCTCGTGCTTGAGACCAAGGAGCTCCGATTCCGTTTTTTCCAGTTGTCTGATCTCGTAACCTATCTCGATAAAAGCAACTCGCCTCAGGACCGTCGAAAAAATCACTCCCCCCAGCAGGCACATGATGAGCAGGGCAATGGCAAAATCTCGCAACCCCCCCTTGAAGATGATGCGTTCGTGCTCTCGTGTTTTGGTCTCGGCGGCTACGGTCATTGCAAACAAGTAGAAAGGTTAAAGTAGAAAGGTTAAAGAACCTGATTCAGTGAACTGGTGCACAAGTGCACTTGCCAGCCATTCTCAGAGCCTTTTTCATCCCTTTCCCCTTTCCCCTTCCTCCTTTTCCCTTCCTTTCTCAAATATCCTCAGCTTCGCGCTTCGGCTTCTGGGGTTGGCCTCTATCTCTCCGGGCCCGGGGGTCACCGGACGCCTTGTCACGACCCTGCCGGCGCTGACCCTTCCGCAGCGGCACTGCGGAAATTCCCGCGGGCACTCACATGGGTTCTCCAACTCCCTGAAGGTTCTTTTGATGATGCGATCCTCCAGCGAGTGAAAACTTATTATGGCCAGCCTTCCTCCAGGAGCCAGATACCTGATGCTGATGGGGATGGCCTGCTTCAGGGCATCCAGTTCCTCGTTCACTTCGATGCGCAGCGCCTGGAAGGTGCGCGTCGCGGGATGAATGTTTTTTACCCTGCTCATCCCCGGAACACGGCTGATCAGGTCCGCGAGCTGCACGGTGGTCGTTAAAGGCGCTTTCTCTCTCTCCCTTACGATGGCCGAGGCGATGGCTCTGGAACGCTTTTCCTCACCGTACCGGTAAAACAGGTTCGCCAGATCCTCCTTCGACCAGGTGTTGACGATCTCGGAGGCTTTGACCCCGGACCCTGGATCCATCCTCATGTCGAGAGGTCCGTTCCGGGAAAAGGAGAATCCTCTGTCGGCGTCCTCCAGCTGCATGGAGGAAACCCCAAGGTCTAGCAGCACACCGTCCACGCAATCGACCCCGGCCTCCTCGATCGCTTCGTCCAGATGGCCAAAATCCCTGTGAAAGAGCAGGACCCTTTCACCGTAACCTGCAAGCCTGCGGGACGCCGCTTCGAGAACCGCCGGGTCGCGGTCCAGCCCAATAACACGGGTGCCCTCGTACCTTTCGAGTATCTGGAGGGAATGTCCGCCCATCCCGATGGTACCGTCCAGATACACTCCACCCTGCCGGACGGACAGTCCGCTCAGGACCTCCTCCAGCAGGACCGGTACGTGGCGCCAGACCGCCTCGCCACCGGTCAACCCTACCTCCTGTCCGGCCTAAAGGCCGAAGTCAGCCAGTTCGTCAGAGATGCCGTCGAAGTTCTCCACGGCTTTCTTCATCTCCTCATCCCACCTGGCCTGACTCCAGATCTCGATACGGTTCAGCATCCCCGCCACGACAACCTGCTTGTCCAGGTCGATGGCCTCCCTTAAAGAGGGCGGGATGAGGACCCGTCCCTGCTTGTCAATTTCGCATTCGGTGGCCCCGGAGTAGAAGAAACGCAGAAAACTCTGTACATTGCTTTTTACGGTTGAAAGCGTTCCCGATCTGGCTTCTATGGCCTCCCACTGTTCGGGTGTGTAGGCCACCAGGCAATGGGGCAGGTTGGTGATGATCAGACGACCGTCATGCTCCTGGGCGAGGATCTCCCGGAATCTGGATGGGATGCTGAGACGTCCCTTCTCATCCAGGGCATGCTGGTAACGACCTCTGAAAGGTGCATGGCTCACGATCAGATATCTCCCCACTTTCTACCACTTTGCCCCACAATATACTTTCGGGAATATACCTTTGTCAAGGAAACAAAAGGTTTTCAAAAGGTTAGGAGGAAATGGCAGAGGTCAAATATGCACCGCGGAAGAGGTCCCAGGTAGACACATTTCGAGCACTCCAACTCAATTTTGGATGCCAATCAAGTTTTAGTGGGACAATGTGGAGGGACAACAAAGTCCAAAGTCCAAAGACCAAAGTCCAAGGGGAAAACAATTTTAAACCAAGTGTCTTCTTTGAGGCCGGGATTTCCCTTGTTATGCTCTTATTGATTCCAGTAGCGGGTTATCCGGCAGCCTGCAGGACAGAAGGGCGGGTGTCATGAATTGGTTTGCGGGTTCGGGATCGTGAAACCCTGAACTTTAGCCTTTGGACTTTGCACTTTGGGCTTTGGACTGCTTTTAAGAGGTGGCCCGAGGCCGGCAAAACCGACCCCGGGCCGGGGGTGGGGTGGGGGTAAAACCTCTTTTACACAGCGAGGGGGCGATAACCCTGCCTCGCTTTGCAGACAGATCAGATCCAGGAAAAGGTGCCCAGGATCC
>CP070698.1:1387650-1395396 GCA_020349685.1 bacterium
GCCTCGAGGCTCAGGTGGAGCGGATCGGCACGGGGGAGCCTATCCTCATCGACGCTCCTAAAAAGATCGATGCCATGGAGCGCATGAGGCTGCTCATGGAGAGTAACAAGCCTGCCCCCGGGACCTCCCCATAAGGCGGAACCGGATCCTGAAACGATTTTAATGTTTGGTTCATCCGGTAAATGAGTACCTGAAAAGCTAATTTACCATCCTCCTTCGCTAAAGCTTCGGTGGGACAGGCAGCACGGCCACCTTGAAGGCCGCTCCACAGGGTTTCACAGAGAAAGTAATCATTGTTTTCACCATTGTTGTATTTACCCTGTGTACCCTGTGGTTAACAGCTCGTGATTGACCCATGATCGACCCAGGCAGGCTTAACCCGGATGAACCATAACAATAGAGGTTTGCGGGTGGAGAACTTGGAATTGAGCAGGTCATGTTCGCCAGGTTCTATCGTGCCGCCGGGTCACCGCGTCATGACCTGTGTCGGCCACACGTAGGGAAGATCGTCAGGCTCTTCAGGCCAGAGCGTACGGTAATACATCGGATCCTTACGCAGAAGGTTGCTGCGGTGGGCTGCGTGGAAGTTCTCATCGCCCATCCAGGGGGGGAGGTCGAAGCCGGTTTCCAGGGCGACCCTGTACATATTGTTGCGAAAACCCCTGGCCTCCCACTCGTCGATCATGGTGTTCATGTAGGCGGAAAGGGCTGTCTCATACCCTTTCCACATCAGTACCGCAGGATGGTTGACCCACCCCCTGGTCATACCGGCAAGCACCCTGAGGATCTGATAAGCTTCTACACGCTGCCGCCCCAGCCTCCTCTTGTCCAGGACACGGGCCGAGGCGGCGAAGTCGGAGTACGGGAGAAAGGTTTGCATAAAGGCAGCACGCAGAACGCAGTACGCAGTAAAACTGAAATGCTTTAATCGCCTATGTATTATAAGATATGGTAAATGATTGGGAAATAATATTGTTTATGTCTACTGCGTGCAGCGTGCTGCGTTCTGCGTACTGATATTATGGAATCTATTGTCCAAAACCTAAAAAACCATGTAAGCGTCCTGTGCAACGACATCGGTTCTCGCAGCATTCAGGAGCCGATGAACCTCCGCAGGGCGCAGGATTACATCCACGACAGCTTTTCGGGACTCGGTATGACGGTGCGGGTCCAGGATTACGAGGCCTACGGGAATCCGACAGCCAATCTCGTGGCTTTTCACCCGGAAACCGGGCTTGACTCCCCCCTCATGGTGCTGGGCGCTCATTTCGACACCGTGATGGGCACACCGGGCGCAGACGACAATGCCAGCGCCGTCGCCGTTATGCTGGAAACCTGCCGGCTCCTCGATGATGTCACCGGGGAGCCCCCCGCGGTCCTTTTCGTCGCCTTTTCTACAGAGGAGCCCCCCTCTTTCAACACCAGTTTCATGGGAAGCAGGGTGTTCGTCCGGTCCCTGGAACGTGATGGGCTGAAGGTAAAGGGTGCCCTCGTGCTGGAGATGGTGGGCTACTACAGGGAGGAACCCGGCACCCAGAAGATCCCCCTGACCGTCAAGTGGATGGGTTTTCCAGACACCGCCGATTTCATCGCCATCGTGGGCAACGGCAGGTCACGTTCCCTGGTAAAGAGCCTGTCGGAAGCCATCAAGGGGTCAAATTGCGGCCTCCCTGTTCAGGATCTGACGATCCCCGGTTCGGGCTACCTCCTCCCGGAGTCCCGGCTTTCAGACAACGTTTCTTTCTGGGACGCCCGCATTCCGGCTGTCATGGTCACGGATACCTCCTTCTTCCGGAATCCTCACTACCACACCCACAGGGACAGACCGGAGACGCTGGACTATGAAAAAATGGGTCAACTGGTCATGGCTTTGGCCCATTTTTTCAAGGAGAATAGAGAATAGAGAATAGAAAATGGAAAATAGAGAATGGAGAATGGAAAACCTGGAAGTCGGGCAATAAGTATATTCCTCCTTCCCTCTTCACTATTCCTTATTCCATCCATGAAAAAGCCGACCTTCCGGTCGGCATTTTTAATTGCTGGAGGCGCCACCCGGATTCGAACCGGGGAATAAAGGCTTTGCAGGCCTCTGCCTTACCACTTGGCCATGGCGCCGTGTGTGGGGATATTAGATGTTTGAACAAGATCTTGTCAAGAATTTGTAACTGCGTGTCTAAGTGTCAAAGTATCTGAGTAAATATAAATCGTCATTTTTCAAAAAATTACCGTTTTATCACGATACCTGGTGATCAAATTGTAACGTCGTGTGGATAATCAGTTGCTTCGACACCTAGGTACTTAGATACGTAGATACAGTCATTTGCTCTTCCACGACAATATGCTCCTCGGTCCGGCATATTTCATAACCGTTTCCATCTGATCCTTATACAGGGGCCGGTAGCAGTGCTGGGGGCAGTGGCGGCATTTTGGCTTGGGATCCAGGGGACACAGGACCCTCATGACGATGGCGTGGCGGAGGAGCCTGACACATTCGGCGCACAGTTTAGGGCCTTTCGGAACCTTTGCGGGCAATTTCGGGTGATCAAACTGGAAAGGCTCTCTCAGGCGGTGGCGGTGGTGGGCGTCGCAGTACATGCCCAGGAAACGGACCAGCTTGTCCGTGTCCTTCTGGATCTCAACGGGATCGGATGTTGCGCGCTTTGGTTTCACCATGACGGGTGGATTCTACTGCATCTCCGGCCGGGATTCGTTGATGGAGGTCAAGGAAGGGCACCTGAAAGGTCATTTGTGCCCTGGTGTCTAGAGTCTAGTTCTAGCGTCTAGCTCAAGAATCCAGATACTGGACACCAGAAACCAGATACTACGCGGAAAAATTTCTCAATTTTTCAGCATCCAGCACCTGAATCACTCCCGGCGACGCTTCCTTCACCAGGCCCTCTTCCTTGAACTTCGTCAGCGTTCTGGAAAAAGTCTCCACGGCCATCCCGAGGCTGGAAGCTGTCTGGCCCTTTCCGGCACCAAGCCTGACAAGTCCTGTTACCTTGTCCATGTTCCCGATGAGGTGCTGGGCCAGCCTGGAGGTGGCGTCCATGAGGGAAAGCTCCTCCACCTTGCGGGTCAGCATCTGCAGGTACCTGGCAAGGTGGGCAATGAGGTTCATGGCCAGACCCGGATCGGAGGACATGGCGCTGGAAAGGCCCTCTCTGGGGATGAAGAACAGGTCCGATTCCTCGAGAGCTTCCGCGGTTGCGGGGTAGGTCCGGTTCATGTAAAGGGCCGCTTCGGCGAAGGACTGGCCCTTTTGGACAAAGTGCAGGATCTGTTCTTTGCCGATGGGACTGACCTTGCTGAGCTTGATCCTCCCCTTCAGGAGAAGATAAAAACCTCTCGCTTCCTCCCCTTCCCGAAAAAGGACAGATTTCTTGGGGATGCGCTTGGGTACGGCGATGGCCGCGAGGGTGGAGAGGTGTTCCTCCTCCAGGCCCGAGAACAGGGGGAACTGTTTGAGCAATTCGTCTTTTTTGGTCAGGTCCATGGGTAAAATCCGTTATTCGTGATTTGTGATTCGTGATTGGTTAACGGCCGTTTGTTGTGATTCCTTCGCTACACTCTGCACACTACACTTTTCCCTGAAACAAAAAAGCTCCCGTTGGGGGAGCTTTTTTATTTTTTTGGAGCGGGAAACGGGATTTGAACCCGCGACATCCACGTTGGCAACGTGGCGCTCTACCACTGAGCTATTCCCGCTTGAGGGGTGAATATATAACAGAATTTACCTCTCATTTCAACAGACTTTACGCAGGATTCCATTTAAGGAGATTCCGACTTGTGCGCCTTTTTAAGTACCGCGTAGTAATCGGCGAAATACTCGTATCCTGACCATATTGTGGCTAAAAAGGCGGCGATGAGGAGGATCCATCCCGCCTCCACGAAGGGGAACCCCCAGAGGTTGAAATTGACGAGAAGACAGATGATCGCCAGGACCTGCAGGGTTGTCTTGGTTTTGCCCATGAACCTGGCTTCGATGACGATGTTCTGGGTGCCCGCATAGGCCCGCAGGCCCGAAACGGCGAACTCCCTGCATATTATGAGAGCGACGATCCAGGCCGGTGCGCGTCCCAGGTGGACGAGCATGACAAAGGCGGCCGCAACGATGATCTTGTCCGCGATGGGGTCCACGAGCTTGCCGAAATCGCTGACCTGACCGCGTTTCCTGGCTATGTAACCGTCCAGAAGATCGGTGATGGCGGCCAGGGAGAAGATCACCGCCGCTGTGATTCCGAACCCTTTTCCCGGGAAGGACGAGAAAAAGATGATGAGTGGAAGAGACAGGACCCTTCCGAGGGTCAACCAGTTGGGAACGGTGTGAAGACTCATGGCATGCTAGTTCCTGAATCCGGAGTAACCCCTGTAAAGCTGAATCACTTTCCGAACGTAGTTCCGGGTCTGTGGATACGGGGGAATCTGCCCGTGTTGGATAACAGCGTTGGGTCCGGCGTTGTAGGCCGCCAGGGCCAGTTCCATATTGCCGGAAAAGCGGCTGATAAAACGCTTGAGATAGGCTGTTCCGGCGTGGATGTTCTGTCTGGGGTCCCAGATGTTCTTTACACCGAGTTGAAGGGCCGTTTCCGGCATCAGCTGCATGAGTCCGCGGGCCCCTGCGCTGGAGACTGCAAAGCGGTTGTAATCGGACTCAACCTCCATCACCGCCCGGATGAGCGCCTCATCCATGCTGTAAATGCTGCAGGCTTCAATAACCAGGTCGCGGTAGGGATAGTAACCGCTCGCGGAAGCCAAGCGGAAACTCCCCCTTTCCCTCACGTGCAACTCATAGCCGAGGTGTGTCGGGTTGTCGGTAAAAACGATCACACCGTTCTCATCCACGTACCGGTATATGTCCCCCAGGGCCGCAGCAGGCAGCAGAAGCATAAATGATATGAGGAAAACGGATAAAGTTCTCATAGGTTCAAATGTCCTTCCGGGAACCTGGAACTTGAGACCCGGAACCTTTCCTTACGGCATCTCGATCAGGAAGTAGGCACTGAAACGGTTCTTGTCCTTTATTTTCCTGGGGTTCTTCTTGCCCGAGCTGCCCTTTTCCCGGTCCTTTTTGCCGCGTCCCTTGTTGTCCTCGTCCCTCGCGTAAGACAGGTCATCGAGGAGTTCCCTGGCCTGGTGGTTTTCCCTGTCAAGATCGAGGGCCGCCTTCAGGAAACCGACCGACTGATCTTCCCCCCTCAGGTAAGGGGCGGCGAAAGACTGACAGGTCCTTACCCGGGACCCCAAGCGGCCGTCACTGGTGTACCGGAAGGAGATATTCCAGCTGTCGTGGGCCTGCTGGTACAAACCCTTCAGGAAGTAGGCACCCCCCATGTAGTAGTGGAACCAGTAATTGTTCCCCATCTTGTCCCTGGCTTTTTCCAGTTCCCGGATGGCGTGGTCCGGTTTTCCCTTCTCCAGGAACCTGTAGGCGCTCCGGATGTGGTTGCCAGCGGCCGTTTCCATGCCTCGGCTGTTGGGTGGGGGCGCTTTGTGCCGGGGCGGCGGCTCTGATGGCCCCGGGTCTCCGACAACGATCCAACCGCCCCCGGAGCTGCCGGAGGTCGAGCACCCCGTGGATATGGACAGGGCCAATATTGAGAGGGCGATGACCACGACAGACCTGAACGGCACTCTCCACCTCCTGATTGGACTTATACACGCATTGCTGTGTCATTTTGAGCAGTTTTTTAAGGGCTGTCAAGGGGTAATGACGATTTTGAAACTGGAAATTAGATATTGGAAATTCGAAGAACAGAAGCGGTCTGTCCATTGTCTGATCTCTAATCTCCCAAAATTCGCTTTACTATGAATTTAAAAATTTCATCATGATCGTTCAGATCCAGAACCGGGACATCAAGGTCGAGGGGAACATCGCTGGCCACTCCAACCAGGAGCGGATCGATGCCCCTTTCCCCCCGGCAGCACAGCTCAAGGCAGTGGGCGGATCTGTAAACCTCTATCTTGGGTACGGCCATCTCCTTGAAACCTTCCACGAGAACGATGTCCGTACCGGAGGAGGCTTCCAAAAGAGCCGTGTCCAGGGAGGGCCGATCCACGGCGCGCAGGACGGCGAGAAATCCCCTGGCGGCCAGAACCGTAACATCAGAGCCAGCGCGGGTCAGCCGCCAGGAATCACTTCCCTCCCTGTCGAAGGATACTTCATGGCTCGAATGTTTGACGACGCCCACCCTGTATCCCTTGCCCTTCAATCGTTTCACCATCGCCTCCATGAGGGTGGTCTTGCCCGTTCCGGACCTCGAGGAAACAAATGCCAGGGTCTTCTTTTCATCGATCATTGGAGGTTCTCCTTGATCCTTCTTGCCACCGACCGGTTGAAGCCTTTCAAGGATGCGATCTCCTCGACAGGAGCTGTCCTGATCTCCTCGAGGGAGCGGAAGTGGGTCAGGAGAGCCCTTCGCCTCGTCGGCCCCACCCCGGCGATACCGTCAAGGCGGCTGAGAAGATCCTCCTTTCCGCGGCGCTTCCTGTGAGAGGATAGCGCGAACCTGTGGGCTTCATCCCTCAACATCTGGAGAAGGCGCATGGCCGTGGAATGTTTTTCCATCCTGACCGGATTGAGGCGCCCGGGCAGGAAGATCTCGTCTCTTGCCAGTGTTGATTCCCCGGGTTTGCCTGAACGGGCTTTGGAGATGGCAGCGAGCTGTACCTCATGGAGACCGATTTCGTCCATGGTCCTGGCCGCCCTGGAAAGCTGCCCTTTGCCGCCGTCAACCAGAAACAGATCCGGCAGGGGCATGACGCTGCTCGCTGTCCCGGTAAAGCGCCTTTCGATCACCTCGGAAAGAGAGGCATAATCGTCCCCGCCCCTGTCCGGACCTGATACGGTATAGAGCCGGTAGTGATCCTTGACAAGCCTCCCCTTCTCCCAGACAACGGTGCTTCCGTAAACCTCTCTTCCGGAAGTGTGGGATATGTCCACACATTCGATCCTCTCAGGAGATGTCTTCAGTCTGAGAGCCTTTCTGACCTCGGTGATCCTGTCCAGGGCTTCCCTGTGTCTGGATTCCGTCTCCTTCAGAGCCTGAGCGGCGTTTTTAGAGGCCAGTCTGACCAGTCGAAGCCCCCTGCCCCTGGCTGGTTTGCGTATGCTGATCCTGCGCTGACCGATCTCGGACAGGAGCTCTTCGCGTGCCCTGTCGAAATCGATGCCCCCCAGGCACAGGATGACAGGTGGAGGAGGAACCGCAGCCCGATAGTGTTTTGCAAGGAAGGCGTCGAGGGCTTCGCCCGGTTCCACCGCACCGCTCACGACGGTGTCCGATCGTCCCACCAGCATACCGGACCGTATAAAGAGGCATGTCAGGACCCCTGTATCCGCGGATCCGGCGTATCCCAGGACGTCCATGTCCTCGCCGGGGTCACCGACAACGTCCTGCTTTTCGAGGACTGTTTCGATGGCCGCTATCCGGTCCCTGAGCCCGGCGGCTTCCTCATACATCCTCTCATGGGCTGCTTCTTTCATCCTCCTTTTGAGGGAACCGATGACCTTCTGCCCGTTGCCTTTGAGAAAGTCGACCAGTTCATCGACGATGATCCGGTAGTCGGCCTTTGAGATCTCCTGCCCGCAGGGGCCGGGACAGCGCCCCATCTGATAATCCAGACACGGTCTTCCCATTCGCCCCCTTCCGCCGGGAACCGGTTTGCGGCACCTTCTGAGTGGAAAGGCCTTTTCAAGCCACGACAGGGTCGCCCGGGCAGCCCCGGCGTCGGTAAAGGGGCCGA
>CP070698.1:1395496-1401210 GCA_020349685.1 bacterium
ACTCTTCTGCCCGACGGCAGGGTCCTTGTGGCGGGGGGGAGCGGAACGGACAGGAGGGTGGAGGTGTTCAATCCGCGCTCCGGATTATAAATAGCACGCAGCACACAGCACACAGCACGCAGATAAAACAATAGAAAAACCGGCCTCAACCGGTTTTGTATTTTTTTGCTGCGTACAGCGTTCTGCGTACTGCGTACTGAGTACTACCCCGTGCTCGCGCACCCCGTGGTTTTCGGTGCCGCGGAGGGTGTCGCCGTGCTGCTGCTCGCAGCGGTCTCACTGGGCGTTCTCCTGACGGCCCTGCGTGGATACATGATCTCCTCTGCCTTGGAGATGATCAGACTTTCGTCTCCGTTCTTGTACCCTTCCTTCCGATACTGTTCCACACCCTTCCTGTCGAACATGATCATGGTCGGGACGGTGGGCGCCTTGAACCTGGCGGGGACGGTCCCACCGGGGTCCATGAGGAACCGGTCCAGGTCGAAGGCGTAATAGTCCAGGTAGCGGAAGACCCTGTCTTCGCCGCCGCGGTCTGTAAAGACGGTCGTTACCGACATGTCTCCCCTGTATTTGGCCCGGATCCAGTCCATGGCCCTGAGTTCGCTGATGCACGAAACACAGGTCGTGGAGGTGATGATCATGATGTTGACCCTGGTGGTGATAATGTCCTTGAAGGACTGGATCTGTCTGCTCTTGTAATCGAAAAGGGAAAAGTCAGGGGCTTCCTCGTCCTGGGCATAACTGCCGACGGAAATGGAAAGCAGGAAGAGGATCAGGATCATCAGGTTGATAAGTCTGAGTTTTCTCAAAGGAGTACTCCTTAAAACTTGTAAGGTTGATCCGTCTGCGGATGGGCCATGAAAGTCGACCACCGTATACAATAGAAGACCACCCATCCCGATGTCAAGGAAGGGAAGAGATTCCAGATTCCAAATATCAGATTTCAGAAGTAATCTGATCTCTTCGGTATATTCCACATCGACCTTTTATGGTCCTGATTCAATCTGGAATTTGGAATCTGGAATCTGGAATTGCCTTTAAACCACCTGCAGGTTGGCGTACTTGGCGATGAGCTTTTTCTTTCCCCCCCTCGGGAAATACACCGTGATCCTCGCGTCCGGGCCGGTTCCCTCCACGGCCATGACCTGGCCGACCCCGAACATGGGGTGACGGACCTGCATGCCGGGACGGAGCCTGTCCTCTCCTTCCACGGGTTCGGGAACGTAGGTGAACTCGCCGATGGCGACCTTTCCCTCGGAGGGCATGGGCAGTGAGGCCAGAGAATCAGTGATCCCGGGGATTGGGTAGACTGTTTCCCTGTGAAGTTCGACATTTTCAGCGGGCAGGTCGGTGAAAAACCGGGATGGCAGGGTGTTGTCGTACTGGCCGAAGAGCCTCCGCCGGCGTGCCATGGTCAGGAATAGGAGCTCCCTGGCCCGGGTCATCCCTACGTAGCAGAGCCTCCTCTCCTCCTCCATTTCCACCGGCTCGCCCTGGGCGCGGTAGTGAGGCAGGAGATCCTCCTCCATCCCGGACATGAATACGACGGGAAATTCAAGGCCCTTTGCCATGTGCAGGGTCATGAGGGTCACCGATGACCCCTCCTCCTTCAGATTGTCGATGTCGGACACCAGAGATATCTGGTCGAGGAACGCCGCCAGGGTCTCGGTCGCACTTATCTCCCCGGGACGGTCATCGGACAGGAAATCGTCCACGACGGCGAGGAGCTCGTGAAGGTTCTCGATGCGGTTGCGGGCTTCGTCGGTGGCCTGGGCCTGGAGGGCGCCAAGGTAGCCTGTCTCGTCGAGGACCGCCACGACGAACTCGTCAAGGGGCGTGCCCAGGGACAGTTTTTCCCTCAGCATGAGGAGGGCCTCGAGAAGGTCGCCCAGGCCCTGGGCCGCCTTGCCCTTGACCGCCCCGCTCTTGAGAACGGACTGGACAGCCTCTTCGGGTGTGAGTCCCTCAATGCCGGCCGCCCTGATCTTGTCCAGAGAGGCTTTTCCGACTCCCCTTGCGGGGGCGTTGACGATGCGCTCGAAACTCCCCCAGTCTGCCGGGTTAAGAATGAGGCGAAGGCAGGAGATGATGTCCTTGATCTCCTTGCGGTCGTAAAAACGGACCCCCCCCACGATGGTGTAGGGGATGTTCATTTTCAGAAAGGTGTCTTCGATGGCCCGGGACTGGGCGTTGATCCTGTAAAAGACAGCAAAATCCCTGTAGGAGAAGTTCTCGTGCCTGATGAGCTGAAGGATCGAGGCCGCGATGAAACCACCCTCCTCCCTCTCGTCCATGGCGGCGTAGGCGCTGACCTTCTGGCCATCGGGCCTGACGGCCAGGAGCTCCTTCTCCTTGCGCCCCTTGTTCTTGGAGATGAGACAGGAGGCGGCGCCCAGGATGTGCCCCGTGGATCTGTAGTTCTCCCCCAGGGTGACGACTATGGCCTCTGGAAAGTCCTTTTCGAAATCCAGAATGTTGGTGATGTCAGCGCCCCGCCACCTGTAGATGCTCTGGTCATCGTCCCCCACGACGCAGAGGTTACGATGCCTGGCCGAAAGCTGCCGGATGATCTGATACTGGGCGTGGTTGGTGTCCTGGTATTCATCCACGAGGATGTAATGGAGCAGGTCCTCGTAGGATCGCAGGACCTCCGGCCTTTCCTCGAAGAGCCTCCATGTGAAAAAGAGAAGGTCGTCAAAGTCCAGGGCCTGGGATCGGCGCAGACGTTCCTCGTACATCCGGTAGGCCTGCACGATCCTGTCCATGAGGTGGTCCCGGCTCACCTCCCCCTGTTCGGCCATGAGATCCGGTTCCACCAGGGCGTTCTTGGCCCGGCTGATGAGGTAGGACACCCGGCGCGGCGGCAGGATCCTGGCGTCGATGTTCATCTCGGCCAGAACCTCCTTGATGACCCGCGTGGAATCGCTCTCGTCGAAGATGGAAAAATGGCGACTGATCCCCAGCTTCTCCACGTGCTGCCGCAGGATCCGGACGCAGGCGGAATGGAAGGTGGAGATCCACACGGCCCGTCCCTCCTTGCCGGCGAGGCCGATGACCCTTTCCCTCATCTCGCCCGCCGCCTTGTTGGTAAAGGTCACGGCAAGGAGGGCATAGGGCGGCACTTTCTTTTCCTGGAGAAGGTAGGCGATGCGGTAGGTGATCACGCGGGTCTTGCCGCTTCCAGCCCCCGCGAGGACAAGCAGGGGCCCCTCCGTCTGCGTGACGGCCTCCTGCTGGTTCCGGTTGAGGTCTTTCAGGGGAAAGAGGGTCCTACCCGGTGTCTTCATATCTGGATATGGCCTTGTTGTATGCCGTGATGATGTCGCTTCGCGTGAGGATACCGAGGAGCCTGCTCGGGTCTCTCGTGTCCACCACGGCAAGCTGTTCGACACTTCCATAGGCCAGTCTCGAAAGAGCGTCCTTGAGGTTGTCGGACGGGGATACGGTTGCCGTGGAAAGGGTCGCCAGGTCCTTGGCGATGACAAGCTGGTCCAGCTCCGGGTCGAAAACATGCTGCCTCACGTCCTGGAAAGAGATCATCCCTGTCAGCTGGCCCTCCTGGTTGACCATGGGGAAGTTGGAGTACCTGCTGAGCGTGATGTGGCGGAGGATCTCGCCGAAAGGCATGTCTTCGGGAATGACCTCCAGCTTTGTGGTCATGGCGTCCCGGACCCGGAGGCTCTGGAGCACGTTGACCTCGGCGCCCGCCTCGATGGTGATGCCTTTCCTGTGCAGACCGATGGAGAAGATGCTGTGAGGTGACAGGGCGCGGATGGTGAGGGTGCTCATGATGCACGCGACCATTATGGGGAGGATGATGTGGTAATCCCCTGTCAGTTCGAAGAGCAGGAGGATGTTGGTCAGAGGCGCGTGGGCCGCCGCGGCCAGAACCGAACCCATGCCTACGAGAGCATAGGCTCCCGGTTTGGCTGTGGTGAACGGAAAGAGGATGTTGACAATGGTTCCGAAGGCTCCTCCGAGCATGGCGCCGATGTACAGGGCCGGGGCGAAGATTCCTCCCGACCCACCGGAACCCAGCGTGATGGATGTGGCGAGGATCTTCATGAAGACGAGGCTGAACATGAGCCAGAAAGCCATGCTGCCCATGAGAGCCATCCCCATGGGTTCGTACCCGTTGCTGAAGATCTGAGGGAACGCCAGTCCGATGATCCCCACCAGGAAGCCCCCGATGGCGGGCTTCAGCCACGGGTGAACTTTGATCTTTTCCTCGAAGAAGTGCTCGGACCTGTCAAGGGAATGGATGAACAGGAGGGCCACGAGGCCGGAAATGAGGCCCAGGATGATGTAGAAGATGATCTCCACCGGGTTGACCAGCTGGTAATAGGGTACATCGAATATCGCTTTTCCACCGTGCAGGTAGCGTGACGTGACGGTGGCGATCACGGAGGACATGATCACGGGCGTAAAGGTTGTTATGTGCCAGTCGCCGAGAACGATCTCCAGGGCGAAGAGCGCCCCGGCGATGGGAGCGTTGAAGGCGGCCGCGATGCCTCCGGCAGCGCCTGCGCCGAGGAGAGTGCGGACGTTGTTGGAGGACATCTTGAAGATCTGAGCCACGTAGGACCCGATGGCGCTTCCGATCTGGGCGATGGGGCCCTCACGCCCGGCTGAACCGCCGGTCCCGATGGTGATGGCGGAGGCCACACCCCTGATGAGGATGGTCCGCGGTTTGAGGACGCCTCCCTTTCTGACGACCGATTCCATGACCTCGGGGACGCCGTGCCCCCTGGCCTCTGTGGGGAAGATGGCTCCGAAGGGACCCAGCAGAAGTCCGCCCAGGGCCGGGATAAAGGGGATCAGGAGAGTGGTGAGGTCACCGATGAGGAAACCGCTGTAGGCTCCCCAGGGCGACCAGGAAAGGCGGAAGAAATGGATCAATTCCAGGAAGGCCCAGGCTCCGAGGCCTGCCGCAAAACCGATGATGACAGCGAGAGCGACGAGGATCGTGTCCTCGGCGAAAACAAGATCGCGTATCCTCCTCCTGATGGTTTTCCTGTCCTTGACGACTCCGCTCTCAGGTGGATTCATTATCACTCCACTGTAACGCTCTTGGCCAGGTTTCTCGGCTGGTCCACGTCGGTCCCCTTGAGGACCGCCACGTGGTAGGCGAGCAGCTGCATGGGGATCGTGGCCAGGATCGGTGTGATCAGTGGGTCGGTGCGCGGTATCAGGATGAGATGGTCCGCCTTGTCCTTCAGGCCCCCGTCCTCGTGATCGGCCACGGCGATGACCGTGCCGCCCCTGGCCTTGACCTCCTCCATGTTGGAGAGAACCTTTTCATAAACGTGGTCGCGGGTCGCGATAAAAAGCACCGGCATGTTCTCATCGATAAGGGCGATGGGGCCGTGCTTCATCTCCCCGGCCGGGTACCCCTCGGCGTGGATGTAGCTGATCTCCTTGAGCTTGAGAGCGCCTTCCAGGGCAATGGGGTAGTGGATGCCGCGTCCTAGGTACAGGAAATCGGAGTGCTGGTAGAAACGGCCCGCCAGCTCCTCGATGGCCGGCTCCCCCTCCATGATCTCCTCCACCTGGGTGGGGAGGGCGTAGAGGGAATCCATGATCTGCTGGGCGCGCTTCACATCGAGGGAGCCGCGGCGCCGGCCCATGTAGAGGGCGAGGAGGATGAGGCAGACGATCTGGGTGGTGAAGGCCTTGGTGGAAGCCACGCCGATCTCCGGGCCGGCGTGAGTGTA
>CP070698.1:1401310-1404134 GCA_020349685.1 bacterium
GGCCTTCTGTGCGGCGTCCCGAAATTATTTCTTGCGCCTGTCGTCGACACGGGCGCTGGCCGTCTTGCCCTCCCCGGCTGTTGCGCGGGGCAGTTCATCGGGACCGATAAGTTCCACGACCTTGGGGTTCACATCGGTGACGCCCTTGACCGCGTTCTTCATCTCTCCCTTGAGGCGCTCGACCAGGGCGCTGTCGCCCAGGAAAGCCTTGTCCTTGAGCTCGACGATGAGGGTGAAGAAGTCCATACCTCTCTGGTCGGTCTCGACGATGATCCGGAAGTTGGCCCCCATTTCGGGGAAAGGCGTCAGGGCTTCTTCCACCTGGCTCGGGAAAACGATGAGACCTGAAATGGAAACGGCGTCGTCCGAGCGTCCCTTGATGGCCGCCATCCTCGGGTGGGTCCTGCCGCAGGGGCAGAGTTCCCAGGTCAGGGAAGCCAGGTCTCGGCTGCGGAAACGGATGAGGGGGGTGCCCGTGTTGACCAGGTTGGTCCACACCATCTCCCCGTCTTCACCGTCGCCCACCGGCGCGCCCGTCTCCGGGTTGATGCACTCGGCCAGGAGGTGGTCCGCCCAGGCGTGCATCTTCTGGGGCATCTCCTCGGTGCGTGCTTCGCACTCGCAGGTCATGCCGGGCCCGAGGAACTCGGTCATACCGAACTCGTCGTAGGCCGTCACGCCGAACAGCTCCTCGATCTTGACACGCGTGGCCCAGGGCCATGGCTCGGCGCCGTGGAGGCTGACCTTGCAGGTGGAATCCTTGGCCAGGTCGAAGCCCTTCTCCTGAGCTTTCTGCCCGACGTAAAGGGCGAAGGAAGGCGTGGCGCAGAAGGAGTGGATCGGTAGGTCTACAAGGATGTCGACCATGCGATCCGACTGGCCGCCGGAGAGCGGTATGGGAGCCGCGCCCATCCTCTGCGCGCCGTAGTGGAAACCGAAGCCGCCCGTGGGAAGACCATATCCGAAGGAGTTCAGGAAGATGTCCCCGGGACGGACACCGACCATCCAGAGCTCCCGGGCGTTCCGGTCGGCCCAGAGGTCGATGTCGTGTTCGTTGGCGAAGATGAGGACCGGTTTGCCGGTGGTCCCCGAGGTGCTGTGCATCTCCCTCATCTCGGACATGTCACCCGTGACGATCTTGGTGGGGTAACCGTCCCTTACGGTACCCTTTTCCATGAAGGGGACCTTGCTGATGTCATCGAGGGTCTTCAGATCGGCGGGATTGAAACCGGCATCGTCGTAGACCTTCTTGAAATAGGAGTTGTTGTCGTAAACGTTCTTTACCTGCTTCTTGAGAAGATCGAGCTGAAGCTGCTTGAGCTTCTCGACCGGCATGGTCTCGATCTCGGGCTGAAAGTATGGGCTTTTGGGATCCTGCGTTCTCGTCTTGACCAGCATAGTTCCTATCTCTCCTCCCTGGTGATCAAGGCGCACCGGCTGCATTCGGATTTTTCGGGGTGTAGGCAGCCAATTTCACGCCCGGGCGCAATGCCCCGTTATCAGATACATGCCCCCACGTTCGGGCGAATTTGAGTAAATGGGCGAACTGAACCGTTTTTGGAAAAAAGAAACGGGTGAACCCTCTCGCCACCCCCTCACCAACCTGTTTCAATTATTTAATATGGTGTTTTACTGAGCGATATAAAGGTCTTTTTATAACACCGTTTTAGCCGTGTCAAGGAAAAAGGGAGGGATAGAAACCCGCAGCGATAAAAGTCTGATGCGGCAGATGGGATAAAATTCACGATTTTTTTTAAAAACACCCAATGTGAGGGTTTCAGAGTGGGTGATTTGGAGCTGCCTGTCCGAGTACCTCCATCGAAACCTTCTTGTGGCCAGGCTCGGGGTTATATTTCTGTATACACATAACTGACGTTTTATTTTCCGAATGTTCCATTTTTGTACTCTCAAATAAAACGGAATTTGACCGGCCCATGAACCGGAAGTCCGAAGTCCAATGACCTAAGACCAAAGGAAAGACCAAAGGGCAGAACCCGAATATATGCCTTCCCGAAAGAAAACTCCTTCAAGCGATTTTTTAGTTAAGGATAATAAATGACTGCCATTTCTCTTTGGACTTTGGGCTTTGGGCTTTGGACTAGACCCGTATGATCTCCCTCTCCGTAACCGTCAGTCTTTCCAGCCCGCCCTCCGTCACCAGGTAGGTGTCCTCGATGCCCGTGATCCCCCTGCCGGTGTGGAAGATCTTGGGTTCCAGGGCAAAGACCATGCCGGCCTCGAGGGGAGAATCGAGCCTTGGGGCCAGGAAGGGATACTCGTCCACCTCCAGACCGATACCGTGCCCTACGAAGCGGACCTGCTCTCCGGGGGGCCCGAGGAACCGGTCCCGGACGCCCAGCTCCTCGGCCGTTTGAACGGCAAGATCCCACAGGGCGCTCCATGGGGTCCCAGGGACAGCCGCAGACACGACTGCATCGGCAACGGTCCGGGCCTGGATAAAACCTTCTGTGAGTTCGTCGGGGAGGTCACCGACAACCATGATCCGGGTCTGGTCTATGAGATAACCGCCGATATTGCCCACGAAGTCCACGACGACTGCATCACCCCGGCGGATGGTCCTGAAACCGGCCCCCTGGGCCACAGAGGGGTTCATCCCTTTTCCGCCCAGGGGCGCGTCGAGATGGGAAATGAGGGCGGCGTCCTCTCCCGAGAAAATGTGCCCGTAGAAAAGCTCCTGGTTGAACCCCCTCATCCGCAGGATCCCCTGGTGCCCCAGTTCCCTGGCGCGCTTTTCCAGGATGGAGGCGAACTGGACCTCGCTCATCCCCTCGGCAAGGACCTCCCTGGCACAGTCGATGACCCC
>CP070698.1:1404234-1408554 GCA_020349685.1 bacterium
ATCGACGGTCTCCTGCACATCACGGATCTTTCCTGGGGCAGGCTCCAGCATCCGTCCGAAATGCTTAACGTCGGAGACAGTATCCAGGTCAAGGTCCTCAAGTTCGACAAGGAGAAGGAGCGTGTTTCCCTCGGAATGAAGCAGCTCTCCGAGGATCCGTGGGAAGGTGTTCCCGAGAGGTACCCCGTGGGCGCCAGGGTGAGCGGCAAGGTCATGAGCGTCACCGATTATGGCGCCTTCATCAAGCTCGAGGACGGAGTGGAAGGACTCGTTCACATCAGCGAAATGACATGGAACCGGAAGATCAAGCACCCTTCCAAGATCGTCGAGGTGGGGGATTCCGTCGAGGCCGAGGTTCTGAGCATCGATTCTGAGAACAGGCGCATTTCCCTCGGAATGAAGCAGATCGAACCCAACCCGTGGGACATCGTGGCCGAGAACTACCCCATAGGCAGTATTATTGAAGGCAAGGTCAGGACCTTGACCGATTTCGGGGCTTTTATCGGGCTTGAGGAGGGCATTGACGGTCTTATCCACGTGAGCGACATGTCCTGGACCCAGAAGATCAACCACCCCTCCGAAGTGATAAAGAAAGGCGATTCCGTTAAAGCTGTCGTTCTGAGTGTGGACAAGGGCAGAGAACGGCTCTCCCTCGGCCTTAAACAGCTGACGACCAACCCGTGGGACGAACTGGCCAACCAGCACCCGGCCGGTTCCTTTATCACAGGCAAGGTCGTGAACCACGCTGATTTCGGCACCTTCGTTGAACTCATGGAAGGGGTTGAGGGCCTCATCCACATCTCCGAGATGGACCTGGAAGAAGGTCAGAGCGCGGAGGAAGCCTATCCGCCCGGTACCGAGGTTAAGGTGAAGATCCTTAACATCGATCCGGAAGAGAGGAAGGTCAGCCTCAGCATGAACGCCGCGAAAGAGGGAGGTCCTGCTCCTTCGTATGCGAGCTACCTAAACAGCGACAGCGGCGGCGGCACCCTTGGAGATATCCTAGGAGAATCCCTGGCTGCGGCAAAAAGCAGTGAACAGGAGAAGGTAGAGGAAGCCGAGCCTGTCAAGGAACCAGAAGAGTCCCCTCCGCAGGATGTTCAGGAGGAAGAGGCCGACGTGGAGGCTGAAGAGGATGTTCAGGAGGAAGAGGCCGAAATGGAGGCTGAAGAGGTGGAAGAAAAGTAAGGCCGACCCTTCCGCGGGGAAAGCTTCAGCGTTAACAGGGCCGCGTGCGTTCCTAACAGGACACCGCGGCCTTTTTTATGATAAATTAAATAAGTGTAAGATAGAAAATGGAGAATAAAGATTAGAAATTGGAAATTAGAGAGAGCGACCTCTAAACCTCAAACCTCAAACGTCAAACGTCAAACTCCTTCTTTATGAAGCGCGGACACAGAATATTTATAGCCGTTGTCCTGGTTTTGATCGTGGCAGCCTTTGTGATGGGCCGTTCGGACAGGTACGGACCGAACCTTTTCGACGGGAATACCATTGCCCTGCTGCGCATTGAAGGTCCCATCGTCGACGTACGGTGGCATATGGATCAGGTAAAGGATTTTATCGGGGATGACGGTATCAGGGCTGTGGTTCTGCGCATCAACAGCCCCGGAGGAGCCATCGCTCCGACGCAGGAGCTTTACAGAGAGATCAAAAGGCTGGCACAGGTCAAACCGGTAGTGACCTCCATGGGCACGGTGGCCGCTTCGGGGGGATATTACCTTAGCTGTGCCTCCGACTGGATCCTGTCCAACCCGGGAACCATTACCGGCAGCGTCGGTGTGATCATGGAGTTCACCAACCTGGAGGATCTGTTTCAGAAAATCGGGGTGAGGAGCCATACGATCAAGAGCGGCAAGTTCAAGGACACGGGCAACCCCATGCGGCCTATGACCGAAGAGGAGGAGAAACTCCTCCAGGACATGATCATGGACACCTATGATCAGTTCGTTGAAGCTGTCCTCGATGGGCGGCCTGTGGAGGAGGATAATGTCCGGCCCTACCTGGACGGCAGGGTCCTGACCGGCCGCCAGGCCTACGAACTGGGCCTCGTAGATGAAATGGGCAACATAAATGACGCCATCGAAAAGGCCGCCGAAATGGCTGGCCTCGCAAAAGTCCCGGACCGGCTCTACGAACCGGTGAGGGAGAGGCCCGGGCTCCTTTCCATCCTCTTCGGAGATTCCGCAGCCCGCGCCATGATCGACCTTGCCGATCACCTGAGAGATCAGGGAGGTGACCGATGGCTTCAGCTGTGGAGAGCATTTTAAAAGCAGAAGTCAGGAGTCAGGAGCCTGGAGTCAGGAAAAAAACCTTATAACCTTTCGATTTGGTTTTTTTTTCGATGGGTTACATTGGACGTTAAAAAAGGCAATGGATTGGAAGGGTCTTCACCTTCTGACTTCTGGATTCTGGATTCTGGCTCCTGCCCTTCTCTAACCTCTTGACTTTCATAGATTTTTTAGATAGCCTCAATTCTGCGTTTTAACTACAAGATACTTTTCTGGAGGGTATATGACCAAGGCTGAACTCATTGAGGCGCTCGTTGAACGGATTGAAAGGCTGACGAAGAAAGAAGCGGAACTCATCGTCAATACAGTACTCAAGAGTATCGCTGATTCCCTCGCCACCGGAGACAAGGTAGAGCTCAGAGGATTTGGAAGCTTTAAGGTCAAGGCCAGGCGTGCCAGGGAAGGCAGGAATCCCAAGACAGGTGATAAGGTTTCTGTGGACGCCAAGCGTGTGCCCTATTTCAAGGCCGGCAAGGAGTTGAGGGAACGGGTTAATAATTAACTCGAGTAAATTGAAAAAAGTTAAAAAAGGCTGGATATGATCCAGCCTTTTTTTTCACTCGAATTAATCCACCGTATCGGAGTGTCGGTGTGTCGGTGTATCGGGGAAAGGTCAAATGCACAATGCGCATTTTCTCCGTTACACCGATACCCCGTTACACCGATACCTTCTTTACAATACCTCCTTCCCGTGTAAAATTGACCCGACATCCATCCTTCAGGAGGAGCTATGGCTGGACATTCAAAATGGGCCAACATCAAGCGTCGGAAAGGTGCCCAGGATGCCGTAAGGGGAAAGATCTTTACCAAGTTAAACCGAGAGATAATGGTCTCCGCAAAGATCGGAGGAGGGGACCCGGATACCAACCCGCGTCTCAGGCTGGCCGTAAACAAGGCCAGATCGGCCAATATGCCGATGCAGAACATCGAAAGAGCCATCAAGAAAGGGACCGGGGACCTCGAGGGCGTGAACTACGAGGAGGTAACTTACGAGGGATACGGTCCCGCAGGGGTGGCTGTTCTCGTTGAGACTCTGACCGACAACAGAAACAGGACCGTTTCCGATGTGAGGCATGCCTTCACAAGATACAACGGAAACCTCGGTGAGGCCGGATGCGTGTCCTGGATCTTTCAGATGAGCTCCTACTTTGTCTTCTCTCAGGAGGACACCGATGGCGACAAACTGGTCGAGGTTTCCCTTGAAGCGGGTGCGGATGACATCAACGAGGAAGGCACCGACTACGAAGTCATCGGCCCTCCCGAAAATTTCGAAAACCTCAAGAATGCATTTTTGGAGACAGGCCTCGAATTCCAGGTTGGTGAGGTCACCATGATCCCGCAGAACCTGATCAAGCTCAACGATCAGCAGGCCGAGCAGACACTCAAGCTTGTCGAGGCTCTGGAGGACAGCGACGACGTGCAAAAGGTCTACGCCAACTTCGACATTCCGGACGATGTCATGGAGAAAATCTGAAAAAGAACATGCGCATCCTCGGTGTCGACCCCAGCCTTCGATCAACTGGGTATGCGATCCTCGAAGGGGACCGCAGGAAGCAGAAGGTCGTCGAGTTCGGTCTCATTAAAACGACAAGTTCAGAGTCCCTGGAAGACTCCCTGAAGCACATAGCCGCCTCCATTGAGGATGTCGTGCGCCAGCATGCGCCGGACAGCCTGGCTATCGAAAACGTTTTTACCGCAAGAAACAGCCGAGTGGCGCTGCAGCTTGGCCACGTCAGAGGTGTTGTGATCCTGGTCTGTACCCGGTGCGGCCTGAATGTCCACCCCTATGCCGCCACCAGGATCAAGGAGACGGTGGCCGGGTATGGACGAGCCTCAAAGGAACAGGTCCAGAACATGGTGGCGCGGACCCTGGGCCTAGCTGAAAACCCTCCCTCCGACGCAGCTGATGCCATTGCGGCCGCTTTGACCCATTTTTACTGGTCCGGACAGGAAGGGGCCTCCAGTTGATAGCACTGATAAGCGGGCGCCTCGCCCTTAAAGATCATGGCGGTACGGTCGTCGTGGATAC
>CP070698.1:1408654-1411294 GCA_020349685.1 bacterium
CTGTCCTCCCTCCCCCTTTTGAAGATCAGCCTTATGGGAGTCCCCGCGAACCCGTGCTCCTCCCTGAAGATCCGCTCCATGTAGCGGATGTAGCTGTCCTTGATGTCCTTGGGCCGGTTGGTGAAGATGACGATGGTCGGTGGATGGGTGCCCACCTGCGTCGCGTAGTAGAATTTGAGGCGCCGCCCCCGGACAAGATGGGGTTGATGACCCTCGATGGCCTTTTCAAGGGTGTCATTGACCTGCCGAGTTGTCAGTTCCTTGCCGGCTTCCAGATGAACGCTGTCAACGATCTCAAAGATCCGTTCAACTCGCAGCCCCGTGAGTCCGGAGATGGAGATAACCGGTACATCAGGAAAAAAGAAAAGCTTTTCCCGTATCCCTTTGACCATATCGTCGAAGGTCCGATGGTCCTTTTCCACCAGGTCCCATTTGTTTAAGCAGATCACCAGACCCCGACCCTTCTCGTTGACAAGGCCGGCTATGCGCAGGTCCTGGTCCACGAGCCCCTCTGAACTATCGAGGAGCAGGAGGCAGACATGACAGCGATCTACCGCGCTCAGCGTTCTTAATACCGAGTAATGCTCTATGGCCCCCCTTACCCGGGCTTTTCGCCTGACCCCGGCCGTGTCCACGAGGAGATATCGCCTACCGACACGGACCACAAGGGTATCGACGGTATCGGCAGTCGTACCGGGGATGTCAGAGACCAGGACCCGCTCATGGCCAAGGATCCTGTTGACCAGGGTCGATTTGCCGGTGTTGGGTTTTCCAATGACGGCCACGCGCAGGTCGTGTTCGACCTCCTGTTCGAGCTCCTTGTCAGGAAGGTTAAGAACGAGATCGTCCAGAAGTTCGGCAACGCCGGAGCCGTGCAGGGCCGAGATCGGGTAGACCTGGCCGAGCCCCAGCCTGTAAAATTCCGACGCTTCCATCTCCCTGGTGCTGCCCTCCGATTTGTTGGCGACTAGCAGGACAGGTTTCTCTGTTTTCCTCAACAGGCGGGCCACTTCGTTATCCGCGGGAGCCATTCCGGTCCGGGTGTCGAGGACGAAAAGGATCACGTCTGCCTCGTTGACGGCCACCATGGCCTGTTCCCTCGTCAGAGTGAAAAGTCCCTCCTCCACGAGGGGATCCAGCCCGCCTGTGTCAACCAGCGTAAAATCACGATCCATCCAGCTGGCTGTTCCGTAATTTCGATCCCTGGTCACACCGGCCACATCCTCAACGATGGCCTGGCGCTTCCCAAGGATACGGTTAAAGAGTGTTGATTTGCCGACGTTTGGCCTTCCTACTATGGCTACAATGGGCATGTTCAGAATTTTCCTGTCAGCTCGTTTGAAAAGGATGCCTGCAGCTCGCCGAAGCTCGCCCCCGTGATCGTCCTGAGAGCCTCCTGCGGATCCAAACCGGATGCCAGTTCAGCAACAAACCTGGGGACAAAACCGGTGCCGTATTTCCGGGACAGGTACTCCATGAAAAGCATGCTGGAGACATAAGCCCTCATGCGCGTATCACTGTCGAGGTTGATAAAGCTTATCCCCATTTTGGAAAGGTCGATGCGGTATCCCTCCCTGATCTTGCCGGCCAGGTACCTCCCTGATTTTTCCAGCTGTTCACGGTCGGGCTTCTCCCCCGCGATCTGTGCAAGGCCCTCCTGCACCCAACCCGGCAGGTTCCCGGCAGCCTGCTGCAGGAGCGCGTGCACCATCTCGTGCCGCACGGTGACAATAAATTTTTCCCTGTCATCGATTCCCTGCCCCACGTACAATCGGATCTGACCGTCGTAAAGTCCTTCGAGGAAAGGATCGAGGGGGGCCGCTCTCGACCCGAGGTCTTCGGTCAGCAACAGCACATCGATGGTCCTCCCGGGGAAGATCCCTAAGGCGGCTGTCAACGAGTCCAGATGCTCCTGCAGGATCGATACGATCTCTCCTTCATACTCCAGCCGTTTCCGGTCGCTGTACATAAGCCGGAAACTGTCCCCCTTTTCGAAGGCCATGCCCTGTTCATCGGCAATCCTCTTCTGCAGATAGTTCACGTACTCGGCAAGGTCGGCGTTTTCCGGCATCAACTCTCTCAGCACAAGGGCATGATCAAGGGCATCTTTGTACCTGGCGGACTTAAAGTAGAGGGTTGAAAGACCGTCCAGTCCTTCGGGGTTTCGGGGCCAGATCTCAAGGGATTCCTCGAGGAGACCGATAGCGGTCGTCTCGTCCTGGGCCAGATCCATAGCCACCCGGGCCAGGGCGATGCTGAGGTTCCTTGATATGACAGCGTTGTCCGGATCCAGCCGCCTGGCTTCGCGCAGGCTTACCATGGCCCCAGCGGGGTTCCCCGTATTGAGCTGAGCTACCCCCTGGGCATTAAGATCCTGACCGGGACCATGGTCCGTGCCGCGCCTGATGATCCTGCTTACAGGCATCTCGGTGTAGGCACCCAGGAAATAAACCCCGATACTCGCCACTGTGACCAGTATGAGGAGGGAGGAAAGTTTCTTCAAAACGGGCTCCTGAAAGAAATCCAAGATCCAAAATTCAAGATCCAAAATTACCTATCGGTGAAATGTTATTATGGAATTTAGCCGTAAAAAAATAAATCCACCTAACATCCTGACGTCTGTTTTCCTTAATTGCGTTC
>CP070698.1:1411394-1417093 GCA_020349685.1 bacterium
AGGATGGATAGGGGGAAGTACGAAAGGGCGGTGACCGGAGGCGTGAATAGGGAGATTAGAAATTAGAAATTGGAGATTATAGATCAGAAATTTGTAAGTTCTTTCGCTCCCTATCTAATTTCCAATTTCCATTCTCCATTTTCCCGATGCCCCCTCTTGCTCCCCTCACCCATATGTGCTAGATAATGACCTCTCATATTTGAGCCCTCATACCGGGGCATCGACAACTCCTTGCTCCCGTGCCGGATCCTCCCGGTCGGCGGGGGCTGTAGCCCGAAAGGAGACCACATTGAAAGGCTACGAAACTATCTGCATACTGCACCCTGACCTCACCCAAGAGGAGGTTCAGGGGACCATCGAGCGCTATTCCGCTCTCATCGGCGAGAACGGCGGCGAGGTGACCAAATCAGACCACTGGGGTCAGCGCAAGCTGGCCTACCACGTCCAGGGCCAGTCGAGAGGTCACTACATCTACCTGCTCTATACCGGCGCATCGGGAACGGTGGCCGAACTGGAGAGGAACCTGAGGATCCTGGACCAGAACATCCGCTACATGACGGTGAAGGTGGACGACGTTCAGGAGGCTGCCAAGACCAAGCCGCAGCTCCTTGAGGACCCAACCCTAACGATTCAGGACGGATGACATGGCGAACTATAACAGAGTGATCCTCATGGGGAACCTCACCAGGGACCCCGAACTGCGATATACCCCCAGCGGCAGCGCGGTGGCCAACTTCAGCATCGCCGTCAACCGGCGGTACAAGGTTGAGAACGAGAACCGGGAGGAGACGAGCTACTTCGATATCGTTTTCTTCGGGAAACGGGCCGAGACCATCGCCGAGTACATGAAGAAAGGGCGGCCGATCCTCGTCGAGGGCCGCCTTCAGCAGCGCCGCTGGGAGACCGACGATGGCCAGAAACGGAGCAAGGTGGAGGTCGTTGGAGAGAACTTCCAGTTCATGGGGGGCAGGGACCAGGATGGTCCCCGCCCCAGCAGCGAAGGCGATGCTCCCGAGTTCGACGACTCGGACATCCCGTTCTAACAGACTTTTTCCCGCTTCGGGCAACCGCCCCGGCGGGTCTATGAAAGGACAGGTTTAAAGAAGATGAAAAAGAGGTTCAGCAGGAGAAGAAAGGTCTGCCACTTCTGTGTCGACAAGATACAGGATATCGATTACAAGAACGTCAGAGCCCTGAAACGGTACATCACTGAAAGGGGCAAGATCCTGCCCAGCAGGATCTCGGGTAACTGCGCCAAGCACCAGAGAAAACTCACCGCTGCGATCAAAAAATCCAGGAATATAGCACTGTTACCCTTCACCATCGAACGCTAAGGGGTCCAGTGCGGTGACAGAGACAAGTCGGGGAAGAGAGGCCGGCCTCTGGCTGCGCCTCGTGGGGTTTGCCCTCATCCCCCTGTCGGTCCAGGTTTTCCAGCCTACCATCGGGGGTTCCCTCGGAATCCTGGCTCCCCTCCCCCTCGCATACGGCATGGCGAGGCGCGGATATCTGGAAGGGACCGCCGCGGTGGCTTTCGTTGCTCTCGTCACCTCCATCGTGATAGGCGCCGGCCAGGGGCTGTATTTCCTCTTTGAGACACTTCCCCTTTGTTTCGGCATCGGGTGGACCGCCAGATCCCGGACTCCTCTTTACGGATCGGTGGTCAAGGCTGTAGGGCTGGTCGCTTTAACGGCCTTTGCCGCGGTGGGCGTTTTCGGGCTGGTCACCGGTACACCGCCGGCCCAGCTCTACCAGGATACGGTCCAGCAGATGGGCCTTTTCATGGACGGCGTCACGCAGACGACGGGGCTCGAACCCGAGCAGCAGCAGCAGATGTACTGGATCGTGAGCCTCTGGCAGAGGCTCTTCATCGGGATATGGCTCTCGACCCTGACCCTGGTGGTCATATTCTACTCTCTGCTCGTCAGGGGCTGGCTGCTGGCGGCCAAGATCATAGAGGAAGAGGGGCTGGCCATGCTTACCGAGTGGCGGCTGCCCTTCTATTTCGTGGGCGCCTTCGTGGCGCTGGCATCGGCGGTCCTGCTCACCAGCGGACTGGCGAGGGATGTGGCGCTCAACTGTCTCATCCCACTGGGAACCCTTTACGGGATCCAGGGGATCGTGATCGCCGGCCACCTTTTTACCAGGTGGGCGCTGCCGCCATTTTTCAGAATCATGATCCTGGCCTTCGGGATCATTTCGGTCCCCCTGGCGACCATGATCATCGTGGCCCTGGGAGGGTTGTTCGATACCTGGTTGGATTTCAGACGGCGTTGGCCCATCGAGATACCTCCGACGCCGCCTCAGGCTTAAAAAAAGGAGCAAGAAGATGAAAGTGATTCTGTTAGAGGACATTGATACCCTGGGAAAAATGGGCGACACGGTCAAGGTCAAAGACGGATACGCGAGGAACTACCTTATCCCGCGCAACCTGGCGCTGCCGGCTACGGCCCGCAACCTCAAGGCCCAGGAGCACCAGCTCAGGGACATCGAACGAAAAAGAACCAAGATCGTCAGCGACGCTCAGAGCCTTGCAGAGAAGATCGCCGGCGTGTCGCTCACCTTCACTCGCAAGACCGGGGAGAAGGGGCGGCTCTTCGGATCGGTCACCAACATGGATATCGCAGAAGCTCTCGGGGAAAAAGGGCTGACGGTGGACCGCAAGGACATCCTTCTCGCGGAACCGATCAAGAGCCTCGGCGAGTTCGATGTTCAGGTCAAGCTGCACCACGACGTGACACCCGGGATCAAGATCACCGTCCTTCCCGAGGAGGGGGAGATCCCGGAGGGCGCCATGGAAGAGGCTGTTGAGGAAAGCGCCTCCGAGCCCGCTCCGGAGGTCGTGGAAGTCGTCGGTCCGGAATCCACGGAAGATGAGGGGAAATAGAGTCTGGCATCTGGAATCTGGTGTCTAGAATCCATAATCTGGGGTCTGGGATACGTCAATGGCTGACCGCGCAACCGACATAAGGAAGGTCCCTCCGCAGAACCTGGAGGCGGAGAGGGCTGTTCTCGGGGCCATCATGATGGACAACGAGTCCATCTACACGGTCATGGAGGTCCTCGAGCCCTCGAGCTTTTATCAGCCTTCCCACCGGCTCATATTCGGTGCCATGCTGGAACTCAGCGAGCGGGGCGAACCCATCGACATCGTCACCCTCGTGGACCGTCTGCGCACCAAGGGAAACCTTGACCAGGCCGGCGGACCCGATTACGTACCCACCCTCGCCGACGAGGTGCCCACCTCGGCCGGCGTCGCCAATTATGCCAGGATCGTGCGCGAAAAGGCTGTTCTGAGGCATCTCATTGAAACATCCACCGAGATCGTGCAGGACTGCTTTGACTCCCCCGGTGACGTGGACCAGCTGCTGGATGAAGCCGAGCGCCGCATCTTCGCCATCTCGGAAGAACGCATCCGTTCCGGCTTCCTCTCCATGAAGGAGATCGTCAAGAGCAGCTTCAAGACCATCGAATCGCTCTACGAGAAGAAGGAGCATGTGACGGGGGTCCCAACGGGATTTGCCGATATCGACGAACTGACCTCGGGTTTCCAGCCTTCCGACCTCATCATCATCGCTGGCCGCCCCTCCATGGGAAAGACCGCCTTTTGCCTCAACATCGCCCAGCACGCTTCCATGAAAAAACAGATGACGGTAGCCGTGTTCAGCCTGGAGATGGCCAAGGAGCAGCTGGTGATGAGGATGCTCTGTTCCGAGGCGCGTATCGACGCTCACCGGCTGCGCAGCGGCTTTCTCGGGCAGACCGACTGGCCTAAACTGAGCACCGCGGCCGGTAAACTGGCCGACTCTTCCATCTACATCGACGACACCCCCGCCATAAGCGCCATGGAGATGCGGGCCAAGACCCGTCGCCTGAAGGCCGACAAGGGCCTGGATCTAGTCATCGTGGACTATCTTCAACTCATGTCGAGCCGCCGCCGAAGCGACAGCCGCGAGCAGGAGATCTCGGAGATCAGCCGCTCCCTCAAGGCGCTGGCCAAGGAGCTCGGGGTCCCGGTGGTAGCCCTGTCCCAGCTCAACAGAGGCGTCGAGAGCCGCATGGACAAAAGGCCCATACTGGCGGACCTCAGGGAGTCGGGCGCCATCGAGCAGGACGCCGATGTGATCATCTTCATCTACAGGGACGAGGTCTACAACAAGGAGAGCCTGGAGAGGGGCATCGCGGAGATCATCATAGGAAAACAGCGCAACGGTCCCGTGGGAACCCGGAAACTCACCTGGCTTGACAAGTACACCCGGTTCGAGGATCTGACCACCAGGGAGCAATTCTGATGCCGCCCCATGGCGTCGACAGCGGCACCTGCTGGATCGAGGTCGATCTCGCAGCTTTAAGGTCCAATTTCCACGTTGTCCGGCAGCACCTGGAAGACACCCCGCCCATCCTGGCCGTCGTCAAGGCCAACGCCTACGGGCACGGCGCTGTCCCGGTGAGCAGGACCCTGCTCGAGGAGGGAGCTTCCCTGCTGGGCGTGGCAACGGTGGACGAAGCCAAAGAGCTCAGGGAGGGGGGCATCGAGGGCAGGATCCTTATCCTGGGCAGGATGGTTCAGGCCGACATCCCGGCGGCCCTGCGGTGGCACACCGAGATCACCCTCCAGCATCCGGATATGGCCCGCTGGGTCTCCGAGGTCGCCACAACCAAGGGCGTCACCGTGCCGGTCCATCTGAAGGTCGATACGGGGATGACGCGCCTGGGTTTCTACTGGGAAACGGCCCACGAGGAGATCCTCAAGGTTCTCGAGCTTCCCGGCCTCGACCTTTGCTGCGTCTACACCCATTTCGCCAACGCCGACCTCGGGGACCGGGAGTTCACTTTGAAGCAGATCCAGCGCTTCGAGGACCTGCATGGGAAGCTCAGCCAGTCCGGCGTCAGAACCTGTCACCATATTTCCAACTCGGCCGCCATCCTGACCCGGCAGACTCCCGCCGGATGCGGGGTCCGTCCCGGCATCATGCTCTACGGCGCCTCGCCTGCCGAGAACATCCCGGGCGACGCGCTCAGGCCCATCCTTTCGTGGAAATGCAGGGTTCTCCAGGTCAAGGAGGTCCCCAAGGGCACCGGGGTCAGCTATGGCCACGATTTCGTCACCCAACGCGCCAGCCGCATCGCCACCGTCTCGGTGGGATACGCAGACGGTTACCTGCGCTGCCTCACAAACAGGGGGCAGGTCCTCATCGGGGGCCGCAGGGCTCCTGTCGTGGGGCGGGTGACCATGGACATGACCATGGTCGACGTAACCGAACTGCCGCAGGTCAGGTCGGGGGACGAAGTGGTGCTCATTGGCCGTCAGGGTGAAGGATGGATCACAGCCGACGAGGTGGCTGCCTGGGCCAGCACCATCAACTACGAGATCTTCTGCGCACTTTCTCACCGGGTGCCCCGGTATTATGTGGATGGACAGTAATAGCAGTCGGTCCATCCACGTATCGGGGTAACGGGGTATCGGGGTATCGGAGAGAAGGAACGGCCGTAGTCACCAGGCACAGGTATCATGGTAACGGGGTATCGGAGAGAGAACCAAGGCTTCTTTAATCCTTCCCAGACACTCCCACACGGTTTGGCCTTCTCCCCGATACTCCGACACACCGACACTCCCACACGGTTTGGCCTTCTCCCCGATACTCCGACACACCGACACTCCGATACATTATCTCTAAACAGAATACCCAGATTCACCC
>CP070698.1:1417193-1422216 GCA_020349685.1 bacterium
CCTTTTTTAATCTCAGATCTCAAATCTCAGATCTCAGAATCAATCCAAGATTCAAGTTTTCCCACTGAACTATTATTTTACCCTGCGATGCGGCCTTTAAGGGGCCGCTCTGCGTCCTCTGCGGTAAATCAGCTTTCACCGATTTAGCAGGAAACACGCTATCCCCCACGCGCCCCATCTCCCATGCGCCCATTCTCCCCGGGCTACGCTTCCCTTTCCGGGTGGATGATCACCAGCTTGACCGGCGCCTCCTTCACCGTGATCTGATGGACAGTGCCGGCGGGGAGGACGACGGTGTCGTATTTCGAATAGGTCTCGGATTCCGTACCGGGGCCCCGCGTGAGGCCGACGACCCCATCGGTCACAACGATGATCTCGTCGTATTCGTGCCCCTCCTCCGGCGACTGGTTGCCCTCGTTGGCGAAGACGATCTCCACCTCGAACTCCATCCGCACACCTTTGAAGACCCTCGTGATATCAGGCGGCTGCATCATTTCCTCCCTTGGCAATTGTCTTTTTTCTCCTGCTACCTATGAACAGCAGAACCAGCGCCAGCCAGACAGCGCTGACGGCGGCCCCCGTCGTGAAAACAGCCTTGAGTCCCCCAATAATGAACACCGGCGCGAAAAGGATAGGCGAGAGGAACTGCCCGATGAAACCGAAGGTCCCCAGGTAGGAACTGAACCGCCCCCTGTAGGAGGGTGGAACAGCGTCCCCGATCCATACCATGACCGTGGGCATGACAAGGCCCTGGCTCACTCCGAAAAGGGCCACCGAGATGATCACTGCGGCGCCCGTCCCTGCAAGTGACAGGGAACCGAAGGCCGCAGTCCAGAGAGTGACCGACATCAGGACGATCCACCGGTAGGCGAACCGCGAGCGGATGTGCCCGTAGATGAAGGAAACAGCCCCGGCAGAGGCGGTCATGGCCGTGATAAAAAGCCCGATCTTTAAGGTGCTGGTGATCCCGAAGGTCTCCAGAAGCTGGGGCATGAAGATGACGACCGCGTAAAGCAGAACGCTTCCCGTGAATATGAGTCCGTAGATGAGCCACAGGACGCCGTTGCCGACAAAGATCTTCCATACCGAATGGTGGTCTTCAGCTCCAGGTGTTTTCGCCAGATGCGGCGGCGTCGGCGGGATCATCGCGGCTGCCGCCACCCCGATAGGGATGGCGAGGGTGTACACACCGAAGGGCATGTGCCACGACAATGCGCCGAGGGCACCCCCGAGAACGGGCCAGAGGACCCCTCCCAGGCTCTGGGCGGTCCCCCGCCATCCCATGTATTTGTTGCGCTCCGGCCCCTCGTACATGTCCAGGATCAGGACGTTGATGGCCGTGAACACCCCGGCGAGCGCGACCCCGAGGAACGCCCTGCTGACCAGCAGGACCCAGAAGGACCCGATGAAAAGGCCGGAACCTCCAGCCAGACCGTAGGCGAAGAGGGAAACCACATAAGGCCCCCGTGCCCCCACCCGGTCGATGAGGCTGCCCATGAGGGGGCTTGCGAGGGCCATGAAGAGCCCATGGGTGGTGATGATGATGCCAATGGAGGAAGGGGCGGCCCCCAGACCTTCCCTCATGGTGTTGAGGACCGGAGCGATGACGCTCCCCGCCATGATGGTGAGGGTCGCGGAGGCCAGGATAACGGCGAGGGGGGCGCGGGAAGGTCTCATGAAGAAATCCCAGATCTCCTAATTTCAAGTTACAAGGTTTTCCTCTGCGACCCTTCGCGTACTCTGCGGTAAATATACTTCTGGCGCTGCTAGAGGAAACCGCTCTTTTTCCAGACACCAGACACTAGACTCTAGACACTGATCTTGCCTACTGGCGCCAGATATACCGCGAACTCCTCTTCCCCGTCCACGCCGATGAGCGCGTCCACCTCCTGCTGGTCGTAGGCGGCCACACCGCAGGTCCCCGCGCCGATGGCCTCGCAGGCCAGGTACAGGTTCTGGCACACGTGCCCCACATCCATGAGGATCACCCGGTGCGCGAGAGGTCCGTATCGCCACTCCATGCGGTAGCAGATGGTCGCCCAGACGAAGGTCACCGCCCCGTCCCCCACGAACTGCTGGCCGAAGCAGGCCAGGGAGACCTTGCTCTCCATGTCCTGAACCTCATTTAAGAAGAGCAGTTCATGCTCCAGGGGGAGGTAGCGGTAAAGACCGGGACCGACGCCGTCCACATTTCTGACCAGGAGATAGGTCTCTAAGCTGTGCCTCGCCCCGGCAGAAGGTACCGTGCGAAGAGACACCGAGGGGTGCGGCCTTTGCCTTACACCCTGGGTGCAGTAAAGAAGGAAGGAAAGCTCCGTCAAGGACAGCGGCTCCGGCAGGTAGTGCCTCCTGCTTTCCCTGTGGACGATGGCCTCAAAAAGATCTGCACGACCGATATCGCCTGTAAACTCTGAGGGGGCGGTAAGGGGAGTGCGGGGCGCGGCCGGATCAAAGGGCTTCTGGACAGGAGGGGCAGGAATACCCCGGTGCTGGTCGGTCCGCCGGAAGTCATACTTTTTACGCAGGGTGTCCTTGAGGAACTCACGGTGCTGCCTGATGAGGTCATCGGGCAAGGTCTACCTCCTTGGGGCCCGTTTATGAGTTTGAACCTGGTTCTAAAGAGAGAAAGGTTTTATCTCAGATCTCACATCTCAGATCTCAGAGGAATATTTGAATCTTTTCCGTTCCCGCTTTGGTCATTTTGAGATTTGAGATATGAGATTTGAGATCGCTCACTCCCCCACCACTTCCCCTTCTTCCAAAGCGTCCCTGGCCCTCTCGAGATCCTCCTCCTTCACTTGCAGCATAACCTCACCCAGAACTCCGGGATAAAGGGCGTTGGCGTGGGGCGCGTGGATGAACGCCTCGATCCCCGCCGCCTCGAGGACACCCTTTACCAACTCGGCCTCCACCAGGGTTGTGTGGGTGGAAACGGTCACGAAGTCGTCGGACACCGCTTACCTCCGAAAAGATCCAATATCCCAGAATAACCCAATTATGTTCTTAAACAGGGATGAAGGAGATGGGGAAAGGGCGGTATGGGAGTACGGGTGTGTGGGAGCAGGATCAGATTACAACAAGTTCCATGGTAGTCCTGTGCTGTCGTTCGCGTTCTTTCCCCGATACTCCGTTACCCCGATACCCCGACACCAGATCTTTTCATCCCCTTTATCCCTTTTATCCCTGTTAGATCATGCCCTCGTTTTAGGAACCAGGATTGCCGCGGCCCTTCGGACCTCGCAATTACAACTACATTGATCTGCTCCGTTTTTCAGTCACACAGTCCTGAAGTCAAAAGGTTGACTGCGTGCTGCGTCCTGATCCACTTAAATCACGAATCACGAGTTACGATTCACGGCTCCTCATGAATAATCTCCCCCATGTACTCCTTGGGGTCGACCTTCTGCTGAGCCGCCAGGGTCATGAAAAGGCCCTGGTCCGGGTGATCGCAATCCATCTCCAGCACCAGGTCGTACCATCTGGCAGCCTCCTCCTGGTTACCAGTCCGCCGGTACTGCTCAGCCAGCAGGTAGGGGACGAGGTAGAGAAGGTCCTCGTCCATATCCCCGGATTCTATTTCCCTGAGGAACTGGTAGATGGCCCTTTCCCTGTAGAACTTCTCACTCTCTTTCAGGTTCTTGTCAAAGCAGCACCACGCGGCATGGAGGTACATCATGCCCACGGAATAGGGTCCAGCCCCGAGGATCTCGTCGATAAGGGCAAGGAACTCGAACTTCTTGCACGGTGGTACCTCCCCATAGGAAGAAAGCTGGGGAGTGATGATCTCGCGGACGAATCGGCGGACATCATCCCTGAGCTCACCCTCCTCCAGTTCCTCAAAGGAATATCCACAGCTGGGACAGGTATGAACCCGGTAGTGGATAGGCTGGTCACCGGCGGACATGGTAAAGAAATCGGTCGTGGTCAGCCCTGGCGAGTGGGATAAAGAGTTTACGCGAGACTCGAAATCCTCACTGCAGCATGGACAACTGAATTCCCTGATCATTGACGACATAACACACCCCCCCTTGACTCTGGTCTACCTCGTGTCGGGCGTTTGACATCTTAAGATTAGACCCTGTGGAAGTGAAAAAGCAAGTTTTCCTGCAACTATTATCCATCCCATTCGCCTGAAATGAAGAAAGGCGAGGCGCCTGCGTCCATTACAAGCCTGTTCCGGGTCGCCGGCAAGGGGAACTGTTGCCATCTGATCCGGGGTGGAACAGGAGAGGATTTCAACCGGCGAGGTGTTATAATTGTGTTTGAAACGGATGGCGCGTTCGATCAGACCTTTTTAACGGGAGGCCAGGATGGAACAGATCCCTATTGAAGGGTGCTTTGGCTGCGGAATCGACAACCAGTCCGGGCTCAAGGCCACTTTCCGGAACATGGGCGATGGGGGTGTGGAGGGATTTTTCACACCGCAGCAGCACCACTGCGGTTACAGCGATGTCGTCCATGTTGGACCTATAACAGGATTTCTCAGCGAAGTTATGGGAAGGCTGGCCTTTCACAAGGATCAGTACTATCTGACCAGATCAATGAGCATCACCTTCAAATGCTCGGTTTCCCCCGGGGTCAAACTGCACGCCATGGCCAAGATCAAGAAGCACCACAGGTCCCACTTCACGGCCGAGGCGAGCGTTTACGGACCTGAAGGGGAACTCATCGCCACCGGTGAGGGAAGTTTCATAACCATGCAAAGTGCTGAGGCGAAAAGGGTGGCGGGGAAGAAGTAATAATAGTGTCCAGCGTCTGGCTTCTAGTGTCTGGCAATGACCAGAATGCCAAAGGCAATGCACGAAGCGCCGAAAAACCCCAAGAGTCAGATTTCGAGGGCTTTTCGAAGAACTTGGCTAGACACTAGACCCTAGACACCGGACACTTCTCTTATGCTTCCACCCACTCCCTGCCGTTGTGCAGAAATTTGAAGGCTATCTTGTCGCACTCTTCGCACACGAAAATGCCCTGGCTTGTTTCCCTGACGTGATCCACGCACATGTCCATGCAGTGGTCACGGCAG
>CP070698.1:1422316-1425775 GCA_020349685.1 bacterium
ATACAGGTCCGTTCATCGGTATCCTGACGGACTGGAATACCACCGAGAAACTCGACAGCATGATCGATCCCGCCGTCCAGAGAGAGCTGGACAAGGCCAACCTCAGTCAGTCCTTCTTCGCGCTCAACCGGAACAAGATAAAAAGCTTCCAGCTTATCCGTGAAATGGGTGATGAGGCGATCGAGAGTCTGATCCAGCCGGAAACAGCTTCCTGATGGGAATTGGAATCCTGTTGAAGTCTGTTATCTGATTTTCGTCTTCCGGCCGGACACCAGATTCCAGACACTGGCAGGCTGCTGAAAAAGGCAGCCTTCTAGGGCGACGCGGTTGCGGCGCCCAAATCCGAGCCGTCAAAGCGCGAAGGATTTGCGAGGCTGGCGCAGGGCCGCCCCAAGCCAGCCGATCCTGAAAAAGTCCGCAAGGGACTTTTTCAGGATCCTGCTAGACACTAGATACTGATTTTATCCAACGACCGTTGGATAAAATTACACCCCTCACGTGCCCCCGTAGCCGATGGTGACCTTTCCACCGTCCACGATCACCGGGACCTGCCGCTTGCCTCCGCTGGCCTTGAGCATCTCACCGAGAAGCGCCGGATCCTGCACAACGTCCCTGTAGTCGACCGTTCTCCCCTCTCCCTCAAAGGCCTCACGGGCCTTGACGGTGTAGGGTCAACTGAGTTTTCCGTAGATAATCACCGTGCTCATGGGGACCTCCAATACTAGTGATTAGTGATTAGTGAATGGTGATTGGAAAGAACTTATATACCCCACTTATTATAGTCAAGATCAATAGTAATTTCAAAAGAGATCGACGGACTGAATGATGAAGCATTACCGTTCACGTGCCCGTGCCCGGGTTTGTATCAAAATCCAGGTCCAGACTCGATCCTAGATTCGAGTCGGAGATTCTGCCAACTACTAATCACTAATCACCAATCACCAATCACTGCTTTTCCTCCTCTGGCATTCCTCCCCTCTTTCTGCTATGAATATGGACCTTTCGATTCCTATTTTAATGTCAACCGGAGGTTATTCATGCATCTGACAGTGATCCCGGAGCGGTGTTCCGGGTGCAAGGTATGCGAGCTGGCCTGCAGCGTCGGCCGGGAGAAGGTCAACAACCCCAAGAAGAGCCGCATGCGGGTCATGGTCCTCTATCCCCATCCCGTGATCAGGATGCCCATCGTCTGCAAGCAGTGCGGCGTGCCGAAGTGCGGGGAGGGCTGCCCCACCAACGCCATCTACAAGAAGAACGGCGTCGTCCAGTTAGACAAGGAGAAGTGCATCTCCTGCAATCAGTGCCTCACCGGCTGTCCCTTCGGGGCCATGTTCCTGCACGAGGACATCGAACACCCCTTCAAGTGCGACCTGTGCGACGGTGATCCCCTGTGCGTCGCGGCCTGTCCCAAGGAGGCGCTCAAGTTCCATCCCAAGCACATCCTGGGCCAGGCCCACCGCCTTTCGGCGGCCCGCAGTTACGCCAAGATGAGCAAGGTCGAGTACATGGACGACGGTCAGAAGAAGACCCTCAAGTACGCCAAGATAACGAAGGGCGGCCGCGATGAACGTTAAGGGCGGCTATTTTTTCCGTATCCTCGAGGTGGACCTGACGAAAGGCACGAGCGAGGTGCGGCCTTTCGACGAGGAGTTCGCCCTCAAATACATCGGCGGCCGCGGTTTCGGGGCCAGGATCCTGGCAGACCACATGAAGAGGAAGAAAAAGGTCGACCCCCTGGGACCGGACAACATCCTCATCATCGCGCCCGGACCCCTCACCGGTGTCTACCTTCCCGCTTCCGGCAAGAACTCCTTTATTACCGTCTCACCGGCGACGGGCATCTACGGAGATTCGAGCATCGGGGGCGTGTTCGGTGTGGAGCTTCGCCAGGCCGGCTACGACGCGGTCGTTCTCAAAGGCAGGGCTCGAGTTCTGTCGGCACTCAGCATCCAGGATGACCGGGTGAAGCTCATCCCCATGCCCCATGCCGCAGGTGCCACCGCCCTCGAGGGCGAACACCTGGTGCGGGAAGCCACGGGCGACGAGGACATGAAGATCGCCTGCATCGGGCCCGCCGGCGAGAACGCCGTCGTTTTCTCCTGCGTCAACACCGACTGGAGCCGTAACGCGGGTCGTATCGGTATCGGCGCTGTCATGGGGTCGAAAAACCTAAAGGCCATCGCGGTCCGGGGTTCGAAGGACCTCCCCGTATACGACCTCCCTGGACTCATGGAAGTCTCCAGCGAGGGATACGCGCTTCTCAAGAGCCACAAGTTCTTCAAGTTCTGGCAGGACCAGGGCCTCATGTCGGTGGTGGACTACGCCAACAAGATGGGGATCCTGCCCACGAGGAACTTCCAGGAGACGGTGTACGACAAGGCCGACCGCATGAACGGCTACACCATGGAGGACAGGTACAAGATCGGGGATTCGGCCTGCTTCGGGTGCTCCATGTCCTGCGGGAACGTCTGCCTCGTGAAGGAGGGCAAGTATCGGGGGACCGTCACCGAGGGTCCCGAATACGAGTCGGCGGCCATGCTCGGCTCCAACCTGGGTACCTCCAACTTCGCCTACATTCTGAAAGCCAACGCCCTGTGCGATGAACTGGGTGTGGATACGATCTCCACCGGCTCCATTGTTGGCGCCGTCATCGAGGGCCTGGAAAGAGGCTTCCTGACCGCCCAGGACCTTGACGGCGTCGACATCGGCTGGGGAGACGAGGATGCCATCATAGAGCTCATCAACAAGATCGCCCTCAGGAAGGGAGTGGGGGACACTCTGGCGGGAGGAGCCAGGGCCATCATCAGGCGGTGGCCGGAGATGGCCCGTGTCATCAACCACGTCAAGGGGCTGGAACAGTCGGCCTATGACGCCAGGGGGGCGATCTCCATGGCCCTGGGATATGGCACCTCCGACATCGGTGCCCACCACACGAGGGCCCTCACGGTGTTCAACGAGCTGGAGACGGGCAACAACCTGGAGTATGAGGACAAGATCAACTTTCTCATCTACCATCAGACTGTAAGACCCTTGTTCGACATGCTGGGGGTCTGCAGGCTTCCCTGGATAGAACTGGGCTTCCCGGAAGAGTATTACCAGCGGTTTTACAGGGCGATCACCGGCGTGGATCTGTCCATGGACGATCTCTTTGCAAGGTCCAGCCACATCTACGATCTCACCCGGGCCATCAACGTGAGTCTGGGGATCAGCCGGAAGGACGACTATCCGGCCCAGCGCTCCTTCGAGGATCCGGTACCTTCAGGCCCCACGGCCGGCAAGGTCATCGACAGGGGGGAGTACGAAAAGATACTGGGTATGTATTACGAAAAGCGCGGATGGGATGAGGATGGAAAACCGGAGCTGAAAATATAGGACGCAGCACGCAGCACACAGCACGCAGGTAAAAAACGGACGGAGCGTATTGCTCCGGCTGTTTCTCGGTTTCTGGGTTGGGTTTTG
>CP070698.1:1425875-1431292 GCA_020349685.1 bacterium
AGATCCAGAGCCTCCTGTCCCCCGTCGGCGCTGCTGACCTGGTACCCCTCCTTCTGAAGGAGCACCGCCACCATGGAGCGTACGCTCTCCTCGTCGTCGACGACCAATATTGTTTGCAGTTCCATAAAAAGCCTCTCGTTCAGTGTCTGGGGTTTGACCAATTAAACCGTCTGACACGGGGACACGGAGAAGGGGGGACACGGAGAACGATCCTCTCTCCGCGTCGCCGCGTCACCGCGTCATCGCGTCCCGGGTGAACCAAGATTTTCACCTTTCACCGGTCTTTTCCGGCAGCAATATCCGGAAGATGGCCCCCTGCTCTCCGGGGTTCTCGATCCAGATGCGCCCTCCGTGGGCCTCGACGATGCCGTGGGCGATGGCAAGCCCCAGGCCCGTCCCTTCGCCCGGACCCTTGGTGGTGAAGAAGGGATCGAAGATCCTCTGAGCGACCTCAGGCGCGATACCGCTTCCGCTGTCCCGGAAGGCAAGGGACACCGCCCTGTCTCCCGTCTTT
This sequence comes from bacterium, assembly GCA_020349685.1. Classification (GTDB taxonomy): domain Bacteria; phylum BMS3Abin14; class BMS3Abin14; order BMS3Abin14; family BMS3Abin14; genus JALHUC01. The sequence goes on from CP070698.1 coordinate 1,426,390, forward strand.
AACCCGCCCGTATCGGCAAAGGTCCTTCTCATGGCGGCAAAATCCTCGTCCTCGGGATCGTCGGCCCTTCGAGCGAAATCCGTGATCCTTCTCCTGGGAACGGGGCCCTCTCCTGGTTCGACCACGGTGGACTCTGTCCTGATCTCGAGGCGGCCCTCTCCCTCCATGGCCTGGGCCGCGTTGATGAGGATGTTGATAAAGACCTGCTGGAGCTGGTGCCTGTCACCGCTCACCACCGGATCGTCCGGGGAGACATCCAGGGAGATCTCAACGTCGCGGAAGATATTCTGCGGGCTCACCAGGTCGATGGTGACCTGGATCAGCCGGTTGACGTTCAGGTCCTCCACCTGAACATCCCTCGGTCTGGAGAACTCCAGCAGCCCCCGGATGATCCTCTGAATGCGTTCTGTCTCCTTTTCGATGTACTCTAAGTAGCGCACCGCTTCGGGATCCTTCTCCTCCCTCTGCAGGATGGACGCATAACCGAGGATGGCCGAAAGGGGGTTGCCGATCTCGTGGGCGATGCCGGAGGCCAGATGTCCCACGGAGGCCAGCTTCTCCACCCTGACCATCTCCCTCTGGGCCGCCACGAGCTCGCGGTTGGTGGTCTCGAGGGCCGCCAGATGCTCTTCCTGCTTGCGGACCGCAGCCTGGATCCTTTCCGCCATGGAGTTGAAAGCCTCGGCCAGGGCGACGATCTCCCTTGGCCCCTGGATTTGGACCCTCGCGTCGTACTGGCCCGCTGCGAAGGCTTCGGCACCCTTTGAGATGCGGACCATGGGGCCCAGGGCTATCCTCCCTATGAGCCATCCACCGAAGAGGACGATCATGAGACCATCGATGAGAGCGAAGGTGTAAACGAGCTTGCGGTGGAGACTCAGGGTAATTCCCAGGTTCTCCAGGGGGTAGGCCACAGAGAAGGCCCCGACGAGGACCCCCTCCCTGAACACGGGGGCGGCGAAGGTCCAGGAACCTTTTGCCGATTCGGGCAGTTTGCCCGTGACCTGGCCCGGCACGACCATGGCCTTCGTCTCGAGAGCACGGATGATGAAGGGATCGGAGGTCCTCCCGATGTCGTTGGACTTGACTCCCGCCAGGATCCTCCTGTCCTGATCGACAACCTTGAAGGAGGAGACACCCACTCCCGCGGCTGTCTGGTTGAGAACCACCTGAAGGTTTCCCGTCGGGCCCTCCCGGCTCCACCAGCCGGTCAGCCCGAGCTGCACGGCACGGGTTACGTGGGTGAGGGATTCGAGCTTCTGGAGGAGGATCGTCTTTTCAGCCGCCCTCAGCGCCGTGGCGCCCATGATGACGACACCGCTGAACATGATGAGCCCGAGGCTGAACATGATCTCGAACCGCAGTCCAAGCTGCCGCCGGCCCCCCGGGCCCTTTGCTAAAATCTTCCGATATACCACTGGATCAGCTCCACTCCAAAGAAAAGGTGAACCATCGCCCCGAGGGCCAGAAACGGACCGAAGGGGACAGGGAACTTCCTCACCGACTCCCCCTTGACCAGCGCGTACCCGACTCCCACCACGCTGCCGGTGAAGGAGGAGACGAGGATGGTGACAGGCAGAGCCTGCCAACCCAGAAAAGCCCCGATCATGGCCAGGAGCTTGACGTCGCCGAGCCCCATGCCTTCCTCACCCATGATCTTCTCGTAGGCGAAAAGGACGAGAAAGAGGATACCCGCCCCGGCAGCCACCCCGATGAAGGAGTCCACCGGCCTGGGGAAACCGGGAAGGAAACTTACCGCAAAGCCGAGGGCTGTTCCGGGCAGAGAGATGACATCCGGGATGATGCGGTGGTCCAGGTCGATGAAGGTGATGACCAGGAGGGCCCAGGCGAAAAGGGTCAGGGGGACCGCCGCGGGACGCAGACCGACCCTGAAGACGACGGCCGCGAACAGGAGGCCGCTGGCGGCTTCCACGAGGGGATATCTGGGCGATATGGCGGTCCGGCATGCCCGGCAGCGCCCACCGAGGATGAAGTAGCTCAGGATGGGAATGTTGTCGAACCATCTGACTTCGGTGCCGCAGGTCAGACATCTGGAGCCCGGAGACACGATGGAGAGACCCGCCGGCAGGCGATAGATGAGGACGTTGCCAAAGCTCCCCATGGCCGCGCCGAAGAGGAAGGAGAAGAACAATATCTGGAGCTGGATACTCATCTTAGATGTCCTTATATAGTATTTTCAAATTTCAAAAGTTCACATTCAAAACCCAGGGGTGGGGAAATTAGAAAATAGAAATTGGAAATTAGATAATGCGTGGTTTTATCTAATCTCTAATTTCTAATCTCCAATTTCGGTCCAATTATTCTCCATTTTCGATTTTCCATTCTCCATTCACCATAGGCCTTTCTCTTCCAGCAACCTTGCGTACAGCTCCTCCTGCTTCCGCACCATGGTGTCCTGGTCGAACTCGTCCACGACCCGCGCTCCCTCCCGTCCCATGCTCTCGGCCAGGCCGGGATCTTGAAGGAGCCGGAGGACCCTTTGGGCCATGGTTCCGATATCCCCCGGTTGACAGAGGAAGCCGTCGATCCCGTCACGGACGGCTTCGGCAGACCCGTCCACCGCGGTAGCCACGACGGGCCGCCCCGCCGCCTTGGCCTGGGGGATGACCCTGGGCAGACCCTCCCAGCGGGAGGAGAGGACAACGGCCCGGCTGCCCTTCATGAGTTCCGGGACATCTTCCCGCCATCCCGGAGCGAGGAATATTCCTTCCAGCCCCAGACGAAGGGCTTCACCTGCCACGGATTCCCTCAACTCCCCATCCCCCGCGAGCAGGAACCTGGCCTCGGGAAGGTCACGGTGGACCAGGGCGGCCATCCTGACAAAGTCGAGGGGAGCCTTCTGGGGCTTGAGACACGCCACCATGAGGATAACGGGGGCGTCTGGAGGGATCCCCAGATCCTCCAGCACTCCAGGGGCCGGTTTTTGGGCCTCGCGGAAGCGCCGGAGGTCGAACCCCGACCGGATAACGCTGCACCGGTCGGAGTCGAAGAGACCCAGGCGGACCCCGTCGGCACGGTTGCTCTCGGACACGGCGATGAAATGATCCGTGATGCCGGAGGTCCTCTTCTCGGCGGCCCTGAGAAGCCACCTCAGGGAGGGGCTCTGGGCCGGCGTGAAGCCGAAACCGTGGATGGAGTGGACGATCACCGGGATCCCGGCCCTGCGAGCGGCCCACCTTCCCAGGATCCCCGCCTTGGAACTGTGGGTGTGAACGATGGCTATTCCCTTGCCGTAGGGCTCCATGAGACGCGCCAGCTCCCGGTAAGCCCTGGCATCAGGAACAGGACGAATGGGCCGTTCCATGTGCGGCGCGACCTTGAGGTCAACGCCCATCCTCAGCGCTTCCTCCTCAAGATATCCCCCGGGACCCGATATGAGGAGCGGTTCGAAGCGGCTGCGGTCCAGGGCCGCCACCGTGTAAAGGGTATTTTGCTGCGCCCCCCCGAACTCGAGCTTGGTGATAGCGTGGATGACGGGTACCCTTTTCAAGAAAGGACCTCCCTGGCCGCTCTCAGTCCCCAGTTCACCGCTTCCTGCATGCCCGAGTACTCCCAGGCCCCGTACCTGCCCACGGAGAGGATCCCGCACTTACGCAGACCGGCCAGAACACCATGCAGATGCCTGGCCCGGTTCTCATCGTGGAAGACGTAGGCGCAGGGTATGGTAAGGTCCAGCCGGGTCCGGGCCTTCGTGTCAGGTCCTGTGAGCCCCAGCTCCCTCAGGGACCGCAACACCGCCTGGGCCGCGCTATCTGCATCCGGAGCCCGCCCGGGCGCGTAGGCAAACTCAGCGTAAAGACTCCCGCAGCCCTCGGGGGCGACGTCCCCGGAGAAGTTGGAGGGGAACCCTATCCTGTAAAACGACACATCCTCCTCCGGGAAATAGATCCAGTGATCATCCCTGAGCAGCGGACCATCGAGCCCGAGGCAGATCCCGAGGACGGACGAGTGCCGGAACCCGTTGGCAGCGCCGGTGACGCCAGACGGGAGTCCCTCGGATATCTCAAGCAGTTCCGGCAGGGGCATGGTGCTGATGAGGAACCGATAGGGGACCTCCTCCCCGTTTTCAAGGGTCACCCTTCTCCGGGCCGCGTCGACCCTGGCTACACGGGCGTTGGTCCGGATCCTGTCCTCCTGGCCCCGGCCCAGGGCCTCCGGCAGGGTCTCGATGCCACCCTGCCGCGGATAGAAGAAGGTGGCGTTGTAACCGAAGGATGGCGATCTTCCCCCCGCCGCAATACTCTTTACCTCCCTGACTGTCGGCCTCGGAACGGACCACGAGGTCCAGGAGACCTCCATCTCTTCAAGGGGGTGAACGTAAAGCTTCCGGTTGTAAGGGATCATGAAGATCTCGGCCAGAGCGTCCCCGAACTGATCACGGGCCCATTCCGGAAAGGATTTGTCGGGCGAGGCGGGATGCCGGGCGGCCTCGATGAGGTCCTGCATGCAGCGATGGGCCACATCCCGTGGAAGGCGCGCGAAATGGGCCTGGACAGGATAAGGAACGAAGGTGCCTTCCAGGTAGATGGAAGCGCGCCGGGTTTGTTCCTCAAGCCTCTCCCCCGCCAGGTCCAGGATGAGGTCCCGGCTTTCCCCCTCTTTCAGGTGCAGGAGGTGTCCCGTGTAGTCGAAGGCAAAACCGTCCGCCGTTTCCGTCCGGCACAACCCGCCGACCCGTCCGCCGGCTTCGAGGATCAGGTAGCTGAACCCTCCTTCCGCAAGCGCCCTGCCCGCGGTGAGGCCGGCAAGGCCGGCGCCGACGATCACTGCGGTCGGGCCGCTTTCAGGTGTTCTCGAAGACATAGACCCCCAGGGCTTCAATGACCAGATCGGCTTGGGTTGAAAGGTAATCCTCGAGGGCGGATTTCTCCTCACTGCTCAG
>CP070698.1:1431392-1434275 GCA_020349685.1 bacterium
CCTGGGCGACAGCCCGGGGGTCGGTTCCCTTACCAGGGTCCTGAAAAGAAGCCGGATCATGCCTGTCGTCCGCGAGCTGGGGATCGAATTGGTTCCCTTTCGCACACCGGTGCCGGTGGCCGTTCCGGATGGAGGCGTGTTCAGGACCTTCCTTCTGGCGGAGGAAGCGACCCGCTTTGACCTGATCCTCAACCTGCCAAAGTTCAAGACCCACGGAATGATGACCCTGACCCTGGGGGTGAAAAACATGTTCGGCCTGGTGGTAGGCGCCGCCAAGCCGGGATGGCACCTGCAGGCCAGCCGAACGGCCCTCTTTGCCGACATGCTCCTCGATCTGTGGCGCTCCCTGCCTCCCGGACTCAGCGTTCTGGACGGGATCAGCGCCATGGAGGGCAACGGTCCCGGGTCCGGCGATCCCCTGAACCTGGGGGTTCTCATGGCTTCGCCCTCGGCTCTGGCCCTGGATAATGTGGCCGGATCCATCGCAGGGCTCCCCGTGAACATGAACCCGGTGCTTTACCAGGCCGGGGTGCGGGGTCTGGCGGGGGCCGAAAGGGAACACGTTGAGGTTCTGGGAGAAGCTGTCGAAGATGTGCGAAGACCTTTCGTCCTTCCCCCCAGCGCGGCGAGGGTGGATTTCACGCTGCCCGCATGGATGAGCCAGCCCATGAGGAAATCCCTCAATTCCTTCCCCCGGCTGAACCCTGACCTGTGTACCCTGTGCGGGCAGTGCGCGGCCATCTGTCCCACACGTGCCATCGAGCTTTACAAAAAACCCCGTACCGGCGGGGTCGTGGATCGGGATCGGTGCATCAGCTGCTTCTGCTGTCAGGAGACGTGCCCGGAAAGGGCGATCGATATTGTTCCGGGAAGGTTGCTGCGGGTTCTGAAAAAAGTGAATCTTGCCTGATCTTCCCGGAACGCGAGAGGGGGAGAGAGGGTGAGTGGGAGAGGGGGAGAAAGTAGCACCGGCGAGCGGGGGAAAGGGTGAAACGGGGAGAGAACATGGTCGGAAATTTGACACGAAAATCAGAGGTATACCAAATTGTACGATAGTAAATACCTGATAGTCGGTGGCCTGATCGTCATCCTCTATCTGCTCGGAATTTTCCTTCCGCCAACAAGATTCAAACCATTTCTTTTTGCCACCAAATATGGTCCAGTCCAGGCTAACGGTGAACCCAGAAGTCATTATGCACTGCGCCGGTCATTCTATGCCCTGAAATGGACTTTGCTGGCTGTGCTCATTTTCTTTCTAGCTGTATTTCTTATGGGATCCGTACAGGATAACGCCAAATTATACATACTGTTCCTGACAATAATGTCAGTGTTTAGCTTCCTATCACTCCTGGCTGCGGGCGGAGTTGTTTTTTGTCTTCTGGGTGCGTCGGGGTATTGGGTTCTGGACTGGTGGCGGAATTAATTCTTATCTGGAGGTTTTTTGGAACAAATTGGGCGGTCATTGGCCGCTGCGCTTTTCCCCCACTCTCCCTCTCTCCCGCTCTCCCACTCTGAAAGTTTACCGATCAACCTCCGATATGTGACATGGTCCGTGCGCACCCTTGAACCCCCTCCCCCTTCCCCATCCCGTGCCCCTGCGGTTTGCCCGTGAGAGCATCCTGGATGAGAGCCAGGATCTCATCGTCCGCAGCCCCCGACCTGAGAGGAGTGAGAAGGTCCGTCTCGTTGTCTGAAAACAGACACGTACGGATCTTGCCGTCAGCTGTGATCCGGATCCTGTTGCAGTCAATGCAAAAATGCTGGGAGACAGGGGTGATGAAACCTATCGTACCCCTGAAACCCGGGATGCGGTAGCGCACAGCCGGGCCGGCTCCTTTGCCCCGGCCCAGGGGAGCGAGAGGTCCGTGGATCGTTTCGAGCCTTCCGATGGCCTCGGCGGCCGAAACGACCTTTTCGGGGCCCCAGAACCCTTCGGGGCTCATGGGCATGAACTCGATAAACCTCACCTCATATTCCTGGTCCCTTGTCAGATCGGCAAAATCAGCGAGCTCGTCGTCGTTGAACCCTCTCATGAGAACGGCGTTGATCTTTACAGGAAAAAGACCGGCACGGGCCGCCACCCGGATTCCGTCGAGAACCCTGTCCAGTCCGCCGGGACCTCCCTCACCGTTGGGTCCGGTGATCCAGGCAAAGCGATCCTCCTTCAGACTGTCAAGGCTGATGTTGACGCGGGAAAGACCGGCCTTTCTGAGAGTCCCGGCCAGTGGCCCGAGAAGGTAGCCGTTCGTGGTGAGGCTGATGTCCGTGATCCCGGCTGTTGTCGCAAGGGAGCGCACCAGTCGGTCCAGATGTTTGCGAACCAGGGGTTCGCCTCCGGTGATGCGGACTTTGGTAACGCCCATGGGCGCGAGAAGGGCCGCGAGGCGGTGGATCTCTTCGTAGGTGATGATGTGGTCGTGGGACAGGGACACGAACTCTTCCGCGGGCGTGCAGTAACGGCACCGGAGGTTGCACCGGTCGGTGACGGACACACGCATGTACCGGATAGGCCGCCCCTGACTATCTGTAAGATGGTTCACGTGATTGCTGTCCTCCGCCTGGAACCTGGAACGTGGAACCTGGAACCTGAAAAAATGGGCCCGCGCGGAATGGGGCCCATTTTTTGAGTCTCCTTTCCAAACGCGGGAGGCCCGGCCGTTTCCAACCGGACCCATCGGCCGGCCGCCTTGCGCGATCTTTTTGTCGCCGTCAGGCGGTGCGGCTCGGAGAGCGGTCTTAAAATGTAATACGCCTTTATACAGCGTGAGTTACTAAAAAGAAAGAAGATAGGAGGTGGAATATGGTAGGTGGAAGGGGGTCAAAAACTTAAGCAAATTCGACAATAGGTTGAGAGGATGTAATTAATTTTATATCATCTTCTCC
>CP070698.1:1434375-1440728 GCA_020349685.1 bacterium
AATGGCCGCACTGTTGTTTTTTTTCTTCTACTTGGCTTCTCGCTATCATCGGTTTAATCCCGAGGTCAATCCTCGTCCGTACTCCAGGCTGCCTTGAGCATATTACCGCCTATCCTCGATGCGATGAGCAGGAGGATGAAGGTGATAACTATCATCAGGAACGCCATGGCGGCGGCGATGCCGAACTCCATGCCCCGGTGCCAGTTCAGGTAGATCCCTATGGGCAGTGTTTCCCAGCCTCCCTTGTAAAGGAAGATGGCCGTGGAGATCTCCTGGAACGCCATGATGAAGAACATCATCACCCCCACCATGACGCCCTTGAGCAGCAGGGGCAGGGATATGGTCATGAAGGTCCGGAACCTTCCCGCCCCGGACACTTCCGCCGCTTCTTCGAGGGAGATGTCCAGCTGCAGGTACGAGGCGTGGGCCATCCTCAGGAAGTACGGGAGCCGTCTCGAGAAGAGGGCCAGGGGCATGATGATCCAGTACTGGGCCAGGGGGATCGTGTCCCAGAAGGCGAGGAGATATCCCACACCGACGGCGATACCGGGGAAGGCCAGCATCAGGGTGATGATGAAGTCCAGGGCATCCTTTCCCGGAACCTTGGTGCGGACGATGATGTAGGCAGCCGGCAGCCCGAAGGTGACCCCGAAGACCAGGGCCAGCCCGCTGTAGAGGAACGAGTTCTTGATGAGGGTGGGGCTTTCCAGAAGGATCAGCCGGAAATTCTCCAGTGTCCAGTAGGTGGGCAGAGGCTCGAAGACCCACCTCCTGGAAAAGGCCGACAGTCCCAGGACCACCGGGATCAGCAGGACAACGATGGCGATGAATACCAGGTAGATATACGCCCCTGTTTTGATCACCGGACCCGGTTCGATCACCCGTCCTTCCGAGGTCGTCCCCTTGGAAAGTCCGGTGTACTTCTTCTTTTCCACCCACCAGCGGGCGAGAAGGAAAAGGGAGATGCAGAACACGGCCGAGGTCACCACCGCCACGATCCCCATGTACTTCCGGTGCATGTCCGTGAAGTGATAGGCGATGTTGATGTACGCCACAGAGGGCAGGATATCGGTCTCCCCGAGGATCATGGGCGTGAGCCAGTCGGTGAAGGGCCACAGGAACACCAGGACGGCCCCCGCAAGGTAGCTCGGCGTGCACAGGGGTAAGGTGACGGTGATGAACCTGCGAAAACCGCTGGCTCCCTCGACCTCGGCCGCCTCCTCGAATGAGGGGTCGATGGTAGTGAATCCTGCAGAGAGGCCAAGGACGATGAAGGGGAGCAGGTGCAGGGACTGGACGAACACGAGTCCGTGCATACCGTAGATGAAATTGAGCGGCTTCTCGATGATCTTCATGTTCATGAGGAGCAGGTTCATCGTGCCGTACTTGCCGAAGAAGATGATGAAAGCAAAGACACCGGCAAAAGCGGGCAGCACGATGGGAAGGAGGATGAGAGCCGTGAAAACGGTCTTGCCCCGGTGCCGGTACCTGGCCAGGATGTAGGCCAGGGGAACGCCGAAGGCGGTGGTGGTCAGCAGCACAAAGGTGCTCAGCAGCAGGGTGTTGCCCAGGACTTTGAGGTAGTAGGTGTCCTTGAAGAATTCCAGGTAGTTGCCGATGCCCCAAAGGCCCGTCGCGGAGATGGTAAAGCTCTCCTGCAGGAGGATCGAAAGCGGGTAGATAATGAGCAACGCGATGATCGACCACAGAATCGCTGAAATGATGACGTTGCCTCGGGTCATGGTCACATCCTATCCTTATTGCCTTCTCGTGGACAAGGGGACAATGTCCCGCCCTGCCGGATACCCTTTTCGCGGGAACCGGCAGGGCGGGTCGAAAAAGAATAGCATTTACCTGAACCTGCCTCCCCTCAACGGGCGGCCCGGCGGTCTGGTCACCCCGGGCTTGCCGAGGAGGAGAGGGTCAGAAAGAGGTCGGGTCTGTATCGGGACCCCCACCCCTTTAAGGAGCCACGAGCATGGCACGGGCCTTCGATGCAGCCAGCCGCGCCCCGGCGTAGTTGCCGTCGATCTCGAAGAGCCTTCTGGCTTCCTTGATCTGGGCTTCGGCCTTCCCTGTATCCATCTTGGCGGCCTTGGCCGCCCCGACCTCGCCCTCGACCTCCTCGATGAGGAAGAGGCTGCTCTTTAGCTCGCCCCACTTCCGGTAGATCTCGTTCTCGTACTTCTTGTTGACCTCGTCCCACCTCTTGGTGGCCAGGTCAAGGTCGTATTCGATGAAGGATACCTCAAGATCCCAGAAGGAATCCACGCCTAATGCGGCTTTGGCGTGCTTGGCCATCTCGACGCCTTCCTTCTCCCACTGGGAGAACTTGGCGGTGGGGCTCGCTGCGAAGTAGCGGCCTTCCAGAACTGCTTTCTGCCCGTCATCGCTAAACAGCCAGTCCAGGAACATCTTGGCGATCTTCTCGTTGGGCGCGCCCTTGAGCAGGGCCACGGCCTCAGGGACCAGGATGGTCTTTTCGGGGAGCAGGTCTGCTACGGGGAACCCGTCCTTGCGGGCGGCCATGGCGTTCATCTGCGGCTGGGCGATCCCGATGGGAATTTCACCGCGGGCCACGAGTTGGGTCGTGTCGGTGCTGCCGGTGGAAAAGCGCGCCAGCTGAGCCGCCAGAAGCCTGAGGTACTTCCAACCTTCCTCCTCGCCGAAGCTCTGAATGAGGATCTCGCAGGCCTCGTGCATGGTCCCGGAGGCGTAGGGCAGGGTGTGCACGATGTTGCCCCTGTAGATGGGGTTGAGAAGATCGTGCCACGTCTTGGGCGGCGGCAGCTTCAGTGTCTTGAGGACCTTTTCGTTGTAAAGGTTGGTGACGATCCAGGGGGCGAAAACGGTCCACACACCGTCCTTGTCCTTCGTCTTCATACCGTGCCACTCGGAAGGGATGGCATCCCAGCCTTTGGGCTTGTAGGGTACGATGAGACCCTCAGCCTTGAGGACCTCATGGGCCGGGGCCCCCGCGCCGAGGAAGATATCGGCATCCGGTTTGCCGCCCCACGCTCGCACCTTGTCCACGACAACCGGCCACCCGCCGGGCCGTACGGCGGTAACCTCTATATCGTTGCCGGTGGTCTTCTTGTAATACGCCTTGAATCCGTCGGTCAGGCTTGTGGACAGCTCCGTGTAAACGGGACCGACCCAGCCGAGCTTGTCGGCAGCCTGTACCTGCATCGCAAAGGTCGGTAACAGCATCACCACGGCGAATACTGCTACGATCGTTGCGGTCAAGATTCCCTTTCTCATTTTGTCCTCCCTTCCAGCGTGCGTGTGACACTCCCATTAAATTCCTTAACCATGATCTTTGGTGCGGTCCCTCGAACTCACCTCCTTGCTTCTAAACAGTTTTATTTTGGCTAAAAAAAGCGGGTGGTCCTGAGCAGTCTTTTGCTCCGGCCGTCCGGCGGTCTCCACCCCTGGAGGGAAATAAATTTTGTCCACTGGGAAGACCCCATGATCTGCACCCCCGAATCCGAGTGGATTTGGCTTTATCAAACCTTTATCTTTAGGAAGTATAACCTAGGATAGGGAGTATATCTATCAAAGCCCTACCTTCATCTGCCTGATTCACAGGCCACAATGTGCATCATTTTATTTACGTAGGAACCCAAAGCCGAGTCAAGAAGGAAATAGAAATCCCGGACATTTAACCACTTGAGCACTTAAGCACCTGATCTTCAGGATAGCATCCCGATGGTCTCCTTGGCGGCTTCCTCGAGAATGCCCGCGTTGGCCGCGAGGTCCAGCACGGTGATCCTGTCCCTGATGGTCCTGGCCGTGGTCGCAGCCAGGAAGAACTCGCCCTCTGCCATCCCGAGGGATGCCAGAGTCATCTCGAGCCCTGTCCTCCGGAAAAGGTCCACGAAATATTCCGGCTGCCTGATCCCGCCAAAAAGTGCTTTGAGTCTCGTCCAGTTGGCCGGCAGGAGGGAATCGAACTGCAAGAGCCGGTCACGCTTACCCGCGAACTGCTTCCCCACCTCGCCCGCAAGGTGTCCCCATATGGCAGGTATCTTCCCCGCATCGGCCTCGAAGATCTCACGGCTCCGGTTTTTCAGATCCTTGATTTCCACAGCAGCCAGTTTCCGGTAGCACACAGCCGAAAGCACGATCCCGGCCCCCACCTGGAGGCCGTGGAGGTTCGGCTTTTTCCCGGTTATGGCCTCCCTCATGTCAAAGAAGTGGGAGATGAGGTGCTCACCTCCGGAGGCCGGGGCGCTGGAGCCGGCCAGGCTCATGGCCACGCCGGAAAAAAGAAGGCCCTCGAAAAGACCTGTCACGGCGTGAAGGTCGCCCTGTGTGATCCCCTCCGGGTGGTCGATGTATTTCGCCTCCGGTTCATGCGTGATAGCTGACGGCAGGTGGCAGTACCCGCCGTTAAACAGCAGTGACTCGGTCTGCCAGTCGAAGTCCGAGACGGACTTTGCCAGCACGTCGCAGAACCCCGCCTGCCTCAGGTTCAGGGGGGAGTCCTGGATGACCTGCGGATCGACGTAGATGAACTGGGGAGGCCGCGAGGGCAGCGTCCTTTTGACGCCCTTGACTTTGATGGCCACGATGGAGGAGGTGTAGCCGTTCATGGAAGGCGCCGTGGGCACCGACCAGTAGGGGATCTGCCTCTGGTCGGCGACGTACTTGCCCAGGTCGTTGATGGTTCCCGCCCCGACGGCGATGATCAGGCTGTGTCCCGCGCTGGTCGCGTGGATCTCCTCGGACAGTTCGTCGGTGGCCACCGGGTCTGCCGGCAGGGTGACGCGCTCGAAAGCGACGGCACTTTTTTCGAGAAGTTCAGCCACCTTGGCCCCGGCCGCCTGGTGGGTGTTCTCGTCGTCCAGGAGGAGCACCGACTCATGGGGATACGCTTTCGCGCAATCCTTAGCGAGGAGGGAGTAGGCGTCCTGGTGGGTAAGGACCATGGCCGTGGGAGCCGGATGGTCGTTCCCGCAGGTGCAGAGGGACCTGCATTTCTCCTGATCGACAATGAGGCGCTTTTCCGGATTATCGTTCATAGAGATCCTCAAAAACGGGCATGAGTCAGCGCTTTTATTGATAATAGCACAGGAAACGGGACAGAGGTGTCTGGTTCTAGTGTCTGGTTCTGGTGTCTGGTTCTGGTGTCCGATGTCTGATTCTGGTGTCTGTGCTTTGAGCTCTCAGCTTTCTGCTCTCAGCTTTCTGCTCACAGCTCACAGCTCTCATCTCAAAGCTCGCAGCTGCTCCTCTCCCTTATCTCTTCAGCACTTATCTCTTTGAACTCCATTTTCTATTCTCCATTTTCCAATTTCCATTTTCCAATTTCCCAAAGGATATACTCCCGGTGTCAGAGCATCAGCCAAACAAAGCACCTGCCAAACACACGGTACACGGTACATCGCGCACAGTACAACGGTTCCCCTTTGCACTTTGCACCTTGTACCTTGTACTTTTTCCCTTATCCCTTATCTCTTATCCCTTATCCCTTATCCTTTAACCTTTTACTTTTTCCCTTTACCTTCCTTCCCTCTCCAGGTCTTGCCCCCAGTTTCCCGCAAAGAGATTCTTTACCCCGCTGCTTTGTAACGCTTCCATCCCGACATTGTCTAAATGTTGAACGGGGCAAGCAGCTGCTTTAGAACTTTCACTTAGGGGAGGGGTTCATGCGCACAGGAAACCACAGGAGACACCCACGGATATACCTGCCCGTAGAGGTCAACTACCATGTTGGAGAGGACCTCTACAGGGAAACCACCCTGAGCCTGAGCATGGGTGGCCTTTACGTGAAAACAGACCGTCCTCTGGAGGTAGGCTCCATATTTCATGTGGACTTCAAGCTGCCGGATTATGAACATCTTTTCAAAGCCTGGGGAATGGTCATCTGGAAAAAGATGGTCGAGGATGTCCACGGTCCACCGGGCATGGGTGTGAAGTTCTACGACGTCAGCGTAGAGGACAAGAGAGCCCTGCTTCATTACCTTGCTGGTTCTCAGAAAACGAGGGGGGGATACTAGGTACGATCAGGGTCAAGAGGCTTATCAGGGCTGGTGCTATAGTGAGCAAGGATCCGGTGTCAGAGCACTTTTAAGAGAAACCATGCTCTCAGCTCTCAGCTCTCAGCTCTCAGCTCTCAGCTTTTTGCTCACAGCTCTCAGCTCATCCAGGTTTTTGCTCTGACACCTGTGATCTGCCCGCTTTCTGGCAGGGGTTAATTTCGAAATCGTAATCTTATCAGGGGCTTGCGTGACATTTTTATACTCAGACGTATGAAAATATTATCTAGTAAATCAGTCGGCAATCACTGGCGCCATGGAAATGGCCAGTATTTAAAGGGGCTTAGCGCTCCCTTCCTGGCCCTGTTCTCT
>CP070698.1:1440828-1444258 GCA_020349685.1 bacterium
AGTTTAGATCATTAATAGTCGGTGTGGCAATCCTTGCAGAGAAGCGTCCAGTCGACCCGCTGAAGCCCGACGCTGACCAGCCGCACCATCCGGTAGTTCCGTCCGGGAACGTCGGCCATCCGGTGGAAGTGGCACGTGTTGCAGGTGATGTAACCGTCGAAGAGCGGCAGGCTCTCGGGTTCCGTAAAGTTGTCCACATCCCACTTGTCGACGTTGCTGGGGTGGTTGTGGCCCTTCAGGCTGTTGATCCGGCAGCAGTCGTAGGGGTGGCAGATGTGGCACGTCTCGTCGATGGTGGCGCCAAGCAGATACAGCTCCCCGTCGAGCGCATCCTCCTCGGTGGGGCTTTGGCTGTGGCAGCTGCTGCACTTGGCCGGTTCTTCGTGGGGATCGATGATCTCCACAGACCAGGCGCGCCCGACACCCAGCACCATAAGGCCCATGATAACGAAAGGTAAAACTCTACCGGTATTAAGCCACACGGGCATCTCTCATCCCCCCCGTTAAAGTTGTGGGATTCACTATACATCACTTTGTGCTTTGTTTCACCTTATGCGTTGCTTTGCAAAATGATCATGTGCTAAACATGTTCCATCAAACACGCAGCACACCTGAAAGGAGGGGGGGAATGCTGGAAAATCTGTTCAAACTCACGGAGCGGCGGACCGACGTCCGCACGGAGCTCATCGCGGGCCTTACGACCTTTCTCACCGCCGCCTACATCGTTTTCGTCAACCCCAACATCCTGTCCAACACCGGCATGGACAAGGGCGCCCTCATCACGGTCACCTGCATCGTGGCGGGGCTGTCCTCCATCCTCATGGGGTTGTGGGCCAACGCGCCCATCATGATGGCCCCCGGCATGGGCCTGAACGCCTTCTTCGCCTTCGCCCTGGTCCTCGGGCAGGGTGTCCCCTGGCAGCAGGCGCTGGGAGTGGTTTTCATCTCGGGCATCATCTTCCTAATCCTCACCTTCCTGGGCATCCGCGAGAGGATCGTCAAGGCCATCCCGGCCTCCCTGCGCATCGCCACATCCGTGGGGATCGGGCTCTTCATCGCCTTCATCGGCATGCAGGGACTTGGCCTCATCGTCAAGAACGACGCTGTCCTCGTCGGGCTCGGGACCATGAACAAGACGGTTCTCCTGGGCCTGGTGGGGCTTCTCCTCATCGTCATTCTGGAGATCCGCAAGATCAAGGGCTCCATCCTCATCGGGATCCTGGCGACGGCCCTCGTGGGGATGATCTTCAAACTTTCCCCCTTCCCCGGGGGTTTTGTATCGATGCCGCCGAGCATGGCCCCCGTGGCTTTCAAGCTCGACATCATGGGGGCCCTGAAGGTCTCTCTCTGGGCCTCCATCTTCTCCTTCATGTTCGTTGACCTGTTCGACAGCCTGGGAACCCTCCTGGCCGTCTGCAGGGAAGCGGGCCTGGAAAAGGACGGTGACATCAAGGACCTCCCCAAAATGCTGTCCGCGGACGCCGTGGCCACCGTTTTCGGCTCCCTCCTGGGTACGAGCACCACGACCTCCTATATCGAATCCGCCTCGGGCGTGGCCGAGGGAGGCCGGTCCGGCATGACAGCCGTCACAACCGGGGTCCTCTTCCTGCTGTCGGCATTCTTCACGCCGGTGATCGGGGCGGTACAGGCCTACGCCACGGCACCGGCTCTCATCATTGTGGGGATTTTCATGATGCGGGGGATCGGCCAGATCAACTTCTACGATTTCGAGGAGGGGGTTCCCGCGTTCCTGACCTTCATCCTCATGCCCCTGACCTACTCCATCGCCCAGGGCCTGGTGTTCGGCTTCATCGCCTACGCCCTTATCAAGCTGCTGGTCGGCAAGGCCAGGGAGCTCGACCCCATCCTCATGGTCATCGCGGTCCTGTGCCTGGCGAGTCTACTGGTATAAGGATCAAGAAGGAGGAAGGCAGAATAGGGAAGGAAAACAACCGCGCTTTTATTCCACCTTCCCCATTCCCTATTCCCTGTTCAGATATTTTCCAAAAAAAAGGGCCCCAAGGGGGCCCTTTAATTTTCTGGAAAACGTTTTTACAGCTGCAAACCGAAGTAAAGGGCCAGATTCAGGGAGGGGGCGTCGGTGTTGAAGGTGTCGCTTTTCCAGTAAACGCCCTTGACCTCGAACCGGCCGATGTACTTGTCCGAGACGACCTCCTGGACCCCGATGCCGAGGTAACCGCCGGGGGCCGTGTCGAACTCCGATGAACCTATCTCCAGATCGTAGGAGCCCACGCCAAAAAACCAGTCGGAACTGATGGCCGATCCTTCCTTGCCCAGAGGGAGGCGAAGCCCGGCCTCCATCCAGTCGTAGGTGACATCGCCCCCGGAGGATCCTTCCCTGGCCGTTCTCCTTCCGGCTCTGAAGTCCAGCGGGAACCCCAGATCCAGGCTGACGAGAACTGCGCCTCCGGGCCCCGCGGGTATGTCGTAATATTCTCCAAGGTCTGCTCCGAAGCTCACCGATTGGAATCCGACCAGGACGGACATGAATTCCGCCGAGGCAGTAGCAGGGATCAGCACCAACACCAAGGCCAGGACCAGGAATATTCTTCTCATATCGCACTCTCTCCCCAGGATAGCGTTACACCGTTATATTAATTCCCACTGAGTCTGACAGGATTCTAACAAACCTGACCGTGCGAGAAAACCCTTTTGTGAGAAAACCTTTCATTGGTGCTATATTATTTCCGTGAAATGGATCCTTTTCGGAGCGGTTGCTGCAGCCTGGGCTGCCATCACCCTGACGGCCTCCTCCCACATCGTCCTTAACAAGAGGGACCCGAGGGGGGCGGGTCTCTGGCTCGCCATGACGATCTTCCTGCCCTTCGCCGGCCCTGTCCTCTACTGGATCCTGGGTATAAACCGCGTAAAGAGGAGCAGCGCCGTACGAACAAGGAGAAGGTCCCGACCGGGATGGGCACACTGGCACCCGGAACGTAAGGAACCTTCCGAGGAGATCCTGCTGTCGGAACTGGGTGCTCTGGCCGAGATCTCGGAAAGGATAACCGGTGAACCTCTCCTTCCGGGAAACACCATAGACCCTCTTTACGAGGGCAATCGCGCCTTCCCCGCCATGCTGGCGGCCATTGGAGCCGCCGAGCGATCCATTAACCTGCGCCCCTACATCCTGGACAGGGACGCCGTGGGGTCCAGGATCATCAGCGCCCTGTGCACGGCAGCCCAGCGGGGCGTTCAGGTGAGGGTGCTCGTGGACGGGCTCGGGACCAGCCGGTCGGCCATTGCCATGGCAAGTAGGCTGCGAGACGCGGGAGCTATGCTTTCCGTCTTCCACCCGCTGTTTGGCTCCTGGATCAGAAGGCCCAGCATCAACATGAGAAACCACCGCAAGCTGCTCATCATCGACGGCCGGATAGGGTTCACAGGGGGCATCAACATTTCGAGCCGCCAC
>CP070698.1:1444358-1447308 GCA_020349685.1 bacterium
CGGAGAGAAAATCTTTTTCCCCGATTCCCCGGTTCCCCGCTTCACGGCGGCGTAAGCAACTCCGAGCCTTGACACTGCAGCGTGACCTTACTATGATATGCGCCGTTTCACATGCCGGGATAGCTCAGTCGGTAGAGCAACTGATTCGTAATCAGTAGGTCGTCGGTTCAAGTCCGATTCCCGGCTCCATCTGAAAATGTCAGGCTCCAGTGTGAAGGATTCGCGCTGGAGCCGTTACATTTTCAGATGCCACGGCGTAGCTCGCAGAGCGAAGACGGGCACATTTCTGCCGGCAGGACTTGAACTTGACCGAAGGTCAGGAGTGAACCTGTCCTGAACAGCGCAAGCTGCGTGTGAAGGAAGTCCGACCTGTCCACCGAAACTGGTCGATAGCCGTTAGCTTTATCTTGGGGTCGTATCTTACCTTTTAAGGTTTTGATGGACCTGACTCCACTTAGTATTATCGAAAAACCTTAAACCCCAAGATACGACCCCAATTATGCCCACTCCTTGACATTCCATCCCGGAAGCGATAGATATTCCGGCTTCGTATTTATTTAATGACCAAAAGGAAGAATCGTGAAAAACAAGTTTCAAAAGGAAATTCAGCGGCGCCGCACCTTCGCCATCATCAGCCATCCCGACGCGGGGAAAACCACCCTCACCGAGAAACTCCTTCTCTTCGGCGGAGCCATTCAGATGGCAGGCCAGATCAAGGCGCGCAAGGCCTCCCGGCACGCTACCAGCGACTGGATGTCCATCGAAAAGGAGCGCGGCATCTCCGTTACCAGTTCGGTGATGAAGTTCAACTACGCGGACCACGAGATAAACCTTCTCGACACTCCCGGCCACCAGGATTTTTCGGAGGACACCTACAGGGTGCTCACGGCGGTGGACAGTGCCGTCATGGTCATAGACAACGCCAAGGGTGTCGAAACCCAGACCCGCAAACTCATGGAGGTTTGCCGTCAGCGCAACACCCCTATCGTGACCTTCATCAACAAACTGGACCGTGAGGGATTACAGCCCCTCGAGATCCTCAACGACATCGAGGAGACGCTGCAGGTCGAGTGCGCTCCCCTTACCTGGCCCATAGGTATGGGGAAATCTTTCAAGGGAACGTACAACCGCTACCACAGGGAGCTGACCCTTTTCACCCCGGGGCAACACACCCTTAAGGGCCATTCCGTCACCATCAGCGACATCGAGGATCCCCGTCTCGACGAACTGCTGGGCTACCAGGCCGGCATATTGAGGGAGGACCTCGAACTCCTCGACGGTGCCGCCAACCCCTTCGAACTGGATCAGTTCCTGAAGGGGAACCAGACTCCCGTCTTTTTCGGAAGCGCCATCAACAACTTCGGTGTGAGGGAGATGCTCGACACCTTCATTCAGATCACACCGCCCCCCGGCCCACGGTCCGCCGCCACCAGGGAGGTCCTGCCCGATGAAGAGGCGTTTTCCGGATTCGTCTTTAAGATCCAGGCCAACATGGACAAGGCGCACAGGGACCGTATGGCATTTTTAAGGATCTGTTCCGGGAAGTTTACCCGCGGCATGAAGCTCCGCCACCACCGGGTTGGAAAGGACATCAACCTGTCCAACGCCACGATCTTCATGGCCCAGGACAGGACCAACGTGGATGAGGCGTTCCCGGGAGACATCATCGGTATCCCCAACCACGGCACCATCCAGATCGGCGACACCTTTTCCGAAAAGGAACCGCTAAAGTTCATCGGGATACCCAACTTCGCGCCGGAACACTTCCGCCGTGTGAAGCTCAAGGACCCTTTGAAGGCGAAACAGCTCCAGAAGGGTCTGACGCAGCTTTCCGAAGAAGGCGCGGTGCAGGTTTTCAGGCCCCTCCTCAACGGGGATTTGATACTTGGGGCGGTAGGTGTACTCCAGTTCGAGGTCACTGTCGAGCGCTTGAAAGCCGAATACGGCGTGGATGCGGTTTACGAACCGGTGGGTTTCGGTGCCGCGCGCTGGGTGTTGAGCAACGACAGGAAAATCATGGAGGAATTCGAGAGGAAATACCGGGAACGCCTTGCCCTGGACGCCGGTGGGAACCTCACGTTTCTCGAGACCAACGAATGGATGATGGGGCATGCCGTCGAGAAAAATCCGGACATAGAATTCGTCAAGACCAGGGAGCATCAATAAGACCCCGCAAAGCTTTGACTGATAATGGTGTCAGGGAACTTCCCGGCGTCAGGCCGTGAATCGTCATTTCAGACAGTTTTACCTGCCCGAGCTGCGAGTCACGACCTGACCCCGAACCCGACCTGTTACCGGGTGTAAACCTGCGTCGTCAAGCCTCTGGCACCGGCTGCGATGGGTATGGAAGCACTGCCTCCGGCTCCGCCCTGACCCGGTACAATGGCGGTCCCCTTGATCAGCAACGAGACCCCGGAATTTCTGAAGATACCGATGGAGGGGCCTCCGCCGCCTCCGCCGCCCTGACCGCCGCTGCCGCCCGCACCGCCATTGCCGCCGTTTCCTCCCCGGCCGGAATAGTAGGGGCCGACGTTTCCGGTACCCCCCGGTCCTCCAAATCCGCCCGGTGCGCCCGGCGCGCCATCACCGCCCGCTCCGCCGGCGCCGGCTCTCACGGCGCAGTTGGACACGACCACCGCGGAAGAGTTCAGCGCGAAGATACCGAAGGATCCCCCGCCTCCGCTGCCCGGGTTGCCCCCTTGTCCTCCCGCCCCACCGGCTCCACCGCCTCCTCCGCCGCCGCCAGGGTACCAGCGAAAGGTACTGGGACCCGTGTAGATCTGCACCGCGCCGCCAGCGCCGCCTCCCCCGCCTCCGGATCCCGGTGTTCCCTGCTGGCCCGGGATGCCCGATGCATTGCTGTAGGCCGCACCCGCCGCGTACCCGAAGTTCGGGCCTCCGATTCCCGAAGCTCCGTCCAAACCGTCGACGCCGGCGCCACCGTTGGTGC
>CP070698.1:1447408-1450173 GCA_020349685.1 bacterium
AAAGGCCTGTCCCCCCCACCGCCACGGGAAGACGTCCCCGGTGGACAATGGCCCTCGCGGTTTCGCGAAAAAGGGGTAGGTACTGTCCCAAGGAGAAGGGCTCGTCTGGATCCCGGATATCCAGAAGGTGGTGGGGTACCGCTCTCCGGTCCCCCCGGTCGGGTTTGGCAGTGCCGATGTCCATGCCCCGGTAAACCTGCATGGAGTCGAAGTTGATGATCTCCACGGGGATCAGGTCCGCCAGGGAAATGGCGAGAAAAGATTTGCCGGAGGCGGTGGGGCCGCCGATGGCGACAAGGGGCGTTTCGTTTAACGTCATCGCCGGCCGAAAAGCCTTTCGAGATCAGACTGTGTGAGGAAGACCCTTGTCGGCCTGCCGTGGGGACAGGCAAACCCGGACTCAGCCTCCTCCAGATCCACCAGCAGCCGGTCTATCTCCTCCGGTGACAGTTTACGGCCGGCCATAATGCTCTCCCTGCAGGCCCAGCGGCTGACGGCCAGGGCTACGTCCTCCGGTTCGCTCGTGGAGGTCTCTCTGCCAGAGGCGATAAGGCGCAAAAGCTCCTCCACGAGAGGCCCTTTCAGGTCCGATGGTACCGCCGTGACCCTGACCGTATCCGGCCCGAACTCGCCTATCTGAAAACCGAAGGAGCTGAGGGTCTGAACAGATGCCAGAAGGTTGGCCGCTTCCGAAGGGCTCAGATCCAGAACGATGGGAACGGCAAGGGCCTGGACAGGAACATCCGCCCCTGCGCGCCCGGCAAGAAGACGGTTGAAGACGATCCGTTCGTGGGCGGCATGCTGATCGATGATCGCAAGTCCGTTTTCCTCCTCCAGGAGGAGGTAAGTCCCCATGACCTGCCCGAGAACACGCCCCCGGGAAGCTGCCGTCCCGGGGCCCTCCCCTGCCCCGTCATGGACCGGTGGGGACGCCCCTCCCCAGGCCTTCGGACCCGGAACACCGAAGGGCAGTTTTACCTCACTTGCCGTGGCCCGGACTCGGTCCACGGTGGTCCCATGACCGGGGTAAAAAGCAACCCTCGCAGGTTCCCTGATAGACGCGCCGGCGCTCCTGATGGCTTCGGTTATCAGATCCAGGCGCCGGAAACGCACCTCGCGCTTGGCCGGGTGGACATTGACGTCCACGAGATCATCGTCCACGGTCAAAGAGAGAACAAGGGCGGGGAACCTGCCTGAAGGCCACATTCCGGACAGGGCGGAGGAGATGGCCCTGTTGAGCGCCGGGTCCCTGATGGGCCGGCCGTTGATGAGGGTCCTGTGCCTCGTGCGCCTGCTGTAGGTCTCTCCAGGTGAGCTGACCTGACCCTCGAGGACGATCCCATTGCCCTCGTAAGCCAGCGGGATAAGCCTTTCGGCCATCTCGGCGCCCCAGAGGGCCGCCACCCGATCCCTGAGGGTAGAAGAGGGCGGCATGAGCAGCAGCTGGTTCCCGTTGCCTGTAACGGTAAAGGAGATGGAGGGGTTGGCCAGAGCGGCATCCTCCACAGCGGTCAGGCACCACGCCGCTTCCGTATCCTTGGACCGCATGAACTTCCTGCGGGCGGGAAGTTTTTTAAAAAGCCCCTCCAGGGTGGCTGTCGTACCCCGGGCCCGACCCGCCGGTTCCACCGTAACGAGCTTTCCGTTGTCGACAACAATCCTCGTGCCGGAAGGCGACTGACCATCCCAGCTCACCAGCTCCATGCGCCCCACCGAGGCGATGCTGGGAAGGGCTTCACCCCTGAAACCCAGGGTCCTCAGGTGCCTCAGGTCCTCTACATCAGAAACCTTGCTGGTGGCATGACGCTCGATGGCCATGAGGCAGTCGTCCTCGTCCATGCCGATGCCGTCGTCCACGACCTGGATCTTGCCGCGGCCGCCGTCCACCAGGTGCACTCTGATGCTTCTGGCACCCGCGTCGATGGCGTTTTCCAACAGCTCCTTGACCACCGAAGCGGGACGCTCCACCACCTCCCCCGCGGCGATGACATCCACGAGGTGGTCGGGGAGGATCTTTATGCGGGTGCGGTTGTCGGTCATATTGCAATCCAAAATCTAAAATCCAAAATCTAAAAGAAGATCAATTTAAAATTTCAATATAGATCCAAAATCCAAGATCCAAAAAAGCGCAGTTTCAAATTTCAGATTTCAAAGGAGATCCAAAATCTAAAACCCAAAAAGGAACTCATTTCAAAAACAATGTGAACCTACAAGATCGAATTTTAACAGGGATAAAAGGGATGAATGGGATGGGAAAACCATTTAAGTAGTAAAAATAATCGGTCTTCAATTCTTTTCTTGCTTTATCCCCTTAATCCCCTTAATCCCTGTGAAACAAACCGCTTCTGCAGGAACCGAGATTGCCGCGTCGCCCACATTATCCTAGCCGCTCCTCGCAATGACGCCGGCCCATTGCCGGAGTGCCATATTCCACGTTCCAGGTTCCAACTTCAAACCTCAAACGTCAAACATCAAACCTTCTTTTTCGCCTAGTCGCCAGGTCGCTCAGTCGTTTTCTCCCCCTCCCCCACTCTCCCATGCTCCCATGCTCCCATGCGCCCATGCGCCCCCTCGCCCATGCGCCTTTTTTCCGCATCAAGCCTTTTCTCCCCCTCCCCCACTCTCCCTCTCTCCCTCTCTTTCCCTGAGCCGCCGGATCTTCCCTCGCAGTTCTTTTAATCTTTCCCTTATCTCCCGCTCCTTCCCGTGCGGCGAAGGGGAATAGTACCTCCTCTCCCCCATCTCCTCGGGGAAAAAACTGTGGA
>CP070698.1:1450273-1455115 GCA_020349685.1 bacterium
ATGGTTTTCAGGGAGGGTGTGGGGTGGGTGGCATTCGAAGCAGGCCCTGAAGTCCTTCTGGCGAGCTTCATGCTGGCCGTCCAGGGGCATGCGGGGCGTTGTGCTCTCAGGAGCCATCAGGAAGAAGATAAGGATCCCGAGGCACACGACGATGAAGATGATCGTCTGAACTTTTTTGCTCATGTTTTCTCCGGATACCTGCCAACGCACTGGATGTGCGAAAAACTCACGAAAGGGAGAATATACCGCCCCGCCTCCCCGGTCAAGAAGCGCAAAGACATATTACAACCTGCGACCGAAAGCCGGGAATGGACCGATGGCGGTTGCCGAAAGCCGCCTGGGTGCTTAAATTACAGTCATATGAGGACAGGGAGGGAGACAGGAATGGAGGCGTTATGAGTAAAGCGAGAGAACCGGTAGCCATATTTTCCAGTGTTCCCACAATGGAGGGAGCGGGTGTGCGGCTCAAGAGGGCCTTTGGCCATGCCCACGCACCGGAACTTGACCCTTTTTTGCTGCTCGATGACATCCACTCTGAAAACCCCGAGGACTATATCGCCGGATTCCCCTGGCATCCCCACCGCGGTATCGAAACCGTTACCTATGTCCTTCACGGCGACGTGCAGCACGGAGACAGTATCGGCAACAGGGGCGCCATCGGGGATGGTGATGTGCAGTGGATGACGGCAGGCAGCGGGATCGTGCACCAGGAAATGCCCCGACCCACCAGAGGAGACATGCGGGGACTGCAACTGTGGATCAACCTCCCCGCGTCGAGGAAAATGATGGATCCGAGGTATCGGGACATCCGCTCCGATATGATACCCGTCATCGAGAGCGAGGAGGGGGTTACGGTAAAGATCATTGCCGGCCATTATGGTGGAAAGTCCGGTCCAATGAAGGATCTGGTCCAGAATCCGAACTACCTGGATGTGGATCTTGGCCCCGGAAGGAGGTTCGTTCACACCTTCGAGCCCGGCCATACCGTGTTTGCCTACACCTTGAGGGGCAGGGGCACCTTTTCACCTGGAAACAGGGAGGTTGTCCATGAAGAGAATGTTGTTTTATATGGTCCGGGGGGCGCAGCTGAGATAACCGCAGGAGACCTCGGGCTCCGCTTCCTCCTCATATCCGGCCAACCCATAGGGGAACCTGTCGCGTGGAGAGGTCCCATCGTGATGAATACGGAGGAAGAGCTCACGGAGGCCTTCCGGGAATACAGGGACGGAACATTTATCAAAGTCGGAAAACACCCCTGAAATGCGGATCCTCGTCGGAAAATGGAAAATTGAAATTGGAGACCAGGTGATAAAGGATGTATTTCTGACCTCTTATGTCCCATCTATTGTGGTAAAGTATCCATTGATGGAAAAAGTCAGGGATCCAGGCAGTTTGAAAGAGGGTACCGTCCATGGCATCGCCCGATGATATCAAGCAGGAGAACAGAAAGATCCGCGCCCTGAGGATCCTCACGGACCTCACTTTTCAGCGTCTGTGTCTCGAGAGGATGACCCTCTCTGAGGCGCGTGAAGCCATTCATGACCTGAGAAGGACCGCGGTCAACATGTTCCCGGGAAAAGGTGAGGTTTTCGATCTCGTCATTGCGCCAAGGCTGGACAGGGTTATATTGGAGCGGTTCGGTCAGGCAACCCTGACCCCGAATTGAACACCCTCCCTGGAATGGCTTTATCAGGCTGAGGTGTCGTTACTTGAAGAGCTGCAGGAATCGATAGAGGAGAGGGGAGTCCTATGGAAGGCAGCAAGATCGGCGATCGTATCCGTAACTTCAGGGAGATAAAAAGACTGTCCAGGGAGGAACTGGCTGAGAGGTCAAAGCTCGAAATCGGTTTCATCCAGCAGGTCGAGGACAACACCGTAACACCCGCTCTGGGCACCCTTCTTAAATTTTCCAGAGCCATGGGTATCAGGTTGGCCAATTTCCTGGACGCCTCGGTAAGCAGGGATCCCATCGTGGTCCGATCAAGCGACAGGGATGTGGCTGGGAAAACCGAGCTTTCCTCAGAAATCGGCGTCCCCTCATCCCTGATCTTTCACCATCTTGCGCAGGGCAAGATCGACAGGCACATGGAGCCCTTTTACATAGAGGTTCTGCCTAAACCTCCCGGACAGGTGAAAGTATCCCAGCATGAGGGCGAGGAGTTCATCGCTGTGCTATCGGGGGAGGTCGAGCTGCAGTACGGCAAAGACACCTTCAAACTGGGACAGGGGGACAGTGCCTATTACAGCTCGGATGTGGCACACAGGATCGTGGCCCTCAATGAAGAGAAAGCCGAGATCTTCGCGGTTATTTACTTCCATTCGTGAAATCAGCTCGCACTTCTGTTTTACGGATGACGCGGTCCTGAGTCCCGGGTCCGGACCCTTGAATGGGCACCTGCAGGATGCAGGAAAAAGTCTGCGGCGCCCACCGCCCTTCGCACTATTTCTCAGCCTTTTCTTCGAGACCCTTCTCAAACCGGTCCCAGCGGACGGTAAACCTTTCGTGGGTACCGCTGCCGATAGGGTCTTTATCGTCCCTTGCCTCGACCCTCCAGAGCGTTTTGCGGCCCTGAACATCGACGCAGGCAACTTCGATGGTCACCTCCATCCCCGGCAGGGTAGGGGAGGTGTGGGTTACATTTATCATGGTGCCGACACTCCCTTCCCCCTCCTCCAGAAACGGCTCTAAGGCTTCCATGCATGCCCATTCGATGAGGCCCACGTAGTATCCGGTGGCCAGCACCCTGGGCATTGCAGAAAAGAGCGGGGATCGGGGAAGAAGTGCGGGCACGGTCAGTTCCTCATCCACCCTGACTGTGAAAATATGCTTGTGGCCCGGTTTCAAAGTTTCTCTCATGATCATTTTCTCCAGATTATTACATCCCGTTTATAAATAATTGATAAATATAGTACACTATTGCTTATTGAATCCAGTGAATTATATTAAGAGGTATATTGCAGAGCAAACCTTCAGCAGGGAGGCGGAAAAATGAAAAGAGGTGTGGTGTGGTTGTTGTCCCTTGTGATGGTGTTCTGGGCCGGGAGCGCGGCGGCCATCCATCCGCAGGAAGAGGAGAAGATGCCGATGCAAAATGAGGACAAGATGCATTCTCCCATGACCCAGCACTATGAGGGGTCCCTGTTCAAGGTTTCCGAAAATGGTGAATTCAGCGTGGAGGTGCTGCTGCCGGACAAAAAGGTTGAAATGGGCGTGAACAATGTGGACCTGATCATCCACGATAAACAGGATAAAGATGTGGCCGGGGCCGTGGTGACCGTTGAACCGTGGATGCCCTCCATGGGGCATGGCGTCATGGAAAAGCCGGTTGTAAACGAAAAGGGCGGCGGACTTTATAACATCAGCAACGTCGTTTTTTCCATGACAGGTGACTGGGAGCTGAAGATCCGGATCATCAGCGGTGAAACAACCGACAGCGTCACGGTGCCCATGCCGCCGGTGGGTGCCATGGGGCACACCCATTTCATGAAAGCGCCTGATAAATCCAGGATCGACACGTCCACGGAAGTCGTCTCAAACCAGGGACATTTCAAAGTTTCCTACCAAAGCGCTGCCAGTCCCGTCCCTGTTAACCAGATCCACACCTGGGACCTCATGGTGATGTTAGGCGACGGCAAACCGGTGGATGGCGCCAAAATCACGATCCTGGGGGACATGCCCGAACATGGACATGGGTTCCCGACGGAACCGGAGGTTTCCGGCGCGGGGACCGCCGGAAAGTACCTTGTCGAAGGCCTCAAATTCAGCATGCCCGGATGGTGGGTGGTCACCTTTCATATCATGGCCGGAGACATGATGGACCAGGTTTCATTCAACCTCCTCCTGAAATAAGGAGCGATCATGGCCTGTGCAAGGAAGTTCTGTGCCCTGATTTCCCTGTCGGGGCTGCTTCTTATGACCGCTTTCCCAGTGGACCTTTTCGCGGGCGTTCACGACTGGACACCGGGTGAAAGAGAGACGCTGAGATCACTCTCGATCCAGTCCCTGCCGCCGGTGCCGCCGGACCCGTCCAACGCCTATGGAGATGATGAGCGAGCCGCAGCCCTTGGCAAAAAGTTCTTCTTCGACAAGAGGTTCTCGGGCAACCTCAAAGTCTCTTGCGCGACATGCCACCGGAAGGATTATGCCTTTACCGACGACCTGCCCCTGGCCCACGGTATGGGGACGACGGCGCGCAGAACCATGCCCCTTGCGGGATCGGCCTACTTCCCCTGGCTTTTCTGGGATGGGAGGAAGGACAGTTTGTGGTCACAGGCCCTGGGTCCCCTCGAGAGTGCTGTGGAACACGGGATATCCAGGGTTTTCGTAACCTCAGTCGTACGGGATCACTACCGTGAGGAGTACGAGCAGATCTTCGGTCCGCTGCCGTCAGTGGAGAAACTTGGAAAGCTGCCTGCCAGGCCCGCCTCAGATGATCCTTCGGCCTACAAGGCCTGGATCCGGTACAGCCTGGAGGACAGGCGTGCCGTGAACTCTGTTTATGCCAATCTGGGCAAGGCTATCGGCGCTTATGTCAGGACCATCCTGCCCGGAGCGTCGCGGTTCGATGAATATGTCGCCGCCCTGGACAACGGCCGAAGGGGTGAACCGGGTGCTATATTCAAAAACCTGGAGGCTGAAGGCCTCAGGGTTTTTATCGCCAAGGCAAAGTGCACCAACTGTCATGTGGGTCCCCTGTTCACCAACTCCGGATTTCACAACCTGGGTATCCCGGCATCGGGGAAAATTCCCTTTGATGCCGGGAGGGCAGAGGGGATAGGGTTTGTCCTTGCCGATGAGTTCAACTGCCTCGGCCCCTACAGTGATGCCAGGGGGAAGCAGTG
>CP070698.1:1455215-1461410 GCA_020349685.1 bacterium
CCAAACCAACTTAATCGCTATTCTATGGGAGAGAGTGGGGGAGTGCAAGGAGAAGGAGGATCCTAAAATCCCCCATGAGCGGGCGAGGGGGCGAGGGGGGACGGTTTTTCTCCCACTCACCCACTCACCCTCTCTCCCTCTCTTGATCGCTGAAGAAGAGCTATTTGCCTTTGCCGCCCTTCTTCAGCAACTCGTACTTCCTCAAACGCTCCCTCAACGTGTTCCTGTTGATCCCCAGCACCTTCGCGGCGCGGACCTGGTTGCCCCTCAAAGAGTCCATCACCAGCTCGAAGAGTGGTTTTTCCACCCTGGAGATCACCTGGTCGTACAGATCTCCCTCTTCAAGGGCGCTCCAGGGAGCCACGATGTCCTGAAGCCACTTGCGGAGAAATTCGTCGAAAGACTCTTCAGGGCTCCCTTCGGCCCCTTCGGCCGTGATCCCCAGGTCGGCGACCTGGATCACCCGGTCGGCCGCGAGCACGGAGGCTCTCTTGAGGGTGTTGAGCAGCTCCCGGACGTTCCCGGGCCAGACGTGCTTCATGAGGACCGCCATGGCTGCGTCGGACAGGGTCTTCGCCTCGGAGCCGTCCTCCTCGGCGAAGACCTTCAGGAAATGCTGCGCGAGGATGGGGATGTCCTCCTTGCGCTCCCTCAGGGGCGGGATGCGAAGCGAGACCACGTTGAGCCTGTAATAAAGGTCCTCCCTGAAGTCGCCCTCCTTGACCGCCTCCCACAGCTCCCTGTGCGTCGCCGAGATGACCCGCACGTCTGATTTGAGGGATCGCTGTCCGCCCACACGTTCGAACTCGTGGTTCTCCAGGACCCTGAGGATCTTGGCCTGGAGGTTGGCCGGCATGTCCCCGATCTCGTCCAGGAACAGGGTTCCGCCGGCGGCCAGTTCGAACTTCCCCTTTCTCGTTTCGGTGGCGCCCGTAAAAGCCCCCTTCTCGTGCCCGAAGAGCACGCTCTCGAGCAGTTCACCGGGAATGGCCGAGGCGTTCACAGCCACGAAAGGACCGCCGGCCCTGTTGCTGAAACGGTGGATGGCGCGGGCCACCAGCTCCTTGCCCGTCCCGCTTTCTCCCAGGACGAGCACGGTGGCATCGCTGGCCGCGACCCGGCCCATGGCCTTGAAGAGAGCCTCCATGAGCGGTGAGGTGCCGATCATGTCCTCCATCTCGGCAGGGATCGCTTCCGGCTCCTTCTGAAGTTCCACAGCCTCTGCCTGTGCCAGACCCCGGTCCACCCTCTCGAGTAGTACCTGTATGTCGAAGGGCTTGGGAAGATAGTCGTAGGCGCCACGGCGCATGGCCTCCACGGCGTGGGTCATGATGTTCTGGGCTGTGATGATGAGGACCGGCATCTGGGGGTGCGACTCCTTGAGCTTGCGGAGCACCGTCAGACCGTCGATGTCGGGCATGAGGATGTCCAGGATAACGAGATGGGGGAGGACCTCGAAGGCAGCCGCGATCCCGGACCGGCCGTCCGGCGCCGAGGACACGCTGTAACCCTCCCTGGAAAGGGACTTTTCCAGGACCCACCGCATGCTCTGGTCGTCTTCGATGACTAATATTTTTTTCGACATCTCTTCTCCTTAACCGCGCTTCGAAAAAAATATATGAAAGAACTATTCATTCTGAATTCCAGATCCCCCGATTTAAACATTCGAGGGCAGGCTTCGTTCTGAATGACTGTGCTCTTTCTCCCATGCTCCCATGCTCCCCTGCGCCCACGCCGATCTTTCCCCGTTACCCCGATACTCCGATACCTGATGCGCGTGTTTATCCCACGTTTAGCGGGAGAAACACGCGCACCTCCGCCCCTCCGCCTTCCGGATTTTCCAGGACCAGGGATCCGCCGTGGTTGTGAACGATCTGCTCGCTGATGGCCAGCCCCAGCCCGACCCCCTTGGGTTTGGTGGTCACGAAGGGGGTCTTGTATTCCTTTATATACGGGTCGAACCCCGCTCCTTCGTCCGCGACAACTACCTCGAGGAAACCACCCCGGACCGCCCCTGGAGCCCCGTGGTGACCGCCCACGGGGACCTGGGTCCTGACGATTATTTCCCCGCCCGGGGATGAGGCCTCCACGGAGTTCTTGAGCAGATTCAGGAAGACCTGGAGAAGCCCGTTCCGGTCCCCCTTTATATCCGGCAGGCTGGGATCGTAAACGCGTTTAAAGGACAGGCCGGCCGTTTCTTCCGAAAGCTCCAGCAGCCCGATCACCTCGTCGAGGAGCTCGTGTATGTTGATCTGCGTCTGACGGTTATTTTCCCTGGGAACCGCGGCAAGGAGAGCCTCGAGGAGACCGTCGATGCGGTCGACCTCCCGGAGGATCACCTCACAGTATTCGATCATGGGGCTTTCCGCATCCAGTTCGGAAGCCATGAGCTGGGTGGCGCCCTTGATGCCCCCAAGGGGATTTTTGATCTCGTGGGCCATGCCCAGGTTCAGGACACCGAAGGCAGCCAGCTGGTCGGCCCGCCGATGCGCCCTGTCGACCTGCCAGTGCAGGGTCTCGTCCCTGGCCAGCAGGGCCGCGCCGATGACCGTGCCGTCCGGTTCCTGTATGGGAGAAACGCTGACCGAGAGGGTGATCTTTCTGCCCTCTGGCCCCGTTATCAGGATACCGCTGTGCACTACGGCCCTTCCGTGGTCAAGGGAGGACCGCACCATGTCAGCCAGTTCGCCGCTGTCGGTGAAGATCTCCCCGGCGCTTTTTCCCTCGACGGCTTTCAGTGACCGTCCCAGGATCCGCTCTCCGGACGGGTTGATCCTCACCAGGCGGCCCTGGATGTCGAAGAGGAAAAGGCCCTCGATGAGGGAATCGGTAAGGTGTGACTCTAAAGACAAATTAGCCTTCCTGTGTCGGGATCTTTTAATCGCTCGACGCGGAGACGCGGAGATGCGGAGACGCGGGGAAAGATCTATCTCCGTGTCCCCGTGTCCCCGTGTCCTGCGGCTTTTGGAACCACTATGCTGGAAATTGGAAGAAATCTTCAGCCGCTTTAACGATCTCGAGTGGTTCCAAAAGCCCGTTGATCTCCCTCCTTAAAGCGCTGCCCCCGGCAAAACCCTTGCTGTACCACGCCAGGTGTTTTCTCAGGTGCCCGACGCTGCGTCTTCCGGGGAGATGCTCGAGGAGCAGCTGGATGTGCATCTGCACAAGTTCCGGGCGAAAGCTCCCTGAATTTCCAACCTTGCTGCCTTTAATATAGGCATGCATGGTCTCAAAAATCCACGGTTTTCCCAGGGCGCCCCTTCCCACCATGACGCCGGCACATCCCGTCGAGGTCAGCATCCTGGCCGCTTCCTCCCCATCGGACACGTCGCCGCTCCCGATGACAGGGATTCTTACGGCCTTTGCGAGTTCAGCTATTGCCTCCCAGCGTGCAGCCCCCGTGAACCCCTGCATGCGGGTCCTGGGGTGGAGGACCAGACCGGCGGCGCCCTCTGACTGGAAAACCCTGCCCAGGGGAAGAAAGTTGATCTCCTCATCGGACCAGCCCAGCCGGAACTTGACCGTGACAGGCAGCTGGACGGCGCGGACCACCTCTCCCACGATACTCCGGGCCAGTTCCGGTTCCCTCATGAGCTGGACGCCGCTGCCGCTCTTGAGGATCTTCTTTACCGGGCAGCCCATGTTGATGTCCACGATGTCGGCCCCGCGGTCCTGAACGAAACGCGCCGCCTCGGCCATTTCGAAAGGGTCCCGCCCGAAGATCTGGGCCGCTACGGGGTGTTCCTCCCCATGGAAGACGGTCATGTCCTTCGTGCGCCTGTCCTGGAAATGGAGGGCCTTTGAACTGATCATCTCCGCCCAGACCAGGCCCGCCCCGCCTCTTCGGCAGACGAGACGGAAGGGGAGGTTGGTGATGCCGGCCAGGGGAGCGAGGATCAACGGTCTTTCAATCTGTAGATTACCGAGTATTAGAGGTTCCATATTCCTGTTCTTGTGCTTCCGGATCGAAAGACTGTTGATCCCGGGTGTCGGTGTATCGGAGTATCGGTGTATCGGGGAAAGGGCATAAACTTTGCACCTATTTTGGAAATAAAATTAACGTTCTTTTCACCGAAGCGTCGGGAGATTCTATATGGGTAAAATGATTACTTCATATCGGGAATTAAGAGTCTACAGGAATGCTAAAAAGGGTGCTATGGAGATTTTTGAGGTAACGAAAAAATTTCCAACCCGTGAGAAATACTCAATGGTCGATCAGATAAGACGATCGTCAAGGTCTGTTTGTACCAATATGGCCGAGGGTTGGAGAAAGCGCAGATACAAGGCAGCTTTCATTGCCAAACTCAGCGATGCTGAAAGTGAAGCTTGTGAAACACAGGTGTGGTTGGATTTTGCTCTTAGCTGTGGTTACATGGACAATGAAACAGCAAGCTACCTTGATCAGGTCTATGAAAAGATTATGAGTCAACTGGTCCTGATGATCGAAAGAGCCGATCAATGGCTCATCAAGGATTCACAAAACTCAGATGGATAAAGTAGTGCCGTAAAGATTTTTCTCCGACACTCCGTTACCCCGATACCCCGGCACATGGGCTAGCAATCCAGGGCCGCTCTCCCTCTCCGATACCCCGGTACCCCGACACTCCGATACGTGTTCGGAAGAAATTTATTAGTGAATAGCTTCCGAACACACCAAAGAACGGTCCCGGAAATAATCAAAATCGTCATCCTGACTTTCCGTGTGGCAGTCCATGCACTGGGGTGCGGCGGGAAGGTGGAGGAGGCTGTAAAGTTGGGGATCCTGGATGTGGAGGGAGCCCACGCCATGGCAGGCTTCGCACTGGACTCCGCGGAGATCCTCCCTGGGAGCCTTGGGCCAGTAGCCGGTGCGCCTCATGTACCCCGTTACATGGCATCCGATGCAGTCAGGATCGGCCTCGGCTTCCTTGGGTGCCAGGGCTCCGAAGGCCTCGGAGTGAGGGGTCGTCTGCCAGAAGCGGTACCGCGCCTCGTGGCACCGGCCGCAGGCCTCCGCGCCCGTGTACCGAACCTGCTGCGCATCCTGAAAGCCTGCTGGTGCAGCGCTGCCGGCAGCTGTGCTCTTGAGCTCTTTGCGGTAGTCGCTGATCATGCCGACCACCTGTGGATCGTCCGGGTAGGAAGGATCCAGGTTGACCATGTCCGGTTCGTAGACCGTCAGTTCTCTCACGGCCGACCTTTTTTCGAGCAGGGCGTCGTGTTTAGCCTTTCCCTCGGGTGTCCCCGCGCCGGCCTCGGCTTCGGAAATCTGCTTGTCCATGAACTGGATCTCCTCCTTCGATATCCAGCCCTTGCCGGGGCCGTCCACCTGCACCGCGAGCCGGCCCACGGCCCTGCCTTCGTAGTAACCGGAGGTGATGAGGGTCCTTCCCTGGATGAGAGGTCGTCTCATGAAGCGTTTTGTCCCTCCACTGACGATGATATCGATGCCCGGCACCGATGAGGCCAGCTCCAGGTCCCTGGAATACCCGATGTTGGACAGAACCACCACCAGGCCGCATTTTTCCCGGATCTCTTTCACCGTCTTTCGGGCCGCCTGAAGGGGATCGGCGATCCTGGCGCCGGGGGCCCGTTGTTCGAGCAGCCTGCTGTCGGATGGCGTTCCCGTCAGGCCGATGATACCCACACTGATCCCCCCGACCCTGGCGACAAGGTAAGGGTCAAACCAGGTCTTTCCCTTGTCATCGGTGAGGTTGGCCGACAGGAAGCGGACACGGGTCGCGCCGCTAAATGTGAGCAAGCGGTCCAGCCCCAGGTTCAGATCCTTTTCACCGATGGCGGCCGCGGAGTAGCCCATGCGTTCCATAGCGCCCACAAGGAGCCTGGTCTTTGCATTCACCGCATCGAGAGAGGGCTCCGCCAGGGGTCTGTCCGTGACGAAATTGCCCGAATCCAGGATGAGGGACTCCGGCTCGGTGGCCTTTTCCTGGGCGATGTAGGTGGCTCGACGGGGAAGACCCCCCATCTGGATGGTCTTTCACCCGCAGGGGTCGATGCGCCCCCCCACCTCCGAGGTGTAAAGGATTTTCAGGCTTCCGGACGTGCCGCCTTCATTGCTCTGGCAGCTGATATTGAGGAACGCCAGGAGTGCAATAGCCGCGCCTACGGGTGCCAGGAAGAGGATGCCGGGCGGAATCTTAATTCGTTTAAGCATGGCGTAAGGATAATACAATTTTAGTCCTAGTCCTAGTCCTA
>CP070698.1:1461510-1466855 GCA_020349685.1 bacterium
ATTCAAGGATGTAAACGACACCTACGGCCACCCGGTCGGCGATGAGGTTCTTGTGGAAATGGCCAGGCGGCTCAAATCGGGGATCAGGAAAAACGACGCGGTGGCGCGCTACGGCGGTGAAGAGTTCGCTGTCATTCTTGACAACGCCGGCGAAAGGGAGGCGCTCAAGATAGCCGAAAAGATGCACCAGGCCATCCGTTCCAAGCCTTTCGTCACGTCAGCCGGCAAAATCCCCGTTACAGCCAGTTTCGGTTTCAGCGTCGTGAGCGGAACGGAGAAGGTTAACAAGAAAGTGCTGCTAGAGCAGGCCGACCAGGCCCTGTACTTAGCCAAAACAGGTGGACGGGACCGGGTCGTGAGTTACACGGAGGCGGCGTCGGCCGCCGCCGAGACCATACCTGTCGCAGCTGACACTGATTCCGTGATCCAGGAGGGTAAAAGATGGTAAAGGTGGCCGCGATCCAGATGGCCAGCAGTGAAGACATCGAAGCCAGCATGACCAAGATGATGGAACTTGCTGATCTGGCTGTCGAGAGGGGTGCCGAGCTGCTGGCCTTTCCCGAACTCTGCACGACCAGATGGTTTCCCAACAGGATGAGACAGGGCAACTTCGAACTGGCTGAATCCGCCCCCGGACCCGGTACCGACCGTCTGGGCCAGTTCGCCGCTTCCAAGGGTGTGGTGATCGTATATCCTTTTTTTGAGAAGGCCGGGAAGGGGGAATACTACAACAGCGCCGCGGTCATCGATGCGGACGGGCGCCTTGCCGGTGTTTACAGGAAGGTGCACGTTCCCAACGTCATGGGGTGGCACGAACGGTTCTATTTTTTGCCCGGAAACAAGGGATTTCCTGTTTTCGAGACCCGCGTCGGCGCCATCGCGGTCCAGATCAGCTGGGATGTCTTCTTTCCTGAAGGGCCCCGCATCCTGGCGCTGAAGGGCGCTGAGATCATCGTTGTTCCCACCTCCAACGCGCACGCCAGCCAGGACCGGTGGGAGAAGATGATAGCGGGGAACGCCCTTGCCAACGGTGTCTTCTTTTTGCGGGTCAACAGGGTAGGGAGGGAAGAGAAGCAGGCCTTCTACGGAAAGAGTTTCTGTATGGATCCGCACGGTGAGCTGGTTCACCGGCCCGCCGGTTCAAGGGACTCGGTCCACATTACGGCCATCGACCTCGACGAGGTGAGCAGGACGAGGGAGGAGTGGGCTTTTTTCAGGGACCGCAGGGAGAGCCAGTACGGCGAACTGGGAGAACGCCTTGCCGTCGCGGACAAGCTGGGACTGCCCGCCGGGCTCTATTCAGGAGGGAAAGATGGCAGCTGATACCGGGAGAGCAGGTTTGAGACACGGGGCCGCCATGGGGGTCGCGACGGTCCTGATGATGATCATAATGACTCTGTCAGGCTGTCAGTCCATGAACCCCCTTCCCGCTTTCGGCGTCGGTGATGCGGCGCCTGAAGAGGCCAGGATAGGGAAGCTGTTGAAATGGCATTCAGGCCGCGTTGAGGTTTATCGCGGATTCCGAACCGTTTTCACCGCCCGTGCCGTTTACCTTTCCGACGAGATCCAGCGGCTGGCCGCGGATTGGGAAGCACGATCAACGCTGATGAACCCCGAGGAAAGGGCGGCATTCGAGAAAACATTTCTCGGAGAAAACACCAATGTCATCAAGGTCCTTGTTGGATTTTACACACCGGACGAACAGATGAACGACCTCTCGGAGGAAAACTCCTTCTGGATCCCCTATATCAATAATCCTGACGGTACCGTGATAAGGGCCGCATGTCTTGATGCGGATGAGAACATCACGAGGATCTACATGAGGTTCCTGCAGTGGGATCTCTCGTGGTCCAGGCTGTATCTCCTCTGTTTTCCCTATCAGGGTGAGCGCCTGGAAACGGAGGACGGGTGGATATCCATGATGATCTCAGGTGCCCAGGGACGGGGCACCATACGATTGCGCTTCGACCCTCCGGAAGACGGTTCATGATCATCCTCGCTGCCGATACCTCCACATCCAGGGGCAGTGTGGCCTTGAGACTGTCTGAGGGCACAGTGTTGAGGGAGGAACTCGGCGGTGAGAGGCCACACAGCGAAACCCTCCTGCCGGCCGTAGAGAAAATTCTGGCCCGAGCCGCTTTGACCCGGGCAGACGTACAGATCATCGCCGTTGGAACAGGACCTGGTTCCTTTACCGGTCTGAGGGTGGGTCTCGCAACCTTCAAAGCCTGGGCCGAGGCGTCCGATCTGCCCATTATCCCTATCGTATCCCTGGATGCCGTCGCCCTGCCTGCATTACGGGGGGGATCTCCCGTAGTGGTGCTTGCCGATGCGCGCAAAGGGGAAGTTTACGCCGCCTTTTATCCTGACTTTGAAGATAGAGATCTGCCGCGCCGCGAGGGAGATGTTGTTCTGATACCCCATGAAGAGGTCCCGGGCTGGGTGTCGGCCCTGAAGAAGCCGGATGTCCGCCTTGTTGGCACAGGGATGCCTCATCTGTTGGAAAAGGGCCTGGTCGGCGACACGGGTGGTGGCGATCTGGAGGGGGGGGTGCCGGATGCGGTCTGGGTCCTTGCCCTGGCCGAGGCTCTGAAGGTCCTCGGCCGTACAGTCCGACCTTCGAGCCTTGTCCCGTTCTATGTGAGGTCCCCCGATGCCAGGAAGCCTTCGCCTGGAGCGATCGTTACAGGTATGCCCGGCCTGGGAGGTTCCGAAAGTTGAGGAACGAAGAACCTGGTATATCCCGGGTCACGGATATCCTCATCAGAACCATGGAACCGGCCGACCTGGAGAGTGTCCTCCGCATTGAGGAAGAGTCATTCCCGCACCCCTGGACCCGCGATCAGTTTATGAACGAGATCAACGGTGGATCGGTTTCCAGATGCCATGTCGCGGTGAGGAAGACGGAGGAGGGGAGGGGCGCGGCCGGAAAGGAAGCCACCCCGGCAGGGTCCGTTGTCGGGTTCGTCATGGCGTGGCTGGTATCGGATGAACTTCACATCACTAACCTGGCGGTTGCGCCCGAAGCCCGCAGATGCGGTGTCGCTGCGGCGCTCCTGAGTCACACCATCCGGGAGGCGGTCCGGCAAGGCGCCGTCTGGTGTCAGCTGGACGTGAGGGTGACCAACACACCGGCCCGTGAACTCTACAGCCGGTTGGGGTTCAAACCACTGGGGACAAGGAAGAGATATTACCGGAACGGGGAAGATGCCGTGGTTATGGGAAAGGAATTAGTGTCCGATTCCGGTGCCTAGTTCTGGCTCCCAGATCAGTTCCGCCATGCTAAATGCCGGGTTTTGAATTTACCATAACCAGAAACTCGTTTTTCTTTACAAAGTGTTCAGCTTTGACTATCATTTTTTCTCCTGCGGGCATAACTCAGCTGGTAGAGTGTCAGCTTCCCAAGCTGAAAGTCGCGGGTTCGAATCCCGTTGCCCGCTCCATCCACAAAAATGCCGCCAGAAAGGCGGCTTTTTTGTGGATGGAAAGTTTCGGGTTCCAGGATTAAAACTGAAAGCTGACGGCAAACTGGTCCTTTCTTGAAATTTGAAGTTCCTGTCCGCCGGCTTGTCCTCCGTAGCTCCATGCGACGGGGGGAGCTGACCGGCAGAGGTCAGCGAAGGCGGATGAAATTTCAGATAGCGCGCTATCATACCTCCCGCTTGCGAGGTGTCTGTGCAAGTGTTATTGGTGCACCATGGACAAGTTTGTTGACCTTCATACCCACGTCCTTCCCGGACTCGACGATGGAGCCCGGGATGTGTCCGACGCGCTGGAGATGCTCGAAGCCCTCGAGAAGATCGGCTTTAAGCACGTGTTCGCGACACCCCATCACAGGCTTTATTCCTGGGAAGGGATCAAAGCCGAGACGGTGGAGAACAGTGTAAGGGATCTTTCCGAGGCCGCTGCCCGGGAGGGGATCGATATCAGCCTGCTCCCCGGAATGGAGTTCGATCTCGACGAAACCTTGCCCGAGCGCTCTCTGTCGGTTCCTGGAGGTGCCTCCCATCTCCTCGTGGATGTCGGTTTCCGGGGAGTTCCAAGGGATCTCGCGGGGCTGCTCGGCCGGGTGATCAGCAGCGGTGTCAGGGTCCTGCTCGTCCATCCTGAACGGAACGGAAAATTGTGCAGAAAAAGCGCAGCTTTGTCCGAACTGATAGACTCCGGTGTGCGGTTTTTGGGAAATGTTGGCAGCTTTTCAGGAATGTACGGGGACCTGGTGAGGCGGGACGCACGATACCTCCTGAAGGAAGGTTTCTACTGGGCGATGGCTTCGGACCTGCACACGGCCGATCAGCTGCCCTGGATCAGAGCCGGGATCCGTGAACTGGCATCTCTGGCGGGCGAGTCGTCAGTCCAGGATCTTATGGCGCAGCGGCCGATGGAGATAGTGACGGCCATGGAGGGCGATCTTTGAAGGGAACATTGACTGACATTGTAACAAGGGCACTGGATCTGGCCGCCGAAGGGGGAAA
Source organism: bacterium (assembly GCA_020349685.1). Lineage (GTDB taxonomy): Bacteria > BMS3Abin14 > BMS3Abin14 > BMS3Abin14 > BMS3Abin14 > JALHUC01. The sequence goes on from CP070698.1 coordinate 1,465,986, forward strand.
ACTCCAGGGGGATCTCCCGGTTCCAATCATCGAGATGACCCGGGATCGAAAGTTCGGTGACTACGCCACCAATATAGCCATGGTCATCGCATCCAGACAGGGTGCCAATCCCAGGGAGGTGGCTGGGATGCTGGCTCAACTGATCCGTGAGGTCGATTCAGGCGTTGACGTCGTGGACGTTTCCGTTGCGGGGCCGGGGTTCATCAATCTGACCATGAGTCCCTCCTTCTGGTACCGCGTTCTCAAGGATGTTCTCGTTAAAGGTCCGGATTTTGCCTGCTCAGACATCGGAGCCGGGAAAAAGGTCCAGGTGGAGTTCGTAAGCGCCAATCCAACCGGTCCCCTCCACGTGGGGCATGGCAGGGGGGCGGCCCTCGGCGATGCCCTGGCCAACATCCTCGCGTGTGCCGGCTTCAGCGTTCAGCGGGAATATTACATCAACGACGCCGGCAAACAGATCCAGACCCTCGGTATATCCGTATATGCCCGCTACCTCGAGCTGTGCGGCAGAGGCGGAGATTTTCCCGGAGAGGGGTACAAGGGCGCCTACATAAAAGAGATCGCACAGAAAATGCTCGATGAAGAAGGGGGCCATTATCTGAGCCTGCCGGAGGAAGAAGCGGTTCAGGAAATGGCCCTCAAGTCCGCGTCCATGATCCTGGAGGACATCCGGGAGGATTTGGAAGAGTTCGGTGTTGCGTACGATGTATGGTCTTCGGAAAAGGATATCTTACAGCGCGGTGATGTTCAAAAGGCCCTGGAGGAGATGGAGGAACGGGGAAATATTTTCAGGCACGAGGGCGCTGTGTGGTTCAGGTCCACCGATAAAGGGGATGACAAGGATCGGGTGCTTGTCAAGAGCGACGGTTC
>CP070698.1:1466955-1471567 GCA_020349685.1 bacterium
CCGGTTAACCTGCCGCTTTAACTTGAGTAAAAAACTACACATTATCGTTCACAAAATAGTCTGCATGTCCCCTTTTCCACATCCCCTGGGCACGATGCCAAAGGCGCTGAGATCAGCACTCTCCCTGGGCTGCAGGAAAAACGGTTTAAAAACAATGGTTTGGGTTTAAATGGTTGTGCCTGACAAAAAAGGTGGCGGATTTTTTCCGCGGGGGTACGGATTTTGCTAACCTGTTAGGAACATTTAGATTTTTTTAACCGAACCAGGTTCGAGGAGCTTGCGGCGATGTGCGCTCACGCTGAACACCTTCAGAACTGTCCTCTTTGCGAGATCAGTACCGGCTTTACGAAAGAGCAGATCGCTTTCCTGGAGGACCTGCTCATCAACAGATGCTGCATGACCGCCCTGGAGAAGGAGAAGCGCTCCGGCGAGCCTGAAAAGTGCCGGCATTGCGCGGAAAACATCTTTCAGGTCGTTGAAAAGATCAGGGAGATGCGGTCGCCCTTCGAGTAGGCTCGGATCTCAAGTCTCAAATCTCAGATCTCAAATCATTCCACTACATCGAACTTTTGGCGGCATCACTCTCGTGCGTTCCCTCGCGGGCGCTCATGTTCTCATGTACGAAGATGTTGAGATGCTTTCTTGTCTCCTCGTCGATGGTCAGGAAGTGGATCCCGGTCCCTGGAGGGCCGTCTTCCCTCAGTGAACCGCACCAGATGACGGCAGCCGCCCTGATACGGATCTTCTGCTTCCGGTCCGGCAGGGCAAAGGTGAGCTCCAGAAGGTCTCCCCGGATCATCTTTTCCTCAGTCTCAATGAACGCGCCGCTGCTGCTCAGGGAGTGCAGGGTGACAGGATAGACCGTTCCTTCCAGGAGCGCGCTGCCCGGGATGGAGACCTGGACCCTGTCCCGCGCCCGGAGGTTCGTCCCGAGAAGGTTTTCCACAACCGACAGCAGGAGGTCACGCCTGACGGGCTTGAAGATCAGCCCGTCGCACTTGGAAGAGAGGGAGGCCGCCCTGGACCAGCCCCTGCCGCCCGAACTGACAAGCACCACCGGGATGGACCACGTGTCGGGATCCTCTTTCAGGAGGCGGCAGACCTGATCACCGTTGATATCAGGCATGAACATGTCCATGAGGACGATGTCGGGTTTCAGGGACCGGACCATCTCCAGGCCCTCGGAACCGCTGCGGGCGGTGTGAATGTCGTAGCGCTGGTGCCCGAGATGGGATATCTGCAACTGGATAAAGAGTTCCACGTCATCGACGATAAGCAGGGTCTTTTTTTCGATCTGGCGCTTCATCTTCAGACTCCCATCGCCGCGTAAAAAGCAAACCACCCCCTGGACGCATTGGCGGCACAGAGTTCTTTTCAACATGCGTACCAAATCCGCCCTTCTGAAAAGGTCTTTTATTTTAAAAACTTAGAGTGGCGGAGTTGCGCCGGGCGTGGGAAAAGTGTACATGGTAGAAAGCATATGCACACATTTGTGTGCAGGTGTTGGAGCCAGGAGGCTTTCAGCCGTGAAGGCTGGAGTGCCTGGGGAGAGTCTGCCGCTTTGCGATCACAGAACAAAGCGAAGAGGAAGGGCTTAAACATTGGGAAAGAGGACAGGCAGTTCAAAACGGATTGGCATTTAACCCCTTTCCAGTATTAGGGCAGGGATTTTGCAGTTGACTGGAGGTTGAGCCCACACCATGGGAGATGCGCCAGATATGAACACCGATAAATCAGCTCCGACCCAGACAGTCCTTATCGTCGACGACGAAGCACCGGTCCGTGAATCCCTCGAGACCCTCATGGAGGACTACTTTGTGGTCCTCAAGGCCGACAGCGGGGAGAAGGCCGTGAAGTCCATCCATGAGACGGAGGTGGACCTGGTGATCCTGGACGTGATGATGCCCGGCATGGGAGGGATGGCCACCCTGGACGCCATCATGCGTCTGCCGGACCCACCGGAGGTCATCATGCTCTCGGCAACGGACAGCGCCCGCCTTGGTGTACAGGCGGTCAAGCAAGGTGCATTCGACTACATTGCCAAGCCCTTCGATTCAAGGGAATTGCTCAAGGTTGCCGAGAAGGCCCTGGAAAAAAGGCGGCTGCAAAGAGAGGTCAATTATCTCAGGTCCGAAGTGGTCAAGCTCAGCGGCTTCAGCAACATCATAGGAAACTCCAAGGTCATGCAGGAAGTTTTCCGCCTCGTCCAGCAGATCTGCAACACCGATTCCAACGTTCTCATAACCGGAGAAAGCGGCACGGGGAAGGAGCTCATTGCCAGGACCATTCACTCCAAGGGCCAGAGGCGCGGCGGTCCCTTCGTGCCCGTGAACTGCGCCGCCATCCCCCAGGAGCTTTTAGAGAGCGAGTTTTTCGGTCACGAGAAGGGATCTTTTACCGGGGCCCACGAGCGAAGGATCGGCAAGTTCGAGCTTGCCAAGAACGGGATCATGTTCCTGGACGAGATCTCCACCCTGAGGCAGGATCTCCAGGCAAAACTCCTCAGAGTGCTTCAGGAGAGGGAGTTCACGAGGGTCGGCGGCGGCCATGCCATCAGGGTCAACGCCCAGATCATCTCGGCAACGAACCAGGACCTTCGGGAGCTGGTCAGTGAGCGTAAATTCAGGGAGGACCTGTATTACAGGCTCAATGTCCTTCCCATCCACCTGCCCCCCCTCAGGGAGCGCAAAGGTGACATTCCACTCCTCGTCCGCCATTTCCTGGAGAGGGTCGCGTACCGCCTGAACAGGAAGGTGTCCGATGTCACGCCCGAAGCCATGGAGGTGTTCCAGTCGTATCAATGGCCGGGGAACATAAGGGAGATGGAAAATCTCCTGGAGCGCCTTGTGGCTTTCTCCTCGGACCAGGGCACCATCGATGTCCAGGATCTGCCCAACGAACTGGTGTTCCCCGACCCGGACGGGAGCGGAGGCGCCATAACCGGTTCGAAGGGCCTGCTGGAAGCCAGGGACAGGTTTGAGAAGATGTACATCCTGTCGGCCCTCAGAAAATCAGGGTGGAACCAGTCGGAAGCGGCCCGTGCCCTGGGTATCCACAGAAACACTCTCATCAAAAAAATGTCCGCCTTCGGCCTCAGCTCCAGGCAGGGGTGAAGGATGGGGCCTGGCAGATGGATTCAAGGCCTGCACACGATCATGTACATAAGACCTAACTGGCTTAAATAATTGGATACATCGTCACTTTCACCATCCTGAACTCTTCCTTCTGCACACTATAGTGTGCAGCAACTTCCCGACCATTGCGGCAGCGTTTTAATTTTCCCCTTTAATAACAAATACTTATATAAAATCCTCCTGTTGGCAAAGGTCTTGCTCTAAAGGCATCAAAGGCCGAGTAACTTGTGAATATTACTTTTCGGGAGGAGATGACCATGAAAAAGGCGATGGTAACCATGACGATAACCGCGTTCACGATCATGACCTGGGCGAGCATTGTTCTGGCCTGTGGCGGCGGCGGCGGCCCGTAATCGACGTTATCCGTCGAAGCTTGGGGGAGAAGCGGGAGGTGCAGGTTGGCCTCCCGTTATCTTTGCTGCAGCGCCCTTGCGCGCTGTGCTTTTCATCTTGTGAATGACTCATGATAACAGGAGCCGGTTGACAGAACCCTGTATCCTCGGTGAATATGTGGAGAAATGAACAATACGGGGGTACCTGCTGTGAAAAAAGCGCTTTTAAAAAGATCATCCGCTTGTACCGTACTAATTTTCCTCCTGATCGGTTGGGGCGCTCTGAACGCCCACGCAGGCGGCGTTTTCCGCTTCCCTCTGTTTTTCGTTCCCACCAGCCTCGACCCCGCAAAGGACGAGCTGATCTCAACCTACCACGTTGTCCAGCAGGTCTACGACGGGCTGGTGGCCTTTGACAGCAACCTGAGGGTCGTTCCGGGTCTCGCCGAGAGCTGGACCGTGAGCCGGGACGGAAAGCGTTATGTCTTTACCCTGCGCAAAGGGGTTCTTTTTCACAGCGGTACCGAAGTCACGGCACGGGATGTCGTCGCCTCCCTGACAAGGCTCTACGATCCTGCCAACGTGACCTCGACCAAGGAATACCTTTACAGGATCAAGGGAAGCATCCCCTTCAAGGAGGGAAAAGAGAAGAGCATCGGCGGTATCAGGGCTCTATCCGACACACAGGTGGAAGTGGAGCTGACAGAGCCCTATGCCCCCTTTCTTTCCGTCCTTGCCATGCCCATAGCCAAGATCGTGCCTCAGGATCTGGCGGAAGGAGGGGGCGGCAGCCAGCTGGGAACCCATCCAGTCGGCACCGGACCGTTCCGTTTCCATTCGTGGGCAGACGGTGAGATCACCCTTAGGGCCAACGAAAAGTATTTCCTCGGTCCTCCCGATCTGGACGAGATCAGGTTCAGGTTCTATCCCGGAGAGGAGAGGGACAAGGCATTCCCCGACTTTCTGGCTGGGAAGCTCGATGGCTGTCCTCTGCCTGGGTCCGCCGATCCGGCAGCCCTGCGGAAAGAAGGGCACCAGGTCCTCATTCGTCCCAGGATCTCCCTCATGTTCTACGGAATGAACACCTCCAAGCCTCCCCTGGACGATCCCGAACTGAGGAAGGCCCTTATGTTTGCCCTCGACAGG
>CP070698.1:1471667-1474214 GCA_020349685.1 bacterium
ATCTCAGATCTCAGATCTCAAATCTCAGAGTATTGAACGTCAAATGATATCAGCAAAAGATTTAATCTGAGATCTGAGGTTTGAGATTTGAGATTATTACCTGGCGGCCCCAAGGCCGCCTTACCTCCCCCACCTGTTCAGGTTCCAGTCGTAAAAAAGGTATTCGAACTGTAGGTCAGGGCCATGCGCGCCTAGATAGGACCCAATTTCACCGGAAGCGTGATAGCGGCGGATAAAATGGATGATCCCGCTGCGCCCGCCGAAGTCCTTTTCGTACCACTTGAAGATCTCGGAAAGAAGCACCCTTTTCTTTTCGGGGAAAACCATCACCTCGGATGAGTTTATAAAACTCCTGGCCGCCTCCTCCAGCTGCGCGTTCAGGTTCCCGGCATCGTAATAATCGATGGGCGCGCACGACCTGGAGCCGCAGACGAGGGCGAAATGGATCCTGGGATCAAGGGACCCGATCATCCACTCACGACGGGGGTCCAGGGGGCCGAAGGGCTTGAACGGTTTCCCGAAGGGGCGCGCGTTGCGTCTCAGGATCCCGTGCTCCATGTCGTCTGGAGAGAACGTTCTGCCCCCGATGAGATACCTTGCGCGGCGGAAGAATCCTGGTGCCTCCAGAACGCTGCGGTGCACATCCAGGGTTACGATCCCGTCAACGACAACTGTGTTGTAAAGGTTTATCCAGAATGCCAGCCTTTCATCCTCACTCGCGAGATCCCCCGGATCGAACATTCGGAGACCGTTGGTCAGTGTCCTGTAGTGCTGGAAAGCTTCGGAACCCTTCAGGGACGCATAATCTACCACGCCGCGGCGATCGTCGTAAAAATCCCTCCTCATCTCCCTGATGCTCTTCATGAGTTCACCGGCCAGTTCATTGGGGGGGCAGGACGGCAGCTTCGTTCCGGAGTTGAGGATCACGGCGGGGGCTGTGAGGGCCCTGAATGCCCTCCGGAGGGGACGCCCTGCCGGTGCCTGTCGGTAGTACTCCTGGACGAGGTCGATGAAAAGGGCGGCGGTCCAGCTGAAATCGTCCGAACCGTAGCCCGTTCCGGTGAAGGAATCGAAATATTCGTGAAAACCGAAGCGGATCGGCAGTTGAAGCAGATCTCTTCTCAGGGAATCGGCCTTCAGGTTGTATCCGTACCTGGCAAGTCCGTCGGCCAGCATCCAGTTGATGTTGATCCAAACGGGCCCCCTCCAGTAATTGGCGCGCTCAAAACCCTCGGCCCTGGTGTCGTAATTGGGGATCGTGTAACAGTTCCCCTGGTGCAGGGCGCAGAAAGACAGCGAGTCGATCCTCTGGTACAGCGCGTCGGCCTGGTCCCGCGTGGCGGCCCCCGCATAAAGGGGCAGGAATCCGGAGGAAGTGTCCTCGTAGATGAGGTTCCCGGAAACCATGTCGAAGGGGTAAAAGTTTCTGCGCTCGGGGCACCACAGCCTGTCGCGGATACCCTCCGCGGTCGCGGCTTCCCATTGAAGGGGAACGGAAGGGTCCTGACCGATGGCCTCTGCGATGTTTGAAAGGGACCGGTTGGCCCTGCAGAGTATGGAGTTGAAAAGAGGGTCCGCGATGAGGAATGGGCACCGCTGGCGGATCTCCTTTTCGTCGTACTGCAGGGTCCGGAAAAGGTCCACCAGGAAGACGTAACGGTCGTAATCGCGGTCGGTGGGCCTCATCCAGGCTGCCACGTGGTCTGTGTCCTTCCGGGTGTAGGGGGGGAGGGCCTTGCTGTCGATCTCCATGGCCTGCAATGGCGGGTCCCAGGCCGGGGAGTTGTCGATACCCGACTCCCACGGGTGACGGATAAATACAAGCCCGTCCCCATTGGGGCATCGCTCCCGGTAGAGGTACTCATGCAGCGCAAGGATCCTCGGGTAGATCCACTGGAGGAAAGGTTCCAGCTTTGCCTGGTTCCGGGTGTTTAGAAGGATCTTCTCCACGGCCACAGCGTGAAGGGGGGGCATCGTGATCCCGGAGGTCATCTTTCCCGCTGGCGCATGGGGCGAGCGATCCGTCCGCCAGAAGTCCGGTTCCGGGAAATAGTGGCCCAGGGCTTCCGGGTTGAAAACGATCTGGGGCAGCATGCCGTTGGACCACTGTGCGGAGAAGAGGGCTCTGAGCTCAGCCTCAGCCTCCCGCGTGTCATAGTGGGCTTTCCCTATGGCGATAAAGCCTGTGTCCCAGTTCCACTGGTGGGGATAGAGGGAAGGGGACGGTTTGGTGTAGGAACCGGTCCAGTTCCTTGACAGGATTTCACGGGCTTTGCTGACGTAGCGGTCGAAGATCCGGGACAAGGGTAGTCCTCCGCCCTAAAAGAGTCGCATGGGGCTGGAAATTTGACGTTGGAAATTAGAAATTAGATAGTGGATATGAGATTACAAACTCAAACTTACAGATCGGAATGTAAATTTCCAACTTCAACGTTCCTGCGTCCAACCTCATTTCTCCAATCTCCAATCTCTAATCACTGCCAACAAGTGAAAAAAGGTTGTTAAGGGACTCCGCCAGGGTGGGGTGGGCGAAGATGGTGTTCTTAA
>CP070698.1:1474314-1482882 GCA_020349685.1 bacterium
AAGTTTCGAGGGCAAAGCCTATGTCGGTGACACGCTTGTGGCCGAGGCGGAGATGAAGGCCATGCTCGTTGAAAGAAAGACAGAAGGCCAATAGATGGAATCCCCCAAGGAAACCAGGATCGATCCGCGGGCAGCGGTGAGCGCGGGGGCCGAACTTGACTTGGGGGTCGAGGTTGGCCCCTATGCCGTCATCGGACCGGGCGTACGCATCGGAACCGATACCATCGTTGGACCTCACGCCGTTATCGAGGGCAGGACTACCATCGGGTCGGGGAACAGAATATTCCAGTTCGCTTCGGTCGGTGCCGTCCCTCAGGACCTCAAGTACGCCGGAGAAGAGAGCGAGCTGATCATAGGGGACCGGAACCGCATCCGGGAGTGTGTCACCATCAACCGCGGAACGGAGGGCGGCGGCATGGTGACCATGATCGGCAATGATAACCTGATCATGGCTTACTGCCATATTGCCCACGACTGTGCCATCGGGAACGGTGTCATCATGGCCAACGCCGCCACGCTTGGAGGGCACGTGACGATGGAGGACGGTTCCTTTGTCGCCGGGCTGAGCGGCATCCACCAGTTCTGCCGGGTGGGCCGGCTGGCTTTCATTGGGGCCGGGTCCATCGTCGTCAAGGATGTGCCTCCCTTTACGACGGTACAGGGTGACAGAGCGAGACTGGCGGGTCTGAACCTGGAAGGGCTCAAAAGGAAGGGGTTTTCCCCTGATACGATCTCGAACCTGAAAAGGGCCTATAGAGTGCTTTTCAGGACCGGAATGGTCCTCGAGGAGGCTGCGGCAAGGGTAAAGGCCGAGATTTCCGGTGATGCCCATGTGGACTACCTTCTGGAGTTTACCCTCGGATCGGAGAGGGGAGTCACCAGGTGATTCCGGGCGACGGTAGGATCGGGGTCATTGCCGGTTCCGGCCGCCTGCCCCTGGTTATCGCGCGCAGCCTGTCCGACGCCGGGAAGAACCTCTACATCGCCGGACTGGCCGGATCGGCCGATCCCGGTTTCGCTGAGGCCCAATGGGAAACGGGGTGGTACGATCCCTTTTCCCTGCAGAAGCTCCTCGACGGACTTCACAACGCAGGTGTCCAGAATGTTGTTCTCGCCGGAAGGATCGGCCACGATGAGATCTTCCAGTCCCATAAATTCGACGGCCTCCTGAAAGCATTCCTGGCCGGCCTCAGGGATCATCGCCCGGCCACGATCCTTGGAGGTCTGGTTCAACTGCTCACCGAAAGAGGTTTTTCGGTCCTTCCCCTCACGGATGTGGTCCCCCAACTCATTCCGGCGGCGGGCCTGCTTGCAGGGCCCAGACTGCGGCCGGAACAGATCCCCGATCTCGAACTGGGATGGCGGGTCGCACGTGTCATCGCGGACCAGGATGTCGGCCAGACCGCTATCGTTAAGGGTGGGGCTGTCGTGGCCGTGGAGGGCATGGAGGGAACGGACGAGACCATTCGGAGGGCGGGAACCCTCTCGGGCGGCGGGATGACCATAGTCAAGCTGGCTGCCACAGGGCATGACTTCAGATACGACATCCCGACGATCGGTCCGGATACGGTAACCAGGCTCAATGACGCCGGAGGAGGGGTCATCGCCGTCGAGGCAGGAAGATGCTTTATGCTCGATTTCGAAATCACATCGGCTTCCTGCGAGGAGAAAGGCATCACCCTGTTTTCAGGGATCGAAGCCAGGGACGGGGGAGTCCGTTGGCCCGAAGTCTGATGATCGTAGCGGGTGAGGTCTCCGGCGATATGTATGGCGGCCGGTTGGCCAGGGCTCTATTGGAAGCAGAGCCCGGAATGAAATTGACCGGTATCGGGGGGAATGCCATGGCCGAAGCCGGCGTCCAGTTGCAGCTTCACATCAGCGACCTTTCCATCATGGGTTTCTGGGAGGTGCTGCGGGAAGCGGGCCGTTTGAGAAAGATACTCAAGGGAGCCAGGGACTCGCTGCGAAGGTCAAAGCCCGACGGGCTGATACTCATCGATTTCTACAGGTTCAACATCGTCCTTGCCAGAGAAGCCAAAAAGCTTGGTATCCCGGTGATCTACTACGTGGCTCCCAAGCTCTGGGTATGGGGCCGGGGACGCATCCGTCAGCTCAGGAAATACGTGGATCGTATCCTTGCCATCTTCCCCTTTGAGGAGGGGTTCTACCGCTCCCTCGGGATGCCTGTGACCTACGTTGGAAACCCTTTGACAGAGATCCTGGGGGAAGGGGACAGGACGGAGCCTGCGCCTTTACTGAAGAGGGAAGAAGGCAAAACGGTGGTGAGCATCCTGCCGGGCAGCAGGGTTTCGGAGGTCCGGCACCTTCTTCCTCCCTTTTTAGGTGCTGTGCAGCTTATTTCGCGAGAACTGGAGGGAAAGGTCCAGCTCTACCTTCCGCTGCCCCAGACCATCTCACGTACGCTGGTCGAGGAGATGATCGAAAAAGCCGGAATTGAGGTCACCGTGACAGACGGTCGGTCCAGGGAGGTCCTGGGCGTCTCGGATATTTCCCTTATTGCCTCCGGAACAGCAACCCTGGAGGCGTTCCTCCTCGGTACCCCTCAGGTCGTGGCTTACAGGACTTCCTGGTTGACCTATTTCCTCGGCAAGCGCATCGTCAGGATCGAGCGTTTCAGCCTGCCTAACATCCTCGCGGGGAGGGAGGTCGTCGAAGAGCTCCTCCAGGAAGAGGTTATCCCCGAGAGGCTTGCCCGGGCGGCCCTCCGGATGCTTGAAACGGGCAGTGATGCCAGGGCTCAGTACCTGCGCGCAGGGCAGGAGGTGTTGACCGCCCTCATGGGCGCCAAGGCTTCCAGACTGGCCGCCAGAAGCGTGCTGGAGACCATTCAGGGGGATGGCAAGTGAAGAAATCCTATCGGCTCTACCTGAGGATACTCCGGTACGTTCGCCCCTATACAGGGGAACTCATCGCTGCGACGCTGGCCATGATCGGTGTGGCAGCCATGACAGCTCTCTCCGCCCTCATCATCAAGAACGTTCTGGACGACGTGTTCATCGCCGGCGATCGCCGAATGCTGCTTCTCGTTCCGGCGGCCATCATTGTCATTTACGTATTCAAAGGGATCTTCCGGTACGCCAGGACCTATGTGATGAGCTGGGCGGGACTCAAGGTGGTCCGGGATATACGGAACGAGCTTTACGAGCATCTGCACCGGCTTTCCATGTCTTTTTTCACCGAAACACCCACTGGCGTCCTCATGTCCCGTGTCACCTACGATGTGAGCATGATGCAGATGGCCATCACCGAAGCTCTGGTGGGTGTTTTCAGGGACGTTTTCACCATTTGCGGCCTCGCCGGCGTGGTTTTCTACAGGAATGTGGAACTAGGCCTCATCTCCCTTGTCGGGTTTCCCCTGGCCTTCTATCCCCTCGTCAGGTTCGGCAAGCGCATGAAGAAAGCAAGCCGTCGCAGCCAGGAACAGATGGGAGCCATGAGCAAGCTCATGCAGGAGCGGATCTCCGGCGCGGGACTCATCAAGGCTTCCGGTACGGAGGCCGCGGAGCTCGAGGAGTTCAAACTGGAAAACGAAAAACTCGTAAGATCATTCCTGAAGATCGAGAGGGTGAAAGCGCTTTCCAACCCGGTTATGGAACTCATCGGGGCTGCCTCCGTTGCCCTGATCATCTGGATCGGTGGATTGACGGTGATAAACGGCAAGATGACGGTGGGAGAGTTCTTCTCCTTTCTCGCCGCCCTGATGCTCCTTTATGAACCGGTCAAGCATCTCACTTCTGTCAACAACGTCATCCAGCAGGGCCTGGCTGCAGCCGAGAGGGTGTTCGACCTGCTGGATATCTCTCCCCAGATCGCCGACGCGCCAGATGCCGTGGAAATTCCCCGGAGCAAGGGCCATATCGTTTTCGAAAAGGTGAGCTTCAGCTACGGGCAGGACCGGGTCCTCAAGGATATCGACCTGGACATCGCGCCCGGCACCAGACTTGCCATAGTAGGCGCCAGCGGCGGCGGCAAAACGACTCTTGTGAACCTCATACCCCGTTTTTACGATGTGACGGAGGGGAGGATCACTGTCGATGGATACGATGTGCGACGTGTCACTCAGAACAGCCTGAGGAAGCAGATCTCCATTGTGTCCCAGGAGGTCGTCCTGTTCAACGACACCATAGGCAACAATATCTCCTACGGTATTACGGATGTATCGGAGGGCCAGTTGACAGGGGCCTTGAGGGCTGCTTATGCCCTCGATTTCGTGAACTCCCTTCCCGATGGGTACGACACCATGATCGGGGAACGGGGTGCCCGGCTGTCCGGTGGGCAGCGCCAGAGGCTCTCCATCGCAAGGGCGTTGCTCAAGGATTCTCCTGTTTTGATCCTCGATGAAGCGACAAGCTCCCTGGATACGGAATCGGAACATCTCGTCCAGAAAGCCCTCGAAAACCTTGTCCACGGCAGGACCACCCTCACCATTGCCCACCGCATCTCCACCGTGAAGGACGCGGATCGCATCATTGTCATATCAGGCGGCCGGATCGTGGAATCGGGCAAGCACGACGAACTCCTCAAGGCCGGAGGTGAATATTCCCGTCTGTACTCCCTTCTCGTCGAGGAAGACCTTTCCGATGAACCACGATCGACCGGGGATTAGCCCCTTTCGGATGTGGAGAAAGAGGCTGGCCTACGGGATCCTGCCTGCGCTCACTCTCCTGAATTATCTGCTGATCAAGGGGGTCAGCCTGACGATGCGGACCCGGTTTTCGGGAGAAGCGCCGGTCCGGGAGATGCTCGAATCCAACAGGCCCTTTGTTATGGCTTTTTTTCACGGCAGGCAGTTCCTCATGGTGCATCAGATCAGGAAATGGCCCAACACCGTCATGTTGAATATCAGATACCTGGGGGAGATCATGGCGAAAACCCTCAGGATGTTCGGTTACGTTGTGGTCAGGGGATCGAGCAAGAGGAGCGCCAACAGGGTCCTGGCTGAGCTGATCAGAAATGTCCGGGGCGGGAGGATCGCTATTTTTGCTGTGGACGGGCCGAGGGGTCCCTACAGGGAATTCAAGCCGGGCGCGGTCTTTGCGGCCAAAAAACTGGGCGTACCCCTTGTTCCGGTGACCACTGCCGCGTGGCCCGGCCTGACCCTTACCAAACTCTGGGACCGGTTCCTCATCCCGCTGCCTTTTTCCCGGGGGCTGGTCCTTTTCGGGGAACCTGTTCTCCTGGATGGGGATCTCTCCAAAGAGTCCATCGACAAGGATTGTAAGCGGATGGGGCGCATCCTTGTGGAACTTGAGGAGGAGGCGGATGTTCTTGTCAGCCGGATCAATAGATAGACTCGGCATCGTGGAGAGGGCCCTGCCGGGCCTCGTGCGGTTCCTCATAAAATCCGTGACAAAAACGGTCCGCATTCGGTGTGAGGGTGTAAACGTTCTCGATGATCTCGAGTCCGCCCGTCAGTGCGCCGTGCTCGCTTTCTTTCACGGGAGGCAGTTCCTTCTCACGGGATTTTTAAGGGGAAGGAGACTGACTGTCATGTCGAGCCTGAGCAGGGATGGAGAGCTGCAGGCCCAGGTCATGACGGGGCTGGGATACAAGGTGGTGCGGGGGTCGGCCTCGAGAGGCGGGGCCAGGGGCCTTATCGGTCTGAAGAAATACATGGATAAGGGCTATCACGCTACCTTTGCTGTGGACGGTCCCAAAGGGCCCATCCACGAGGTGAAACCCGGCGCCGTCTACCTGGCAAAAAAGACCGGATCGCCTGTGGTATGTATGGCGGCATCGGCCAGACCGGCCCATATTCTTGAGCGGGCCTGGGACCGCTACCTGCTGCCGTGGCCCTTTGCTAAGGGCGCCGTTGTCTTCGGCGACCCGATCTATTTCGACAAAGATACGGGTGAAGAGGCGATGGCCCTGGGCGGGCGAAAGCTCCAGGAGGAGCTTTTTCGATTGCAGGAAAGGGCCGATGAGATAACAGGTTTGAAAACCAGGAGCCAGGAGTCAGGAGTCGGAAGCCAGTAGAGTGTTTCCTGTTAACATCGGCGTGCCAAAAATATAGAATAAGTTGTTCTGGCTCCTTACTCCTGACCACTGACTACTGAAACCTGGAGGTCTCCCATGCCCATCGATAAGGAACTTCTTGACATCCTGGCCTGCCCCAAGTGCAAGGGGGAGGTTACGCTTGAAAAGGATGGCAGCGCCCTGGTATGCAACAGCTGCAGGCTCAGGTACAGGATCGAGGACGACATCCCTGTCATGCTCATCGACGAGGCGGAAAAGATGTGAAGATGTTCCGCCGGCGTGCCGAAGAGGTTCTCAACGATCCACCGGCCCCACTTCTGCCTCTCCTCCTCCTGCTCTCCCTTTTGTACCGGGGAGGGGTTTTCCTGCACCGTTGGATATACGATGCAGGTCTGGTGAGGCGGGAAAGGCTGCCCAGGCCCGTCGTCAGCGTGGGGAATCTGACTGTGGGGGGCGGCGGAAAAACTCCTTTCATCATGTCTCTCGCACGGGAGCTTCTGTCGAGGGGTGTTCGGCCAGCAGTGCTCTCCCGTGGTTACGGGCGAAAGGGCCAAGGCCCTGAAGTAGTGGAGGAGGAAGATCACTGGAGCCGGTACGGCGATGAACCGTTCCTCCTGGCAAAGGGTTTGAAGATCCCGGTTGTGGTCTCCAGAAACCGGTACAGCGCCGGGATGAAAGCCCTGGAGAAGGGGAACGTGGACCTCTTCATCCTGGATGACGGGTTTCAGCACCGGGCCCTTTACCGTGATCTCGACATTGTCGTTGTGGATGGCCAGCGTCGATTCGGCAAGAGGAGACTTCTTCCGGCGGGATTCCTGAGGGAACCCGTGTCGAGGTTGGGGGGCGCGGATCTGATTGTTGTCACCAAGGTGTCAGAGGCCGATCCCCTGTTCGAAGAAGAGTTAAGGGAGCGCAAGGATCTTCCCGTCGTATGGGCTGATTTCAGACCCGCTGGCCTCGTCCCCCGTGACGCATCCGGGGGAACGGGTGGTTCGCAGGTCCCCCCCGGCCCGGCCCTGGGGTTTTGCGGCATCGCTCATCCCGATGGTTTCAGGCATTCCCTGGAACGCGCCGGAATAGATATTGCCCGGTTCCTGGTTTTCCCGGATCATCACGCCTTTACCATGCAGGATGTGGGTAAGATCACATCAGCCGCTCGCGAGGCGGGAGTCCGCTTCATGGTGACCACGGAGAAGGATGCCGTGCGCTGGCCCGGGGATCAACAGGAGATCCCCCTGTACTGCCTTTCCATGGAGATGATCGTTCACGAGGGAAAAGAAAAGCTGATGGAATCCATCGAGTCCCTGGTCTCCGGTCGAAGGGCGGCGACCTGAAATGAGACACGTCCTGGAAACAGCCATTATCCGGACCATGGCGGTTCTTTTCGGAAACATGCCCCGGAGGATGAATCTGGCGCTGGGCAAAGGCATGGGGTGGATTTTTTATTATCTGGCCTATAAGAGGAGGAGGCTGGCCCTGAGGAACCTTGAAATGGCCTTTGGCGATGAGATGGACAAAGACAAGATCAGGTCTGTGGCCCGGCGTTCCTTCCAGTTCCTGACCATGAATGTCACGGAATTTTTCCTCTTTCCCAGGCTGAACCGGGATCTGATTTCCCGTTACGTGACCATTGAAGGGGAGGAACATTTCAAGGAGGCCCTGGACCAGGGAAAGGGTGTCCTGACCCTTTCGGGCCATTTTGGCAGCTGGGATTTCCTCAGTGCTATTCTGGTTCTCAAGGGGTACGATTTTGCCCATATATCCAAAGTCCCCCGGAGCGAAGCAGTGAGCAGGCTGTGGTTGAAATACCGCACGGAGGTGGGGATAAAGGTATTTTCCGGAAGGGGAACGATGAAAATGAGTCTGCGGCACCTTGCAAATAACGGGGTGCTGGGGATGGTGACGGACCAGAACACGCGCCGCACGGAGGGGGTCTTTGTCCCTTTTTTCGGCCGCCCGGCCTGCACTCTGCCAAGCCTGGCTCTCCTGGCGCGCCGCACCGGGGCTCCGGTGATCCCGGTTTACTCCCACAGGACCGCCAATGGGCATCACGTCGTCTTCGAGGCACCACTCTTCCAGGAACCCCTGTCTGACCGCGACCACGATCTGGTGGAGAGGACCAGGGTTTTCACGGAATGGACGGAAAAGGTCGTACGCAGCAATCCCGAGCAGTGGATCTGGCTCCACGATCGGTGGAAGACGCAGCCGTGACCCCGAAAGGGTCATCAGTTTGGGGGTATCGAGGTGTGGAGGTAAGGGGGTAAAATTCGCAGGATCATTCCCCCATACACCCTTACTCCCGTACGTCCATACCCAGGGGCTGGTCGTAGTTAGGTACAATGCCATATTGAGCTTGAAAGTGTTATGAATCTTCATTCAGGTATATCAGCAAAAGAACTGCGCCCCGCGGTGTTCTTGGATCGCGACGGGACCATCATCGATGAGGTCGGTTATCTGGACGATCCGGCAGGTGTCTTTTTTTACCACGGTGTCACAGATGCCTTGAAAAGGCTCAAGGATCGGGGATACCTGCTTATCGTCCTGACCAACCAGTCCGGGATCGGAAGGGGG
>CP070698.1:1482982-1486758 GCA_020349685.1 bacterium
CATGAAACAGATCGAGGAGTGGGAGCTTAACTGGTACATCGACTCCGGGGAGCCCATGGACAAGGCCGGCGCCTACGCCATCCAGGGGAAGGCCGCCATCTTCATCGAGGGGATCGTGGGGAGCCACACGAACGTCATCGGTTTACCCCTGATGGAGACCGTCATGCTTTTACGATCCTTCGGAGTGCGACTTTAATTTTACCGCGGAGTACGCGGAGGGACGCAGAGGAAAACCAATTCTGGGGGAGAGAAGAACAGTTCTTGTGGAAGCGCCGGGAACTGCTTTAACAGGGATGAAGAGGATGAAAGTGATGGCAAACCCTACCTTAAATATCCACTTTACCTCTTTTACCCCTGCTGGATAATGCAACTTTTTCAGGAACAGCTCATTCCTCCTGCGTTCTGCGTACTGCGTGCTGCGTCCTGATGTTGTATTTCGCTTACGCCGCCAACCTCAACCGATCCCACATGACCCGGCTCTGTCCCGGGGCGGAGCCGCTTTATGCCGCGGTGCTGGAAGATTACACGCTCACGGTCCGTCAGTGGTTCAACGTGGAGCCGGAGAAGGGTGCGCAAGTAAGAGGCGGCGTGTGGCGGATCGAGTCCGTTCACTTACCGGATCTTGACAGCTATGAGGATAGTCCGGAGCTGTACGAGCGGAGGATGATGGAAATTAACCTTGGCGAGAGAGGGAGAGAGGGTGAGTGGGGGAGTGGGAGAAATACCGGTGTCGGCGTATCGGTGTGTCGGGGTGCCGGGGAAATTTCAAAGGGTCATGAAAATCAACAAAACTCCGTCGAATGCCTTGTTTATATTATGAAAGAGCCCTTCGCCATCCCCCTGTCCCCGCCGGACCCGGACTACCTGGAGATGGTGAGGAAAGGATATGAAGAGTGGGGGATCTCTTCAGAGCAGCTCGATGCTGCTTTGAGGAAGGTTTCTAAACTCTAGATTCCAGACACTAGACTCTAGACACTTGATTTTCCCCCCTCCCTTGCCAAATTCCCGATACAGGGTATTATTGTTCCCTGAAGTCCTGGACCAATTCGACCCACATTCCAGAGTCGTGGATAGCAGACAGGAGGGACACTATGGCCGAAGCACATTCCCGGAAGGCATCGGATGAACTTCTCCATCTCATGAACCGGGCCATCGCCCGGGAGATGCAGGTCTCCATCCAGTACATGTGGCAGCATGTGCAGTGGGTAGGGGTCAAGGGCTTCACCGTCAGGGACCAGCTCAAGCTCATCGCCATCAACGAGATGACCCACGCCGAGCTCATCGCCGACCGGCTCAACTACCTCGGGGGCGTGCCCACCACCAAGCCCGACGAGATAAAAGTAGGCGAGAACTTGAAAGAGATGATCCAGAACGACGCCGCTGCAGAAGCGGAGGCCATCGCCCTGTACAAGCCGATCATCGAGAAATGCCGCGAGGAGGATGACGTGGTCACGCGTAAGCTGTTCGAGCAGATCCTGGAGGATGAGGAGGGGCACCTGGACATGTTCGAGGGGTGGCTGGGGGATCTGTAGGGCGAATCTCAAATTTCATATCCCAAATCTCAAAAATGGCCCGGAGGCATTCAAGCTCCGGGCCATTGTTTTTTCTGAGATCTGGGATTGGATCAGTGATCGTGCCTCTTCCCGGTTGCAAAGCTCCGGCCGGATGATAAGCTCTATATTATGGCAGTCGGGAATTCTTTGGGGACCGGATCTGAGACCGGATAAAGGAGTAAGATATGAAAGGGAATAAAAAGCTTATCGATGCCTTAAACGAGCGCCTGTCGGAGGAATTGGCGGCCATCAACCAGTATTTCGTTCACTCGGAACTGTGCGAGAACTTCGGTTACGATGTGCTGCATGGGGCGATCAAGGCCCGCTCCATCACCGAGATGAAGCACGCCGAAAAACTCATCGAGCGCATCCTCTTCCTGGACGGCCTGCCCATAGTGACAAAACTCGGCCCTGTATCCATCGGTAAGAAGGTCGAGGACATGCATCAGAAGGACCGGGGGGCCGAGGAGGATGCCGTCAAGAAATACAATGCCACGATCAAGCTGGCGGCCGAGGCGGGTGACAACGGCACCAAGATCCTTCTCGAGGAGATCCTCAAGGACGAGGAGAGCCACCTCGACTGGCTGGAGGTGCAGTTAGACCAGATCGAACAGATGGGCATCCAGTGTTACCTGGCCGAACAGATCGGTTGAAGGAGATCTGTCGGACGAATCCCGGATTCCAGATTCCAGATTTCAGATGGAAAACCAGGGCCCGGAGTGATTCTACCTCCGGGCCATTGTTTTTTCTGAGATCAGAGATCTGAGATTTGAGATTGGATCAGTAATCGTATCCTTTTTCATTGTGCTGGGTGATGTCCAGACCCGTGACCTCCTCGTCCTCCGTCACTCTCAGGCCTACCGTAAGGTCGACCGCCTTGAGGAGTATGAAAGATCCGACAGCGCTGTAGGCGAGGGTCGCTGTGACGCTCACGAACTGGATCCACAGCTGCCCCCCGATGCTCGACACCTCGGCGTAGCCACCCAGAGAGGGAGCGGCAAAAACGCCGGTCAGAAGGGCACCCACCATGCCGCCCACACCGTGAACACCAAAAGCGTCGAGGGAGTCGTCGTACCCAAACGCCCGCTTCATGGAGGTGGCGGCAAAGAAACACACGATCCCGGAAGCGAAGCCGATGGCGATAGCGCCCATGGGACCCACGAACCCGGAGGCGGGGGTGATGGCCACGAGGCCGGCCACGGCGCCGGTGATGGCGCCCAGGGCACTGGGTTTGCCGTGCTTGATCCATTCAACGAACATCCAGGCGAGGGTGGCTGCCGCGGTGGCGATCTGGGTTACCGCCAGAGCCATACCGGCGGTGCCGTCGGCGGCCAGTTCCGAACCGGCGTTAAAGCCGAACCAGCCCACCCACAGCATGCCGGCGCCGACCACCGAGAGGGTCAGGCTGTGCGGCATCATGGGGGTGGTGGGGTAGCCTTTCCTTTTTCCCAGCACGATGGCCGAGACCAGGCCCGCGATCCCGGCGTTGATGTGAACGACAGTGCCGCCCGCAAAGTCGAGGGCGCCCATGCCGCCCAACCATCCGCCACCCCAGACCCAGTGGCAAACCGGGCTGTAGATGAGAAGCATCCAGGCGCCGGTGAAGAGAAGCATGGCAGAGAACTTCATCCGCTCGGCGAAGGCCCCAACGATGAGGGCCGGGGTGATGATGGCGAAGGTGAGCTGGAACATGGCGAACAGGATCGTCGGAATGGTCCCCGAGACGGCGTCAGGTCCGATGCCCCTGAGGAACACCATGGAGAAATCACCGAAGAACTTGCCGCCTTCCCCGAAAGATATGGAGTAACCAGCCACCACCCAGAGGATCGTCATGAGGGCGGTGATGGAAAAGCACTGCATGAGGACCGACAGCATGTTCTTGGCCCTGACCAGGCCGCCGTAGAAGAGAGAAAGCCCCGGAATGGTCATGAAAAGCACAAGGGCGGTGGCGGTGATCATCCACGCGGTGTCGCCGCTGTCGAGGGCATCCGCGCGAGCCACCGCCGGAATGGCCAGGAGCATAAGGGCCAGGATTACGACCTTCACTCTTTCAATTGATGGTAGAAATCGGGTGATCATTTTATGTTCCTCCAGTAGTTTTTCGTAATCGGTAATCGGTAATCTGTGAACGGGAAATTCTTTCGTGCATTGCTAGACACTAGAACCAGACACTAGACACTGATTCACAGCGCCTCGCTCCCAGCTTCACCCGTCCTGATGCGG
>CP070698.1:1486858-1490936 GCA_020349685.1 bacterium
ATTGCCCTGTCAAGACCAACCGACCTCATATCTTCCTCACGGCTTGGAGATGATGTTGAGGCACAGGGGATCGCCGTCTACAACTGGGACGGAAGGTCCCTCAGGCTGCAGAGTGAACTGGTCCTCGGTGAGGACGAGGTTTTCGAGACCCTCGGACCGTTCGTCCTTAGAACGGGCGAAGCCGGCGAAACTGTTCTTATGCTGCCCGTCACGCTAAAGGACAAGGGATCCCAGGTCAGGAGCTACACCTACAGCAGGGGCCGCCTGAGGGAAAAGAGGAAAGGCCCGCTCACAGAGGCGGACCACTGGATCCATGTTCTTGGCAGCTCGAGACTGGGCGACAGCGACAGGGCTTATCTCGTCACCGCCCTTCTGCCATCGGAAGACGATGGCGACCTCGTCCTCTACCGTATGGACCTGGCCAATACGAGGATCACTCTCGGTTCCGCCGTGAGCACGCATCAAGAGGGATCAAGGCTCCTGGAATCGGTCCTCATCGCCGATGTGGACCGCGACGGCAACACGGAACTTCTGGCCCCCGGCCCGGGCATGTCGAGCATCAGCATTTACAGCCTGGAGCGCAACAGGATCAGGGAAAAGGAGATCTTCAGCTCTTCAGGAAAGGTCTCGACCAACCTCTGTCCGGGGGATTATGACGGTGACGGCATCAGCGATGTGATGTTCGGCCTGGATGACGGAACCGTTGTTATTCTGTTTGGCCAGTGATGACAGCTGATCAGTGATCCGAAGTCGGTGTTCAATTTCCTGATAAAATCTCATTATCCTGAAGACGGGCCAGGCAACGATCTTCTATTTTTTTCTCAACGGTGGCAACATTGGAAACAAATGGTCCCACAATATCCGTCGAATTTACCTCCGATCAACGATCACTGATAACCGGTAACTATGGGTTTTAAACTCCTCTCCGATTTTTCTCCCCGCGGCGACCAGCCGTCGGCCATCGCCCAGCTCGGGGAAGGGGTCCGGGCAGGGAAAAGGGACCAGGTCCTCCTGGGAGTGACAGGATCGGGCAAGACTTTTTCCCTTGCCAACGTCATCATGGAGGTCGACCGCCCTGCCCTGATCATCGCCCACAACAAGACCCTGGCGGCCCAGCTTTACCACGAATTCAAGGGGTTTTTCCCCGAAAACGCTGTGGAATATTTCGTCTCCTATTACGACTACTATCAACCCGAAGCCTACATTCCGGCGACCGACACCTACATCGAAAAGGACAGCTCCATCAATGAGGTTATCGACCGGCTCCGGCACTCGGCCACCCGCTCACTGCTGACCCGGAGGGATACCATCGTCGTGGCTTCTGTATCCTGTATTTTCGGTCTCGGGTCTCCCGAGATGTACCGGGGCATGCTCGTTCACTTCCACCGTGGGCAGAAGGTGACCAGGCGGGAGATCCTGTCCAGGCTGGTGGAGATGAGGTACGAGCGCAACGATATCGATTTTTCAAGGGGCACCTTCAGGGTCAGGGGTGAGGTGGTCGACCTCTTCCCGGCCTACGAGGAGACGGCCCTGAGGTTCGAGCTTTTCGACGACGAGATCGAAAGGATAACCGCTCTCGATCCCCTGACCATGAAATCCACGGTGGACATCGAGGAGATCTCGGTGTTCCCTGCCAGTCATTACGTCATCCCCGACGATGTCATGAAAAGCGCCCTGGCCAAGATCGACGAAGAGCTGCAGGAGAGGATCGCCTGGTACCGGGAAAACGGAAGGCTTATCGAGGCGCAGCGCATTGCCGAGAGAACGGCTTTCGACATGGAGATGATGCAGGTCGTGGGCTACTGCAAGGGGATCGAGAACTACTCGAGGCATCTGACCGGGCGAAATCAGGGTGAAGCCCCGCCCACGCTCATCGACTACCTTCCGGACGACGCCCTGATCGTCATCGACGAAAGCCACCAGACCATCCCGCAGATCAGAGCCATGTACAACGGTGACAGATCGCGCAAGGAAAGCCTTGTGGACTACGGTTTCCGCCTCCCTTCAGCCTTCGATAACCGGCCCCTGACCTTCGAGGAGTTCGAAAGCCAGCGTCATCAGAGGATCCACGTTTCGGCCACTCCGGGACCCTACGAACTGTCGAGGACGGGCGGTGAGATCGTCGAGCAGGTGATCCGGCCCACAGGGCTCATCGACCCCGAGGTGCACGTGAGGCCTGCCAGCCACCAGGTTGACGACCTCGTCGGGGAGATCAGGGCGGTTGTGGGGCTCGGCCACAGGATCATGGTAACGACCCTCACGAAAAGGATGGCCGAGGACCTGACCGGCTACCTCGGGGACCTGGGGATCAGGGTCAGATACCTGCACTCCGACATCGAGACTCTGGAAAGGATTCAGATCATCCGGGACCTGAGATTGGGAGTCTTCGATGTTCTCGTCGGCATCAACCTCCTGCGCGAAGGTCTGGACATTCCGGAGGTCGCCCTAGTGGCGGTAATGGATGCCGACAGGGAAGGTTTCCTCAGGTCCGAGACCTCCCTCATCCAGACCATGGGAAGGGCCGCGCGCAATGTCGATGGAAAAGCCGTGCTTTACGCCGATGTCGTTACCGGTTCCATCCGGAGGGCTATCGAGGAGACCAGCAGAAGGCGACACCTCCAGCAGGAATACAACGAACTTCACGGCCTTACACCCGAGAGCATCAAAAGCCGGATCCACGACGTCCTCTCCTCCATCGAGGAGGCGGATTATGTCACCGTAGCCGATGGTGAGGAAGCAGCCCCTCTCGATCCGGAGAAAACAGTGGCGAGGCTTGAGAGGGAAATGCTCGAGGCGGCGTCCAACCTGGATTTTGAAAGGGCCGCTGAACTCAGGGACCGCATGAGGGAGCTCCAGGAGCGCATGATCATGACCGGCAGCCCCGGCAGGACCTCCTCCATGGTACAAACCAGGGAAGGAAAGAAAAAGAGCAGAAGGGGCAAGGCCCGTAAAGGGCCGGCCCGGGCAGCAAAAGGAAGACCAGACTGATGCCCGGACCAGTCACGGAACAGATAAAGCACGTCCCCTCGGCGCCGGGGGTCTATATCTACCGGGATGCCGAAGGTGCCGTACTTTACGTGGGCAAGGCCAAGGACCTTCGCAAGAGGGTGAGACAGTACTTCACGCGCGGACAGCACCACCGCACAGCCCTTTTTCTGCCCCTCGTCCACAGCGTCGAGACCATCGTCGCCGGTTCCGAAAAGGAGGCCCTGCTCCTCGAGAACACCCTCATAAAAAGGTACCGTCCCGCCTACAACGTGGACATGAAGGACGACAAGAGCTACCCCTGCTTCAGGGTCACCGTCCACGAGGAATACCCGAGACTGGAGATCACGCGGAAACTGGTCCAGGACGGAAGCCTCTACTTCGGCCCCTTTACCGACGCCGGGGCTGCCCGGGCGACCCTGTCGTGGCTTGAAAAGGCCTTTCCACTCAGAAGGTGCCGCAAACCGGTTCCCGGCGGAAGGGGGCGAATGGGAAGACCGTGTCTGGACTATCAGATGGGGCGCTGTCCCGGCCCCTGCGGGCAGGAGATCTCAAAGGCCGACTACCGGATCATCGTCGACGAGCTGGTCGACTTTCTCAAAGGTAACGGGCAGCAGGTCATCGGTTCCCTCAAAAGGAGGATGAAGGAAGCAGCCCATGAGAGGATGTATGAGGAAGCCGCCGGGCTCAGGGACCGGATAGCGGCCATCGAAACGGTCCTCGAAAAACAGGACGTTGTCGGGGACCCCGGCGAGGACATGGACGTCCTGGGATACGCCGGATCCGCGGATACAGGGGTCCTGACATGCCTCTTTATACGATCCGGCATGCTTGTGGGGCGATCGGACACCATCGTGAGCGGTGCGGTGGAACCGGGCGAAGCCCTCGACGCCTTCCTTGCAAAACACTATCGGGCTGCGGTTCCTCCGCCACCTGTCATCCTGTGCCTGGAGGGCATCGATTTCGACAGGGCACGCGAGGAGCTCCTGTCCGAGATCGGGCAGCGCAGGATCAGCATACGCAAACCCTCCAGGGGCAGGGGGCTTCGACTGGTCAGACTGGCCTCTAAAAACGCCGCTCAGGCTCTGAAGGA
>CP070698.1:1491036-1494788 GCA_020349685.1 bacterium
GATGAGGGCCGCGGCAAAGGAGTGGGTCACCACGTAAAACCACCACTTCTCAACACCGCGGTGAAACAGCGTCACGAGGACCGCCACGGTCACCAGGTAGATGACAAAGGCCGTGTCTTCGGGGCGAAAAACCTCCTCCTTGCCTGACATCGATCCTCCATGGAAACAGGGTTACCAGGGCCAAACCTGAGTTAGATAGCAGATAGTCCCGCGACGGTCAATTTATCCTTAACCCAAAAATGGTTTTATCGGGTGGTAAAATAACTCGGATGGGTGATTTGACACACAAAACGCCGTTTCCCGCTAAGAACATGCCAGGCATTGGAAGCGAAAAACTCCTGATTCAAAGGTTTTCCGGCCCCTGTACAGCTCGTGATAAAAGGAACAAAACTTGCAAAAGTAAAGGTGAAAGACTCAAAACAGGGGGCAATTAGGTCAAAACACCCAGGTGTCTGCATCGCTCCCACTCATCAGGACCTCCGGGGGCTGCCCCGAGGCGGGAACCTCCTTCTTAAAGCCCCCGCTGCAATAGGTGCAGCGGGGGCGCCTCCTTAAAAAACGGATGGCTCGTTGCCACACCTTTTTTAGTTGAAAGTAAAAAGTGGAAAGGGGAAAGGGAAATCACAATCCCGCCATGATTCCTTCCTATTGGTCGGCTTTGCTCATCATATATCCTGACCTGACAATAAACCTCCTGTAAGTAGCGCTCTGACACACCAGTTTTCCTTTGGAACTATTATTTTTTACCCTGATTTACATTACTCTGTGTAACCCTGTGGACCCTGTGTTTAATCAAACGCCGCCTTCACAGAAAAAGTTCCTTCGCCCAGAATTATTTTTCCCTCTGTGTCTCCGTGTCACTGTGTGAGGCTGCTTTTAAGCTTTCGTGGAATCCGGGATCGCTTCACCTGGAAAGTGGTGCGCGATGACTAACGTGGCTGGATTCCGGGTCTTCATTTCATTTCGCCCGGAATGACGCAGCAGGCTGGTTTCTCTCTGCGTCTGAGTGGCTCTGTGTGAGGCCGCTCTTATCGCTTTTGCTCGAAACCGGGCTTTCCTCCTGCGTTCTGAATTCTGCATTCTACATTTTATTGGTTTACTGCGTACTGCGTGCTGCGTCCTGCGTGCTACCCAAAGATTTTTATAATCACCACCCCTCCCACCATCACCACGGCCGCGGCCATGCGCAGGCCGCCGAGGCGCTCACGGAAAAAGAATATCCCCATGAGAACCCCGAAGAGGGCGTTGACCTGCCTTACGGAGGTGGCGTAGGAGACCTCCGTCACTTTGAGGCCGTACCGGTAGGTGAGTATGGAGGCGAGGAGGATAAAGGCCATTCCCAGGGCCGATCGCCAGTGCGCCTTGGTGAAGGACCAGTAACCCATGCCCGTGCCGGCGGCCAGGGCCGACTCCACAACGGCCATGACGACAATGAGAAGGTAACTCCACGTCAGCGCGTCCGTGTGGGAGATGCCCGCCTTGTCGAAGGCAGCGCCCACCGAGTAGAAGAAAGCCGCGCCCAGGGCGAAGGCCACGGACCTGTCAAACCGTTTGAACGGGTCAAGCACGGCCGAGAGGGAGACGCTTTGGAACTGGATCACGTAGGCCCCGAGGATTATCAGGCCGATGCCCGCAAAACCGGCCCAGACGAGCCTTTCCCCCAGGAACAGCGCCCCCCAGAGGGGAACCAGGGCCGGTGCCATGGTGGTCAGCGGATAGATGACGGACAGGTCTCCGCTCCTGTAGCCTCCCGCCACACCCAGGTGATAGAGGGAAAAGAAGAACGCCGCACCGGCCAGGCTGATCAGAAGGATCGGCGAAGCCTTGACCTGCTGCAGAGCCGCTGGTCCCAGGAAAGGTGTCAGTCCCGCCGCCATCATGACGTGGGCAAGGGCCAGAAGGTTGAAACGGGCTTCAACGCGCTTGACGACTGCATTCCATACGGCGTGGAAGAAAGCCGATGAGATTATTAATAATAGTGCTGATGAAGTCATAAAGCAGTGTCTAGTTTCTGGTTTCTAGTGTCTAGCAAATAAATAAAAGTCGTTCGCAGAAGGTATTTTTCACTCAGGCAAAGTTCATGCAGTTCCTTATGCATTTTCTAGACGCCAGAAACTAGACGCTAGACACTGGAGAGGGACTCAGAGATGATCCCTGACCTATTTAAGCCTGGGATCCACGGCGTCTCTGAGTCCCTCTCCCACCAGGTTGTACGCCGTCACGGTAAGGAAGATGGCGGCACCCGGGAAGAGCGTGAGCCACCAGGCGAAATCGATGTACTGTTTGGACTGTGACAGGATCTCACCCCAGGAGGGCGCGGGAGGCGGCACACCGAATCCCAGGTAGGCAAGGGACGATTCGGTGAGGATGGCTCCCGCTATCCCGAAGGTGGCAGAGACCAGGACAGGCGCCATGGAATTGGGAAGGATGTGGTAGAAGATAATGCGCAGATCGGAGGCACCCACCACTTTGGCGGCTGAAACGTAGTCGATCTTCCGCTGTTTTAAAAACTCACCGCGGACCAGCCGTGCAACACCTGTCCACCCCGTAAGGCCCAGAACGATCATGATGTTGTAGATGCTGGGTGGAAGGAAGGCAAGCACGGCGAGGATGAGGAAAAAAGTGGGGAAACACATCATCACCTCGATGAACCGGGAAATGATCATGTCCACGCGGCCGCCGTAAAAACCGGCAAGAGCCCCCAAAAAAATACCGATCACCGTATAAATGGAGACAGCTACAAAACCGACGGAAAGGGAGATGCGGGTACCGTGGATCATGCGGGCCATGACGTCCCTTCCCCGGTCATCGGTGCCCAGCCAGTGTCCGCCGCCTGGCGGAAGGAGGTGGGCTCCGAGGTCGATCTGTGTGGGGCCGTACCTCACAGGCGGCCACACCGCCCAGTCTTCAACGGATCTCTCCCCGCCGGTCCAGCGCGTGCTGTCCTCCTTGCTGAATATCGGGAACATGACCTTGCCATCCAGAGAAGCCGCCAGGGGTCTGTCGTTGGCGATAAGGGGCGCAAAAAGGGCAATGACAAAAAGGATCAGGACCAGCCCCAGGCCTGCCACAGCTACCCGATCCCTGCGAAACTGCTTCCACACGATCCGCCAGTAACTCTGCTTTCGCGGCTTCTGGATCATACCTCGGCCTCGTAAGTGATCCTGGGATCGGCCCA
Source organism: bacterium (assembly GCA_020349685.1). Lineage (GTDB taxonomy): Bacteria > BMS3Abin14 > BMS3Abin14 > BMS3Abin14 > BMS3Abin14 > JALHUC01. The sequence continues at coordinate 1,494,215 of CP070698.1, forward strand.
GACGTAAAGCAGGTCGGAAACCAGCAGCCCGAAGAGGGTCAGGAGGGCCGATATGGTGGCGATTGCCAGGACGACCGGGTAATCACGGGAGAGGACCGCCTCAAAACCGAGCTGTCCCATCCCGGGGATGGAAAAGATGCTTTCGATGATGACACTTCCTCCGAACATTCCGGGCAGAAGGTATCCCAGCAGGGTCACGATGGGAATGATCGAATTGCGGAAAGCGTGTTTGAAAATAACCAGCTTCTCGGGGAGCCCCTTGGCGCGGGCAGTCCTTATGTAATCCTGCCGGATCACCTCCAGCATGCCGGCCCTCTGGTAGCGGGACAAGGCCGCAAAACCCCCGTAGGTCAGGCAGAAGACAGGCAGAATCAGATGCCACAGGTGGTCGGCCAGGCGGGAAAAGAGGGAGGCAGTCTCAAGGCCGGGCGTCGTTATACCGTAGATGGGGAAGATATCCAGAAACTCCCCTCCCCCGAAGAACATGATGAGCAGGACAGCGACCCAGAAATTGGGGAGGGAGTAGAGGATGAACAGCCCCACCGTGACGACACGGTCGCCCAGCGTACCCTGC
>CP070698.1:1494888-1499687 GCA_020349685.1 bacterium
ATACGGGTGGTGACCTGACGCTCCGGCCAGGCGGCAAAGGCCACGGGAACGAGGGCCAGGCCGCTGCTTCCTATCTCCTGCCTGGAGCCGACAGCCAGGGCCGATCCGTCCGTCCTGGTCCAGATGACCTTAAAATCCTTGGTGTCGACATCGAAACGGTCGAGGGCGAACCGACCCTCGAGGCCGGGGATCGTGAAGACACCGCCCTCGTGGGTCGTGATCAGCTTGCCCTTTCGGCCGGTTGCTGCCTCGAGGACTCCGAGGCGCACTCCCACGGGATGGGGGAGGACGGCCAGATCCCTCACATGGATCTCGAAGGGCAGGGGCCGGTCCGCCTTCTCCTTCCAGTTGAAGGCCGTCCGTGTGCTGTCACCCACGTAGATCCTCTGGGTGGCGATAAAGCCCGCAAGGGAACCGAATACGGAAAAAGCCATGATGACCAGCACGCTCCCGTGGGTCAGGAGGGTAAAGAGGAATCCTGCGCCGCCGCGGGAATAAACAGGGTCCCCGCCGCCCTGTCGCCGCCTGAACCCGAGGGATCTCAGAGCGTCTTTGGCCCGGGCCCGCGATTCTTCCGAATCGGGCAGATCGGCAAAGGCCTCCCTGCCCAGGGCCGCCTTTCCGGAAAGGGAAGAGAGTATGCCCGGAAGGCGGCTGGCCATGCAGGCGAGAAGGTTGACGACAAGGACGACCAGCAGAGGGACGAACCAGGGTGAATGGTAGAAGTCGGTCAGGCCCAGGGCGACGGCTATCCGGGTCCCGGTGGCGCCCGCCAGGTTTTCCCAGGCCTCCACATCCCCTCCCTGCGGAAGAAAGGTGCCGATGGCGGCCGCCCCCGCGAGGAGGAGGAGCACCCAGAGGGTGATCTTAATGGAACCGAGGCGGTTGAGAAAGGTTTTCACAAAACGATTACCTTTCAGTTTCTAGTGTCTGGTGTCTAGTGTCTAGAGTCCAGGATCTAGATCTCAAGCTCATGGCTCACTGTTCACCGTTTCTGTCATTTTTCCGTCACCGAACGTCCGATGACAATAATTTGTCATCAAAATGCAAAAAAATATAGTCTAAACGGTAATACGGAGGGAAAACCGTCAGGGTTACAAAAGAGCCGTGATTGGTAACTCGTGACTCGTGATTGGTTAAACTTCGAATTTCGAATTACGAATCACTAATCACGGGACCGGGCAAAATCCTTCTCTAGGACTTCGCCCGGTCCTCCCCATCCCTCACGATGATGATGGCCGAGTCGCTCTCGAGGGGACATTTGGTCTCGCAGATACCGCAGCCGATGCACAGGTTCTCGATGACCCTGGGTTGTTTGACCACGGCGGTCCCTTCCGGTGTGGAGACCATGACGTCGTCAAACACGATGGCCTTTCGGGGTGTGGGGCAGTGCTCCTCGCAGACGATGCACTGCTCCGGCTTGACGAAGGGGATGCAGCGGTTCTTGTCGATGACGGCGGTGCCGATGGTCACACGTCTCTTGGTCACGGTGTCCAGGTGGGCGATGGCCCCGGTGGGACACACCTGGCCGCAAAGGGTGCAGGAGTATTCGCAGTAACCGATCCTGGAGATGAGCCTCGGGGTCCACATCCCCTCCACACCCGCCTCGAAGAGGGTCGGCTGCAGACCGTTCGTCAGGCAGACCCTCATGCACTCCCCGCAGCGAAGGCAAAGTGCCAGGAAACGGTCCTCTGCCGCGGCGCCGGGGGGGCGGATGAGGGTTGCCGGGAGCGTGTCGGGGCGGGCGGTCCGTCCCACCGCCAGGGGCAGGAAAAGGCCGGTGCCGACCGTCCCCAGGAACGCGCGACGGGTCAGGGGCAGGAAGGGACCGGGATGGTCGAGGGACCCGGAGGGTACCCTGTGACCGATGAAACGGTCATCGCACGCCCCCACGCAGTCGTAACACAGGATGCAGTCCCGCTTTCTGATGGACTGCCTGGCCTCCCCCTCGATGGCGCCCATGCGGCAGGTGGTCGGGCACTTGCCGCACGCGGTGCACCCGGGGCGGTCCACGGAAAGACCCAGGGGGTTTCTTGCCGAAACCAGACCCAGAAGGGCCCCCAGGGGACAGAGGTTCCGGCACCAGAACCTGCGCTCGCCCATCTCCAGGAGCACGATGACCAGGAACAGACCCAGGAACAGGGCCGTGTAACGGAACATGGGCAGTTTGAAAGAGAGGAGGTGGTCGGAAAAAACCCGTACACCGGTTCGCTCACCGCGCTCACGGGCCCCCCCACGCGCCACAGGGTGTCGAAAACAGCGTGCACCGTCTTTTCAAGGGGGTGAACGACCCCCATGGTCAGGCTGCGGATAAGCAGAGACAGGGGATCCAGAAGGCCGGAGAGGTTGACCGCGAAGAGCGAGGCGATGAGCACGATGAGAAGGGTCACGTCCTTGACCGGGTAGAACCTTCCGGCGGGACTCGGCGCGCGCCGCCGGCTTTTGCGGCCGAAAAGGTCCAGGAAACCGCCCATGGGGCAGATCCAGCCGCAGAAGGCCCGTCCGAAGAGGAGGGTCACGGGTATCAGGATCAGGACCGGCCAGAAGAACCCGATGATCTGCCTCCCGGCGGCCATGGCCGTGACGGCGGCCAGGGGATCGACGGTGAAGAAGGCGTTGACCGGCCAGGAGATGACGTCCTCGCCCATGTACCTCGTGTTGAGGAAGAAGACGAGAAAGAGGATGCCGAAGACCCATTGGGAGGCGATGCGGATGCGCCGCATGGAGACTCCCTCCCGAGGTTTTTGGACGCTATCCTTTGATTTCCGTGAGAGCATGTTTTTCATTTAATCCGGTGAATCCACTCAAAAACATGAAGGCATTAACCACAGAGAACGCAGAGAACACAGAGAAAGGCTATATTCAGGAGGAAATAAGACAACTTGTAAACAGATAAGATTCAATCCCCCACCTGAAAGGTTGCGATCACAAAGCCGGGATCAAATTTTACTTTTATCCCGGCTCTGAAAGCTCAACGACAGATTTCGATGAAATCCCTTTCCTGTTTGGGAAAAGTCAGGTGAGGCAACGATTTTTGATCTCCTCCGTGACCTCTGTGTTCTCTGTGGTTAAAAACAACGCTTCTACAGGAACCCCTATTCCCCATGGATTCCGGGTCTACGCCCGGAATGACAGTGTTTTCCTCAGATTATTTGTTTCCCTCTGTGCTCTCTGTGTCCTCTGTGGTGAAAAACGCCGCTTGTACAGGAACCGCTGTTTTCCATGGATTCCGGGTCTGCACCCGGAATGACTGCGCTTTGCCCTGATTAATAAAGGTTTTCTCTGCGTCCCTCCGCGTACTCTGCGGTAAATCAGCCGTATTTGCAGGAACCGATATTAGGTTTCTATCATGCGGACCTTCTTCAGGTCCATCTCGCCCAGCCCCATGGCGTGGGCCGCCGTGATGAAGGAGAGCTCCCCGGGCTCCACGCCGAAGAGGGTCGCCCCGTAGGCGTCGATGGCCACGGGATCGGCGCTGGCTGCCACGCGGTTGAGGATCTTCACATCTTCCAGCCTTCCCCCCGTGGGGCCGTTGCGCACCAGGATCCTGGTGGCGTCCAGGACGGTGAGGGCGGGATCCAGGACCGAGGTGATATCCGCGAGCTTCTGCCCAATGCCTGAGTGGAAAAGGCCCCTGTTTCCCCCCAGGAGGCCCATGAGGTTCTTCATGCCCAGGGTGAGGCGGCTGATGTTGTGGTGTTTGGCGATGGGCAGGTTGATGATCACATCCGACCGGAGGGCTTCCTCGTACAGGGGCCATTCCCTGATGACGACCCCCCTGGGGATCTCCGTTCGCAGGAACCTGTTTTCGCGGACAAAATCGAGGCTGACACGCCGGTCGGAGAGGTTCTCCACCATCGCCTGCATTCCGCTGCTGCGGTAGCTGCGCCTGGCATCGTTGCAGGTCCTGTCGAGGATGACCACCTTCCCGGCGCCCGCCTCGAGGCACATCTCACTGACGGCGCGGACAACTTCGGGGTGGGTGTTGGCCGCCTGCTCCACCCGCCTGTCCCAGCCTATGTTGGGCTTGACCAGGACGGTGTCGCCACTCTTGACGAAGGCGGACATCCCCCCCAACCCTTCCACGGCAGAGACGGTGACATCGAAGGGATCGCCCCCCTCGGTGACGGAAAGCTGGGGGACCCGCCCCTCGCCCGCCTGGGACGCACCGGCGCGGGAGGGTTTGATCACCGCCGCTGGTGCGGCCAGTAAGAGCAGCGAGCCCTTCACGAACTGCCTTCTGGTGAGGCATCCCTTGCCGGGGCTCATATCAGTTTCACTTCCTTGAGGTAATCACGCGCCACCTTGGCCGGCTTCACCGATCCGGACCTGGCGACGAGGTTGTCGAGGCTCTTGTCGTCGAGAACCACCCTGGTCCCGATCTTTTCCAGGAGCCTCGGCAGGGCCGGGAACTTCTTGAGGGTGTCCTTGCTGACCACGACGGAGGCCTGGCCCAGGTCCTGACCGCTCCGATCCACACCCGAATACCCCATGGGCTTTAACCATATGAGGTTGAGTTCCTCCTCGAACCTGCGCTTGACAGCCCTGTATCTTTCCTCCTCGTCTTTGCCGGGAGCATCCACCTTGAGACGCTTAATGGCGCTGTCGACGTGATCCACGTAGAGGTCGACCTTGCCCTTGGCCACCGCGGCAAAGAGCTCTTCCGGGTCCTGGTAGTAGTTGACCTCCACCGTCGTGCCGGTGCGTTCGTTGATGAGGATGGAGAGGATGCGGCTCACCATGCCCGGCCTGCCATCCTCCAGCGACCCGAGGACGAGCTTGCGGCCCACACAGGCGTG
>CP070698.1:1499787-1504443 GCA_020349685.1 bacterium
CTCGCCGGCTATTATCTTTTTCAACTGGTCGGCCATGGTTTGGAAAGTGGTTCAAGTTGACGGTCAACGGTGCTATAACCTTACATGGTTTGAAGGATCTAAAGCAACTATTGCAGTGTAGTACCCAGTACCAAGCATTAAGGAATCGGGCTATACTTTTAAGACTTTTAAGACCTTGGATCTCTTGTCCGCCGAAGCTCGATAGATGGTGTCAGCGAAGGCGGATGGGTCTCTGGTCTGGTATCCGGAATCCGGAATCCGGAATCCGGAATCTGAAATTAGTTATTCAGGAGGGGACGAAGCCATGAGTGAGATCGCTGATATTTTTGCACGGCAGGTGCTCGATTCCAGGGGAAATCCAACTGTCGAGGTGGATGTCTATCTGGAAAGCGGGGCTTTCGGCAGGGCCGCGGTGCCTTCCGGGGCTTCCACGGGAAAGAGGGAAGCTCTGGAGATCCGTGACGGGGACAAGAAGCGCTACCTCGGAAAAGGGGTGAGCAGGGCCGTTGAGGCTGTCAACGACAAGATCGCACCGGCGCTCATCGCCTACGAGGCCCTGGCGCAGTCCGAGGTGGATCAGGTCATGATCGAGCTGGACGGCACTGAGAACAAGGGCGATCTCGGGGCCAACGCCATCCTGGGTGTTTCCATGGCGGTTGCGAGAGCCGCGGCCGACGAATTGGGAATTCCCCTGTACAGGTACATAGGGGGGCTTTCCGCCAACATCCTGCCGGTTCCCATGATGAATATCATCAATGGCGGAGCCCACGCCGACAGCGGCCTGGACATCCAGGAGTTCATGATCTTCCCCTGGGGGTCAGACACCTTTGCGGAGTCCCTGAGAATGGGTACGGAGGTGTTTCATAACCTGAAAAAGATCCTGGCCGGCATGGGTCAGTCCACATCGGTTGGTGATGAAGGAGGTTTCGCGCCCCGGCTGGAGGGGAACCGCGCCGCCCTGGATGCCATCATGAAGGGGATCGAGGCTGCCGGATACCGCCCCGGTGAGGATGTGGCCATCTGCCTGGATGCCGCCGCCTCGGAGTTCTTCCGTGACGGAAAGTATGTCCTTTCCGCCGAAGGGGTGGAGCTTTCGCCCGGGGAGATGGTCTCCTTCTATGAGGATCTGGTCAACAACTACCCCATCGTGTCCATCGAAGACGGCATGGCTGAAGAGGACTGGGACGGGTGGGCGCTGATGACCGAGGCCCTGGGAGACCGCGTGCAGATCGTCGGCGACGACGTGTTCGTGACCAACATCAACATCCTCTCCGAGGGCATCGCCAAGGGGGTGGCCAACTCCATCCTCATAAAGCTCAACCAGATCGGAACCGTTACCGAAACCCTGGAAACGATCAGGCTGGCGCGCCGCGCCGGATATTCGTCGGTCATATCCCACCGCTCGGGAGAGACCTGCGACACCTTCATCGCGGATCTTGCGGTGGCGACCGGCACAGGGCAGATCAAAACGGGCGCTCCCAGCCGTTCGGAGAGGGTCGCCAAATACAATCAGCTGCTGCGTATCGAGGAAGAGCTGGACGAGGAAGCCTTCTTCCTGGGACAGGGGTGTTTGCGCTATCCCGCGGTGGAAGACTAGAAACAGTTTCTGGTTTCTGGTTCTGGTGTCTGGAAGGAGCTAGAACTAGACGCTAGAACTAGACACTGATTTCATGATCCCTCTCCGAGACAACATTCCCTCCAGGAAGGTTCCCTTCGTTACCTATGTTCTGGTCGGGGCCAACGTGCTCGCCTTTTTTTTCGAGCTGTCCCTTGGACCCAACCTGGAGCGTTTCATCTACATATTCGGTGTGGTCCCCCAGAAGGTGGTCTACGCGGTCTTCGAGGCGCCGCAGCTGATCCCCTATGCTCTCGTCCCCTTCCTTACGTCCCAGTTCCTCCACGGAGGCTGGCTCCACCTCCTGGGAAACATGCTTTTTCTTTATATTTTCGGTGACAATGTGGAAGGGGCTTTCGGGCACTTCCGCTACCTGATCTTCTACCTGGCCTGCGGGGTAGCCGCATCCATGGCCCATTTTCTGGTCAACCCCTCGAGCACCGTTCCCACCGTGGGAGCCAGTGGTGCCATCGCCGGGATCCTGGGGGCCTATTTCCTGCTTTTCCCGAAAGCCCGGGTGCTCACGCTGGTGCCTATCTTCTACTTTGTCCAGATCGTGGAGATCCCGGCGGTTCTTTTCCTGGGGCTGTGGTTCCTCATCCAGTTCCTGAGCGGGTCCATGGCTTTGGGGACAGAGGCGGCAGCGGGTGTGGCGTGGTGGGCCCATATCGGCGGGTTCATCGTGGGAGCCGGTTATACGGTCGTTAAGCTAAGGAAGATAAGAAGGCGGGGATGAAGAAGGGGGGCCCGCATTGGGAGCGCAGGAGGCAAAACGCCGGAGCGAGTCCTGGCGGCAGATCCTTGACTCTTCTGACCGATACGATTTCACAGATCACAGATCACAGCGTATAGCTCCATGAGCTGTTTTTTTCAATCTCATGCTTTGGAATGATTCCCCACTGCGATATAATGACTACACGAAGGGAGGCCCATCATGATTCTGGACGAGTATCCGAAAGAGGTAAATCTCAGGGATGGATCCAAGGTAATACTGCGTCCCGTAGTTAAGGAGGATGAGGAAGCTCTTTACCAGTTTTTCAAGGGGTTGAGCAAGGAGGACAGGCTCTATCTCAGGGATGATGTGGCGAATCGCGATGTCATCCGCGGCTGGATGGAGAACCTGGACTACGAAAAGGTTCTGCCCATCCTGGCCTTCGATGGAGACAAGGTCGTGGCGGATGCCACCCTCCACAGGAATCCCCACGGCTGGATGCGCCATGTCGGAGAGATCCGCATGTCGGTGGCGGGAAGCCACCGCGGCCGGGGGCTTGCGCGGATCGTCGCGGCCGAGATCTTCCAGCAGGCGGTCGGCCTGGGGTTGGACAAGCTCGTGGCGGAGATGCTCACCATCCAGAATAACGCCCAGCGGGTGTTCACGCGTCTGGGCTTCGTGCAGGAGGCGATCCTGAAGGATCACGGCATGGACGCCAAAGGGAAAAAGCACGACCTCATCATCATGAGTAACGACGTGACCACGCTCTGGGAGAACTGGACCGATTATGCCGAATCGGTTTCCGGTACCTGGCACATGGAGGATTAGTCCACTCCTATACCTGAAGCCGAAAGGCAGGTTTGACAATGCTCCTTGAACGCTATCCTCAGACAATTACCCTGAAAGACGGAACGGAGCTTGTCCTCAGGGCCATGAGAAAACAGGATGACAGGGCGCTCATGGATTTTTTTGAGGACCTCACCGACGCCGACCGACTTTATTTACGCAACGACGTGTCCAGTTACAGGGTCGTACGCGAGTGGTTCAACAACCTGAATTACAACAGGGTGTTCCCGCTTCTGGCCGTTCAGGACAACCGCATCGTCGCCAACGCGACGCTGCACAGAAAACCTTTCGGCTGGATGCGCCATGTCGGAGAGATCCGCATTGTGGTATCGCCCAAATTCAGGAAGAAAGGGCTGGCCCAGACCATGTTCAGGGAGCTCATACAGACGGCGGAAGAGGCCGACCTGGACAAGCTGACGGCGGAGATGGCGGTGTCCCAGACCGGAGCCATTGAGGTTTTCCGCAAGCTGGGCTTCAAGGAAGAGACGACCCTGAAGGGTTATATTAAGGATGCCAAGGACAAGGTCCACGACCTGCTGATCATGACCCTGGATATCCGCAAGGCCTGAAACAAAGGAACGGGTGTTATGAAAACGAGAGTCCTCTTGCCGTTGTGGGCGGTTGCAATCGCTCTTGCTGCCTGTGCCCCCACTTTCAACGTGACGCTGGGAAACATGCCGGCTCATGATCCGGGTGCCCGGATCGAGGCCGGGATGACCACGAAATCGGAAGTGGTTGAGCTCTTCGGCCAGCCTGACTTCACAGGCATCGATGCCGACGGTCTTGCCAAATGGACCTGGACGAGGCTGGGAGTCGAGGTCAAGGGGGGCAAGGATGCCTCCATCACCTCCTTCTTCAACCTTGAGGTCTCCTTCGAAGGGGAGATGGTGAAGAGTTACAGCTACAGCAGGAAGGCGAATTGATAGCTGTAACTCTTCAGTGTCTAGTATCTAGGGTCTAGTGTCTAGCAGAGCAAAACCAGAAACCAGACACTAATTTCCGGAGGAAATTATTTTGTTCTACGGTCTCGGTATGCAGGAACTTCTCGTCATCCTCGCCATCGTCATGCTTCTTTTCGGCGGCAAGAAGCTCCCTGAGGTGGGGCGGAACCTTGGCAAGGCCATCAGAGGCTTCAAGCAGGCCGAGGACGAGACCATGAAGGAGCTGAGGAAGGCTGCGGAGGGCCCTTCGACAGGCTCAGGGCAGGGGGAAACTGCCGAAGAGGCGAAGGGCGACGAGGCGACGGAGAGAGAGGGATCAGAAACACCTGATGAAACGGATGATGAGAAAGGGGAAGTGGGGGAAAGGCCTAGTAGTAGAAAGCGACGTAGAGGCTAAGCGACCCAGCGAGGGAAAGCAAAAGAATGAAACAACTCAGGAGGCCGGGGCCTCCTGTTTTCATTTCAATCCAAAATCCAAGATCCAAAATCTAAAAATCAATTTTAACAGGGATGAAAGGGATGGAAGGGATAGAAAAAGAGAA
>CP070698.1:1504543-1511425 GCA_020349685.1 bacterium
ACGGTAATATCCCAGAATTGGAAGTAAGAGTCCAGAGGGGAAGAGGTTAGTGTCTAGTGTCTAGTGTCTGGAAAGTAGGCAGGACGCAGGACGCAGCACGCAGAATTTTATCGATAGCAAAAATGCGGTACGCTGAATTTTGAACCTTTGAGATCTGAGATTCTTGTCCGCCATAGCTGGTCGAAAGGCGTTAGCGACGGCGGATGAGATTTGAGATTACAATATTTTAAACGGCGCAGGTACGAAGGTCAGAAGGAAAATGACAGCCGCGCAATATCCCACCTTCCGTCTGCTCCCGTCCAGGGAGATGTGGGGCAGAAGGACAGGCGGGTGGCCGACACCGATAAAAACCAGGAGCAGGGCCCAGATGAGCCAGCCCTCCCAGAAGAAGGCACCTAAAAGGATCAGGGACAGATGAACGACGCGGGCGATGATATCGAAGTGATCCGGGAACAGGGCCTTGGCGATATGGCCGCCGTCGAGCTGGCCCACCGGCAGGAGGTTCAGGGATGTGACGAACATTCCGATCCACCCCGCAAAAGCAACGGGGTGCAGGATAATGTTGGCGTCCGCCGGGAGGTCGCCCAGAATGATCCTTTCCAGCAGGAGCATGATGAGGCTGTCACCCAGGATGAGCCCTCCCTCCCCGCCGCCACCCGGAACAACTTTTGATATGGCCAGACCGATGGAAAGGGCCGGCAGGGCGAGAATAAAACCTCCGATGGGCCCCGAAGCTCCGATGTCCATGAGGGCCCGTCTGTCCCATATGGCACCTTTCATCCTTATGACCGCCCCGAAGGTACCGATAATGGACGGGGCAGGTATGAAAAAGGGAAGGGTTGAGGGGACCTTGTGGGCACGGGAGGCCAGGTAATGAGACATCTCGTGCACCATGAGGATACCCATGAGAGTCATGGAGAAGGGCAGCCCTTGAACCAGTCCCAGGGGCTCTTTCAGGATATCGACACCCTGCTGAATGGCTCCGGCAAAGGTCGTGGTCAGGAAGGTGGCGCCAAAGAGAAAACCGGGGAGCCAGCGGCGCTCGGGTTTGGGAGTGACGTCGCGAACAGATTCCAAAGTCAAAATTCAAGTCCCGGAAAGTTAATTCACCACAGGGTACACAGGGTTTCACAGGGTAAACCAAAATCAGAATTCGATTAGGTATTATCTCATTCCTCTGTGTCACCCTGTGGAGCGACCTACAAGGCGGTCGTACTGTGGTTAGTCAGCTTTTGATATGATCCCACGTTCTACGCTCTGCATTGTACATTCTGACTAATCGTTTTCCCATCGCTGCATCCTTCCCAGATCCTCCAGGCTCCCCCTGCCGTCCGGTTCCAGGCTCGAGGTTCCCCTGTCGATGACCTTACCTTCCACGATAAACGTGCCCATCCCGGTTTGAGAAGCCGGAAGATCCTGCTGGATATCGTTCCCGACCATGAGGCATTGGAACGGTTCCACATCGAGGCTCTTGGCCAGGTCAAGGTAAAATTCCGGGTTCGGTTTACACGTTCGCATGTTCTCCAGCCCCGGGATGAAGCTAAAGGCACCAGGGTCCACACCGGACCACCGAAGCCTCTCGAGGACGGCCGACTTTGGAAAGATAGGGTTGGTGGCAAGGCACAGCGTATAGCCCCTGGCCGAGGCCTTTTCGATAAAGGCACAGGCGCCGTCCAGAGGTCTGCCGTACCGGCTCAAGGTGGGGAAAACATCTGTGTAAAAAAGGGTGAAACGTCGCTCGATATCCGACACCCCCATTCCTGTAACGGCGGAAAAGGTGCGGTTAAAACCATCCAGGTTGGTCTCGCCGTCGGATCTGGTTTCGACCATGATCGCCTTAGTGCCGCCGAAAAGGCCCTCCCTGAAGAGATCGACATCCAGAACATCGCTGAAACAGCTGTGCATGGCCTGGACCATGGGTCCCAGGAAGAAGGAAACCTCGATGTCCAGCAAGGTGCCATCGAGGTCGACGAGAAGGGTCGTGTAATTCTTCATAAACTGATCGTTGTCCAGGCGGTGCGGTCCTGATGAAAAAGCGAAGGTGTATCAAGCCGTCCAGTCGTTGATTAGAGGCTGATAATAGCCCATGTCTTGAGCGTGACAGCCTCGTGAAACAGCCTGATAGAAACCCTGCGATGTGATCAATGTCAGGACGTGAACTTCTTGAAAACCAGGCTTGCGTTGGTGCCTCCAAACCCGTAAGTGTTGGAAAGGGAAACATTCACCACGGCATCCCTGGCTGTGTTGGGAACGTAATCAAGGTCACATTCCGGGTCCGGTTCTTCGTAGTTGATGGTTGGCGGCAGCTTTTTCTCCATCAACGTCTTGATGGCCACGACCGCTTCAACCCCACCGGCAGCGCCCAGGAGGTGGCCGATCATGGACTTGGTGGAGCTGATGGGGGTGTTATAGGCCGCATCGCCGAAAAGTTTTTTGATGGCCATCGTTTCGTACATGTCGTTGTAATGGGTACTCGTCCCGTGAGCGTTGATATAATCGACTTCGTCAGGGGTGATCCCGGCATCATTCAACGCTGCTCTCATGCACCGGACCGCACCGTCGCCGCCCTCGGCGGGGGAGGTGATATGGTAGGCGTCACCAGACATTCCGAAACCGACGATCTCGGCAAGGATCTCGGCTCCCCTCGCCTTTGCTGACTCGAGTTCCTCGAGGATAACGACACCCGATCCTTCCCCCATGACAAAACCGTCTCTACCCTTGTCAAAGGGGCGGCTGGCACGTTGAGGTTCATCGTTACGGGTGGAAAGGGCTTTCATGGAGTTAAACCCGGCAAAGGCCAGCGGCGTTATGGTGGCTTCGGTACCACCTGCGATGGCCGCGTCCGCGTCACCGTACTGGATCATCCGGAAAGCATCCCCGATGGAATGGGTCCCTGTTGCGCACGCCGTGACCACACAGCTGTTGGGACCCTTGGCACCCGTGATGATGGAGATGTGGCCCGAGGCCAGGTTGGCGATGGTCATGGGGATAAAGAACGGTGTGATCCTTCTGGGCCCCTGCTCCCTGAGCACAGCGGCGTACTTCTCGATGTAGGGGAGGCCGCCGAGACCCGCGCCGACGATGACCGCCACACGCTCTGCGTTGGTGTCATCAATAACCAGACCTGACTGCTCGAGGGCCTCCAGAGCCGCAAAAATGCCAAAGGGTATGAAAAGATCCATCTTGCGCAGCTCTTTTTTATCGATCCTCTTTTCGGGATCGAATCCCTTGACCTCGGCCGCTATGGTGGTAGCCAGCTGGGCCTCAACGGCATCGAACCTCGTGATGGGGCCGATTCCGGATCGTCCCGCGAGCATATTCTCCCAGGTTTCCCCGACATCAAGACCAAGGGGCGTGACCACCCCCAGTCCGGTGACAACAACTCTTCTTCGCACGATCATTACCCTTTAGGAGCTTTTGCCCTCGATATAGCTGATGGCATCCTTAACCGTCTGGATCTTCTCGGCATCTTCATCCGGGATCTCCAGATCGAAAGCTTCCTCGAAAGCCATGACCAGCTCCACAACGTCCAGGGAATCAGCCCCGAGGTCGTTTACAAAATGGGCCGCGGTGTCGATCCCCGCTGCGTCCTGGTTGAGCTGCTCGGCGATGATCTCTTTTACTTTTGCTCCTACGTCCATGGGATCCTCCTTAAAATCAGTGTCTAGTGTCTAGTTCCAGTGTCTGGTTCCAGTGTCTGGTATCCAGCATCTGATCTGCTTGCTTAGTACTTTGTACTGGGTACTGGGTACTATTTTCTTACATATACATCCCGCCGTTGACGTGCAGCACCTGTCCGGTGATGTAGGAGGCGTCCTCCGACACCAGGAATCGGACGGCAGCGGCGACGTCCTCGGGGGTCCCGAGTCTTCCGTTCGGTATGAGGTTGACCAGTTCCTCCTTTGCCTTGTCAGGCAGGGCGTCGGTCATGGCTGTCTGGATAAATCCTGGAGCCACGGCGTTGACCGTGATGCCCCGCGCTGCCACCTCCCGCGCCAGGGACTTGGTGAATCCCACGACACCGGCCTTGGAGGCCGCGTAGTTCGTCTGTCCCACATTGCCCATGGCTCCCACCACGGAGGATATATTCACGATGCGCCCGTCCCTCTGCTTCATCATCACCCGGATGACCGCCTTGGAACACAGGTAGGTCCCTGTCAGGTTGACATCGATGACGGACCGCCAGGCATCGTCCCCCATGCGCATCATGAGGGCATCCCGGGTTATGCCTGCGTTGTTGATGAGATAGTCGATGCGGCCGTACTTCTCCGTGACTTTCTCGACGAGCGCTTCCACGTTCTCGGCGTCCGCCACATTGAGTTCGAAGGCCATGGGAACGCTGCCTGCAGCGGCTGCCTCAGCGGCTGCGGCTTCGGCTGTCTCGAGGTTGATGTCGGCGATGACCACGTCAACGCCGGCCTCGGCAAGATCCAGGGCGATGGCCCGGCCGATGCCCTGTCCCCCTCCGGTGATGATGGCGACTTTCCGGTCGGACATCACGTACCCTCCAGACATTGCGTGACAGCGCTCAAATCCCCGGGAGCACCGAAGGACACAGCTGTCGACTCTCTGGCGATCCTCTTGATAAGTCCCGCCAGGACCTTTCCAGGACCCACCTCGATGAAGGCCCCGACTCCCATCCCGACCATGACGTTCACCGAGTCCTCCCAGAGGACCGGTGAGGTCACCTGACGCACGAGCGAAGGGAGAATTTCCTCTCCGGCCTGGACAGGTGAGGCTTCTGCGTTGTTTATCAGAACGGTCTTTGGACTGTCAATGCGAATGTCCCTCAGTACCTCCTGCATGCGCCGGGCCGCGGGTTCCATCAGGGCGCAGTGGAAAGGAGCGCTGACCGGAAGCTCCACGGCTCTTTTTCCGCCGCGCTCCTTGTACAGGTCGATGGCGCCGAGGACGCCGGCCCTGTGACCCGCGATGACGACCTGGCCCGGTGCGTTGTAGTTGGCAGCAGACACGAGAACAGTGTCGGTGGAGACCTCATCGCAGATCCTGAGGATCTGGTCCCTGTCCATACCGAGGAGAGCGGCCATGGCACCCTCCCCCGCCGGGACGGCTTCCTGCATGGCTCTTCCCCTCTCCCTGACGGCAGCAACCGCGTCCGCGAAGGAGATGCTCTGGGCCGCCACGAGGGCCGAATATTCCCCCAGGCTGTGCCCGGCCACGCAGGACGGTGAGAGGCCAATTTCTGAATCGAGGGCTCGAAAGGCAGCCACGCTGGCCGTAAGGATGGCTGGCTGCGTGTTTTCCGTCAGACGAAGGTCCTCCTCGGGCCCCTCGAAACACAGGCTTGAAAGGGCGAACCCCAGCACATCGTCAGCTTCCATAAACGTTTCCCTGGCCGCCTCGGACCACTGGGCAAGATCCTTCCCCATGCCGACGTGCTGCGAACCCTGTCCCGGGAAAACCAGCGCATAAGACATCATTGCCCCCTGGACGCATTCACCGAGCGGACGATCTCGGGGATGATCTGGAAGAGGTCGCCCACGAGACCGTAGGTGGCCACGTCGAAAATGGGCGCATCGGCATCCTTGTTGATGGCCACGATGACGTCAGAAGCCTGCATCCCAGCAAGGTGCTGCACGGCGCCCGATATACCGCAGGCGATGTAAAGTTTGGGCTGCACCGTTTTACCGGTCTGCCCCACCTGGTGGCTGTAGGGGATCCATCCTGAATCGACCGCGCTGCGGGACGCGCCTACGGCCCCGTCCAGAGCAAGGGCCAGCTCCTCTATGATCTTGAACCCCTCGGGACCGCCCAGTCCCCGCCCCCCTGACACGATAATATCGGCTTCCGCGAGGTTGACCGTATCGATGATCTCCTCCACCACTTCGAGGACTTTCGTCCGGTCGTCCATCCTGATCCCGTCCAGTCCGCGGATGACGTGGACCTCTCCTTTGTGTCCGGTATCCTTTGGAGCAGCCGCCATCACCTTGTGGCGGACGGTTGCCATCTGGGGCCTGTGCCGCGGACAGATGATCGTGGCCATGATGTTCCCGCCGAAAGCCGGCCTCGTTTGAAGAAGATCGCCTGTCTCGGGATCGATATCCAGGGCGGTGCAATCAGCCGTGAGCCCCGTGTTGACTCGTGAGGCCACCATGGGGATGAAGGACCTTCCCATGAAGGTCGCTCCGGCCAGGACGATGGACGGTTTGTGCTCCTCGATGAGGTCGCCCAGGACGGACGCGTAGGGTCCGTCGTTGAACTGGGCCAGCGCGGGGTCATCGACATACAGTACCTCATCTGCACCAAAGTGAACCAGATCCCGGGCGGCTTCCTCCATGCCATGTCCCAGAAGAACAGCGGTGAGCTTTTCACCGGTCTTCCCGGCAAGCTTGCGTCCGGCGCCCAGGAGCTCCATGGCAACGGAGGAAACCTTGCCGTTCCTCTGCTCGGCAAAGATCCAGATCCCCGAATAAGAGTTCTTGTCGAGATCGGGAAGCTCGACCTTGCTCTCCTCCTGGATGATAGCTTCGACGGGACAGGCCTCGATGCAGGCCAGGCAGATGGTGCACTTTTCATTGATCCAGGCGACACCGTCCACCATCTCGATGGCTTCGTAGGGGCACGAAGCCAGGCATGCTTCACAACCGTTACACTGATCCTTTATGACGACGACTGCCATGGGATGCTCCTGCATCAGACCAAAGGCCAAAGACCAAAGTCCAAAGGGTAGCGCTTTTTCCTTGGGCCTTAGGCTTTGGGCCTTGGGCTTGTTTTAGATGATCTTCTGCTCCTTCAACCCCTTCACCAGCTTCTGGGCCATCTCCGCCGGCTCTTCCTGCCATTTGACGCCGGAACGCGAGAGGTCCGGGGAGAATATCTTCACGACCCTGGTGGGTGAACCATCCAGGCCAAGGTAGGGAT
>CP070698.1:1511525-1516672 GCA_020349685.1 bacterium
AGCATCGCTTAGTATGATTCTGACTCTTTTACTCCCATACTTCCACACATCCATACATCCATACCGCTCTTACCCATCTCCTTCATCCCTGTAAAAAAACATCGCTCCTGCAGGGATCGGTGTTTCTGGATTCCGGGTCCCCCGATTTAATCACTCGAGGGCAGGCTACGGCCGGAATGACAGGATTGAAGCGACGGCTCTACCCCCTGCTTTTAGGATTTCTCTGCGGCCCCCTGTGATAACGCCTGGGAAGAGGCGTTCCTGCGGCCCTCCGCGTTAATGCTTCTACCGCCTTTGGAGGAACCACTTCTTAACTGTGTGCTGTGTGCTGCGTCCTGCGTGCTGCGTGCTCACTCCAGTCCAAATTTCTTCATCTTCGCATAGAGCGTACTCGGCGCTATCCCCAGCATCCTCGCGGCCTTGCGCCGGTTTCCCCCCGCCTTTTCCAGCGCCTCCTTGATGGCCTGCTCCTCGGCGCCGGCGAGGCTGCCGCCGGCCGAGGCCTGGCGGTCCCCGGCCTGGAAAGGGAGATCCTGGGCGCCGATGGCGTCACCCCTGCAAAGGGCCACGGCCGTTTCCAGGAGGTTCTTCATCTCCCTGATGTTGCCGGGCCACGGGTGTTTTGCCAGGGCGCCGAGGGCGTCCTTTTTGAGGGTGAGGTTTCTGCCCTGATTCCGGCCTATGGCGGCCAGGAAGTGCCGCGCCAGGGCCGGGATGTCAGCCGGCCGTTCCCGCAGGGGCAGGAGGGTGACCTTGGCCGCGGAGATCCTGAAATACAGGTCCCTGCGAAACAGGTTCCGGCGCACATGGTCCTCGAGATCAACGTTGGTGGCAGCCACGAACCGGACATCGGCCACCTTCCTGTCCGAGGTCCCCACCCTTTTGAACTCCTTCAGATCGAGGAGTCTCAAGAGCTTGGGCTGGAGATCCGCTGGCAGTTCACCGATCTCATCTAAAAACAGGGTCCCCCCCTCAGCCTCTTCCACCGCCCCCGGGCGGGCCTCAGAGGCTCCCGTGAAGGCACCTTTGGCGTGGCCGAACAGTTCGCTCTCCATGAGCTGGCCCGGAACGGTGGAACAATCGAAGATCACGAAGGGGCCCCTGGCCCTCGGACTGCGGTCGTGAACGGCCCTGGCGGCCAGCTCCTTGCCGGTCCCTGTCTCGCCCTCGATGAGCACGGTGATGTCGCTGGCAGCCAGGCCCTCGAGAAGGGCAAAAGCCTTGAGCATGGGTTCGCTCACCGCCACCATGCCGCCGAAAGCGGAGGGAGCCTGCTCTCCTTTCAAGACACTGCTTTGGCCCGCCTGAAAGATCATGGAGGTCTCGCCGACGGTGATGACAGCGCCCTCCCTCAGGTAGGCCCGGTCCACCCTGACCCCGTTGAGAAAGGTACCGTTGGTGGAGCCCAGATCCTGGAGCAGGAACCCCTCGGCGGTCCGCGAGATCCCGGCGTGCTTCCTGGAAACGGTGGGGTCTTCAAGACGCAGGTCGCTGTCAGGGCGACTGCCTATGGTGAGGCTGGCGGTGACCTCCACGGAGGTCCCTTTGCCCGGGCCGTCGGTCACACGGAGGAAGGCCCGTCCAGAGCCGCCTCCGTCCTTGCCTGATATGCGACGAGTATAAGTCATAGAGTCTTAGTCCTAAGTCCTAGTCCCAGTCCCAGTCCTACGTCCAGGTCCAGGTCTCAAATCCGAATTCTATTCCATGCAGCGGTTCAATCCAAGGACGAAAATCAAAACCTGGCCTCTCGCCCGTTCGCCTCCCCTGCGTCCCTCCGAGAGTCCGCCTTTAACGCCTTCACGGGAAATACGCTCTATCTTTTGTCTAGACACCAGAACCGGACACTAGACACTGCCTTTTTCGTAAAGTCGTCCCTGCCACTTCCCTTCCTGAAGCATGTGGCGGCGGATGGCCTGGATGACCTTTTCCCGCTCGGGCCACTGGGGGGCGACAAGGAGGTCTCCCAGGGCGTCGGCCAGAAGACGATGGATAACCGTATAAGGGGGCAGCCGTTTGAGAAAGCCGGCCACGAGGGCGGGGTAGGAGTCCATCGTGAGGGGCGTTACCTCCCCGGAGCGCAGCATCTCCTCCATGCGGGTGCCCCGGATGACCTGCAGGTGGTGGATCTTCACCCCCTCTATCATCTGCTCCGCCAGATAGGAGGCCGTGCCCATCATCTCCTCAGGCCCCTCTCCGGGAAGCCCCAGGATCACGTGGGCCAGGACCGGGATACCTCTTTCCGAGGCCAGATGGCGGGCTTTCGTGAAACTATCCAGACCATGACCCCGCCCGATCCGCTGGAGGGTTCTGTCATTGGCCGACTGCAGACCCAGCTCGAGCCAGACCAGCTTGCGGTGGATCCAGGGTTTGAGGGTGTCGAGGACGGCACCATCCACGAAGTCGGGCCTTGTTCCGACAAACAGGCCGGCCACATCGGGCAGGTTGCAGATGGTCTCCACCAGATCACCGAACCGCTCCGGTGTCGTGTAGGTCCCGGTACCCGCCTGAAGGTAGGCGATAAAGGGCTCTGGCTTCCTGCCCTTCCTGGCTCTGCTGATCTGCTCGACCGGGCTCAGGTCTCCCCTGGCGTGTTCCGGCACGAAGGTGCTCATGCGGCAGAAGGCACACCCATCTGCGCCGATGCTGCCATCTCTGTTCGGGCACCCGAAACCGGGGTCGATGGGCACCTTTCTCAGTGTCCGTCCGAACACCTCCCTGAGGTAGGAGGCGAGGGAGCGGTAGAGAAAGGGGCGTTGACTCTTTAGGACAGTTCTGTTAGTCATTTACGTTCTCGAATCCGGAAACCGCACAGTGAAGCCCATCCGGTTTCCGGATCTTGAATGGATTGCAGTTTTTTACATGACACCCCTTGCAGCTCCTCTATTAAGTATCTCAACGGAGCCTGCCTGGACTGCAGATTTCTACTCTGAAAGGAGTTCACCATGGATGTCAAGGAACTTGGAAGCAAAACTGTGGCCGAGCTCAAGGAGCTGGCCAGGGAGTTGAATATCACCGGCATCTCCTCCATGAAGAAGGCCGACCTGGTGGCCGCCATCGCGGGGGCTTCAGAGGCGCCCGCCGAGGCCCCGCCCGCCGAGGAACCCGCAGTCGAGACCGCCGCCGAAGAGGTCCCGGCCGAAGAGGCACCCGCCGAGGAACCGGCCCCTGAGCCCGAGCAGGTGGTTGAAGCCGCACCCGAGCCAGAGCCAGAGCCCGTGGAGGCTGAACCTGTCGAAACCCCCGAAGCCAAAGCCGCTCCGGAAGAAGAGGCTCCCGTTGAAGAACCGGCAGCTGAAGCAGCTCCGGCTGAAGAGTCACCCGCTGAAGAACCTGTGGTAGAACCTGCTGTCGAGGCTGTGCCCGAGCCGGAAGCCGAGGCCGCACCAGGCGAGGCCAGTGCTGAGCCTGTCGAAGAGGAGACCCCCGCCCCGGAGCCGAAAAAGGCTGAGCCGGTCGAAGCACCGGCCCCCAAGGTCAAGGAGGTTGTCCTCACCAAAGAGCAGGTCAGGCTCCGCGAAAAGCACGACATCAGCTCCCTGAAGCTGGAGAAAAGGGCCTTAAGGTCCCAGATCCTCGCCGCCATCGCCGAGCAGGACTACGCCAAGATGAAGGAACTCAGGAACAGGAAAAAGGAGCTCAAACGCTTGCTCAACCGCGTCTGAGCGATCTCAGATCTCAAATCTAAGGTCTCAGATGACAGGCCGCCCCACGGGGCGGCCTTTTTCTTTCCTGTGGCCTCTGTGACTCTGTGGTGATAATCACCGAATGCAAAGGAACCGCGGTCTACTGGATTCCGGATCGCCGTGAAGTATCCAGGCGTCCGGAATGACTGGCCTCTGCTCCCATGCTCCCAAGCCCCCACGCTCCTATGCTGATCTTTCCAGGCTCCAGACTCCAGACACCGGACAACGCCGTCAGGCGTTGTCCTTTTCCACTGCCTCCACAATGGCCTCCCTTAACCCGGGGGCAATGTTTTCAACTTCGTTCCACGGAGGGAGGGGAGGGGGAATGTCGTCGGCCCCGTAACTCAGGGCTTTCTCGATGGCTCCGGCGAAAGTCTCTACGGCTTCATACTCTTTCGCCTCGTCGTAATCCAGGCCGCTTGCCAGAGCATCGGCCCGGTATTTGGGAATCATTGTCACCGCCTGTTCCCTGTAGGCTGTGACGAGGTTATCCGGAATCCGCCCGACTTCCCTGAGGAGAGCCGCTGTGACCTCGACGGCCATGCGGTTGAGTCCTTTCGTCGCGTCTTCAGGATGCAGCTCCTGATGTTTGTGCTCGTAGTTGTCGCACAGATCCGCCTGGCAGATCCTTTCAAAAGGGACCGCCCGTGCCACCGCGGAGAGGATGCCGACCTCCAAACCCCAGTCCCGCGGTATAGGGATCTTTGCCGCCAGGTCCGCCGTCATTGCGAACTCCCCTGCCAGGGCGTATCGCATGGCCCCTATGATCCTGAAAGGGGGATTGCCGTTTTTCTCGAGGAGGATGGCGACAAGAGGGGCTACCAGCAGGCGCGTGGCTCTTCCCGCCATGTACGAACCTGAAACACGGGCATAGTACCCCTTGGTGAAATCGTAAGACAGTGCCGGGTGAAGGAGGGGGGCCAGTAATCGCAAGGGGATTTCTCTCGTAAAGGTGGTGATATCGGCGTCGTTAAGGGCGATGGCATGGGGATGCCCCTGCCCGAGGATGAAACCCAGTGCGATCCACACATCGCGCCCCTTGCCGGGAGGGCCGACATCCAGGGAAGGGCGCACCTTTTCGAGGACAGCATGAAGGTTGACGCTTTCCGGCCACACCACTGTCGTCTTCATGGGCAGCCCGTCAAGGTCGGATTTCGCCCGGACAAGATCTTCCGGCGTTGCCCGACCAAGGGCCAGGATCAGTTCATCCAGAAAGAGCGCGCCACGGATCTGTTTTAAAAGGACTGGCCATGCCGCCCCCGCCATCTCCGAAGCAAGGGCCGGAACCAGAAGAACTGCGGGCCGGCCTGTGGCGTGTTTCTGCACCACCTTCTCCAGATCGGCTGCCTTCAGGCCCGGGAAGCGATGGATGGTGGTTATGGGACCGTGCTGCCAGAAATCAGACAAAGGTACCTCACTATTACAGGTTTGAACAGGGAATAGGGGAGGAGGAATAGGGAATGA
>CP070698.1:1516772-1520099 GCA_020349685.1 bacterium
CTGGGTTTTGCTCTTTTCTTCCAGGACTTTGAAGGCCTCTATTTCTGATATGGCTGGTCTGAAGGGGCGCTGGTGGATCATGGCATCGTAGGCATCAGTGACGGCCAGGATGCGGCCGCCGATGGGGATCTCCTCTCCCATGAGACCGTCGGGATACCCTTTACCGTCCACCCGCTCGTGGTGCGTGCGTACGGCGTGAAGATCGATGTCCAGGTTGGGGAAGCTCTGGAGGAGGCGTGCGCTCCAGAGGGGATGCTGGCGCATGATGTTCATCTCGTTGCTGTCTAGCGGTCCCTTCTTGCCGAGAATGGCCTCATCCACGGCGATGCGGCCGAGGTCATGGTACCGTCCCGCGTTGGCGATGCGTATGGCTTCTGATTCCTTCAGTTTCAGGGACCGCGCCAACTCGTAGCAGTTCTGGGAGACCCTGTCGCTGTGGCCCCTCAGGTAGGGGCTCTTGTTCTCCGAAATGTTCAGCAGGATGTCGGCGGTCTCGTGCAGGAATTCTCTCTGGATAACGCTGAAGCGTTTGCCCTCGGCCAGCAGCTTTGCCATGGTCTGGACGTGGGGCAGGATGGCGTTGAGGTCTTCCTGGGTGAAAACGCCCTCATCCCTTCTGTTGGAGAAGTTGATGACGCCGATGGCCTCCCCCTCGTATATGAGCGGAATAGACAGGAAGGCCGGCGAGCTGTACCGCAATCCGTGTCTGGTGCGGGCGGGCATGAAAACGTCTACATTATCGACAAGAAGCGGCTTTTTCTGCTTAAGCGCCTGTCCGCATATGCTGTCCTCCACCTCCAGAACCATTCGGCGGATCTCCTCCTCGAACCCCTGGAAGCCCACGCCGTGCTTGAAGACCAGCTTGTCACCGGTGTCATCGGTGACCATGATCGATACGCGGTCGGCGCTGCTGAGCCGCGAGAAGAACTCCACGAGGTGGGAAAGAAGGTTCTCAATGTCGAATACGGTTCCCACCGTCTCGAGAAGCTCCTGAAGGTCCAGAGATACGGGCTGGGTGACGGTCTCACGGGGGCCCGAATATCTGCTCACCGCCTGGTTTCCTCCCGTGTGCTGGGCGAGCTGGAGATTCTTCATGGCCTCCCGCACCAGGTCGCTGATGGTGACGGCCTGGGGATAGCCTGAAACACCCACGCTGACGGTGAGCTTGAGCTCGGGGAAAGCGCTCAGGGCAGTGGACTTGGACGATGCGATGCGGCTGCGTATCCTGTTGGCCAGCAGGTAGGCGTGACGAAGATCTGTTTCGGGCAGGAGCAGGGCCAAAGTCGCCTCGGAATGTCTCGTGAAGGTGTCGATCTTCCGGATCATGGGGATGATCTGTTCGGAGACCTCGCGCAGGAGCATCCCGCCCTTGAGGGATTGCAGCTGGTTCTGGATTTTCGAAAATTCGTCGATCTCGATGAAAAACAGGCTGAAAGGTCTTGCGTTGCGGCGGCTTCTCAGGAACTCGCGGTCGAGCTCCTCCTCGAAATAAGCTTTGGTTGGCAGCCCCGTGAAGGGATCGTGGTCCTCGAGGTGGCGGACCATGGGCTTGGCGATCTTCTGAAAGAGCCCTTCCAACTGGAGGACCAGGATCCAGAGAAAACGGACATCCTCGTCGGTGAAATTGTGGGGCGTCTTGCTGAAAAGCTGCAGGACACCGTGGATGTCGTTGCCCACGATGATGGGGACCGATACCATGGATTGGTAAGGGACCTGCTCCATGGTCAGCCTGATCTCCTGGGTGCTGGCCTCTTCGATGCGGATGGGGAGCCTGTTCTCTATGGTCCATTCGACAAAGACGTTCCCCTGCCTGAACTGATCCGGCAAACCTTCCGTGAAGCCGTCGATGAGACCGGGATAATAAGTTTTTTCCTCTTCGTCGTAGAGGTAGAAGATGGCCTTGTCAAAGTCGGTCAGCTCGTGGGCCAGATCGATGACCACTTTAAGGGCAGAGTTGAACTCCAGCCTGAGGCTGTAGATCATCGAGGCCCTGAGAAGGACGTTCAGCTTCTGGATGACGGTTTCTACGGAACGGGGGTCGAGCTCGGGAGACACCCCGACGACGAACCTTTCGCCTCTCTTCATCAAGTTCTCCGTGCTGAAGATGGAAGCTCAGAACCCCTGCATAAGAGCAAGAAGCGTTCCATTTCTCCCTTTCTCACATTGCTGATACAAAAAACCTTCGCCCGCAGCAAAAAGAGTAACGTCCACATTCACATGCATATGTGTAATCATTCCAGATAAATTGTGAGTTTGGAAACACAGACCCTTACCAAGTCAGACTTGGGAAAAAGATTACCACATTTTGGAAATTAGGGACATGGGGGAATCAAAGTGTCTGGTGTCTAGTTCTGGTGTCTAGTAAGGCGGAACGCCATGGGTTTTTTTACTAGAACTAGATACTAGAACCAGAAACTATTTTATCGCCGGATTAAAATACCCATACCTCAACTCCGGGAACCTCTCCTTCAGCCGATCCATCACGGCCCCGACGCCGAGGGAAGGGGTCAACTCCTTTCCCAGGGTGTCGAGGTACAGGTCAGGATCGATGTTGAGGTTCCTCCACTGCACCATGTCGAAGCGGGTTCTCTCGTAAAGTTCTATCAAAGCCTCCAGCTCTTCGGCCTCGTCGGTGACGCCGGGAAAGACGAAATAATTCACTGAAACGAATTTATCCTTTGCCCGGGCTGTTTCCATGCTTGTGACGACATCCTTGAAAGAGTAGTTCACCGGCCTGAAATACCTTGCGTAGAGGTCCTCGCGGGCCGAGTTCATGCTCACCCGGATGCTGTCTAAGCCCGCGTCGAAAAGCTCGCCTAGGGCCCCGGGCATGCTGGCGTTGGTGTTGAGGTTGATGGTGCCCTCTGCGGTCTGGCTCCGAATGAGACGGATGGCCTTCAGGAGGGTTTTCCAGTTGGTGAGGGGCTCCCCTTCGCACCCCTGTCCGAAGCTCACCAACGCTTTACGGGTGCGCTGGATGTGGCCCAGGGCCACCTCCGCGATCTCCTCCGGGGTGGGCAGAAAGTCGATGCGGTCCTGGGTGCAGGGGATGCCCGTGTTCTCCTGCAGGGAGATGCAGCCGACGCACTGGGCGTTGCACCCCGTGGAGGTGGGCAGGGGCGCCTCGTAACGGGACAGAAAATAGTTCCTGGCCGCGGGGCAGCGGTAGACCGTGCAGCAGCGGGAAAGGTGTGTGATCAGTCGGTTCCGCGGGTGGTCGCGGACCATTTCGGCGGCCCTGCGCCCCTCCGCGCCGTCCGGGGGAAAGTTGTGGAGATCCTGCCTGGGGTCGGGGTCGACACGCCTCGCGGCAGTGACGAAACCCTC
>CP070698.1:1520199-1524513 GCA_020349685.1 bacterium
GTCATGATCTGGTCAGCTTTCAGCATTTTCTACTCCGTTCCTCATCTGGTTCAGGGTCGGGCCCAGACATTCAACGATATCAGTGGCTGTAAGGGAGTGTTCGGAGATCTTCTCGGCAGCCATGTCCCCTGCCGCGCCGTGGAGGAACACGGAAGCCGCGGCGCTTTCCATGGAACTGCAACCTCTTGCAAGGAGGGCTCCTATCATACCAGTGAGGACGTCCCCTGTTCCTCCGGAGGCCATGCCGGGATTCCCGGTCGTATTGATATAAAAGGTCCCATCGGGATGAGCGACCACCGTTCCGGCTCCTTTGAGAACCACGACGCATCCGCTTCTGCCCGCGCATTCGAGAGCCGCTCCAATCCTGTCGGACTGAACATCCTTCGTGCTGCTGCCGAGGAGCCTGGACATTTCACCGGGGTGAGGCGTTATGACAGTGTGGGGTCCACGTGGTCTGAGCAGTTCCAGGTCTCCCTCCAGGACGTTTAATGCGTCCGCATCCACCACGGCAGGAAAGCCCTCCCACTTGAGAACTTCCCTTACCAGTTCTCCCACCTCCGGATGGGTCGAAATCCCGGGCCCGATAGCAAGGGCATCCCTTTCGCGGATCAGTTTTCTGAGCCCGTGGACACCAAGACGTGAAAAGGATCCTTCGGCGGTCTCATGCAGAGGTGCCGCCATGACCTCTGGTGTCGCCGCATCGACCTGATGAAGAGCTGATGCCGGCACAGCGAGCGTTACCAGCCCCGCGCCGGCTCTCAAAGCTCCCCGTGATGCCAGGATCCCCGCCCCCAGCTTTCCTGCTGAACCACAGCACAGCAGGAGGTGACCGTAGGAACCCTTGTGCGTGTCGGGCCATCGTTCTTCGTAGACCCGTTCGACAGCATCGGACCCGAGAAGTTCGCCCGGCAGCTCCATGCTGTCGATAACCGAACGGGGAATGCCGATGTCTGCGACAACGACCTCCCCGGCGAACTGGGCCCCGGGAAAGATCACAAGGCCGGTCTTGGGCAGGCCGAAGGTGACGGTGACGTCCGCCGTAACGCAATCCCCCAGGGGGTGGCCGGTCCGGGCGTCAAGGCCGGACGGCACATCAGCGGATATGACGAGACCTGGACATGAGTTGATGATGCTCACGCACTGGGCCCAGGACCCTTCGACCGTTCTTCCCAGGCCGGTTCCGAACAGCGCATCTACAAGGACATCGGACTCCCCTGCCCTCCTGAAGGCCCTTTCAAAGGAGGAAGGCGATGACAGGACCGAAACGTCCATTTCCAGCCTGGTCAAGGTCCTCAGTTGAACCTTGGCATCTCCGCTGAAGGATGACCTGGGAGCTGCCAGGAAAGTCACGACCTCATGCCCGCGGTCGGCAAGGTGCCTGGCAGCGACCATTCCGTCACCACCGTTGTTTCCCGGACCGCAGACAATGGTGACGCGAAGCCTCGGATCTTGCGTGCGGCTCTCGATCTCGTCCAGGAGGGCCAGGCCCGCGCTTTCCATGAGCACGAGGGATGAGATCCCCAGGTCTTCGATGGTCCTTCTGTCGATCTCCCTCATCTGGGAAGGAGTGACCGTCTTCAATCTATTTCTCCAGGATCACGACCGCCGTGGCACAATCGTCGGTGTGAGTCAGACTCACGTGGATGGTGGAGACTCCCATCTTATCGGCGATGTCCCTGGCTTTTCGTTTCAGCTCGATGTAGGGCTTACCCGATTCATCATTTAAAATGGTTACGTCCGTCCACGTCATACCTTCGCTCAGTCCCTTGCCGAGAGCCTTGAACAGGGCCTCTTTGGCCGCGAAACGGGCGGCAAGGTGCAGATGCGTTTCACCTTTGGTTTTGCTGTATTCCAACTCCCCCTCGTCAAACACGCGATTCTCCACCCGATCGGCCCATTTGAGAAGCATCTCCTTCATGCGCTTGCTCTGGACGTTGTCGATTCCTACACCGATGATCATAACAAACCTCCCATCGCCATTTTCATCTCCCTGACGGCCCTTTCCATGCCAACCAGTACGGCCCGGGAGACAATGCTGTGGCCGATGTTCACCTCAACGATCTCAGGAATCTCAACAATGGCCCTGACATTATGGTAATCCAGCCCATGACCGGCAATGACCTCGAGCTTCAGTTTCTGGGCGACCTTGGCGGCATTCACGATCTTCCCGTACTCCTCCTCGGCCCGGGCTTTTGTCTTGGCCTCTGCATATTTACCCGTATGGATCTCAACCGCATTGGCGCCCACCCTGTGGGAAGCCTTGATCTGATCCAGGTCCGGGTCCACGAACAGGCTGACCTTGATCTCGGCATCGATAAGGAGGCTGGTCACCTTCTTCAGATAATCCATGTTCATGGCAACTTCCAGGCCGCCCTCGGTGGTCAGTTCCTCGCGGCGTTCCGGTACGAGGGTCACGGTGTGGGGTTTGATGTCCAGGGCAATTTTGATCATGTCCTGTGTGGCCGCCATCTCCAGGTTCAGCCTCGTTTTGGCAGTGCGTTTCAAGATGGCCAGGTCCCTGTCCTGGATGTGGCGCCTGTCTTCCCTCAGGTGGATCGTTATCCCGTCACACCCGGCCAGTTCCGCAAGGACAGCCGCTTCTACCGGATCGGGATTTTGCCCACCTCGGGCCTGTCTGATCGTCGCTACGTGATCCACGTTGACACCGAGTCTCGTATAGCCGGTACCTGATTTAAACATGCTTTCTCCTCCGGAATCAGCTTCTGCAACCGACTTAAAGCTGTCAGCCGAATGCTCAAAGCTCTCTGCTATTCTAAATCCTCTCCCACCCGAACCTTTTTACCAGTGAACCGCAGAGGTGTTCCGACACTCTGGCCGTCTCGACCTCCGATGCGCTGGAAACCGTCACCCTCAGCAGGGGTTCGGTGCCCGAGTAGCGCAGGCTTAGAATGTGATCTTCCCCAAGGTCCCCTCGGGCGCTTTCGAGGAGATCCTCGAACCAGGCATGCCCTTCCAGAGGTACCTTTTCTTTGACACGGAGATTGATCATGATCTGGGGGAACCTTCTCCACCCATCCGTCAGAACAGAGAGTGCAGAACCGCTCTTGACCATTGTTTCGATCGTCTTGAGAGCCGTCACGATGCCATCGCCGGTCGGAGCATGCTCACTGAAGATAACGTGACCTGATGGTTCAGCTCCAAGGACAGACCCTGTCCGGTCCATCTCCTCCTGCACGTATCTGTCACCCACATCGGCCCTTAACAGTTTGACTCCTCTCTCCCTCAGGGCGCTCTGCAGACCCACATTGGACATGATGGTTCCGACGACAGTGCTGTTAGGCAGGCGCCCAGCTTCCTTCATTTGGAGCGAGTTGATGAAAAGGATGTCGTCGCCGTCGACCAGCGCGCCCTTTTCGTCGCAAAGGATCGCCCTGTCGGCATCGCCATCCAGGGCGATGCCCAGGTCGGCCCCCGTTTCCAGGACAGTCCTGACCATGCCCTGGGGGGCTGTGGAACCGCAGTCCCTGTTTATATTCAAACCGTCCGGGTCACCTCCCAGTATAGTGACCTCGGCGCCCAGTTCCGTAAGCACGGTTGGAGCTACTTCGTAAGCGGCTCCGTTGGCGCAGTCCACGACAATTTTGAGCCCGCGAAAGTCCACTTTTCCGTCGAGGGTGGATTTGGTGTAGGCGATGTACCGTCCTTCGGCGTCGTCGATCCTGCGAGCCTTGCCGATCCCGTCAGCCTCGGGCCCGCTCATCGCGCCTGCGTCCATGATCTCCTCGATGGCCGCCTCGGCCTCGTCCGGAAGTTTTCTTCCATCGGACCCGAAGAATTTGATCCCGTTATCCATGTACGGGTTGTGTGAAGCTGAGATAACGATCCCTGCGTCGGCGCGCATGGAACGGACAAGGAAGGAAATAGCGGGCGTAGGAAGCGGTCCAACGAGGTAGACATCCGCACCCATGGAGCAGATCCCCGACATGAGGGCTGATTCTATCATGTACCCTGAAAGCCTCGTGTCCTTACCGATGACAAACCTCGGGTGTTGCTCACCCTTTTTGAAATAGGAGGCTGCCGCCTTCCCCAGTCCCAGGATAAACTCGGGGACGATGCACCCCCGGTTGGCCACACCTCTAATACCGTCGGTCCCGAAATACTTTTTATTATTCATATGTTGTGTAATGATTTTAAGGTTAATTGTTAAGTTTAGTGGTGTGCAGGAAAGAGATCGCTCCGCGCTCCACCGGTGACCATCTAACGTGTGTTTCCCTTTTCGGGCTCTTTTACAAGGGGTATGCGGTACAAGACGGATGACCTGTTGACCGCATGCACTGTCCCATCCATGACAAC
>CP070698.1:1524613-1530312 GCA_020349685.1 bacterium
AAGGGGTTGTTTCCGATTCCGGAGGGAACACCGTATCCAGGTGTCCCACAAGGAGGATCCTCTCCCTTGCAGAGGAGGGACCCGCCAGGATATGGTGCCTGACTCCCCGGGTGTCCGGGGTAAACACGCCCTCTAGACTCTTCGGGAAGGCTTCCAGGGCCAGGGCCCCCGCGCGGTTGACCCCGTCGGGGTGGTCCCAGTAGCTGTTGGTCTCAACGAGGGCCTTGAGCAGGTCCAGGGCCTGAGACCTGCCAGCGGCAGCGAGCTCACGGACCCGTTTGCGGATCACCAGACCACACCGTTTTCCGCTTCGGCCTCGTCGTCGTACTCCAGCACGTGCCCGCCCCAGGTCCGGATGAGGGCTTTTCCGTGCACCCCGGGCTGGAGAAGGTACTGGGGATACATGGGCGTCTTGCCTCTGCCGTCAGGTGCGGTGATGATAAAGGTGGGTACGGCCATGCCGGAGGTGTAACCGCGCATGTGCTCTATGATCTCGATCCCCTCGGCGATGGGGGGGCGGAAATGCCGGATCCCTTCCACCTTCTTGCAGTTGAAGATGTAATAGGGGACCACCTTGATGCGTAACAGCTCCTGCATGAGCTTTTTCATGACATGCTTGTCGTTGTTGACCCCCTTGAGCAGCACAGTCTGGTCCCTGACGATGACACCGCTGCGGGTGAGCCTGTCAACAGCGTCCCGTGCTTCCCTGGTCACCTCGATAGGGTGGTTGAACTGGGTACTGAGGTAGATCGGATCGTGCTTTTCGAGCATCCGGCACAGCTCCGGCGTGATCCTCTGTGGCACGACGCAGGGCACGCGCGTGCCGAGCCGCTTGATCTCAACGTGCGGTATCCGGTCGAGCTCCGTCAGGATGTCATCAAGTTTTTTATCCGAAAGGGCGAGTGCGTCGCCGCCGGTGAGGAGAACGTCCCTGATCTCCGTGTTCCGCCGTACATAATCGAGGGCCTTTTCCAGCATCTGGTCGGGGTAGGTCACATCGGAGAATTCGATGTCCTTGCGCCTGAGGCAGTGGCGGCAGAACATGGCACAGGCGTTGGTCACGTTGATGATGAGGCGGTCGGGATAGAGCCTGGAGATGAGAGGGGCGGGGCTGTTGTACTTGATGATCATGGGGTCGCTGACTTTAGACTCGTCCATATACTCCTTGACACTGGGAACGGCCTGTTTCCTGATGGGACACTTTCTGTCGTCGCGGTCCATGAGGCTCGCGTAGTAGGGAGAGATGGTCCAGCGGTAGATTTCCCCCGCCCTGGCAATGTGGGATTTCTCCTCATCGGACAGGTTGAGGAACTCAGACAGGACATCCACCTTCCCGATCCGGTTTCTCAGATGCCACCTGTAGTCCTCCCAATCCTCTTCATTTCCACCCAGGATCTCAAGTATCAGGTTCTTGTTCTTCCGAAAACGACCTTCCAGATTCAGTCCCGTGGGGATCTTGTCCTTGAGATCGAAATACTCCTGATCGTGGGATTTTACCTCCGCGGACCTTTTGATGGCCACAGATCGGTCCTCCTCGGACACCTGCATCCGTATGACCTGCGCTTCATCGCCAAGGCACTCGTCCAGTTCCCTGCTACCGCCCTGTTTCACTTTGGGCACCTCCTTGATACCTCTATATGGTTGTTGACTGTAATCACCGAAGGCTCACCTTCACCCGCCGTTCGCCTTCCTCAAGGCCTTTTCTGACATCCTCCGGGGTCGGTCCCGCAGCTATGATCCTGGCGATGAACCCCCCGGCTGTAATACTGGTATTGGGTCCCACATGATCCAGGACGATATGCCCTCCCCTTCCGGTCATGGCCTGGTCGAAGAGCTTTTCCTCATTCATGGAAGGCGGCACGTAGTTTCTCACGAGGCAATCGTCCACAGCCTTGTAGTTGTAGGTCCCCCAACACAGGGGACCGTTCATGTTGTTCATCTCCTCGAGGCCGTCAGGCAGTCGCCCTTCCAGGACGGCTATCAACTCAATCTCGGGGAAGGTGGGCTTCCCCGGCAGGTTGTGGGTCATGGCCAGGGATGTCTCCATCGTGGTACCCTGTTTCCTGGCGTTCACCTCGATGAAAAAGACTTTCCCCTGTTCGTCCACGATGTAATCACAGCCGAAGATTCCCCGGTAGCCCTTGCTGCCCATGTAGCTTCCCACTTTCCTGGTGATATCCTTTAATTGAAGGACCGTATCTCTCCCGAGGACGGTGGGAAAGGTAGATCCCATGAAACGCGTTCCCTGAATGTTCTGATCGGCAACCGAAGCAATAAAAACATCGTCCTTCCCGGCAACGACGCCCAGAACGGTGGGATCGTACCGATGGTCGATGAAGGCGGTTACCAGGAGACCGCCTGAAGCCTGGGCAAACCGGGCTCTTACCTGGTCTTTCGTTGAGGCCACAATGGAATTGGATCCGCCTGCGCTGTAGGCACCGGAAACAAAAGCCCTGCCGCCCCTGGAAAAGATCTTTTCGGAATGGACCAAAGCCTCGTCCATTCCGGCGCATATGCTGCCTGGCGGAACGGGGATGCCCATCTCCAAAGCCACTTCATACTGGTGGAGCTTGTTGTTCAAAGACCTGGCAATATGGGGGTCGGGTCCGATCACCTTGATCCGTTCGTCCCCGGCAAGGGAGAGCTCCGACGAGGTTTCAAAGACGTTCACCAGAAGTTCACCCTGCACCTCGAGGATCTGTTTAACGAGGTTTTTAACTGTCTCGTCGCCGCTGACCATGGCCGCGAAGGCGTGGGGGGAAATCCGCGCGTTTCTCCTGTCCGGACAACCGGTTCCGGCCCGGTCCGAGCCGGGACCGACCACGAGAAAGGCCTCCTCCGGGTAGTGGGCCAATACATCAGGTACGATGTGGATGCAAGCGGCGGGCTTTCCGTAGCGTCGCGATATCGGTTCGACAAGTAAGCGGTTGAGACCCGCCGTCTTGATCTCCCCGATATAAAGGAACCAGGACCTGTCGCTGCCCAGGTTGATCTCGCTTGGTTTCTCTTCACTCATTTTCCAAGGGCACCCTGTTTATTCCTTGAGCGGGGGTACCAGCAGCATGGGGACCCGTCCCCTCTTGAGAACCTTCCTGGCGACACTGCCCATGAAGGTGTACGGCGTGAGGCCCTTCGTGTGGGTTCCCATGACGATCATGTCGACATTCAGCTCGTCGGCCATGTGCAGGATCTCAAGTTCCGGGTCACCTTCGTAGACATGGATGCCCCGTATCCTGTCCACGGAACCGTCAAGGTGCTCGGCGATGATCCTGTCCTTGAGTTGAGCGATATCCCTCTTTATCTCGGCAACGGTTTCCTCCTTGTGTTCCTCAACCAGCTGCCTGAACTTTTCCTCACCCATGAAGGAGGCGATGGGCGTTGCCATGGCCGAGTCGTAACTGGGTATGATGTGGAGCACATCCAGCGTGGCATCGTGCGCCTCAGCTTCCAGCAGCCCCCTGAACAGGACCGTCTCGGTGCTCGGCCGCATGGCGATGCAGCAAAGGATCTGCTTTATCTTCTTTGACATATCACTGCTCCCTTCCCGGTTGCCTGCGCGCCTGTTTTCAGGCAGGGACCGGGGCTTCCGCGGCCAGCCGTCTTCTCCTCTGGTTGAGATAGAGCGCCCCGTACAGAGCCAGACCGATGGGCCAGGCCAGGTAAGGCTTGGGCAGGCTCAACCATGCCGACACCGTTTTAGGCTGCATCATGATAAAGGCCACTGCCAGGAAAAAGGGGATCTCGTACAGTTTATTGTTCCACGTAAAGAAACCCTGCGTGGCCGAGGCGAAGGCGAAATTCCCCACACATGTCATGACGAAGATCAGCATCGCCAGCCCCCAGCTGTTGATGCCGACCAGGATCAGGTCGTGGTTGAAGATGAACATGAAGGCGATGAGGGCCGTCCGGATATCGTAGAGGAACCCCTGAATCCCGGTGGGGATAGGCGGCGATTTGGCGATGGCAGCCGCGGCGTAGGCCGCGAGGCCTACAGGGGGGGTGTCGTCGGCCAGGATCCCGAAGTAGAAACAGAACAGGTGGGCCGCCATAAGGGGCACGATGAAACCGTTTGCCGCGCCCACCTCTACGATGATGGGAGCGGTGAGAGCCGCCATGACGATGTAGGTGGCCGTCGTGGGAAGCCCCATGCCGAGGATGAGGCTCGCTATGGCCGTGATGAAAACAAGGGCGAATATGTTGCCCCCTGAGAGGAACTCCACGATCTCGGTGATGATCCCACCGATCCCCATGGTCACGACGCCAACGATGATACCGGCTGCGGCTGTGGCGATGGCCACCGTCACCATGTTTCGCCCACCGGCCACCAGGGCGCTTACAACCTCGCCAAATCCCCTCTTGAAACCGGCCACGACGGGCTGTTTTTTAAAATAATGAATTACCGGGTGCTGGAATATCATGATGAAAAAGAGCACCACGATAGCCCTGAAAGCGGCCAGTTCAGGGGAGTGCCGCGGCACCACCAGTTCGTAGACGAGGACCCCGATGGGGATCAGGTAGTGGAGGCCGTATTTGAGAACCTCGAAGAAACGAGGCGTCTCATCCCGTGTCAGCCCCCTGAGACCCAGTTTTGAGGCTTCGATGTGGGTCAGGAAAAAGAGGGTGGCGTAGGAAACGAAAGCCGGAATGGCGGCCGCCTTGATGACATCGAGGTAGGGAACGCTGAGGTATTCTGCGATGATGAAGGCGGCCGCACCCATGATGGGAGGCGCTATCTGACCATCCGTGCTCGCCGCCACCTCGATGGCGGCGGCCTTGGTGGGCGGGTATCCCACCTTCTTCATAAGAGGGATGGTGAATGTCCCCGTGGTGACGATGTTTGCGATGGACGACCCCGAGACCAGTCCCGTGAGGCCGGAACCCACGATGGCCGCCTTGGCGGGACCACCTTTGAACCTTCCCAGGAGGCTCAGGGCAAGCTCGATAAAGAACTTGCCGGCGCCGGCCCTTTCGAGCATTGCGCCGAAAAGGACGAAGAGGAACACGATCATGGCCGACACGTCCAGGGGGATCCCGTAGATGCCCTCCGTGGAAAGGGAGATCTTGTCGATGTACTTGGGAAGGCTCGCGCTCCTGAAGGCAAAGGCCTCCGGCATCCGTTCGGCGAAAAAAACGTATAACGTGAAGAGGGTGGCGATGACGGTAAGGGCCGGGCCCACGACCCGCCTGGCGGCCTCGAGCAGGAACAGCACAAGAAGCCCGCCCACGAGCAGGTCTCTCGTCACGGAGGTACCGTATCGCGACATGATACCTTCGTAGTCGATCCACAGATACAGGGCACAGAGGCAGCCGACGATACCGAGGGCAAGATCGAAGAAGGGAATTTTCGTACGTGCAGAGAGAAAGGAAAAGAACCCTTTGACCGGCCTTTTGACGGCAGGATAGCTGAAGTACGCGATGAGCATGGCGAATCCGAGGTGGATGGCCCTGACGTAGATGGAGTTCATCAGGAGCCAACTGGCGATGGACAACTGGAACAGACACCAGGCGATAGCGATGGTCGGCACGATGTGCCTCTGCCACCCCTCAGGATGGCGGTACCCGGACTCTTCCTCCTCGGCGATCCTCTTGGCCTCCTCGACCCCATCATCGTCCTGAATGATGAGATGGCCTTCCTCGTCGAGGATCCTTCCTCTTTCCTCATCGGTCATAGGGTCAGCTCCTTTTGATGCCAGCGCCTC
>CP070698.1:1530412-1536174 GCA_020349685.1 bacterium
CCCGGGATAGCCCAGCCGTGGGGAGGGTTCTTCCGCTCGATGAGGACGATGCCGCCCTCGACCTCGATGATGATGTCGACGGTGGGAAACGGGTTGCGGGGGGAGGGATTTTTCATCTCAGATCTCATATCTCAGATCTCAAAAGGTTCAGCTGAAAGCTGTCGGCTATCAGCTTAAAGTTACGTGCAAAAAGCTTTGGCGCAGAGTTACGCAGGGGTGACGCCCCCGAGGCATCGTCCCTGGGGACGCAGGGAAAAACAGTCCAAAGTCCAATGCCCAAAGTCCAAAGTTTAACTTAAATTTGGTTTGCATTCCGTTTTGCCCCGGCGGCTCTTTGCGGCAATGTTATTTTCACCATTAATTATCCAGAATTTATTTACCCTGTTAACCCTGCGGTGCAGCCTTAAGCCGGCTGCGCTGCGTACTCTGCGTTAAATCAGCCTTTGCCGCTTTCGAAGGAACCGAGATTGCTTCGCCCAATATCGGCTCGCAATGACAAAAAGGTTCCCTTGATAATGTTTGCCTTCCTCTGCGTCCCTCCGCGTACTCTGCGGTGAATCCGCTTTTGGTTTTCTCCTGCGTCCTGCGTACTGCGTTCTGCGTGCTAGCGAAGTTTATCCGACAGAAAATACTGGTGCACCATCGCGGCGCCCAGGAAGACAAAAAAGCTCAGCAACAGCAGCGTGATGAACCCGGTCCCCTTCCTGAAAAGATAAAGCGCCGTGATGAAGAAGAAGATCGTGGGGATGATGGCGAAGAGGACCGAGCGGGTAAAGGCGTGGGCCAGCTGGTAGTCGCCCGTTTCGGCATAGAGCCAGATCAGGGCCAGAAGCGTCGTGAGGGGCATGGCGGCGATAAGGCCCCCGAGTGAAGGCATCCTCTTGGCAAGTTCGCTCACCCCGGCGATGATGACAGCCGACACGGCCACCTTGACCACGAAGAAGGTTGCTGAAGACAATTTCCGGGACCCTAATTCCTGGTGAGGCGGTCTATGGCCTCTGAGATCTGCTTGAGAGGTTCCGGATCCAGGCTCTGGATGGCCATGACCACCTTTCCGTTTCTGTCCATGAGGACAGCGAAGGGGATGATCTCCACACCATAGCTGTCAAAAACCTCCAACTCCGGATCCAGGATGACGTCGTAGTGCATCTTGGCAGCGTATCTCTTGACCTGCGAAAGCATGCGATCCGTCGGAGGGTCTCCGGCAATCCCCACGAGTTTGAAGGATCTCTGGGAGAAAAGGTCGTTGATCTTGTTGAGCGCTTCGATGCGGCTTATGCAGTCCCGGCAGAAAACGGACCAGAAGTTGAGAAGAACGACGTTCTTCCCCAGGTGGTCTTTCAGGACGAACTTTCCCCCGCTCAGGGTCTGGCCGTCAAAGAGTGGCGCCCTGTCTCCCGCCTCGACGGTGACCGCATAACAGGTCGCCGCGGGACCGAACAAGACGACCAGGCCCAGCAGTATGGGGGCGAGGCGGAGGGTTTTAAAGCCGTGGATTTTCATGATCATTCTCCCGGATCCTTGTTATCGTCAGATTGCTTCCCTTCGATCGCCCAGGCTATTCTCCTGAAAATGCCCCTGATGATCCTGGCATCCTGGGAAGTGGTCACACCATTGTCAAATATCTCCCTTAAATGAAGCAGGACCCGCTCCTTCGGGTTGCGGATGAAAAAACCGCTCCTTTCCAGGACAGCCGAGGCCTGCTCGAACATCTGGTCAACCTCCTCCTTCGAGGCGTTGCCGAAGGACCGCACCGGAGGCAGGTCCTCGACACCCATCCTCAGCTCGTAGGCGACGACCATGACGGCCTGCGCCAGATTGAGGGAAGGCTGCCCCTCGTCAGAGGGTATGGAGATGACTCCATGACAAAGAGCCAGTTCCCCGGAAGTCAGGCCGTTGTCTTCCGGACCGAAGAGGATGGCGGCATTTCCTTTCCCCATGTTCCCGAAAAGGTGTCCGGCAGCCTCGCGGGGCGTCATGATGCGGATGCGGTGACTCCTGATCCTTCGGGAGGTGCCAAGAACGATCCGGCAGCCGCTGACCGCCTGCTCAATGGTATCAAATGTTGGAGCGCCTTCCAACACATCTGATGCGCCCGACGCGAACATCCGTGCCTCGCCCATCTGGAAATCCTCGGGCGCGACCAGGACCAGTCTTCCGACCCCCATATTCTTGACGGCTCGCGCCGCGGCTCCGATGTTGCCCCCGTATCTCGGCCGGCACAGCACGACCGAAACACGCGATAATTTACCTGCCGTCGCTGTTCCGCCTTCCTGTTTCATGTTTCTTGCTCTGAACCGTATCCGCAAAGAGTTAAAAGGGCGCAGGAAAGGCTGCCCTTATAACCCGTCACAGTCGGTGGCCGCTTGGTAAGGAGGGGAACTGTGCCGGGCTGGAAAACCGGATTTCGATTCAACGCCTCTACGTGCTAAGCGTTTCCGGCTCTCCCAGGCAGCCTAACTCAATTATACCTCTCCCTGTCCACATCGCAACAACCGGGGTCCATAAGGACGATTCTCCTGCCTGGTGGAAAGGTGTGGTCATGGGTTCCGGTCCTTCCCAGCTGGTCCAAAAGAGGCGCATGGCATGAGTGGCAGTCCACGACGAGGATCCCGGACTGAAGAACAAAGCTCACTAGGCGCTCTTGTTACCGGCGATCAACGAGGCCCCTCCTGCTCACTTTACCTCCCCCGGGGCAGGACACCGGCCCCCATCAGATCATCTGGGAGAGACCGCTCCTAACAGGGACTGCCAGAAGCTCCTTTTGCCGGGCAGGCTGACGTGGAACCTGACCTTCATGACCTCATCTGCTAAGCGCTGGCCAGGGTCGATACCGAAATGGCTCATGGAGCGGATCATGAAATCGGAAGCCCGAAGCAGGGTCTGGAGCTGCACTCTTCGGAGGTCGGACGTGAAGTTCACCGTCTCGATGGAGGGCCCCCTGCTCTCGAAGGACTCCATGAGCCTGCCTTCTCTGTAAAGCGAATAACTGAAATCACCAGTCCTGGACTGGAAACGGCATGGCAGGACTTCGCTGAGCGGTTCATGGTTGACAACGCAATCCACGATAAGCGCGGTGAGTTCTTCGGGCCCCGTTATCTCGATGAGGCACCACTCCTCAGACCAGCTGCTCACTTCCAGGGCAGCCTGGTCTTTCGGAGCGCGGGTGTCGGGCTCCCCGGCAACGTTCAGGCGGGATGATCCGCGGGCGGCCAATCTGCCGGGCAGGCTCGAGACAAGTTCGTCGAGGTCGGCTCTGACGAATACACCGGATGGCAGCATGAAAGGGACAGTGATGCTTACTGCAGCAGCCCGACCCCTACGGGGACGCTCCACCCCGGCACCATGAGGAGCACCGAATCAAATCCTCCCACGTCAAGTGCCGGCACATCAAAGAAAAGATCCCCGCGATCGTCCTTGGCAACTTCACCAACCTTGAAGGCCCTGGAAGGGTCGAAGGACCGGGTTACGAAGACCTGGAGGGGTTTATCGTAAACGGTTTTCAGGCCGATGAGGGCGACTGAATCTCCGGAGGGGTTAACGCTCACCATCCCCGTCACGTACTCGGCCTTCTCGTAACCGTAAAGGTTCGCCATCTTGCCCTGTGCCCCGGCGGTCCCAGGCTGCCACAACGGCAGGGAGCAAACAGCCAGGATCGCCACCAGCAACGATCTCTTCATACCTTCCCCCTTTCGGCCGGGCACAAGCAACAACCTCCCGGGTTGGACGGTCAATTGGAAAGTGCTTCCTCAATTTATCACATTTATTGTTTGCTGAAAAAGGTTGAATCGGTTTTATGCCTCGGCGCCGTCCACCTTGCGGACCGGTTTTATCCCGTTATAATACAAGTCACGCGCTTTGTATAAGCCTCGTCCCCTTATGATAATATTATTTCATAAGGGAACAGGCGGAGGTTTTCCAATGATCCTGGCCGGAGACATCGGAGGCACGAAAACAGCTCTGGGGCTTTACGGGGAGGATTCCCAACCGGAAAACCCGGCCGCGGAAGAAATATTCCTGAGCCGGGACCACAACAGCCTGGTAGAGATTGTGGACATATTCCTGGGAAAGGTTCGCCCGGACCGTGTCAAAGCGGCCTGTTTTGCCGTGGCAGGACCGATTCTTGGAGGGCGGGCAAGCATCACCAACCTGCCATGGACAGTCCAGGAAAAGGACCTTTCCGCCTTTCTCGAGGTCAGCATGCTGAAACTGATCAACGACGTCCAGGCGGTGGCATGCTCCGTTCCGATCCTCGGCAAGGATGATCTGCACACCTTGAGCGCCGGGCGGCCGGAGGTGAACGGTACCGTGGCCGTCATCGCTCCCGGGACCGGGCTGGGGCAGGCGTTCCTGACGTGGGATGGAAAGTCGTACCTCAGCCACCCCACGGAGGGCGGTCACGCGGACTTTGGTCCCGGGGACGAGAACCAGAGCGGGCTCCTGACCTACATGAGAGCCAGGCGCG
Organism: bacterium; assembly: GCA_020349685.1. Classification (GTDB taxonomy): domain Bacteria; phylum BMS3Abin14; class BMS3Abin14; order BMS3Abin14; family BMS3Abin14; genus JALHUC01. The sequence continues at coordinate 1,534,878 of CP070698.1, forward strand.
GTCATGTCAGCTGGGAAGTGGTCTGTTCGGGTATGGGGATCCCCAATATTTACGACTACCTGAAAAGTACCGGGAAATACGGGAAGACGCCGACAGCGGATGAGACCCCGGCGCCAGGAACAGACAGAACACCATCCATCATCAGGGCGGCTCTGGACGGGACATCACCCGAGCCCCTTTGCGTCGATACCCTGGAAATGTTTGTCTCCATTCTCGGTGCCGAATCCGGCAACCTCGCCCTTAAGACCATGGCAACAGGGGGCCTTTACGTAGGCGGTGGCATCCCACCCAGGATCCTGGAGGCCATCCAGAGTGGAGTCTTCATGGAGTCTTTCACCGCCAAAGGCAGGCTCAAACCCCTGATGGAAGAGATCCCTGTGCACATCATCCTCAACCCGAAAGCCGCACTCATGGGTGCGGCCACAGAAGCTTTCAGGATGATCCGCGATCTCGAGCCCGAGCCTGGCGAATCCGGGATGTGAGGTCCCCGGAATGCTGTCTCATCGGGGTGGTTATCCTCGGCCAAATATGTTACAGCCAACAGACGAAAACCAGTTCATCCATCCGACCACATGACGACATCGATAAGGCTATGTGGCAGGGAAGGATTTTTTGATGGCAAAGGCAGTTTTCAACAATACCACCATCGCCGAATACGATGACATCATCCTGTTGGAGGGAAAGCACTATTTCCCCCCTGATTCAGTCAAAATGGAGTACCTCGTCCCCTCCGAAACCCGTTCTGCCTGCGGCTGGAAAGGGGTAGCCGTCTATTACGACGTGGTCGTCGGCGGCAAGGTGAGCCGGGACTCCGCCTGGGCCCACCCCGATCCTTCAACGGCCGCAACAGCCATCAAGGACCACATTGCCTTCGGGGGGAAGGTAAAAATTATCCCGTGAACCTTTCTGACGCGGGGACGCGGTGACACGGGGACGCGGAGAATTTTAAAGAACGCCAGTGCACGGAGACACACCGACGCGATGACCCGTAGAGGGAATAATAGAGATTTATCGCAATGTGAGATCTTCCTTTGTGTCTCCGAGTCCTCCTGTCACCGTTTCAGGCCATTTTATATAGATATCCCCGTGTCACCGCGTCTCCGTGTCTCCGTGTCGAACGAACTTCAAAAAAACCTCCAAAGTGAGGAGGGCTAACTTTGGACACCTACGACGCGATAATCATCGGCTCGGGGCAGGCGGGGAACCCTCTCGCGGTGAAGTTCGCTGTTTCCGGGAAAAAGGTCGCTCTGGTGGAAAAGGAACACATCGGAGGTTCCTGCGCCAATGTGGGATGCTC
>CP070698.1:1536274-1540936 GCA_020349685.1 bacterium
AGTTAGCCTTTAAAATACTCATTGTCCGAATAAATCTTAATTTGTAATTTCAACCTCCATTCTCTATATCCTATTCCCTATTCTCTATTCTTCCTCCCTTATGCTATCATCTGCGGTCCTTTGTAAGGACGGCACTGGCTTATGCTCAAGATCACCCTTTTCCTTCATAACCTCTCGCTGGTCCTTTACGCGGCCGCGGGTGTCTATACGGTCTTTGCGCTGTCTGCCCCGCGGCTGCCCCGGATCGTGGGCAGGCTCACCGCTCTGGCCGGTGTCGCGGCGCAGCTTCTTCTTCTCGTTCTCAGGTGGAAGGCGGGTTCCCACCTGCCCGTTACGGGCCTGTTCGAGACCCAGCACTTCCTCACCCTTTGGGTGGCGGCCGTCGGGGTGTACTTCGCGTTCCGATACCGTGCCGATCCCTTCCTGCCGGCCGCCATGGCCCTGTCGGTGCTTTCCCTGCTCTTCGCGGGCAAGGGTCCCATGGATGTGGCTCCCCTGACACCGGCCATCGACACGCCCCTCTTCATGATCCACGTCGCCACCTCCTTTGCCGCCTACGGCCTGTTCGGCATCGCTGCCCTTCTCGCCGTATATCGCACTTTCGGGCTGGCAGGGTCGCCCCTGGGGAACGAACGGCGGATGATGGACGAGAGCATCTATATCGGGTACATCCTGTTCACGTGGGCCATGATCGCCGGCAGCATCTGGGCCTACCTGGCCTGGGGCTCCTACTGGACCTGGAGGATCAAGGGGCTGTGGTCGTGGATCCTTTGGTTTTACTATTCGGGGGTGCTCCACGTCCGCAGCCGGCCGAGGTGGCAGGGCTGGCCGCTGAACGTCCTCGCCCTGGCCGGTTTCGCCCTGGTCCTGTTTACTTACCTGGGCCTGGGGCTGCTCTTTACGACCTCGCATCCGCTCCTTCCGGAATGAAAATGAAGTGTCTGGTGTCTAGGTCTAGTGTCTGGAATATAGGTTGAACCTGAGTGAGGAAAAACATTGAAAACAGAGTACACGGAGGCGGCCCGCTGGTAGGCCGCGCGTCCCACAGAGTTTCACAGAGAAAGGCAAAGACTAACATGTTTGAAAGACAGCCGAGTCATCTGTCTCCCTCACCTGGAATGTTGATCCTTGGCGGCTGGGATAAAAGCATTCTTTTATCCCTTCCTCCAAGGCTCAATCGGTTGATTTCGAAGAAATCCCTTTCCCAACGGGAAAGGCCAGGTGAGGGAGAGATAAGGTCCTACTCTGTGTCCTCTGTGGTGATAGCTTTGAAGTTTTAGGACCTGCGGGGAATGATGGATATTGAAATGAGTGAGCAGATACCGGAAAAAGGGAAACATCCTGTGGCCAGAGGGGCCGCGCTGCTCTGGAAGACCGCCGTTCATCCCGTGACCTTCGTCGTCCTCACCATCCTCTGGTGCGTGGACCTTGCGGGAGGTTCCATCGCCGCCTACTTCAACGACCCCCGGTTCTGGCAGAAGATGGACGCCTACCCCTTCAACCTGTGGCTCAGCCAGGTGGCCCCCCGAACCTTCCCCCTTTCCCTCTGGGTCTACATCCTGGTCATCCTCTCCTACCTGATGGTCCTGAGTCTGCTGCTGTGCACCGTGAACTGGTTCTTAAAGAGGAGAAAGAAGCTCAAGGGCTTCGGAGAGGTCTTTGTACACCTCGGGTTTCTCCTCGTATTCGCCGGTGTTGTTCTGGGTAGCGCCCTGGGACACAGGAGCAGCGTAGTTCTGGAGGAGGGACAGATGCAACCTGTCAAGGGGATGGGGGTCAGCCTGAAACTGGAGGGCTTCGACCTGGTTCTGTCGCCGCAGGGAAGGCCTCTTGACACCGTGAGCGACCTCTCCCTTTTTGTCCATGACAGGAAGACGGCCGGCGGCAGGGTCAGGACCAACCATCCCCTCATTAAGGGCAGCACCGTGGTCTATCCCCCCGACGATTACCAGTACGGCGTGACAGGAGGTGTCTTCGGCACATCCACTTCCGGGGCGGTAACAGTCAGGACCGGCAGGGACGTTCCCCTGAAAGACGGGCGGCTGCTCTCCATCGGGGGTGTACTCCAGGAGGGTCAGCAAAGGGGCGGCGCAGTGGGCCCCGGCCTCCTGCTTCTCCTCAAGAACAGGGGAGGGAGGGTGGCTGGCTCGGCCTACCTTTCCAACGCCCCCGGGATGCAAAGCACGGCCACCCTGGGAGACGTCCGCATAACCCTGGGCCAGCTGCTCGACTCCTCACGCGGCGTGTACAGGGTCCACTACGATCCCGGAGTGTGGCTGGTGATTCTGGGGTCGGCGATATTGGCGATAGGAACTGTCTGGGCACTGGCGGGGTTTCTGGGTATCATAAAGGATCCCGAAAAGGATCCTTTATGATACCCAGGTGTCTAGCGTCTAGTTCTAGTGTCTAGAAAAGACTTGTTAGAACCAGAAACCAGAACTAGATACTGAAATTATGAAGATAATTTCTCCAAATTGGAACAGCATCGACACGGTCCTCCTGGACATGGACGGGACCCTTCTGGACAAGTACTTTGACGATCATTTCTGGGAGGAGTACGTCCCCGCCCAGTATGCTCTCAGGAACGGGATCTCGGACGATCAGGCCAGGGCGGAGCTCATGCCCCGCTACAGGTCCCGTGAGAAGACCCTCGAGTGGACCAACCTCGACTTCTGGTCACAGCAGCTGGACCTGGACATCCCGGCGCTGAAAAGGCAGGTACAGCACCTCATTGCCGTTCATCCCAAGGTTGTCGAGTTTCTTGACAGGGTGAAGGAAGCGGGGAAGGGGCTTTATCTAGTGACCAACGCCCACGACAAGACCCTGGACCTTAAAATGGAGAGAACGGCCCTTGCCCACCGCTTCGACGGCATCGTCACGTCCCACGACATCGGGATGCCCAAGGAGGATCCCGCATTCTGGGAGGGGTTGCGAAGAATCATCCCCTTCCATCCGGAGAGCACCCTTCTCGGTGAGGATACGGAGGCTGTTCTGGGGTCGGCTGCCCTTTACGGGATCCGCTACCTGGTTTTTGTGGCCGGCTCGAGCAGTGCAAAGCCCCCGAAGGACTCCGAAACATACTACTCCGTACGCGACTTCGGGGAGATCATGCCTTAAGAGCAGGTAAAAGGTAAAAGGGATAAGGGTTAAGGGGTAAGCAGTTCCGCCAATGAGCCAAAGCCTGACCTTATCCCTTATTCCCTGTTTCTTATTCCTTTCCCCCTTGTACCTTTCCCCTTTAACCTTTAACCTTTTTCTATGACCGGCAAACTTCCTACCAGGACCTTTTCCCGCAAGCAGGTGAAATGGGCCAGGGACCACGAACTGCTCGTCTACCGGACGCTTCAGGAAGAAAGGATCCGCCAGCAGGTCGATTACCTTCAGAGGAAACACTTCGGTGCCTGGCAGGATGTGTTTTCATCGCTGGACAAGTGCCGGGGGAAGGTCATGCTGTGCCTGCTGGGAAAGGTGGTCATCGGATACCAGGCCTTTACACCGGATGCCTCGATGGGGAGCCCCTTCTCCCCCGATAAAAAGGTCATGCGTTTCACCTTCGTGGTGACACGGGAAGACGCCCAGGTCAAGTCCCGCGGGCTGGGAATAGCGAACGAACTGTTAAGGCGTACCCTCGATGTCGCCTGGACGAGGCAATACCATGCGGTCTACAGCTACGCCACGGCCTACGAGCTCATGGTGAGCTCCGGCTTCGTTTCCCATGGCGGGGAGAGCATCCTGGCCGAGGCCAAATACATCAGGGATTTTGATCCGGACCAGGCGCCGCCCCTCCTGTTCGTCATCGAGAGACCGGAGGGGTATATCAGTCCATACTAAACGCCAGTATCGAGGTATCGAGGTGTCGAAGTAACGGGGTGAGATCTTTCATTCAAAACAAGCGTTGGATTTTACATCCATACCCCGATACTTCCATACCTCCATACTTGGATCCCTAAGGCACCACCGCTGGCACCGTCATCATCCCCCTCGGCTTAACGGTCAGGGAGAACTGTTTTCCCAGGGAGTCCCTGAGCCGGGCTGCCGCGGAGAAGGCTTCCTCCGCATCATCGTAGAGCCCCAGTTCTCCGAAGACCTGCCTGTCGGAGTCCGTGATGAGCCTGGGTGTCACCCCGGCGTTGGCGGCCTCCTCGAGGAACAGACAGACCTGGTCGCCGTAAAGGGGCAGGGTCCGCACCGAGTATTTGCGTTCCTCCCGCATGGGAGGCATACGGCTCAGGATCACGTCGATGACCAGGCGGGGCGGGGAGGTGAGCGTGAAAACCTCGAATTCGACAGGCCGGGCCGGGATGATGGAGAGGTGCTGCCCGCCGGCGCAGGCGTCGAAGATGTCCATGCCGGAGATGAGCTTGCTCCTGGTGAAAAGGTCCCCGGCCGCCAGGTCAACCCCTCCCTGGCTTCTGGAACCCGGCATGCGGATGGCAAGGCGCATGGGATAGAATTCCGTTTCCACCTTCATCCGGGGAAGATCCTCTTTAACAGTGGCGGGGGAGCTGAACTCCAGGACGATGCGTTCAAAGTTGTGGTGGTCACCCCAACGGATCTGCTCGAGGGTGAACCCCGTTCCCGTTCCCCCCGTGTACTGGAGGTTGGAGGCGAACTTGTTGTTTCTTGAGGCGGGAAGGGGGCTGCTGGAATGGGCCGGGGAGG
>CP070698.1:1541036-1550014 GCA_020349685.1 bacterium
CCTATCTCGACGAACATGGCCCTGACCTCCAGTTCGAATACCTTTTTTACGACTGGAACCTGAACAGGTGGGGGAGGTAGGGCGGCCTTGAGGCCGCAAGTTCCTAACCCTGACTACTGTAAGTAACGAGTGGGGGAAAGGGGGAGGGGGAGATGTGGGGATAAAGGCAGGATTTTGAGTCCGGGTTCCAGGGTCCAGACAGTCGGCGCAATGGTGCACAGAGGTTAAACAGGGTATTTTTGGGCCTTGGACCTTGGATCCTGGATCACAACATTTGTAATCTAGAATCTGTATTTTTAAATCTTCCCGCAAGGAGGTTCCCTTGCTTCGTGATCCTCTTGGAGTGGAGAGAAAAGTCATCCGTGACCTTCTCGGCCCTGCTGCCGGGGATGTTCTCGAGATCGGCTGCGGCGACGGCCGCTTGACTCGACATCTGGCCGGCATTTCCGGGAGGGTCATCGGCCTCGATCCGGATCGGCACTCCCTCTTTCAGGCACGGTCCCTAAGCAATAGGGAGATCGACCTGATCCTCGGTTCGGGCGAGAACATCCCCCTTGCGGACAGCACCGTAAACACCGTTATCTTCTCTTTGTCCCTCCACCATCAGGACCCTGACATGGCCCTTGCCGAGGCGCAGCGCGTCTTAAAGCACGGAGGAAGGATCATGATCCTGGAACCGGCGGGCCACTCCCCGGTGACGATCCTGTTTAAACCCCTCGAGGACGAAACAACGAGATACGAACGGGCCGAGAACGCCCTGAAGAACTGCCGCTGGCAGATCCTGCGATCGGGATCATACAGCACTACCTGGGTTTTCGACGGTTTGAGGGAGATGACGGAATACATCTTCGAATACTACGGTCAGGAGCCCGATCCTGTCCGCGTGGGGATCATGAAAGGGGCCCTCGGCAGCAGGGCACACGAACGACCCCTCGAGATAGAGGACATCACACGCTGGTGGCTTTTGGCGGAAGACGCGAGAGACTAAAACCCCCATGAATGGCTTTTCCGGAAGTGCCCCCGTCAGAGCCTTCACTATATCCCGCCCGAGCTCCGAAAGCACCATGCCTTTCCCGGATCGCCGCAGAACGCAGTCCGGCCAGTCTTCTCCCTTTAAGCCCGGTCAACTTTGACGGCGTGGCGCGGCCAAGGATCTCAGCTCAGATGTTTCTGCTGTTTCCTGGCAAAGGCACTGGAGATCCTGTCGATGACGATGGCCAGGAAGACGATGCTCGCGCCTGCCGTGAACCCGTGGCCCACCTCGATGCGGTTGATGGCCACGAGGACCTCGAGGCCGAGCCCACGAGCCCCGATCATGGAAGCGATGACCACCATGGCCAGAGCCATCATCGTGGTCTGGTTGATCCCCACCATGATACTGGGGAAGGCCAGGGGCAGCTGGACGTCAAAGAGGAGCTGGCGGTCGCTGGCCCCGAAGGACCGTGCGGCCTCAACAACGCTTTCGGGCACGCCTCTTATCCCGACATCGGTAAGCCGGATGATAGGCGGGACAGCGTAGATCACCGTGGCGAAGACGGCGGGCACCTTGCCCAGGCCGAACAGCATCATGGCCGGGATGAGGTATACAAAGCTGGGCATGGTCTGCATGGCGTCGAGGACGGGCTGGAGGGTGGCCTGGACTTTGTCTCTGCGGGCCATGATGATCCCGGCAGGGAACCCGATGAGCAGGGATACCGCCACTGATGCGATGACCACTGCCAGGGTGCTCATGGAATCGTCCCAGTATCCGAAAACACCCACGAGAAAGATCAGGCCCGCCATGATGACCCCGTGCCACCATTTCCCCATGCTTCTCCAGGCAGCCGCGCCGATGAGAAGAAGGATGACCGGCCACGGGAGCCACAGCAGCGTCTGCTCGATGACGATGAGGATTTTGAGGATAACACCGCCGATGGCGTCGAAGATCCCCGACATGTTGACCAGGATCCAGTCCATGATGGCGTCGATCCACTTCTCCATGGGGACATAGAGCTTTTCGGGAAACTCAAACATCGCCTTCCCCCTCTTTCTCCTCCGGTTCATCCTGGATCATGCTCTCGATGATGGTGGTGTTGCGGATACAGCCGATGAACTTCCCCTTCTCGTCCACCACGGCGATGGGATGGGGGCTGGCCGTGGCCAGGGGGAAAAGTTCCTCCACCGTCATCTCCGGGGTGCACGTTTCGAATTCGACGTCCATGGCCGCCTCCAGGCTGTTGCCCCCCCGCCTTATGAGATCGTCTAGCGCCCTGTGACTCAGGAACCCGACAGCACGCTTCTGCTTGTCCAGTACAAAGGCGAAGTCTCGCTTGCTGCGGTGTATGAGGGTGTGAGCAACCTGGGGACCCTGCCAGACATGGATTTCCGGTTCGGGGTCCTCCATGATGGTGCCGGCTGTGAGGACAGTGGCCGGGTAGGCGTCCCGCACAAACTCCTGGACATAATCGCTGGCCGGGCTGGCGATGATCTCCTCGGGTGTTCCGATCTGGATGATCTCTCCGTCCTGCATGATGGCGATGCGGTCGGCGATCTTGAGCGCCTCCTGGAGATCGTGGGTGACAAAGATCATGGTCTTGTGCAGTTCGCTTTGAAGTTGGATGAGTTCGTCCTGCATCTGGCGGCGGATGAGAGGGTCCAGGCCGCTGAACGGCTCGTCGAGGAGCATGATCTCCGGGTCGGCCGCCAGGGCGCGTGCGATCCCCACCCGCTGCTGCATCCCGCCGCTGAGGGAGGAGGGATAGTAATCCTCCCAGCCTTCCAGGCCCACTGTTCTTATGGCCTCCATGGCTATCTTGTTGCGTTCGGCCTCCGGCATGCCACGGATCTTCAGGCCGTAGGCGGTGTTGTCGAGCACCGTGTAGTGGGGCAGGAGCCCGAAGGCCTGAAATACCATGGCGGTTGACCTGCGGCGGAAGTTCATGAGCTGTTTCTCGTTCATGGCGCAGATCTCGCGGCCACCGATGTGGATCTGTCCCGCCGTGGGATCCACGAGCCGGATAAGATTGCGGATGAGGGTTGATTTGCCGCTTCCCGAAAGGCCCATCAGGACGAAGATCTCCCCCTTGTGGACGTCGAAGGAGATGTTCCTGAGGCCCACCACCAACCCCGTTTTTTCCTGGATCTTTTCCTTTGATTCGCTTTTCAGATCCGATTCAAATAGTCGTTGCGGATCGTCACCGAACACTTTCCAGAGTCCTCTGGCTTTGAGGATCGGTTCTACTGAAGCAGGCGCAGCTGTTGGTTCCACGGTGAACCTCCTGGGACAAAAGTGGGTTCTGGAGTCTGGTGTCTGGAGTTCAGAACCCGGGCTGGCGCCGGATCTCAGATTCGCTTCCTGCAGTATTAATTCTGAAGATCTGGGATCGGGCGACAGGGTTTGTGCACCAAACAAAACCGGCCGGCGATTTTTTCACCCCCGGCCGGTTTTAAACGATTTTGAACTAGTTAAGCGCTTTCTTGACCTTGGCAGCTACATCAGACGGCACCCATCCGGTCCACACGTCCTGGTAGTTCTCGAGGAACCAGCGGGCGGCGGCGTCCGTATCGGCTTCTTTTTCACGCATAAAAGCCAGGAACTTGTTGGCCATGGCCTGGGTGGTCTCGTACTTCTTCAGGAACTCCACAACGTCCGGCGCCTTCTTTGTCAGCCCCGAGTTGACGTAGATCTTGACCGCCACCGAGGGATAGGCGCACTTTGCCGTGGACTCGAAAACGGCCTTGTCATAGGCCGGCTCCTCGAGGGGAGTCATGTCGTAAAGCCCGAGGACCCACGTGGGCGCCCAGTAGTACCCGACCCATGGCTCACCCTTCTTGTAGGCTCCCGCGAGGGATGCCACCAGGGCGGCTCCGGAGCCGGGCAGGAAGATGTTAAAGGAGTCGTCGAGATTGTACGCCTCGAATTTCTTCTCGTTGATCTTCTCACACTCCCAACCGGCAATGCAGGAATAGAAGCGGCCCTTGCCCGGGTCCTCCACGTCCTTGAAAAGGTCCCTGTATTTGGGCAGGTCGTTCACAGACTTGAGGTCCGGCGCCATGGGCTTGATCCCCCTGGCAGGGTCGCCTTTGATCACGTAAGTGGGGACGAGCCAGCCCTGCCAGCTGTCGGGGAAATTGTCACCGAGGCCGACAACCTTTCCGGCTGCCTCAGCCTTGTCCACCGCCTCCTTCTGGTTGTCGTACCAGATCTCCATGGAGATATCGATATCACCGCGGGCCAGCCCCTGGAAAAGAGGGATGGTCTCCCCGGGGATGAAGTCCGTACCGTAACCGAAGCCGTTCTTTACGATAAAGGCCGCAACCCGGGCGTGGACCTGGGCGCTGTCCCAACCGTAATCAGCGAATACGAGGGTTTCCTTGGCCATGGCCTGCCCCGCCCCGAGGGCGAAAACCAGCATGAAAACGCTGCCCATGGTGATGATGCTGCGCAATATGGATCCTTTCTGGCTACCTTTCATTTCGTACTCCTCCTTCCCGCCCCTCCAGGGCGGTGATCGTGTTTCCGCGTTTATAGACCAACAAATAGAGGACCTGCCGTATCCCGGAGGGGGTACAGCAGGATGAACCTCTTAACATCCCAGCAGGTATTTGTTTTATAAAAGGATCTTATGACGGCGTCAGAGCCAGTGATGCGATTTTCCGCGGACCACTGAAGAATGACCTTGCGATGAGCCAGCTGAAACGTGGTGGAAAATCACCTGCCATAAAGCTTGTTCACGATACCACATGAGACCGGAAAGCACAAAAACTCACCTTCCCCCGGTGACGGGGGATATCAGGACCTCCTTTGAACTGAAAAACCTTGAATATTGGGAGTTTTGATGTTTAATGGCGATCTCTGTTATGCTTGAGAAGCCTGCCGCAGTGAAACACGCGGACATCATTTTATCAGGGAGGGCCTCATGCTTATCCCGGGAGCCTCGCGCAACCCCATATGCACCCATTGAACATATCCTGTCTGGCCCGAATTGATTAGGAAGGAACCAGGATGCCCCGAAAGCCAACCTCGCCCAATTCCCCATCGGATATAGCACGGCTTATAGAACCCGTGGGAAAGAGGCTCGCGGAAGACAAGTTCATCCGCAGAAAGCTGCCCGTCTACGGGCGCCTCCATATCGACCAGCAGCTGCCGTTCCTTTGCGTATACCGTCAGACAGCATCGTCTAAGGAAAGCGGTGCCGAAAAGTTCGCCCAGGCGTTTTCTTCCCACCTTCTGTGTTCGGCCAGGCGCTCCCTTCATGGGGAGCTTTCCGATCTTGCGCGTGTTGTCGCACAGAACCTCATTAAACAGTTCGGCACCTGTCTTATCCTGGAGATCTGGGATGCCGCCGCGCCGCGGGCAGAGGGTGTCATCGCCCAGGCCGAAATGGTACCGGAGTTTCTCGTTGTGTCTTCGAGGGGAACTCCGGTGAGCGTGTCAAATTTCTTTTCCGAAGCCCTGAGCCGTGTGAAGGTGGGTGGCAACAGCGCGGTTGTAACCACCAGGAGGAGCAATCACTGCTGCCCTAAAAAGCTTTCCCCCCTTGTGTCGAGCGGTACGGCCGTGGCGATGGGGTGCCACCTCCTGGGCATAGAGATCTCTCCCTTCTACCTCAACCCCGAAACGGGTGAGCTTTACCCTTACGTCCTCAGAAGAATAACCCGCAAGTTCAGCCTGGCTGTCAACCGGGCCCTGTTCAACTATACGAGGAATCACACCAGCCACAGCCCCCCCCATTATCACTCACTGGGGAGGCGCGCCATCGTGAAATACGTCTGGGAGGCCGATCGGGTACTGGCCGGGATCTCCGACAATCTGGACATCCTTCTCAATGTCACCCCGGTGAACGCTGAGTCGAGCTTCAGGGAGTTTAAAAAGAGCCGATTTGAAGTCAAACCCCAACTGCACTATCGGCCACTGCCGGTCGATCCCATAACCTTGAAGACCCGCCTTTACAAGGCGCCCGTAACAAGGATCGAGGACCCCGCCCTTTCCCTGCTGTTCCGAGAACAGCAGGAAGATCTGGACAGGCAGATCGACATGCTGCGGGACCGGAATACGCAGCGCTTCCTTTACTCCTCCATACAGGTCCACGGAGGGGTGGACCACAAGCTCCTCAAGCTTGCACAGGGGATCCTCGAATCCCTGCCGTCCAGGGGCAGGAACCATACCAGAGGGACAATTGATGGCCAGGCTTTTGCCGCGCTGGCCAGAGCTGAGATCGAAAGCTACCGGAAGCTCCACCCGGATCTCAAGGCCACCGTGCAGGTGCGCGACGATATCGTTGGGCTGCTTGTCTCCCGGGGAAACCTCCTGGTGAGCAGCTCTACGAAGCTTTCTCCCGGAAGGGTGAAAGCATTGCTCAACCACGAGATCGGGACCCACGTTCTGACCTACGCTAACGGCCGCGCACAACCATTTCAGCAGCTTTACTCGGGCCTTGCCGGCTACGAATCCCTCCAGGAGGGGGTCGCCGTCCTGAGCGAATACCTGGTAGGGGAACTGCGCATCTCCAGAATGAGGCTCCTGGCAGCAAGGGTGGTCGCCGTACACAACATGCTCGAGGGAATGAATTTCGTACAGAACTTCCACGAACTGACTGAGAAGCACCATTTCACGCAGCGCACCGCATACAGCATCACCCTGAGAACTTACCGCGGCGGCGGTCTTACAAAGGACGCTGTTTATCTCCGGGGGCTTCGGGACCTTTTTGAATATCTTCAGAAGGGAGGGGACCTGGAGTCCCTTTACATCGGGAAAGTGAGCCTGTCCCACCTTCCGATCATACGCGAACTAACATGGAGGAAGGTCCTCAAACCACCCCCCCTCCTGCCGCACTTCCTTGGCGAAAGCGAACCACGGGAAAGGCTTGCAAACATCAGGAACGGTCTGTCACTATTGGATATAGTTAAGGATATGCGCAGGAGGTAGGTGTATGAAGATCGGCTTTATCGTCAACGACATACAAACGGAACAGGCAACTTACACGACCACAAGGCTGTCCATGGAGGCAATAAACCAGGGCCACGAGGCCTGGACGATGGGGGTCGGGGACCTGGCATACGATCAGGACGAGAACATTCGGGCCCGGGCCAGAACGGCACCCAAAAAGCGCTACAAATCTCATGAATTATACCTTGCCGACCTCAAGGGGAAAAAGGCGGTGCGTGAGCGCATCACACTGGACGAGCTCGATGTCCTGATGCTCAGAAACGTCCCTTCGGATGACGTGGGCACCAGGTCCTGGGCCACCGGCATCGCCATCGAATTTGGCCGCATCGTCATGAGGCAAGGGGTGATCGTTGTAAACGATCCCAACGGCTTGGCCAAAGCCGCCAGCAAGATGTACTTTCAGCTGTTCCCCGAGGAGGTCCGGCCGCGGACCCTCATCACGCGCGACCGTGAGGAGATCAGGGCTTTCGCCAGGGAAGAGGGCGCCATCGTTTTAAAACCTGTCATGGGTTCGGGTGGAGCAAGCGTCTTCCTCGTCCGCAAGGAGGATTTTCCCAACCTCAACCAGATGATCGACGCCGTGAGCAGGGACGGGTACGTCGTCGCCCAGGAGTACCTTCCAGCAGCCACGGAAGGGGACACCCGGCTTTTCGTGATGAACGGCCGCCCTCTGCAGGTGAAAGGGAGATACTGCGCCTTCAGACGGGTGCGCTCGGGCGAGGACATGCGGTCCAACATCCATGCGGGAGGCAAACTGCGTGAAGCTGTCGTAACCGATGAGATGCTGCGCATCGCCGAAATCGTGCGCCCCAAGCTGGTTCAGGACGGGATGTTCCTGGTAGGCCTTGACATCGTGGGCGACAAGCTCATGGAGATCAACGTTTTCAGCCCTGGAGGAGTCGGGAGCGCTCAGAAATTTACGAAGATCAACTTCTCAAAGTATATCATCAAAGCCCTGGAGCGAAAAGTTAACTACATGGCGTATTACGGCAGGAATTTCGACAACGTGGACATGAATACGCTCTAGGGATCTGCCAGGGAAATACACACGGTGGATCTGCCGGGGAACTCCGGTAGATCCACTGTTTAGAATTAATATACCGGAGTACCAGGTAACAGGCTTATTGTTTCCGCTCACCTATTCTCCATTCTCCATTCTCCATTCTCCATCACCGCATTCCCCCCTCATTTGACCTGCGTCAAGGAACCTCCCCCCAAAAAGGTCATACTGTGCACAAAGGGGAACACTGAGCATAATCCCCGATCCGCGGGCCATCCCCTCCCCCAAGTTACGGTCCGCGGTTCTCCATAGGGAGAGGGAGGCCCTCGGGGCCTCCCTCTCCCCACTTCAAGGAGACAAACGTGAACGAACCCACCCTCCACAGCCGCATCGTCACTCTTCTGGAAGCCGAACGGGCAGGCGTTTTCGCCGCCAGAGCCCTCCTCGCCGCCGCCGCGGATTCGACCCAGAAGGACCTTATGGCCCTGATCCTGGACGGCGAGCGTGAGAGCTGCCGGGTCCTGGGGCGCACCCTTCTCGGGATGGGGCTCAGGGGCAGCGGGAAAGCGGGCGATTTCGCCCAGAAGGTCATGGCTCTCGAGGGTCCCGGAGACCGCCTGAAGCTCCTCATCAAGGGACAGGAGTGGGTCGTGCGCAAGATCGACGAAGCCCTCCAGACCACCCCCCCGGAGCCGGTGGCCGTCTCCCTTTCCGACATCCGCCACGTGCACGAGGTCAATATCGGGAAATGCAGGGAATATCTGGGAGATGAATCCTAGTATTATTTAGCGTCTAGTTCTGGTGTCTAGTTCTAGTAAAGACCTTGAAATCTCATGTGTGTCTAGACACTAGAACCAGACACTAGACACTTCTTATGTCCAGATCCAGGTCCAGGTCCAGCAGAGTATATCCACTCTCAATATCCCTGACAGGATTCTTTTCCCCGGCCACTTTTTCCGGAAAAATGGTTAAATACATAGTAATGTGTTCAGGAATAACCTGGGACGTCCCTTAGTCCAACGAACTGCAAGGGAGGCCGGCCATGGCCAG
>CP070698.1:1550114-1559507 GCA_020349685.1 bacterium
AGGTCCGTCCCCGGTTTCGATCCATGGTCAGGTCAGAAGACCTTGCGGTTTCCCTTTTGCAGGGCGGTCAATTTTCGCCGCCGATCACCTTTTTGAGGATGCCGGCCGCAGCCAGAGCAGCCAGAGCCTCACCTTCGATCCCCAGTTCCCATGGGGTCGGGTTTATGATGGCAGCCCTTCCCCTCAGTTTTGTCGTTACAGCCATTCGACCGATGATGCCGGGGCTCCACCCGGCCACACCGGAGGGCAGAGCCCTGGTTAATTTATACTCCTCTCCAGGTGCGAGATCGCTTGCCGCAACCGTCAACCCTTCATCTAGAAAGGGTATCACAGCTTCGAGTGCACGCAACAGATCTTCCTGGGCAGCTTCCGCGACCGCAGGGGTCAGTGTTTCGAGGTTCTCCCGGGAAAGAAGGGTTGTGACAGTGATGGACCTTTTACCCTCGGGAGCCATGTCCGATCCGGAAGGGCTCAAGGCGAGATACAGGGACCTGATCCCCAGGGGTCCTCCACTGTCCTCCCTCATGAAGAACAGGTTGTCCTCCATGCCCAGCGGAATAAACTTTTCCTCGACGCCCAGGTAAAACCTTACAGGGAATCGCTGAGGCACAGCCCTGGAGAATGCGGAGGTCGTTTTCTGGAGGAGCCCCTCCACGGTTGCCGCGATCCCGGCTGTGGTCGAAAGGGCCCTCGTTTGCACCCTTTGTCCATCCGACAGATCAAGGGAAAGGCCGTTCCTGGAGTCGACCAGGACCGATGAAACACCGGCGTCCTCGATCAGTTCTCCTCCGTACTCCTTGAATCTCTGAAGCATGAGGGCGTTCAATCCCCCGGTCCCCGCTGTTTCCTGGTAAGTTCCCCTCCTGCCGATACTGTGGATGAGAGCCCCCGGCAGGGGAGGAATGTCAGCCGTGGAAGGGAAAGCACCCAGAAATTGGTGCTGCAGGGAGAAGAAATCTTGCTCCGGACTCGAGGGGTCGAAGGATCTTATCCTGTCCCCCATTTTCCTGGCGTGGAAAAAACCGCTCAGACGTTGCCAGATGCCCGCCGTCTGGAACCAGCCCCTCTCCAGATTATCCAGGTTGTCCTGGCCCCTGTACCAATTTCCGGCGATGGTGTCCCACTCTTCGTAAAGTTCCCTTATGGTGTCCAGGCTGTCTGGAAATTCCCTTGATACTTCTGCCAGCAGCCGATCCCTTGCCGGATATATGTTGAGCCTGTGGCGGGGCAGGACGACCTGGTAGCTGACATCGTTGAGCGGATATGTTTCATTGACGAGAACACGTCCTATGCCGATCTCGTCTAAGAACATCCTCAAAAACCCGCCGCTGTCCAGCCCGCACATGGGAACGGGCCGCTTCCGGAACCTGTAGCCTTCCAATCCGGGGGTCGTGGCTGCTGTGGAGCTTAAGGTGTCGACAATGAGGACCTTCCTGCCGCGCTTGGCAAGAAGAGTACCCAGGGCAAGCTGAGGAAACCGGGTGCCGATTGCAGTCAGGTGGTAAGGTGCGGTCATCTCCGGGCCCTAATCCTTTGTGCGCGCGCCGGGCAGGATCGTGACTTTCCTCCCATCGATAAGAAGCCTCCCCTCGGACCAGAGCTTGAGGGATTCCGGGTAAATGCGATGCTCTTCCTTGAGGATGCGCGATCCCAGGGATTCCTCTGTGTCATCGGGAAGAACAGGTACGATGGCCTGCAGGATGATCGGTCCCGTATCGGTCCCCTCGTCGACAAAATGGGTTGTGCACCCCGAGAAACGGACACCGTAATCGAGAGCTTGCTTCTGTCCGTGGGTACCGGGAAAGGAGGGAAGGATCGCGGGATGGATATTCATGATCCTCTGGTGGTAATGGTTCACGAAAAGGGGGGTTAAAACCCGCATGAACCCAGCCAGGGCGACCAGGTCGACACCGTATCCGTCCAGGGTCTCAATGAGCTTTGTCTCGAACTCCTCCCTGGTCGGGTAATCGCCATGTCTCAGGATCTCGGTCGGTATCCCGTGGTTCCTCGCCCTCGTCAGCCCGTAGGCCTCTTCCTTGTTGCTGGCGACGACGGCGATCTTAAGCCGGAGATATCCGGACTCTACCGAATCGATGATGGACTGCAGGTTGCTGCCCCCACCGGAGACAAGAACAGCGATCTTTTTCATGTCTATTAATCCCCCGTGAAAATAACAGGATCCTTGTCAGGCCCTCTCTCCTCGACGTGTCCGATGCGGTACACGGTCTCACCGGCCGCCCTGAGCTCCTCCTCGGCTGCGGCGGCATCCTCCTCGGACACGATGACGATGAGCCCTATTCCCATATTGAAGGTCGAGTACATTTCGTCCTCAGGAACATTGCCGAGGCGGGCGATGAGGTCGAATATGGGCAGGACCTCCCAGGTCCGCCTGTGGATGACCGCGCTGTAGTGTTCCGGAACGACCCTGGGAATGTTGCCCCCGAACCCCCCTCCCGTGAGATGAACCATGCCCCGGATCACCTTTCTCTCGACCAGGGGCAGAATGGAGGGAGCATAGGATCGGTGAGGTTTGAGGAGTTCTTCACCGAGAGGATAACCGAGGTCGGGGTGGACCTCCCCGAGGGGGAGCCGGTTCATCTCCAGGAGCACTTTTCTCGCAAGGGAATATCCGTTTGTATGAAGACCGGACGAGGCAAGTCCCAGGAGCACGTCACCACGGGAGACAGCTTCCCCTGTAAGGATGGATTCACGGCCGACAACACCGACGATGGTACCGGCCAGATCGTATTCGCCGGGCTGGTAAAAACCCGGCATCTCGGCTGTTTCGCCGCCGAGGAGGGCGCATGAATTCAGGCGGCAGGCCCGCGCTATTCCCTCCACCACACTTTCCACGATCCCGGGTTCCAGCTTCCCGGTCGCCAGATAGTCCAGGAAGAATAGCGGACGGGCACCCTGGACAAGGATGTCGTTGACGCAGTGGTTGACAATGTCCTCTCCCACGGTGTTGTGCCTGTCGAGGAGAAAAGCTATTTTCAGCTTCGTGCCCACACCGTCGATGCTGGAAACGAGGACGGGATCCGGAGGGAAATCATCCGTTGCAAAGAGACCGCCGAAACCGCCGATCCCGCCGAGAACCTGCGGGCCGTGAGTGGCCCTCACGGCGGAAGTGATCCGCTTTTTGGCTTCGTTGGCGGCCGAGATATCAACGCCGGCGTCGGAGTATCGAGTCTCTTTCATGGATGGGGTTTCTGTGGGGGTAAAAGGCCGGACGCTTCATTTTACCGGCCAGGGCTCCGCCAAGTTAGCCCAATTCCCGGGGACTGTCAAACGAGAAAGAAAAGAGGCAGACAGGGATAAGGGACAAGAGATCAGGAATCAGGGATAAGGGACCAGGAATCGGTGATATGTTATAGTAAGGGGCAAAAAGGGAGAGGAAATATAATGGTTTTAATAATCTAATTGTAATAGAAAAAGGGATCGCCAACCGTCCATGATGGGTCGGCTGAAACAAGCAAGTTTGTTGTCAGAAATTAATAATTTGACAAATTTGTAAAAATAGATATATTTGATCCATGGGCTGGGCGGGGAAAGAGGGATCGGTGAACGGTGGCATTTGATGTCCGGATCTGGAAGATCGAAATTGGAAATTAGAAATTAGAAGCTTGAAGCTCATAATGCGAGATCGGATAAAATGAAGATTTCTTCTGTCGCTCTTGCCATCATAGGGGATGAGGTCCTCCTTGGAGAGGTGGTGGACGAGAACATCCACATCGTGAGCAGGGAGGTTTTCCGGCTGGGTGCGGACCTGTCCTATGCCTGCGTCCTTCCGGATGATCCCCAGTTCATGTACGAGCACCTCAAATGGATGATGGAACGTTTCGATTGGGTGGTTTCAACTGGAGGCATCGGTGCCACTCACGATGACCTGACCAAGCAGGTCGTTTGCAGGATCTTCGGGAGGCCTCTCGTTGAGGCTCCCGAGGTGATAAGGGCTCTGGAAAGCCGTATCGGCGGGCCACTGCCGGAAAAGGTTCTGGAACTGGCCAGGGTGCCGGAGGGTGCTGAACTTGTGACGAATGAACGGACGGCAGCACCCGGATTTATCGTCGGCAATCTTCTGGTCCTCCCCGGCATCCCCAGCCTGGTCCAATCCATGATCGGAGTCCTCGGGGAAAAACTCTCGGGAAAAGCCTTTCACACACTTGTGATCCACACCATGCTGAGGGAGTCCGAGGTGGCCGAGAGCCTTGAAATTGTCCAGGCACAATATCCGTCGGTCAAGATCGGTTCCTACCCGGAGATGGAAGCGGTAGATCACAAGGTCAGGATCGTTCTGAGAAGCAGGGATTCCGAATCCCTTCTGAAAGCGCAGGGATCACTTCTTGAGAGGATCGATAAATGAGAAAGGCGGGTGACCTGATAGTAATTTTCCGCTGCCGCCGGCAGCTTCTCCGGCTGTTCCTCGTCCTCGCGGTTCTGAGCTCATTCCTTGCGGCTGGCTGTGCGACGATGGGAGGTGTGTCCGGCGGCGCAGGAATGAACGGTGCGGAAGGCACTCCGGATACCGAGCTCAAGCAGGCCCGGGAGATCGCCCGTTTGCAGTCCCGGGAAAAAGAGCTCGAGCAGCAGGTCGAGAGTCTCAATGCCAAACTGGAGGCGGAAATGACCATGCGGGAATACCTCGGAAGGCGCCTTGCGTCGGCCCAGGAGGCGCGCGAGGAAGCCATCCGGGAGGTCGTGCGGATCCGGGACCGGATCCAGGGGATGGCTTCCAATGCCGAGGCCGCAGCCATGTTCGCCGAAGCAAGGGTGATTTTTGACAGGATGGAAGCAGAGGCTTTTGGAGGAGAGGCCCTGGAGCAGCTCGAACTGGCGAGATCCTACATGGAAAGGGGCAAAGAGGCCCTCGATGCGGGCAGTCCCGGCGGCGCCGCTTACCTTTTTGACCTGATTCCAGGACTCTATGAAGGCATGAAAAAAACCGATCCGCGCGCTGTCAGGGTTAATGTGAAGATCGCCGTATTGCGCGAATCTCCATCACCAGCTTCATCCAGGATAGCGAACCTTGCAGAGGGAACATCGGCTACCGGTCTGGAAAAGAACAATGACTGGATCAAGGTCAAAACCGCCTCCGGTCAAACCGGGTGGCTCATGAAGAGACAGGTCCGGTGAAAACCTGGGTGCGGTTCCTGCCGTAGGCCTTGGCCAGGTACATGGCCGTGTCGGCGGCTTCGACAATGGCAGCGTAGCTTTTCCCGTCTTCAGGAGCTGTGGCGAGCCCGATGCTGACGGTGATCCTGGTTTCGTGACCTTTGAGCAGGAACGTGTTCTTTTCCACAGCCCTGCGCAGTTTCTCAGCGATCTTTTCCCCGCCCTTCCTGTTGGTGTGGCTGAGACAGATGATCCACTCCTCCCCGCCAAAGCGGCCAACGACGTCCGTCTTGCGGACCGACTCAACCAGGATATCCCCGAGTTGCTTTAAGGCAATGTCACCGGCTATGTGCCCGTACGTGTCGTTGTATTCCTTGAAGTGGTCCAGGTCGATCATGAGGATGGACAGCGGTTCCCCGGTCCTTATGGCCAGTTCAAGCTCGCGGCGAAGGTAATCCTCAACGTACCGCCGGTTGTACCTGCCCGTCAGGGGATCCGTAATGCTCATCACCCTCATCTCTTCGCTTTTGGCGGTGATCTCATCCAGACTTTCCTTAAGGCTGGTGGACATACTGTTGAAACTGGAGATAAATTCTCCCAGCTCACCCCCGATCCTTCTCTCGACCTGAAGACCGGGTCTCCCGGCCCTAATGCGCCTCGAGACCCTGCTCAATTCCTCCAGGGGCAGAACCAGGGCCCTCGCCAGGAAAAGGGCCGGGATGAGGAACAGTCCCGCAAGTGCCACGGCCATCAGGATGATCTGTCTGCGAAAAACCACCAGGGGTTTTAAGGCCTCCCTCTTTGATGTCTCCAGGATCACACCCCAGCCGAGAGATTCGAACCAGGAGCTTGTGGCGATGACCTCATTGTTCTGCAGTCCCCTGTAGATGGACCGAACCTCCTCTCCCCGGAGGAGGGCCAGAGCTCCTTCCGGAGCCTTGGTGGAATCGCTTACCGCCACGTTGGCAGCCTTGATGCTGCCTTCCGAATCAAGGATGTAGACGGTGGAGCCTGATGGAGCGAGGTCCAGGATCCTCTCCTGCAGGTGCCTCATATCCATCAGTGCGATGAAGTAGTTCGGCAGCAGGTTCCTGCCCAGATCCATCCTCTGTCCCAGCAGCAGCCTGCTGCTGCCGTTAGTCCGGATCTCCATGATGAACTGGTCTTTCGGGGGGGCCTTCATAGCGCCCTCCAGCGCCTGCCGGTCTTCCAGGGGCTGGGCGATAAGGGGCGACATGCCAGAATTGAGAATGGTTATACCTGAAAAGAATTCATTGCCTTCCAGCAGATAGGAGAGGTAGCTGTGGATGTTCCTTCTGGACAGATCCTTTTCCCCAGCGGAGATGTCGCCCTGGAGTTTTTTCAGGTCATCGTTCAGGAGGTAGGAAACGGTGAAAGCCTGGACTTCACGGGATCTGGTGTTCAACCATTCCTCGATTTTTTCGGAAAGTCTCTGGGTCCTGGTTTCGATCTCACTGTAGACCTGGTTTCTGAGGAGATCGTCGATCCGAGTGCTTGCGAACCATCCCCCCAGAAAGGAAGGGATGAGAACGCTCGCGATGACGAGCCCCAAGACCTGAAACCGAAGGGTGTTGATCCAGCCGATGAACCAGCTTTCCTTACCACCAGGCGAAGCCCTGAGCGGTTTGGTTTGTTCGCTCCTGTCTCTCTGCATGGCTGGGTTACTTTATAGCAAACCTTACCTTGCCGCAATACTGGCATGCTCTCTCCTTTCATCAGGGGAATGTTTTGTGCTATAACTTCACAAGGTTGATGGTATCTGCATCTGGCCCCAACCGGTCCCGCGCATGCTGAGGACCGAGCGGCAGGCCGACCCGTCTCCCTGGGGGAGTTCAAGAAAAGGTCACATCGCCAGAATGGCAGGCTTCGAAAAGGGGATCTATCAAGGCCCGACAGGGCAACGACATCTTCCGGAGGTTCGTAAATGAGTGCAGAGGCCAAAACAGTTCTTGTCGTTGAAGACAAGGCATCTTTGACTCAGATGCTCCAGTTTCTCTTTCTGTCCAAGGGCCTGAGCGTTCAGATCGCCTACAACGGCGCCGAGGCTTTGGAAAAAGCCAGCTCCATACTCCCAAGCCTCATCCTCCTCGACATCATGATGCCGCAGATGGACGGGTTTGAGGTGTTGGAAAAACTCAAGGAGCAGCCCGCGACCACGAACATTCCGGTCATCATGCTCACTGCCCGCAAGTCGCGGGAAGATATGCAAAAGGCAAAGGACCTGGGTGCTGTAGAATATATCACCAAGCCTTTCAAGGCCGTTGAGGTCGTGGATAAGGTTCTCCGCCATCTTCGATGAAAGACCATCCTTTGAGGGACCCGGGGCCGCTCGCTAAATAGCATGTTCAATCCCGTTCGGTGGATACTCACCAGTATCAGGCGAAAGGCCATTACAGGCCTCCTCATAATACTGCTTTCCGCGGTGTTTCTTATCGGTTTGTCCATTGTCAGCCAGGCGCGTAAATTTATTCTGGCCGAGGTCCAGCGCCGAGCCTCTTCGGTTGCGAGGTTCGTAGGCACAGATCTGGCCTCCGCCCTGTCATACACGGATCCGAAATCAGCCGTGTCTGATATCGTATACCGTATCAGCCAGGATCCCAGCGTCATTTACGCGAGCGTCTTTGATGTGAACGGCAGGGTGATCAGTCAGGCCAGCTCCAGATCCGAAGACGAGGTCATACGGTCTCTGCCTCTGGGAGAGCTCTACGATCTTCAACCAGACGAGGTCAGATACCACGTTTCCGATACCGTCCTGGAAGTTTACAGGAGCACCGTCATGGCGCAGGGACGGCAGAAATATATCATCCTTCTCGGATTTGATATCACAGATGTTTCCTCCATCGTTGCCAAGATTACGCGGCTCATCGCCTTTAACGCTTTCATTGTCTACATCTTCGGACTTCTGGCCCTCATTGCCGCCGTCAACCGCCTTACGGAACCGCTGACAGATCTGACATCGGGGATAAAGGATCTTGGTCTGGGCAAACTGCCCAAGCCTGTACCCGTGAGGGGAAGTGATGAGGTGGGGACCCTTTCCCTCAGTTTCAACAAGATGATCGAGGACCTTCGCCAATACCGGCAGGAGGTGGAAAGATATCAAAAACACCTTGAAGACATGGTCGGTGAGCGGACGGTAGCTCTCAACGCGGCCAACGTGGAGCTGACCAGGATCAATGAGAGCCTGAAGGCCGCCAACGAGAAACTTCTGGAGCTGGACAAGCTCAAGTCAAACTTCCTCGGTATCGCCACCCACGAACTGAAGACGCCTCTCTCGGTAGTCGGGGGATACCTTGACAGCCTGCAGGACGGGTTTGCCGGCGAGCTCAACGATGCACAGAAAGGCATCGTGAGCGAGACCCTGTCGAGCTGCCACAGGATGGAGGCGCTCATCAGCGACATGCTCGATCTCAACAGGATCGAGGCGGGCCGCATGCCCATGGAGCTCATGGAAATGCCCGTGATCCACGTCGTGCAGAAGGTGGCGGGACAGATGATACCCCTCCTTCAGAAGAAAAAACTCACCCTCGATATACGGGAAGAGAACATGGAGCTTCCCGCCCGCTTTGACGAGGACAGGATCACCCAGGTCCTGGTCAACCTCGTTAGCAACGCCATCAAATTCACGCCCCAGGGTGGCCGCATCTCCGTCTCGGCCAAGCGCGGAGCCGGGAAGGGTCACTCCTTTTTTCAGATAAGCGTGGCGGATACGGGTATCGGCATCAGCGAAGAGGATCTGCCGCGCATCTTTGAAGAGTTCGCCCAGGTGGGCGAACCCGGCAAGGAGGAGGGGACGGGCCTGGGCCTGGCCATCTGTTTGAGGATCGTCAAAGCTCACGAGGGGAGGATCTGGGCGGAAAGCGTTCTCGGCCAAGGCACTACTTTCCATTTTACACTTCCTCTAGCCTGAGGCCGAGAACGCAGCACGCAGGACACAGCACGCAGCAGGCGGCACGTAGAATTAACAGTTTGTTATTTCCCTCTGTATCCTCTGCGTTCAATTGCCATCATCGCTTTTTCAGCAAAAAAAATAGGCCGCATCAAGCGGCCGGGTGTTTTACTGCGTCCTGCGTGCTGCGTCCTGCGTCCTTTACTTAGTACTAGGTACTGGGTACTGAGTACTTTCCATCATTGAACCATGGCCACTCCATCCAGGTTCGTCATGGCGTTGACCACCCTCGTCAGGACTTCCACCACGTCCGGGTCGAACTGGGTGCCTGCGCACCTTCTCATCTCCAGAAGGGCCTCCTGGATGGTGAGGGG
>CP070698.1:1559607-1570983 GCA_020349685.1 bacterium
GATGTGTGTTTAAGATGTCACCGCTGATGGGGTAGTGGCAGTGTCTAGTGTCTAGTGTCTAGCGTCCGGTTCTTAGTGTCCGGTGTCTGGTTGATCCGGGGTGAGCTATGCTGATCTTTCTTTTGGTAGGGCAGTTCTGTTAACCAGATTCTAGACTCTATACTCTAGACTCTAGACTCTAGACACTAGACTCTAGTTTTATTGTCTTTCCAATTGCCTCATTTCAGCGGCGGTCCGTTCCAGTTCACGCTCCAGTTCCCTTTTCTCCCTGTCAAGATCCCGCTGCTTGTCCTTGACTTTTCGGATCTCATCTTCCAGGGCCCTGGATGGCTCCCCGAGATCCCTTATCTCATAACGCAGGTCGTCAATCTCCACGTTGTAATGGGTGATGGCGCGATCGATCTCGGTGATCTGGGCGTTCAGCTCGCTAATTCTGTCCTGGGGCGGATCGCTCCTCCGCAGCAATTTATCTCTTGTGTCTAAGAGGTCTTCCCTGTCCGAAAGGAGATCAGACCGCTTGTCCCTCGATTCACCGATCTGCTCCTGAAGATCATCCACATCCCTCTTGATCAAACTCCTTTCCCTTTTGAGCTTTTCCTCCAGGGATCTGAGATCCTTCTCCAGACGGAAGGACTGGACCTTGAGCTCGTTGAGCCCCTCTTGGAGTTCCATTTCCTCCTCTGAGAGAAGCTTCAGCCTCATCCTGCGCCTCTCCTCCCTGAGAAGCACAATGCGCTCGCGGAACTCTTCCCTCAGCCGCAGGGCTCCTTCCCGATCCAGCTCGATCCTGGTCACCACGCTTCCGATTGCCACCCTGGTGAAACTCTCTCGATCCAGGGGACCGGACCAGAACCTGTCGTTCAGGATCTCATGGGGATAGAACTCGGCGATCTGCCGGCCGGAAGAGTCGATCACGGCAAAGTTCATGTCTGCCGTTATCCCGTCGGCGGAACCGAGCCTCAGCGAGATACTCCTCGACTCAGCGTTGGTGAAATCCACAACCAGCTTTTCCGGCCAGGCCGGCCACTGAGCAAGGAGCGGAGAAGGGACAAGGCCTGCGCCAAGCAGGAGAATCATTAAAACATTAGGAAGGTTTAAGGATCGGGCTTCCAAATTATCGTGCCTCGCCTGGAGAGTCTGTCGGCGTTTCCAACCGTGAACGGATCGAGGATCCGCCCTTCGGTAACGCGGTGACTGAGCGACGCGGAGATAAGAAACTCTCTCCGAGTCTCCCCTTCCGGGTGTCTCCGCGTCCAGTATACCAGACCTTCACACTCCCTTGACAGGCTCGGAGCTTTCCGAAACAGCCCTTTTCTCTCTCCTGGCGCGCATGGAGACTCGTTCGCTCAAAGAGTACAGAACCGGTACCACGATCAGGGTCAGAAGAGTGGCCACCGCCAGCCCGAAGATGATGGCCACGGCCATGGGACCCCACCAATCGGCCGATTCACCCCCCATCTGGATCCGGAAATTTCTGAAATCGAAGCTCAGACCCACAGCCATGGGCAAAAGCCCGAGTATGGTGGTTATAGCAGTGAGCATGACCGGCCTGAAACGCACCGTCCCCGCGGTGACCAGTGCATCGGTAAGTTCCATACCCCGCTTGCGCAGCAGGTTGATGTAATCGATGAGAACGATGGCGTTGTTCACCACGACTCCTGCCAGGGAGATCACGCCGATACCGGTCATGATGACCCCGAAGGGCATGCCGGTGACCATGAGGCCGAAGAACACGCCCATGAGCGACAGGAT
Organism: bacterium; assembly: GCA_020349685.1. Taxonomy (GTDB): domain Bacteria; phylum BMS3Abin14; class BMS3Abin14; order BMS3Abin14; family BMS3Abin14; genus JALHUC01. The sequence continues at coordinate 1,561,360 of CP070698.1, forward strand.
GACGGAGGAGATGACGATGAGCGACTGGGCCAGGGAATTGAACTGGGTCAGCAGGATCATGAAGATGAGAAAGACAGCTACAATAAAAGCCTTGCTCAGGAACGCCGATGACTGGACCTGCTCCTCGTAATCACCGCCGTAGACAATGGAGTAGCCGGCAGGCAGCTGAAAGTCCGCAAGCTCCCCCTGGATGTCCTCAACGATCTCCAGGGAACTTCTGCTCGAATTGTTTCCGTAGATGCGGATGATCCTCGACTGGTCGAGATGCCGGATCGTACCGAAACCGGTCCTCATCTCCAAAGTGGCGACGGACGACAGAGGCACCGGGTCTCCAACGGCCGTGGGGATAAGAAGGCTTTCGAGCTGGGACAAAGTTTGACGGTTTCGCTCGGGAAGCCGGGCTATGATGTCATACTCATCCTCCCCCTCTCGATAGTCGCCTATTTTCCAGCCATTTACCGCGGCCTTTATGGTGTTGGAGATCTCGATGGTGGAAAGGCCCAGGAGGGTGGCCTTTTCACGGTCCACATGAAAGGCGATCTCCGGCTTGGCGCGGGACAGGTCATCCTCGACATCGACAAGTCCTTCGATACCGACAATGCGTTTTTTGACCAATTCGACGATTTCCTCGAGGATGTCCACGTCCTCACCGATAACCTTGACAACGACGGGAGCTTCCACGGGCGGCCCCATGCGTTCCTTTTCAACGTTGATGTCGGCCCCGGTAATGTTGACCAGCGCTGCCCGGATCCTGTCGAGAACGGCACGCGAACTCTCCTTGCGCTCCTCCCTGTCCACGAACTCCATGGATACGGAGGCGCGCCTCGATTCAGGGGCGCTGCCCCAGCCCGACCCCACACCGACTTCACCGGTAACGTATCTGAGATCCCTCTCCGTAAAAATGATGGATTCCACTTCCCTCGTAATGGCATCGGTGGTTTCCAGATTGGTCCCCTGGGGGGCTTTAATGGCCACAACGGCCCGGTTGGGATCGATATCCGGAAAGAGCTCAACCCTGGGATCGAAGACAAAGAAATACAGGATGAAGTTGGCTATGAGAAGAAAGACTGCTGTTCCGATCGTCAGCGCGCGGTATCGAAGCGCCCGTGCCAGAAGCCATCGATATCCTCTGATAAGAACAGGATCCTCTTCCTCTTCCCTTTCTTTTTTCTTCATGGAGGCGCTCAGATAGCTGGAACACACCACCGGGTTGATGACAAGGGCGACAAAGAGGGATGCCGAAAGAACGATAATGAGGGTCATGGGCAGGAACGCCATGAACTCTCCCATGATATCGGGCCAGAAGAGCAGGGGACCGAAGGCGCAAAGGGTCGTCACCGTGGAAGCGATAATGGGCCATCCCACCTCGGCGGCAGCTACCTTCGCAGCTTCAACCTTGCTCTTGCCCTCCTCCAGGTGGCGGTACGTGTTCTCCACGATGACGATGGCGTTATCCACAAGCATGCCCAGGGCGATGATGAGGGAAAAGAGGACCACCATGTTAAGGGTGATGCCCATGATCTGGAGCACGACGAAGGAGATAAGCATGGAAAAGGGAATGGCGAGGGCGACGAAAAGCGCGCTCCTGACCCCCAGGAACAGGAACAGCACGGTAAGCACGAGCACCAGCCCCGTCAGGATGCTGTTTTCAAGCTCGGCCACCATCAGCCTGATGTCCTTGGATTTATCCAGGGTGACCGTAAACCCCACTGAGTGCGGAAGGCTGGCTCTGGCCCCTTCGAGCATGGCAAAGACCTGATCGGCGACGCGGATGATATTCTCACCTGTGCGCTTTTTGACTGAAAGCGATATGCTGGTCTGATCGTTCATCCGCGCGTGGCTTATGGGATCCTCGAAAGTGTCCCTGATGGTGGCCACATCCTTGAGGTAGATAGGGCGGCCTTCGCGCGCTACGAGGACCAGATTGTCGATGTCCGAAGGATCGGTAAACTCGCCGGGAATGCGGAGCATATACTTGCCCTGGCCGAGGTCGATGCTGCCCCCGGGAACGTTGACGTTCTCGCGCTGGACGAGGGAGAGGATCTCCGTGAAGCTGAGTTTGTACGCGGCCATGCGGACCGGGTCGAACTCCACCCGGATCTCCCTTTCCCTGGCCCCGATGACATCGACTTCAAGGACACCGGGAAACTGCTCGATGCGGTCTTCGAGCTCCTCCGCCACCTTTTTGAGGACCTGCTCGCTCACCTGTCCCGATATGGCGACCATCAGGATGGGGAATTCGGATATGTTGATCTCCAGGACGACCGGGTCGTTTTCAAGATCCCCGGGGAGATCCCCCTTGGCCTCATCCACCTTGTCGCGCACCCTCTGGAGGGCATCGTCGATGATCACGTCCGCTTCGAACTCGACCTCGATCATGGAGGCGCCTTCGGTGCTTATGGAGCGGACCTCGCTGACATTTTTTACGGACCTGAGCTTCCGCTCCAGCGGCAGGGTAATGAGGTTCTCCACATCTTCCGATGCCGCCCCCTCGTATGTTGTCTGGACCATGATGATGGGGATGGTGATGTCGGGTTCCGATTCCCTTGGAAGGGTCACGTAGGAGAACAGTCCGGCAATGAAGATGATGATCATGAATGCGAAGACAGTGCTTCTTCGCGATATGGCTGCGTCAGTAAGTAGCATTTTCCGATCCCTCTCCCTTGGCCGGTTTTGAGTCTTCCACCACCTTGACGGGGCCCCCGTCAGCGACCAGCTGCTGTCCCTTGATCACGAGATGCTCGCCCTCCTGGATGCCTCCGTAGACAACCACCTTCCCGTTGATTATGGGACCCAGACGTACCTGGCGTCTCACCGCTGAATCGTGCTCGACCACGAAAACGTATTTCTGTCCGTCCCTGTCGATGACGGCATAAAGAGGCACAACCATGGCATTCTTTATGACCCGGCGCACAAAACGGACCCGGACGATCATGCCGGGCCTCAGAAACCCGTCGCGGTTGTCGATCTGGACCTTGGACCGGTAAGTGCGGGTCGTTTCATTGGCCAGGTAGCTGACATGGATGATCCTGCCGGGACGCCCTATTTCCCCGCCACCGTTGACATCGGCCGGGAGCACGACGACACTCTGACCCGTCTTTGTGAAAGGCACGTCCTTCTCAGGCACATCGACCAGAACCTTCAGTTTGTCGATCCTGACGATCACCGCCGCAGGAGTTCCGGCGTTTCCATATTCGCCGCGATCGACATGAAGCCTGTCCAAAATACCGTTAATGGGGCTGACAAGGGTGCTTTTTTCGAGAGCGATCCTGGTCTCGGTCAGGCTTGTGTTGGCCGACTGGAACGCCTGGTAGACCTCGTCCCTTTCCCTTTCACTGATGAGCTGTTCCTTGAGAAGGGAATCGGCCCTTTCCATCTGCTTCTTCCGGATATTGTAATCGGATTCATTGCGGGCATGCTGGGCCAGGAGAGCCTCCTTATCGATCCTGAGGATCTCGGCGCCGGCCCTGAGCCGCTCACCTTCTCTGGGACCGATCCAGACGATGGGTCCAGGCTGCTCCAGGGAAAGGGTGATCTCCTCCCATGCTTCCAGAGTTCCCGGCAGGGTGAAGGTCTCCTCCACGTCCTGCGGCTCGAGGATCTGAACAGCCACGTTCACCGCTTTCTTTTCCTCCTCGACCGCCTGTTCCTCCAGGGTCTGGGGCTCGGTTGCCACCTGATTTTCAGAACCGTTTCGTAAAACGATGCCGGCAACAACCAGAACAACAACCAGGACAAGGACTGCTATCAGGATTGACTTTCGTTTACCTTTGATCATCGGACTGACCTTTCCGTTCACTTCCCCGGTCCAAAGGCGTTCAGATCGAGGACTCCAATGGAATACAGGAGGGCGGCCCTGGCCGTCCTCGTATCGTATTTATAATTGACCTCAAGGTTCTCGGCCTCGGCGAGATCTTCCTCGGCATCGAGAACTTCGAGGCTGCTGGCCGCCCCCAGATCGAACCTGGTTTTGGCCAGCCTGTGGTTCTCAATTGCGGTGAGCAGGTTGTCCGCCACAAGCTGTTCCTGCGCCTTGCGGGTTCTGACCGTCAGCCAGGCCTCCTCTACCTTGAGGGTGACCGCGTCCAATTGACTCCCGTACAATTCCTCCGACTGGCGGACCCTGGAAAGAGATTCCCTGGTCTGCAGCCGAACGAGGCCTCCCTGAAAGAAAGGCCATGAGAAGTTTATGCCGATCTGGGTCTCCGGAGCGAAAAGGTCATCATCCGAATACTGGGTGAAGGATCCGGTGATATCCACATCCGGGTGGCCGTTTCTGCGTGTCAACTCGGCCTGTTCTTCGGAGATCCTGATCAGTTCGCGGCCTTGGGCCAGATCAGGGCGGTCCTTGATCGCCTTTTCGATGAGGTTCTCAAGAGGCAGGTCCTCATACAGGTTAACGACCTCCGGCACCTCTACACGAAGGTTCGCAGCCGTTCCGATGAGATTGGAGAGCCTTTTTCTGGCTAGAGCCACCGTCTTTTCAGCCTCCACCTGCTCCAGCTGAACGGAGGAGAGAGCCACCTGTGCAGCCAGGACGCTGTTGCGCGGCATGTCCCCAAGGTCCACCCGCGCCTGGGCCTGACGCAGCTGCTCCGTGACCCGCTCCACCCTCTTTTTGCTCACTTTGAGAAGGTCTTCCGCGGTGAGAAGCTCATTGGATCTCGCGATAAGGTCCATGAGAACGCTCTGACGGGCGAACTCGAGGCCCCACCGGGCCGCGTTGAGGGTGTATCGGGCACCACGCCTGGCCACCCAGACCCTGCCGCCGTTATAGAGTGTCTGGTCGAGCTTGAACCCCCAGCTGCTACCATCGCTCCGGGTGCCGTCCTGGTAGGTGATATCCGAGTACCCCGCGTTGGCGGTCAACTGCGGAAAGAGGACCGTAACCGCCTGTTTTTGAAGCAATTCACCCTGCTGAACCTCTTCGGCGGCGCTCCGGATATCGTGATTGGACTCGAGTGCCTTCTCATAAGCCTGATGGAGAGAGAGGTCGAGAACCTCCGACGCGTGAGAACCGGAAGGGGTCAGGACGGTCATGCACAGGTACATGAGGAACAGGATCATTGAACCATGAGAACATCTGTCAATCCGGTTTCCTATTGTAAAAACCATTCGATCAACCTCCAGAATGCTCGTGACATGCTGCTTCGGACGTTTCATCGGCAGCAAGGCTCCTCCGGCAGAACTCCACAAGTTCGGCGTCCAGGTCGGGCACTTCTAGGAGACCTTCCGTTTCGATGTGGAATTTTCCGACAAGGAGGAAGTGGACCAGAAACGCCGTTACCTGGGCGGGAACCGGGCGGATACTGCCATCTTGCTTGCCCTTCTCGATGCACTGGGACTTCACCTCTATGACCTGGTTCAGGAGACCGCAGAAGTGCTCCTGGATCTCGCCTTCTATTCGGGACAAGTCCCTCGTCTCCCTGAAAACCACGGTAATGGCATCCTGATGTTCCTTTTTAAAATCCTGGTTGAATTGAAGAACCCTTTCCAGAGCGTCCCAGCCGGATCCCGGTCCGCGGGCTGCTTCCTTGATGCCGCTGATGTAGGACCGGACAAGCTCGTCGCATATGGAAATGAGGAGGTTTTCCTTGCTCTTGAAGTGGTGGAATACGGTACCTTGCGCGACAATGGCCCTGGCCGCTATCTCCGAAACAGCGACGCCCTTGTATCCCTTGGATGCAAAGAGTTGGGTGGCCGCCTGCAGTATGGCCTCTTTTTTGGTCATGGAAGACTGCCTTTCTCTGATTGAACCTTCTGGCTCACACTGACCGACTGACTAATCAGTCGGTAAAATATACACCTGTGAAATTTTATGTCAAGGGTGAAAAAACAGTTTCCAGTTCTGGTTCTGGTTCCAGCAAAAAGCTGTTGCCGCTCTCTTGCTAGACACTAGGACCAGACACTAGACACTTCTTTAGCGTGCCCCTATGCCTTTTAACCTCACTTTGCTAATCTGTTGCGTAATATTTTCCGATTTTCGATCAAGGAGGCAGCAATGAACAGTGACAACCTCATCCTGGACAACCTTACCGGCGACAGCGGCTTTTTTCTGCGCTATGAAAGGGAGATCGCCCGTTTTCAATCCCCTTTCCAGGAGGTCAGGCTGGTCCAATCCCAGACCTATGGACAGGTTCTCCTCCTCGATGGAAAGGTGCAATCCACTCAGGTGGATGAATTTATCTACCATGAAGCCCTCGTCCATCCGGCCATGCTCAGCCACCCCCAGCCGAGGTCGGTCTACATAGCGGGGGGAGGAGAGGGCGCCACCCTGCGCGAGGTTCTTCGCTATAAAAGCGTGCAGGAGGCCGTCATGGTCGATCTGGACGAGGAGGTGGTCAGGATCTGCAGGGAATACCTCCCCTCATGGCATCAGGGGGCATTTGACGATCCCCGGACGAGGCTCCTTCACGAGGATGCCCGGGCGATCCTGGAAAGGGAGGAGAAGCGATACGACGTCATTATCCTGGACCTTTCCGAACCGGTGGACGAGGGGCCTTCCTACATGCTCTTTACAGAGGAATTTTACGCCCTGTGCCGCGAACGGCTCAATCCCGGAGGTCTGGTGGTGACACAGTCAGGGTGCCCGTCGTTCGTCTACGCCAAGCCCTTCCATTCGGTCACCCTGACCATGGAGCGGGTGTTTGCAAAGGTGGCTCCCTACCTCGTCTTCATCCCCTCTTTCGCCTCCAACTGGGGTTTTACGGTCGCTTCCGACCGCTGGTTGCCCCTGGACGTCCCGGTAGAGGAAATGGCCCTCCGGATGGAAAATTTCGACAGGGGCCTGCAGTTCCTCGATCCGGAATATCTTCCAGGCATGTTCCGCCTGCCCAAACATCTGAAGGTCATAAAAAATGATGTCGGAAGGGTGATCAGGGACGGGAAACCGCTGATCGTGATTTGAATCAGGAGACAGAAGTCAGGAATCAGGAGCCAGATTTCGGTGCATCTGAAAAGGTTTTAAACTTTACTATCTATCATCCCCTTCATCCCTGTTCAGAAAAAATAGGTCTTGGGAGGTTCCGCCTCAAGGTTATTCCCAGGCTCAGGACTTAGGTCAGAATTCAAGATCAGGAGAAGGTCACCCTTTCTTCCTCATATGTACGGCCTGGCGTTTTGATCCCGGTGCGTTTGATCGGTTTGGGCTGAGGTATCCTGGTGTACCTCTTCTCCACGGGGATGTACTCCTTGATAAAATGCTTTGCGTGGTAGATGGTGACGAGCTTTTCCAAGAGGAGGAGCCCACCGAAAAACATCCCCAGATAAAGCGTCGATGAGTCCCTCTGGGTGGACATGAAATATTGCAGGAAAAACAGGAAGGTGAAAAAGATCAGAAGGACCTCCGTGATGGCGTCGCCCAGGCCGATCCAGGGATGCCTTGTGTAGAAATATCCCCCACCTGGCAAAAAGATGGAGTAAAGCCGGGCGGTTCCGGGCTCCCTGAACTCAAAACGGCAGCGCGGACAGGTAAACCTGTCCTTTACCAGGGGCGCCACACACCTGGGGCACAGGTGCTGCCTGCCTCCGTGCTGGGACGATGTGGAGACAGTGGTTACCAGCTGTTTCAGGATCTGTACGAGGCGCTTTCCGTTCTTTATCTGGGAGAACACCTCCTTGATCCCGTTCTTATAACGGAAGGTGATGCGGCGCTTTCCCTTGAAGCTCTCGATATCCTGGAAGCGGACCTGGGCCACCGAGTCACGGGGTTTGAACCTGTAATTGGACGGAAAGTGAAGCACCCTTCTGTCCGTCAGGACGAGAATGCATCTCTTGATGTGGTAGATCCAGAGGCCTGTAGTGAGCTGCTCAACTGCCGTGAAAGGTGATGAACCGTGCGCTGCGAGAAGGATCTCCTCCCCCTCCTCGAGAACGTGCTTGAGTTCATCCACGTGATTTCTGAGGTACCTGAGCTGCTGCTTCTTGATCTTTTCCTGGAACTTGCCCTTAACGCTGGCAAAAGCGACCTCTCCCTTGATGGGGAGGTGCCTGAAAACGTCTTCGAGATTTTTAATTTTCACCAGGGAACCTCCTGAAAATTAAAAATATGCATTTCAGCAGGGATGAAGGGGATGGAAGGGATGGGCAGAACCATAATAACGTCTCTAAAAAAGGAATCTATTGATTTTTCCTTTTATCCCCTGTATCCCATTTATCCCTGTTAAAACCGCTAGGGTTCAAATCTCTTTTTTCAGGAGCTCTTATCCATAGCTTCAATTAAGAGCTATCAGCTGCACTTTTACCAACCTTTTTTCCCTTCATCAAGAAGTACCCTCCTGCCACCACCGCACTCCCACACAGCGACCAGAGTGGCCTCGAAAAGAACAAAATCCTGGTGAAGGGGGGCTTTGACAGCCCCTCCGAAGGTGTGGTTGTCGCCGAAAGCCACATGGATCGTTCCGAGGATCTTTTCCGACTCCAGGACATTATCGGGCCTCGTTGCAGAAGGATTGGTGCCGATACCGAGTTCGGCGATGTTCCTGTTTTCCGGATGTGCCGACAAGATCCCTTCCAGCCAGCCAACTTCCCCGGAATCTTCACCTTCGACCGATACAACCCTTCCGTTCTGGATGACCGCCCGGATGGGACTCTTAAACCTGGCCTGGGGGCCCCATTCAAGTACCAGGACACCCTCCGCCGTGCCTTCCACCGGGGCAAGGAAGACCTCTCCCGCGGGCAGGTTGCCGAATTTCCCCCGTTCCGTTAACAAACCGTCATCCGGTATCACCAGACGGCCTGCCACACCCAGGACAAGTCTGGTACCGTTGGCGGAACTGATTTCACAGCGATCCGCGCCGATGAGCGTCCGCGCCAGAACGTTGGTGGATATAGCCAGGTCCTTCCAGTCCACATCCATGGACCCGAAGAACATATCCCTTTCGAAGAGAGGCATGCTGGCGTACCTCGCCCCGCAGATCTGGGTAAGGAGCTTTCTGAAGGATGTGTGGCTGGTGGAGTAGTGGGTGACGGCCACGATCACATCAGCCTGAAAACCTCCTGTCTCTTCGATGACACTGGCGGACCGGTCGATGATTTCCGTACCCCCTCCTTTGGCAAGGAGGGAGGAGAGCAGACCCTCTGCTCGGAGCCTCTCTGCGGTCCCGCTGCCCAGAAGAGCCGACCACACCTCCTCCGGCGGCTCCTGTCCGTGGCCGCCCACCGGGTCGAAGATGAGAGTCCGCGTCTGCGGATGCAGTTTTTCAGCCACCTCCCCGACCTCCCGGGCCAGCGCCCCTCCGTCGCCGGCGGAATCGCCCAGGATAAGGAGCCGCTCGTTCTCCTGAAGGCCCATGTTCACTTCGAGGAGGGATTGGACGGCGTTCTCGATGGAAGGTTTATCGCTCGGCATAATAGAGATCCTCGCTTTGATCTCAAATCTCAGATCTCATATCTCAAAAAAATCCAAGATCCAAGAGAAGATCAATTAACCACAGGGTACACAGGGTTTCACAGGGTTAAATTCAGATTCTAGAATCTATACTCTCGAATCTAGATTCATTATTTAAGTCTCTTGGTCACCCTGTGGAGCGACCTGCAAGGTGGTCGCGCTGTGGTTAGTTAGTCTTCAGGCTTTATGCTTCGTACTGCGTGCCGCCGATCAGGATTCCTTCCTGATCCCCAGCT
>CP070698.1:1571083-1584976 GCA_020349685.1 bacterium
AAGCTCTTTCAGGCTCAACGAAACAGGTCAAACTCTTCAACGGGATTTTGGGCTGTGTTTTCTCATTCTCACCCGCTCTCCCGATCCGGGCCGGAGAAGGGGGGACACCGGATCAATCCTTTTCTCTCCGTTTCTCCGCGTCACCGCGTCTGCGTGTCTTTACTTCTTTCTCTTGCCCTTCTTCCCCTTTCCGGGCTCCTCGACTTCCACTTTTGCCGCCTCCTCCAATTTCAAGCGCTTGTTCATCCAGTACTGGTGTCCGATGGTAAGCACGTTGTTGACGGTCCAGTAGACGACCAGGCCGGAGGGAAAGCTCAAGAACAGAGCGGTGAAGACGATGGGCATGAACATCATGAGCTGAGCCTGCCTGGGGTCTCCCGTGACTGGCGTCATCTTCTGCTGCAGGACCATTGTGGCGCCCATGAAGATAGGTGTTATGTAAAAAGGATCCTTGGCCGAAAGGTCGGCTATCCAGAAATAGAAGGGGGCATGCCTGAGTTCGATAGCACCCAGGAGGGCCCGATACAGGGCAAAGAAGACAGGGATCTGCACCAGTATGGGGAGGCACCCGCTGGCGGGGTTGACCTTGTTCTCCTGGTACAGCTTCATGATCTCCTGGTTGAGCTTGTCCCTGTCCTTCTTGTACCTGTCGCGCAGCGCGTTGATCTGGGGCTGGAGCCTGGACATCTTCTTCATGGACCGGTGGCTTATGGTGGAAAAAGGTATGAAGACAATCTTGATCAAAGCACTCAGGATTATAATGGCAAGGCCGTAGTTTCCAACATAACGGTAGAAAAAGTTGAGCATGTCGAGAAGGGGCTTGGCGATAAAACCGAAGATCCCCAGTTCGATCGTCTTGACGAGGGATTGGGAAACCGCTTTTAAAGCGGCCATTTCCTTGGGTCCAACGTAGGCTGCCGCGTCCAGAAAGGCCGTCGAGCCCGGAGCCAGCTGTACCTGTGAAAAGACCCCGACCTCCACCCTTCCATCCGATCCTTTGCGAGCCAGCGCACCGGTCGTTTCCTCAGAAGGCATGAGGGCGGCCACAAAGTACATGTCCTCCGAGGCGATCCAGGCAAAGGGTCCCTCGAACTCCACCGGTCCTTCCAGCTTGTTGGCCTTGATCTTATCGGGCCTGCCGTTCCCCGCATGGAACATGGCGCCCTGGTAACCGTACCGCGAGGCGCTGAACATGGATCCCTTGCTGCCTCCCTCGGGCGGCTCCAGGCCCGGGGCCCACTGCAGCGTGGTCCGCCCTCTCAACAGCTGGTCGGAACGGTTGTGCAGCGCGACAGAGCAATCGATCTTGTACGTATCGGCAAAAAAGGTCAGGGTCTTGGCCATCTCAAGACCTTCCGCAGTTCGATACCTGAAGACGACCTCCCCGCTCTGCCCCTCCGCGAGGGAAAGGTCAGACCCCTCGACCTGGAAGAGGGCCTGGGAAAAACCAAGGGGTCCCCCTGCTCCGATGAATTCGGCTGCCAGGGGAAAGTCTCCCCCCTCTTGTACAACACGCACCATCTCCACCTGGGATTCCAGGTCTTTCAGTTCCTGCCTGTAACGGAGGAGCGTGAAGCTGCTTACGGCGGCGCCCCGGTTTGTGAGCCGGACCTGGTAGAGGGGCGTCGAGATGGTGACAGTCCTCTCCATCTCGGCGGCAAGGGGTTCAAGAGGTTCCAGGGGCGCGGCCCCAACCTCCGGAGCGGGCGAGATCTCCTCGGTGGGCGCAGGCGTGGTCTTTTCCGTCGCCTCCTCTACCGCCACGGGTGCGGGCGGAAGCATATAGCGCTGATACACGAACAGAAAGGCGAAAGATATGATAAGCGCGATTAACAGCCTTTTTCCCTGGTCATCCATTATGGTCTTTCCTCTAATGTGTTAATTCAGATTCTCAGCTTTAGATCCAGATGGTCCTCCGTCCCTTTGGAATCTGGAATTTGAAATCTGGGATTGTCTTTCGCACCCGGCACCGGATCGTAACCTCCCGGGTGGAAAGGGTGGCAGCGCAGGAGGCGCCAGGCGGCGAGGAGGGTTCCCTTCCAGGCGCCATGGGCTTCCACCGCCTGCTCTGCATAAGAGGAGCAGGTGGGTTCAAATCTGCAGGCCCCCGGCAGGGTCGGCGAGATCCAGCTGCGGTAGAGCCTTATGGGCGCAAGCACGAGTATCTTCATCTGCCTCGGGATTCCTTTTTCAGGCCTGATTTCCTCAATAGATCCCTGTACTCCGCCTCCATCTCCTGGAAAGAGGCATCGGACGCCTGCCTGGTCGCGATGACCACGATATCCTTGCCGGCCAGGGTGCTGCCGCGGTTAAGCCTCTGTAGCTCCCTGATGCGCCTTTTGATCCTGTTCCGGGTTACGGCGTTTCCTGTTTTCCGTGAGACTGTAATCCCGAACCGGGAGGCGGGCAGGTTGTTGTCCATGGAGAGAAGGATGAGATAGCGCCCCCCCGTTTTGCGTCCTGAGCGCTGGACTTTCCTGAAATCCCCTCGCTTGCGGACACGCATCGAGCGGGGAAAGGTCTGGGCTTGGCGATTTTCGATCAGACGGCCAGCCTCTTTCTGCCCTTGGCGCGCCTTCTCTTCAGTACCAGCCTTCCGCTCTTGGTTCGCATGCGGATCCTGAAACCGTGGGTTCTTTTTCTGGAGATGTTGCTTGGTTGAAAAGTCCTTTTCAAGATCATTCCTCCTGATTCCAATTCCCCGGAGGCGATCCCGGGGAACAGATTTCCTTTTCATGGACCGGTCCGGCCCTCTGTTTCTTTCCCCTGGGAGGGTCGAGCTGGCCGGACAGCTTCACGATCAATGGCGCCCTCGGTTTTCAGGCGCCAGCTCAGGCGAAAAAATGTAGAACGTGCCTATATAACAGAACTAGTTGCAAGGCACAAGGTTAAAGGAACCGGGATGGAAAACAGACCTCCCGGGACGCCTCCTGTTGCTGGATGGAGTTTCCTTCCCTTTTTGGCCGGGACCCGACCCTTTAACCTTTTTATCCTTGCCACCTCCCTTTTGCTTCTGATATATCACAACCTTATCCTTATCCCTTCAGGGGGGGGAACAACCCGTCGAAAGGGCCGGATTTCAGCCGGCGAACGGAACCGTACAGGATACATGGGAGAGCAGCCTCTCCACGTCAGAAAGCTTTGGTTAAGTTTCCGTTTTGCCGACACTTTCCTGAGTTGTTTCCACAAATCTACAGCACAGGCAAATCCGGATTAAAACTGTTGCAGTTTAGCTCTGTAAGTATTTGTTTTTTAATGATAAAAAGGCTTTTCCACACCTGTGGAAAAGCCTGTGTGTAAATCCCTACCCGCAAACAACAGGTTGTGGCGCTCCAAGATACCGGAAATTAAGACAAAATGAAGGCAAAGCAGCTCTGGAAAAATATTCTGGCCTCCCTCGAGGAAGAAGTTAACCCCCAGATTTTCAACTCCTGGTTCGGCAATCTGACTCCGGCCGGTCTCGATGAAAAGGGGCTTCTCCTGGAGGCTCCTCACGCCTTCATAAGGGACTGGATCGAGGACAACTACATCTCCACGCTCGTCAGCACGGCCAAGGCCATCACCGGTCAGGACCTTTCCGTTCGCATCCGGGTCAACGAATCTCTTGCCAAATCCCAGGAGCTGCCTGTTCCAGGTCCCCCTGACAAGGTCCCCCATCCCCCGGCATCCAGCCCGGCCTCCGGACTGCCGCAGACGACCAGCCCCTTCGCCCTCAACCCCAAATACACCTTTGACACCTTCGTGGTCGGCAGCAGCAACCAGTTCGCCCACGCGGCCGCCCTGGCTGTAGCGGAGCAGCCTGCGCGCTCCTATAACCCACTTTTCATCTACGGAGGCGTCGGTCTCGGAAAAACACATCTCATGCACGCCATCGGCCACCTTGCCGTGGATCAGAACCCGAAGGTTCGCCTGTGTTACCTTTCTTCGGAACAGTTCATGAACGAACTGATAAACAGCCTGCGCTTTGACAGGATGCCCCAGTTCAGGGAAACCTACCGGAACATGGACATCCTCCTGGTAGACGATATCCAGTTCATCGCCGGAAAGGAAAGGACACAGGAGGAGTTTTTCCACACATTCAACTCCCTTTTCGATTCCCACAAGCAGATCGTCGTATCGTCCGACAAGTTTCCCAGGGAGATCCCGGACCTTGAAGAGCGGCTGCGCTCCCGCTTCGAGTGGGGGCTCATCGCCGACATTCAGGCGCCGGACCTCGAGACGAAGATCGCCATCCTCGAAAAGAAAGCGGACCTTTCCGGCATCACGCTTCCCCAGGGGGTTGCTCTTTTCCTGGCTGAGAACACAGGGTCGAACATTCGCGAGCTGGAAGGCTACCTTCAGCGCGTCACCGCTTTTGCCGCCTTTGCCAAGACCAAGACCATCAGTATCGACCTGGTTCAGGATGCGTTGAAAAATTTCCTGGAGCAGAAAAAAAAGGTCATCACCGTTGAGGAGATCCAGAGAAATGTGGCCTCCTTTTACAACACCAAGGTTTCCGAGATCAAATCCAAGAAAAAAAACAAGGCCCTGATCAAACCCCGCCACACGGCGATGTACCTGACCCGCATGCTCACAAACCTCTCTCTCCCGGAGATCGGCCGCCACTTTGGAGGCCGCGATCACTCGACTGTCCTTCACGCCATCCAGAAGCTGGAGAACATCGCCGCGAACGACCCTGATTTCAGGGCCACCCTCGATCGCCTTATCCAGGAGCTGGAGCGGAACAATCACGGGTGAGCGGCCTTACGGTCTCTTTCAGCTGAGGGCCTCTTTCCCCACCCCCTGTTTTCAACCCTGTTTAGAAACCTGTGGAATGGGGGATTGTTTTTTCCTCCTGTGGAAGGATGGGGCTTTTCCACCAATTCACCAACAGTACGCTCCACAGCGTTTCCCGACCTGGATCAACACCTTATAGCGCTTTCCACGCAACCCCCAGGACCTACTGAACCTTCTTTTATCTATCTTTAATAAATATATAAAAGTGTTAAGTGTTGCTTTGCGGTACGCCGTTCGTGTAAAATGAGTCGGTCAGGAACCATTCCCAATGAATTTTCTGGCCAAGGGGAAACCAGAAAACAGGTGCGGGTGTGTCTGCGTGAACGGGAACCATGTGTCCTGGTAAATATCGGATGACCGGAACATCCTTGAAAATTAGCTGCCATCGGGCTGCGGCCCGGGAAGAGGAGGGTTGAAGGTGCTGACCTTTTCAGTCAACAGGGAAAACTTCCTTCAGGGCCTGTCCCGTGTTCAGAACATCGTTGAGAGGAAGAACACGGTACCGATCCTGAGTAACGTTCTCATTGATGGAACGGATGACAAGCTCAAAATGCTGGCCACGGACATGGAGGTCGGCATCAGCGGATATGTTGACGCTTCCGTCAAGAGTCAGGGGTCCATAACGCTGTCGGCCAGAAAGCTGTTCGAGATCATCAAGGAACTTCCCCCGGAGTCGGTCGTAACCCTTCAGGTAAAGGGTGAAAATCTTTCGGAAATCACGTGTGGCAGCTCCTCCTTTGAGCTCAAGGGCCTTTCGGCACAGGATTATCCCAACCTTCCCGCTTATGACGAGGGCAGCTTTCTTACACTGAATGCGGATAATTTCAAAGACATGATCAAGAAAACCATCTATGCCGCCTCTACAGACGAGACGCGTTACAATCTCACAGGGGTTCTCTTCGAAATGGAGGAGAAGAACGGCGGCGGGATCCTGCGGCTGGTCGCCACGGACGGACACCGGCTGGCCCTCGTGGAGAAGAAAGCGGAGGGTAATATACGGCCGGGAGAAAGCGTCGTTATCCCGAGGAAGTCCCTTAATGAGGTAAGAAAGCTCCTGGATGAAGGAGATGACGAGACGGTGGAGGTGGATTTCCAGAAGCAGCACGGGGTCTTTAAAAAGGACTCCATCGTCCTGACCACGCGGCTTATTGACATGTCCTTTCCCAACTATCAGCAGGTCGTCCCTGAAGACAGGGCGTTTCTCGCCGAGATCGACAGGGAGGCCATGATCCATGCGATACGCCGTGTATCCCTTCTGTCTTCCGAACGCTCCCGGGCTGTGAAGTTCAGCTTTAATCAGAACGGAGTGACCATACACATCAACAACCCCGACCTTGGAACGGCCACCGAGACGGTACCCATCAGCTATTCCGGGGACGAGGTCGAGGTTACTTTCAATGCGCGCTATATGCTCGACACCCTCACGTCCATGGACTCAGAACACATCGAATTCGGCCTCAAGGATGAACTCAGCCCCTGTGTTATCTCCCAGAAAGGGGAGGAGGATTATTTAGCGGTCATCATGCCTATGCGCATCTGATTATGAGGTTGCAGTGGGTGGATCTGGAACACTTCCGGAACCTGGGTCGACAGAAGGTGCACTTGCACCCCCGCTACAACCTTTTACTGGGCCGGAACGGACAGGGGAAAACGAACTTCCTTGAAGCCGTGGGATACCTTGGGAGCCTTCGTTCTATCCGGGCAGCGGGCAGAGGCGAGATGATCAGGCACGGAGAGAAGATGTGCCGCGTCTCTGGAAGCACCGCCTCGGTTGGGCTGGAGAGGGTCCTTGCCTTTGCCCTGACAGACAAGGGGCGCACTCAATTCCTTGACGACAAAAAGGTCATCTCTCCGGAAGAGTACCTGCAGGCCCTGAAGGTCGTCCATTTCATACCCGAGGACGTGGGTCTCGTGAGCGGCACTCCCTCATGGCGGCGCAGGGTGATCGACCGCTCGGTTTTCGAGGTCACACCACAGTACGTGTCCGAGTACAGGAGATACCTTCTGGCCCTGCGCCAGAGAAACGCCCTGCTCAGGAAGGGGAGGGCTTCCAAGGGCGAACTTGAGAGCTGGAACCACGCTGTCGCATCCAGTGGCGCCAGGCTGGTTCGGCGGAGGCGGCAGCTCATAGCCGGCCTGAATCCGATCATGGAGGGCCTGGGGGAGAGGCTCGGGATGGAAAGGGTTCCCGGCCTTACCTACATCGCTTCCCACGAGGGGGAGGCGCCTGCAGACAAGGCAGAGGGAACATCCGGTTCCGCTGACACCATGCCAGGGGAACACCTGGCGAGCGATACGGCCATAGAGGGGGGGCTTCTGGCCCGCCTGGCGAGCCTTGCGGAAAAGGAGATCAAAAGAGGGTACACCATGGCTGGGCCCCACAGGGATGACATTGTTTTTTACCAGAGGCGGGGCAGCGAGAAAACGAATCTGGCCCGTTATGGATCGCAGGGCCAGAAAAGGGTAGCGGTGCTGGCTTTCAAGCTGGCCCTTGCCGCCCTCTTTAACAAGGCCAACGGGACCTGGCCGCTGGTCCTTCTCGACGACGTGGCTTCCGAGCTGGACGAGACGAGAAGGAGGGCCCTCGGAAAAATAATACGAGAAACACAGGCCCAGTTTTTTATCACCACGACCGGCGAAGATTACATGTTTCTGCCGGCTGACGAAGGAAAGATCTTCCAGGTAAACAAGGGCTGGCTGGAGCCTTTCGAGGCCTCTGAAAGATCCGGCAACGGGGATGGTCACTGAAATTCCAGGCCGGCGGAAGATTTCTGGAGGGAAACGCATTTGAGCGAAAAGAAAAAGAAAAACAGCAAAAGGACGACTGCCGGAAAATCCCCCGGCGAGACCCGGGCAACGAAAAAGACAAAAAAACCCCCGGTCGTGAAAGAGCAGTACACGGCTGAAAAGATCAAGGTCATGGAGGGCCTTGACGCTGTTCGCAAAAGACCCTCCATGTACATCGGCAACACCTCCGTCGAGGGGCTGCACCACCTCGTTTATGAGGTGGTGGACAACAGCATCGACGAAGCGATGGGAGGATACTGCGACACCATAATGGCGATCATTCGTGCCGACAACAGCATCGTTGTGGAAGACAACGGCCGCGGCATACCGGTTGACATGCACAAGAAGATGAAAAAATCGGCGGCGGAAGTCGTCATGACCACCCTCCACGCCGGCGGCAAGTTCGAGAATAGCGCTTACAAGGTGTCGGGCGGCCTCCACGGCGTCGGAGTCTCCGTGGTAAACGCCCTCTCCGAGAAGCTCGAACTCGAGATCTGGAGGGACGGGAAGGTCTACACCCAGAGCTACGTGCGCGGGAAACCGCTTTCCAAGCTGCAGGTCGTTGGAAAGACAAGGAAAAAGGGCACAAAGATAACCTTTTTGCCAGACACCCAGATCTTCGAGACAAATGAATTTTCCTTCGACATCCTTTCCCAGCGCCTGAGGGAGCTGTCCTTCCTCAACGCCGGCGTCAAGATCACCATTGAGGACGAGAGAGCCGACAAGAGGAACGAGTTCCAGTACAAGGGCGGCATCGTGCAATTTGTGGAACACCTGAACAGGAACCGCGTCCCCGTCCACCGGAAACCCATCCACATCCAGGGGGCCAGAGGCGACATCGTCGTCGATATCGCCTTCCAGTACAACGACACCTACAAGGAGAGCATTTTCTCCTACGCCAACAACATCAACACCCACGAGGGGGGAAGCCACCTCGTCGGATTCAAGGCTGCCATGACCCGCACCGTCAACCACTACGCGGTGTCGAACAACCTTCTCAAAAACGTCAAGGTCGGGCTGTCTGGTGACGACATCCGCGAAGGCCTTGCCGCTGTGATCTCCGTAAAGCTTCCGGAACCCCAGTTCGAGGGACAGACCAAGACCAAGCTCGGCAACAGCGAGATCAAGGGCATCGTAGAGGTCATGGTCAACGAGATGCTCGGTGCCTTCCTCGAGGAGAACCCCTCTGTTGGACGCAAGATCGTTGCCAAGGCCACCGAGGCCGCAAGGGCGCGGGAGGCGGCCAGAAAGGCCAAGGAGCTTACCCGCCGCAAGGGGGCCCTGGATGTCGCCGACCTCCCGGGGAAGCTCGCCGACTGCCAGGCCAGAGACCCGGCCCAGGCCGAACTGTTTCTCGTGGAGGGCGATTCGGCCGGCGGCAGCGCCAAGCAGGGCCGGGACAGGCGCACCCAGGCGATCCTGCCCCTTCGGGGCAAGATCCTCAATGTGGAGAAGGCCCGGGACGACAAGATGTTGTCCAATCAGGAGATCCGGACCATAATCACCGCCCTGGGGACCGGTTTTGGCGAAGAGGTGGATCTGGAGAAGCTGAGGTACCACAAGATCATCATCATGACGGACGCCGATGTGGACGGTTCCCACATCCGGACTCTTTTACTCACCTTTTTCTATCGAAAGATGCCCAAGATCGTTGAGCGGGGCTTTCTCTATATCGCCCAGCCGCCCCTTTACAGGATCAAGAAGGGGAGGGAGGAACGGTACCTCCAGAACGAAAAGGAACTGAGCGCCTTTCTTGCTCAGGAGGGAGTGCGCGATCTGAGGCTGAGCGCGCCGGCCCTGAAGGAAAGCTTCGAGTCGTCGAGGTTCTCCGTCATATTCCAGAGCGCCACCAGGTTCGTTGAGATGATGAACCGTCTCGAAAGAAGACGGTTTGACCCGCGCCTCGTGCTGGCCCTGGCCCTTGAAGGGGTTGACAGGAAGGTGCTCGGCGACCGCACCAGGTTTGGTAAGAAGATGGAGAACGCCCTCACCTATCTGACGGCGGTCTACCCTGAGATGGAGCCCATGAAGATGGAGCTGGTGGAAGACGAAGAGCATTCCGGCTGGGCGGCAGTGGTAACAACGAGAAAGAACGGGTCGCGCTGGGTAACGCGGGTGGATCCTGAACTCATGGCGCGCCCCAGCTATGTTGAGATGCTCAAGCTGGCCAGAGGACTCAAGATCCTCGGCACGGAAATGGTCCTCCTTGGCAACGGCTCGGCCAGGGACCAGGAGGCCCCGGCCGGGGAGGAAGCCCAGGCCGGAGGTGGAGTCAAAAAGGAAGAGGCCGACAAAAAGGGCAAGGACATGGTCCGCCCCGAGGAGAGAGAGCTCCTCAGGACCCGGCGCATCGGAGAGCTTGTGCGCTTCGTCCTGGAGCGCGGGAGGAAAGGGGCCAACATCCAGCGTTACAAGGGGCTCGGGGAGATGAACCCGGAACAGCTGTGGGAAACCACCATGAACCCCGAGAAAAGAGCCCTTCAGAAGGTCACAATAGAGGATGCCGTGGAGGCGGACGACATCTTCAACACCCTCATGGGGGACGTGGTCGAACCCAGGAGGGATTTCATCGAACGCAACGCACTCAATGTGAGGAATCTGGACGTTTAATCCCCGGAGAGGGAGAGAGGGAGGGAGGGAGAAAAGGCTCAGATGATTGCTCCCCCACTCACCCCCTCGCCCGCCCCCCGATTCCTGAGTCGAGCGGATTTAATTAGCGCACTGGAGAATACAGCGAGACAATAAATGACCGATCTCATCAACACCACCAACGCACCCATAGAGAACATCAACATCGAAGACGAGATGAAGACCTCCTACCTCGATTACGCCATGAGCGTCATCGTGGGAAGGGCTCTGCCTGATGTCAGGGACGGCCTCAAGCCGGTCCACAGGCGCACCATCTACACCATGAATGAGCTTGGCAACGCGCCCGGCAAGCCCTACAAGAAATCCGCGCGCATCGTCGGTGACGTCATGGGTAAGTACCATCCCCACGGGGACCAGGCGATCTACGATACCGTTGTGCGCATGGCGCAGGATTTTTCCCTCCGCTATCCCCTGGTCGACGGTCAGGGCAACTTCGGTTCGGTTGACGGCGATGCGGCGGCGGCCATGAGATACACGGAGGTCCGCATGGCCCGCCTGACGACCGAGCTTCTCGAAGACATCGACAAGGACACGGTCGATTTCGGGCCGAACTACGACGACACGGAAACAGAACCCCTGGTCCTCCCGGCCCGCTTCCCGAACCTGCTTGTCAACGGGTCCGCCGGCATCGCCGTGGGCATGGCCACCAATATCCCGCCCCACAACCTCGGCGAGGTCATCGATGCCTGCATCCTGCTTATCAATGAGCCGGATGCGACCCTGGACAAACTGATGAGAGCCGTCCCCGCTCCCGATTTCCCGACGGGTGGCTTTATCTACGGGACCCGGGGCGTCAGAGAGGCATACAGCACGGGCCGGGGCTCCATCCAGATGCGCGCCCGGGCCGTCATCGAGCGCCACAGGAAGGGCAAAACCGCCATCGTGGTGACGGAGTTGCCCTACCAGGTCAACAAGGCGAGGCTCATCGAAAAGATCGCCGACCTGGTCAAGGATAAGAAGCTGGAAGGGATTTCGGATCTCAGGGACGAATCGGACCGTGAGGGGATGCGGATCGTCATCGAGCTCAAGCGGGAAGAGGGGGCAGAGATCCTGCTCAACCAGCTCTATGCCCAGACCCAGATGAAAACCACTTTCGGCGTCCAGCTTCTGGCCATCCACCGCAATCAGCCGGCCACGCTGAGCCTTGCCCAGGTGCTTGGCCACTTCATCGATTTCAGGGTTGAGGTTGTCACGCGGCGGACGCGCTTCCTCCTCATAAAGGCCGAGGCAAGAGCCCACATTCTCGAAGGCCTCAAGATCGCCCTCGATAACATCGACGAGGTTGTGGAGCTTATCAAGAAATCCAGAGACGTGGCGGAGGCGCGCGAGGCTCTTATGAGCCGGTTCGGGCTTACCGACCGCCAGGCCAGCGCCATTTTGGAGATGCGGCTTTCGCGCCTTACAGGGCTCGAGCGCGAGAAGATCGAACAGGAGCTGAAGGATGTCCTGACGGAGATCGACCGCCTGAAAGGGATCCTGGCCGACGAGAAAAAACTTTACGGGGTCATTGTCGACGAGCTGAAAGAGATCAAGGCCAGATACGCCGACGGGCGGCGGACAGAGATCATCGTAGACACCCAGGAGATGTCCCTGGAGGACCTTATCGTGGATGAGGAGGTGCTGGTGACCGTTTCCCACGCGGGTTATGTCAAGCGCACCTCCCTGTCCCTGTACCGTTCGCAGCAGCGGGGCGGCAAGGGGTTGACCGGCATGTCCATGAGGGCCGAGGATTTCGCGGAGCACATCTTCGTGGCGTCGACCCACAGCTACATCCTGTTTTTCACGGACAGGGGGCGGGTCCACTGGATGAAAGTCCACGAACTGCCTCAGATGGGTCGGGCCGCCAGGGGAAAGGCGATCGTCAACCTTCTCAACCTCGGTGGAGGAGAGGAGGTCACGGCCTTTCTGCCGGTGCGCGAATTTACAGATGGGCACTTCGTCGTCATGGCCACGGAGAGAGGTGTGATCAAGAAGACGGAGCTTAAAGCCTATTCCCATCCCAGGGCGGGAGGGATCATCGCCCTGGGCCTGGACGAGGGGGACCGGCTCATTGCCACCGCCCTCACCGATGGAAGCCGCCACCTCCTGCTCACCTCCCGGCACGGACAGGGAATAAGATTCAAGGAAACGGACGTAAGATCAATGGGCCGAAGCGCCAGGGGGGTCCGGGGGATCAACCTTGGAAAGGGGGACAGGGTCGTTGGCATGGAGGTGGTCAACGACGCAGCCTACCTGCTGACCGTAACCGAGAGAGGGTATGGAAAGAGAACTCCCATGAAAGAATACAACCCCATCGGACGCGGAGGCAAGGGTGTCAGGGCGGTCAAGGTTTCGGAGAAGATCGGCAGCCTGGTGGGAACCCTGCAGGTGGGCAGTGAGGAAGAGACCATGGTCATTACCAACAAGGGCCGCCTCATCCGCATGCCGGTCGCCGGGATCTCGGTCTATTCGAGATCCAGCCAGGGGGTGAAGCTTATCGGCATGTCCGACGCGGAGGAAAGGGTGGTGTCCGTGGCCCTTATCCAGGAAGGGGAGGATTGAAGGGAGCTTGGCCGCCGCAGGGTGAGGGCAAAAGGAGGCCTCGACGGGAAGATCGAGCAGTACCGGCTGCCGATAGAAGAAAACCAAAGTTAACGGCGTGTCAGGATGCGGGTTTAGCGGGGAAAAAGCCCCCGGAAGACCAGCACAATGACACGCGGGAAACCGGGGGAACACAATGAAGGAGAAAAGGAGGCATCACAGATACCCTGCTTCGGAAATGACCTTTGTGATAGGCCTGGAAAGCCCTGGAATGATCACCGATGTACGCGATGGGGGGCTGGGAGTGCGGTATAAGGGGGCGGAAGACCTTCCGGAGGAGGTGGTGCTGGACCTGTTGAACGCTCCGAAGAGTGTCGTTATCGACAAGGTGCGGTGCAGGAAGGTCAGGGACGAGACCCATGGCAGAGTGGCCGTTTTCAGCTACATCTCCGAGCGGCGCCTCGGTCTGGAGTTCGTCGAACCGACGGAGCAGCAGCTAAAAGCTCTCGAACTGTTCAGGGGGACGGAGAACTAGGCGCTCGCCCGCGCCGGCTTCTAGTATCTGGTTTCTAGCGCATGCCTTTGCGATCTCCTCAATCGCGGTAATAATTGCCAGACACCAGACAATAGACACCAGACACTCGATTTATGAATTGGGACGAGAAGAGAAAGCATCCCCGCTTCAAGGCCTCGGAAAAGGCTCTGGCCGCAAGCGGCGACGATCCTTACACCCTGATGGACCTCAGTGCCGGGGGGGTGGGCGTCCGGTTCTATGGAGAACAGCCGCTGCCCAACGAGATCCACCTGGACCTTTTTTTCCTCAACAGAGAGCTGTCCCTCACGGGCATCCGCTGTAAAAAAGTCTTCGAGGCCAGGGTCGACAAGGGGCAGGCCGGCCAGATGCCCGAATGGCATGTGGGGCTGCAGTTCGAAGATCCCAGGCCCGAGATGCTCGAGGTCCTCAGGCACTTCAGGTGGACGGAGGATTAGGATTTCGTAAAACGAAATCCCCGGGAAGAGGAGACGGGGAGCGTGGGGGAGGGGGAGAAAAACCTCAAACCTTGCGACCCGGTCCTGGACACCAACTGCAGGATTGATGAAAAACTGAGCCTGTTTAATGGCTGAAAACCTGATCCTTAAAGAATCCTATTGTGAGAAAAT
>CP070698.1:1585076-1595750 GCA_020349685.1 bacterium
GATCTGTTCCTGGATGCTTTCGGCTCTGGCGGTGAGGGTCTCGATGCGGGCCCGCAGGATCTCCTTCTGAGCGTCGTCCTTCGTTTCGGCCAGCTCTTTTTCAAGGGCTTTTATTCTGGCCCTGGTGTCCGACTCCTGGTCCAGACGTTCTTCTATATTCTCCGCGATGTCGGCCCTGTCGAAGGCGATCTTCTCCAGTTTTGCCGTCTGAGGCGGTTCAGGAGTCACCTGGACCTCGCCGGGGATAAAGATCCTGTCCTGAACCTGGCGTGTGTTCATGAAGGTGGGCGAGACGATCTCCACTCCCCCGTGGTGCAGATGGTCGATGACGGCGGTCTTCAGACTGGATTGGGAGGTCAGGAGTTTGTCCGTGTCCTTGAGCAGGCCACGGACGCAATAGGTCACGGAGAAATCCCCTAATTCCATGATGAGTACGAAGGGGTCCTCGAGACCGATGGAACCCGCTGCCTTGAGCAGGCATTCCTGGATAATCTGGCGGGCCACGTCGTACCCCAGGGAGACCTCCGCCGATATGATGGTCCCTTTAGACCTTATGACCTTGACCGGGTTGGTGGCGATGAAAAGGTTGGGGATGTTGACGAGATCGCGATTCTGGGTCTGGATCTCCACGTGGAAGAGGCCTCTTCCCGAGACCCGCCCGAAATACTCCTTAACCTCGATAAAATCGCCCCCCCGGAAGCTCTTCTGGGACCTCAGAAGTATACCCGCAAGGGCGTTACCCAGAAAGGTTGTGGAACTCAGGGCGATGGTGGCGCTGAGGATGATACCCAGAAGGGCGAGGATCTGTCCGCGGAGACTTTCGCTGATGGGCAGTGAAATGACGAGTGCGATGGCGCTTGCGAAAGTCAGGAGAGTCATGATGACCTGCCTGGCGACCTGGTGACCCCGCGGGGATTTCATCCTCACGGCCATGATGTGGTTGACCAGGATGAGTGCGCCGACGATCAGGATGAGCGCTGCGCCAAACCCTGCGACAGGTTTCCATTGAGGCCAGATATTTGCCATTTCCCCTCCGGTGCGCTTCGGTATCTTTATGACCGACTGCCGAAACTATAATCACTATACCACGGCTTTGCCCGCAATGATCATAATACAGGATCGGGCGGCTTTTCCGGGAGGGCGAAATCCCCGATCCATACCCTCCCGACCTCGCTCCCGGGCGCAGGGCAGCAGGGTTTTAACGTTGACGCGGTTTACGCCGCTATGGTAAGCAGGAACCTGAAGTCTGAAATCTGGAATCTGGAAAAAGAACTGTAATGACCCTTTTCGCTTCTTTCGACACGTTTATTCTTACCAACTGGTCCTGGTGGCCCAGCGATAGAACACCGTGCGAGCCGGGAGGCCAGGGATAGCGTATACCGTAGAACCTTAAGTAAACAGGCCCCGCCCACCGGCGGGGCTTTTTTTTAAAACAGATCAAGACAGGAGGAGGTGAGAAGAGAGGAGAGAGGGAAAAGGGTAAAGGGAAAAGGGAAAAGGGAAAGGTTGATGCCTTTCCAAAAATCATCAACGCGCCCCGGTGGGGGCGCCCGGATCAACGACAGACATTATCTGGTCTTTGATCCGTGAGGAAAGGGAAAATGACACTTTTCCCTTTCCGTGGAGCGAAAAGTCCCACCCGGACTTTTTGCGACCCTATCAAGGGACGGCTAGTACCGAAAGAAAGGCAAGAAACCCGATTGTTTTATTGTCTGAGACTTGATAATCAATTCTAACGTCAAAGAGGGTGGGAAAGGAGATGGAAATGAAGAGGAAGGGGAAAATGAAAGTAGTTGCGCTGGTTGCTGCCGCCGGTTTCCTGCTGCTGGGTCAGGGGATGGCCCATGCCGCCGACACCTTCAAGATCGGGGCCGCCTTCGCCCTCACGGGGCCGGCTGCCGTCATCGGGGACCCCTCTGCGAAGATCGCCGAGATGCTCCTCGAGGAGATCAACGCCGCCGGCGGCGTCAACGGGAAGAAGATCGAGATGATCACCTACGACACCGAATCGGACCCCACCAAGGCGGTCACCGTGATCAAAAGGCTCATCGATAAGGACCAGGTCCTGGCCATCATCGGCCCGACCACCACCGGTTCGGCCATGGCGTCCCTCAAGTTCGTCCAGGACAGCGAGGTTCCCATGGTGGCGTGCGTGGGCGGTGCGCCGGTGGTGGTTCCCGTGAAGAAGTGGGTTTTCAAGACACCGCAGTCCGACACCCTGGCGGTGGAGCGGCTCTACGACTACTTCGTCGAGAAGGGCATCAAGAGGGTGGCCATCCTGACCTCCGCCGGAGGTTTCGGGGACAGCGGCCGCAGGGGCCTGACGGAACAGGCGGGACCCCTGGCGATCCAGATCGTGGCCGACGAGCGGTACGGGGACCGGGACACGGACATGTCGGCCCAGCTCACCACCATCAAGGGAAAGGACGCCCAGGCCGTCGTGGTCTGGGGCATCGGGCCTGCGCCGGCCATCATCACCAAGAACGCCAGGCAGCTCGACCTCGGGATCCCCATCTTCATGAGCCACGGCGTGGCAGACCCCAAGTTCATCGAACTGGCTGAGGAGGCGGCCGAAGGAGTCATGATGCCTGCCAGCCGCTTCATCGTCGCGGACAAGCTGGACGACTCCGATTCCCGGAAGGCGTTCCTGATGGACGTGAAAAAGAGGTACGAGGAGAAGTACGGGCCGGTGAGCACCCACACCGGGTACGCTTACGATGCCCTCAGGATCATCGAAAGAGCTCTTACCGTCGCCGGCGCTGACAGGGCGAAGATCCGCGACGCTATCGAGAACACCAAAGGCTACGTGGGGATCAACGGCACCTTCAACATGTCCCCGGAGGATCACAACGGCCTGACCAAGGACTCACTGGTCATGGTGGGTGTCAAGGACGGAGGCTGGGTGATTGTCCCCTGACCTTCCTCCGGATAATCCCAAAAGGAGCCCGGGAGGAGGCCATCGCCTCCTCCTGGGCAACGAAGCCATGGCCCAGGGACTTTACGAGGCCGGCTGCCGGGTGGCGGCGGCCTACCCCGGGACCCCTTCCACCGAGATCCTCGAGAGTCTGTCGACCTACCAGGCCGGGAACCTTCACCTGGAGTGGTCGGTCAACGAGAAGATCGCCGTAGAGGTGGCGGCCGCCGCTTCCTGCGCGGGCCTTCGAAGCGCGGCGGTCATGAAGCAGGTGGGGCTCAACGTGGCCCTCGACCCGCTCATGAGCCTCGCCTACACGGGAGTTGTTGGAGGGATGGTCATCATCGTGGCCGACGACCCGGGCCCCCACAGTTCCCAGACCGAACAGGACACGCGCCTCCTGGCCATGGCGGCCGGTGTTCCGGTGCTCGACCCGGTCACGCCCGAGGAGGCCAGGGAAATGGTCCACCAGGCCTACCTCATCTCTGAAAGATACCAGACCCCTGTGATCCTCCGGCCGGTGCTGAGGATCTGCCACTCGCGGGGCCCGGTTGGGCCGGTCTCGGACAGGTACGAGGGTCCCGGGCCTGCTTTCGTCAAGGACACCAACCGGTGGGCCGCCACGCCCAGGCACCGCCTCACCCTTCACGGCGAGCTGAATCGCAAGCTGGAAAAGATGCCTTCCGATCCCCTGGTCTCGGGGATGAACGGCCTCTGGCGCCCGTCCAAGGGCCAAGGGGAGGCGGCCATCCTGGCCTCGGGAACTTCGGCGGCCTACGCCATGGATCTCATTGCGGAGAGGGGAATGGACGAGGAAATGCCCCTGTTCGTGGTCCGTTGTCCCTGGCCCCTGGGCGAGGAAGGGGTCGTCGAAACCCTCGGTGGCTTCAAGAGGATCCTCGTCCTCGAGGAGACAGGACCTTTCCTGGAGATACTGCTGCGGCACCGGCTGAATGTGTCCGGCCGCACCGACGGTCTCGTTCCTTCCGAAGGGGAGGTGACGCCGGATGTTGTTTCGGAAGCGATGGACGCGTTCTTTGGAATCTCAAATCTCAGATCTCAAATCTCAAAGTCCGGTGAGGGTGAGCGGGAGAGGCTTCTCTCTGATCCGGGATCCGGGATCGGAAATCCTTTATCCGAGGAGCCAGGAGCCGCTGCCGGCGCCAAACCCAGTCCGCCGACCCTGTGCGCCGGGTGCCCGCACCGGTCATCCTTCTGGGCTCTCAAGAAGACCATGCCCGGAGCGATCTACACCGGGGACATCGGGTGCTACACCCTGGGCATCGAACTGGGGGCGGTGGACACGGTCCTGTGCATGGGGGCCTCCATCTCCCAGGCCGCCGGGTTCTACTGGGCTTACCGTCAGTCCGAGGGCCCTGCCCAGCCCATCGCCGGCGTCATCGGCGATTCCACCTTCTACCACGCCGGGGTTCCAGCGCTCATCAACGCGGTCCAGCAGGGGGCGGCGTTCGTCCTCGTGATCGTGGACAACGGCACCACCGCCATGACCGGCTGCCAGCCCACCCCGGGGACCGGCGAGCTTCTTTCCGGCAAGGAAGGAAGGGACGTCCCCCTGGAGGAGGTGGTGAGGGGGTGCGGCGTAAAGAAGCTCTGGATCGTTGATGCCCTGGATTTCGATGCTTTGAGCAACTCCATCTCCACAGCGGCGGCAGCTGCTGCGGAGGGGGAGATGGCGGTGGTGATCAGCCGTTCCCCCTGCGTCCTGAACATCACCGAGCGGCAGGGGGCCGTTCCCGCAGTGGACCTTGAAATATGCACCGCCTGCGGTGTTTGCACGGACCGTTTCGGCTGCCCGGCCCTCGTCATGGAGGAAGACGGCGTCCATATCATCGCCGACCTCTGCCCGGGGTGCGGCATCTGCATCGAAGTTTGTCCCACCGGGGCCATCGCTGCCCCGGGAGGTAGAAAAGGATGAAAGCCGTTTCCTCCTACGATATCGTTCTGGCGGGGCGGGGCGGGCAGGGGGTGATCTACCTCTCGAGGATCATGGGTCAGGCCGCCCTCCTTCAGGGTCTTAGGATCAGGACCACCGAGACCCACGGGATGGCCATGCGGGGCGGCTCGGTCCAGTGCTTCGTCCGCGTCGGGGAGGTGCACGGACCTCTTTTCAGGAAAGGCTCCGCCGCTCTTGTCATGGCCCTTCATCCCGGCGAAACGTCCCTCGCCCTGCCTCACCTCCGGGAGGACGGGACGGTCCTCATTAGCGGCGGAGAAGGGGAAAAAACAGGGATCAGCCTGGCTGGCTCTCAAAAACTCCTTGCCCTCGACGCAGACGCCATCGCCGTGGAGCAGGGAAACCCCCGGTCGGCCAACCTGGCCCTGCTGGGGGGCGCCGTCGGGAGTGTGAAGGGTTTTCCCCTCGAGGCCTGGTCCATCGAGGCGGCCATCGCCGGAATGGGACCGGCAGGAACTGTGGAGAGGAACCTGGAGATCTTCCGCAAAGGTTTAAATAGTTTCTAGTTCTAGCTAGAACCAGACACCAGAACCAGACACTGAATTGGGAGTCCACATGTATCAACCCGAAATAGAGGCCATGGACCGGGAACAGCTTGTTTCCCAGCAGCTGGAAAGCCTGCGCCGGACTTTAGCCCGGATCCAGGAACGGAACCCTGATTATCACCGGAGGCTCGGGTCGGTTCAGCCGGGGGACGTGAGTTCCCTTGAGAACCTCGCCGGTCTGCCTTTCATGGACAAGGACGATCTGCGGGAAGCCTATCCTTTCAAGCTGACCTGCGCCCCCAAAGAGGATTTCGTCCGTTTTCACATGAGCTCGGGGACCACGGGGACGCCTATTTTGAATCCCTATACGAAGGCGGACGTGGATCAATGGGGAGAGATCATGGCCAGGTGCTACGCCGCCGCGGGCGTGGGGGCGGAAGATGTGGTCCAGATCACCCCCTCCTTCGGTCTTTTCAACGGCGGCTTCGGGTTCCATTACGGAGCCACCCGCCTGGGCTCCTTCATCGTTCCCATCGGCGCCGGCAGAAGCACCCTGCAGCTCCAGTTCATCGAGGACCTGGGAACGACCTGCCTGACCGCCATCGCCTCCTACCCCCTGCGCCTCATCGAGGTTGCCCGGGAGGAGGGGTTCGACTGGAGGTCGACCAACCTGAGGGTGGGGATCTTCGGCGCCGAGGTGTGGAGCGACGAGATGAGGGGCCGCATCGAGGAGGAGATGGGGATCACCACCTACGACATCATCGGCATGACGGAGACCGGCGGCGTGGGGATGGGCATCGACTGTGAGGACCGGTCGGGCATCCACGTGTGGGAGGACCATTACCTTGTGGAGATCGTGGACCCTGTTACAGGTAGGACCCTGCCCGACGGGGAGAGGGGAGAGATGGTGGTGAGCACCCTGACCCGCGAGGGGCTGCCCCTCATCCGTTTCCGGACCCGGGACATCACGTCCGTCCTGTCCCGGGACCGATGCGGCTGCGGCAGGACGCACCTGCGCATCGCCCGCATCACGGGACGCAACGACGACATGATCAAGGTCAAGGGGATCAACTTCTACCCGCAGCAGATCGAGTCGCTGCTTTTAAGGGAGCCCGGAGTGGGGAACGACTATCTCCTTACCATCGACCGCGTCGCCGGGGCCGACCGGCTGGAGATAAAAGTGGAGGTGCAAAACCCCGGGGACGACACCCTGGCCGGACGGCTCGCCCGGATCTTGAGGGATTTCCTGGCGTTTAACGCCGATCTCGAGCTGGTGCCCCTGGGGAGCATCGAGAGGCCCCCGGGCAAGGCGGTCAGGGTGGTGGACAGGAGGAAATAAAGGAAAAGAAGGTTCTAGAATCCAGAGTCTGGAGTCTGGATTCCAGACACCAGACACCAGACACTAGAACTAGACACTAGAACCAGACACTAGAACCAGACACTAGAACCAGACACCAGACACTAGAACCAGACACCAGACACTAGAACCAGACACTAGAACTAGACACTGTTTTCTTCCTCTTCTGTCTCCTTTTCCAGCACCTCTTCTCCTTCTGAGGTTTCCTCCCCCGTCTCCGTACCTTCCCCCTCCGGCACCCCCGGAACATCCTCCACCACGCGGTCGATGTCGATCTCCCGAAGGGTGTTGACGAAGAGGATGCTGCCCAGTTCGTCGTACCCCTCGAAGATGCCGGCCCCTTCGTGCCGCAGCAGCTCCCCCCGGAAACCGATGAGGACAAGGTCCGCGTCCCTCGATAGCTCGTTGATCCTGGCCCGGCCGTCTGCCCCGTGGGGGAGGGGAACGGTCTCGATGTTCCTGGTGGAGATGGGGAGGCGCCCCTCCCGCACCATTTTGAGAAGCTCCTCCTTGCTCTCCTCCACCACCTCCTCCGGGAACATGGTGAAGATCCTGATGATTCCCCCCATCCACTCGGGATGTCCCAGGATGATGTATCCGAGGAGGATCATGAGGTTGACGTTCTCGTAGTCGGCCGGCGTGATCCAGATGTGGATCTCGCCGTGGTAGCCGAAGCCCCTCTCGCTGGAAGCTAAAATGCACACGTCGAAGTCCGCCGCGACCGCCAGGCGGTAGTTCTCGATGATCTGTTCCACTTCCTCGGTTTCTCCCTTGGCGAACTCGAAGAGCACCAGGTTGTTCTCCTTGCCCGAGATGCTCGGCAGCTGCACGAGCTGGGATACAGCCGCGCCGTAAGATGGGCTGATGACGGTGTCCACGTAGACGTTGCTCTCGCTGGCGCCCGCAAGGTGCAGGAGGCGCTGGAGGACGTCCCGGGACTCCTCGTTGGCTGCTCTCGAGAAATGCCCCTCGATGAAGTGGATGTAGGTGCCGAATCCATACCGGTGGGAGATCCAGCGCATGAGCTCGAAGGCCGAGAGGCGTTTGAAGGAATCCTTGGATATACACACCACGGAGGGCCGCCATGTGGCCTCGGCCGACCTGTGGGCCTTCTGCAGGAAAACGTGCAGCTTGCGGCTCACCTGGAAGATGGCGCCCTGGAAGAGACTGGCAAGGCCCCTCTTCTCGGGGTGGATGCGGGCCACCGCCACATAGATGCTCACCATGAAGAGGATGGACAGGGAGGCGTAGGCGGGGCTCATCTCGAACATGAACCACACGCACGCCAGGGCCCCCACGAGGGAGATGTACCAGCGGGACCGGAAGGAGGGCCGGTAGGAGGGGTCGGCCGCAAAGTGCTCGAGGGTGGAGATGAGACAGATGGTTCCGTAGGTTACCATGAAGATCATGGAGATGATCCGGGCCACGAAATCCACGTCCCCTATTGTGACGAAGAAGAGGGCGATGGCCACGGTGACGAGGGTACCGTTGAAGGGCTCCCCTGTGTCCCCGCGTCCGAAGGACACCCACTTGTTGAACCGCGCGCCGGGGAAGATCCCGTCGTGACCCAGGGCCTGCAGGGTGCGGGGTCCTACCAGGATGGAGCCCAGCGCCGAGGAGAAGGTGGCGCACCCCAGCCCGATGGGGATGATGGGTCCCCACAGGGCGATGCGGCTCATGATGAGCTGATCCGCGGCAAGGTCCGCAGGGCTCGCCGACACAGAGAGTTTCCAGGCGATGGCGAGGTAGACGACCATGCCCACGAGGGCCGCGGAGAGGGTTCCCAGCGGTATGGATCTCCTGGGCCGTTTCAGGTCGCCCGAAAGCCCCACACCGGCGGTGACGCCGGTAAAGGCCGGGAATATGATGGCGAACACCAGGAAGAAGGTGTCGGGCGAGGAGACATGTCCGGTCCACAGGTCCGCCGTCCCGGCAGGAGCGTACCCCGTGCTCCCCACGAAAAAGAGGACCAGAGACACGAAAAGGGTGCCCACGACGAGGTAGAGGACGCGGACCCCCAGGTTGGCCCCCTTCGCCAGGACCAGGGCTCCAAGGATGAGGACACCGGGGATGCTGACCAGCCTCGGGTCGTTCAGGGCGTACCCGTAAACCTCGTTGAGGTAGGCGTAGACCGGACGGAAAGCCTCCGCGAAGGCGATGCTGTAAAAGGCGACGCTCACAGCCTCCGAAAAATAGAGGGCGACACCGATGGCCGCTCCCACGGTGATGCCGAAGGAGCGGGAGATGATGTAATAGGAACCGCCTCCTTCCACCTTCTGGTTGGTGGCGATCTCCGCGATGGCCATGGCAGTGGGGATGGTGACGATGTGCCCGAGAAGGATGATGACGAAGGTGCCCAGCAGCCCCACGTGGGCCACGGAATACCCGAAGCGCAGGAACATGATGGCGCCGAGGATCGTGGAGATGGCGGTCATGAAGACAGGCGCCGTGCCGAGGCTTTTCCTTCTGGGTTTTTCCATGGATATCTCCCCAAAAGATGCAGAACACTTTCACAACATTAAACACCCGGCGAAGGGACTTGTCGAGGAAGGATAGTTTAAAGGTGAAAGGAAAAAGGGAAAAGGGGGGAAATGAAAGGGGCCCGCGGTCGCTGGTGATCGCGGGCCCCCTCTCGAAAAGTGGTGCCGTCTGCCGCATGACTGGTAGTCGAGTAAATGTTACATGAAAAGGAGGGGGAAGGGAATATTCCGGATTCCGAGTTCTGGATTCCGGGTCGGTGCCCGGAATGACGGCTTCCCCTTATCGTAGACCTTCCTTTGCGTACCTCCGCGTACTCTGCGGTAAATAAACGACGCATTTACTTGAATAAAAAAGGCGGCCAAAGGCCGCCGTTCTCTTAATCCGGAACCCTGAATCCGGAATCATGTGTCTAGCTTTTAAACGCCGCGACCAGCCTTTCCAGCGCATTCTCCAGCATGGACCGGGGACAGGCGAAGTTGAGCCTCATGTGAAGCTCCCCGCCGGGTCCGAAGGTGCGGCCGTGGTTCAGGGCGAGCCGGGCATCCTCCTGGACGCGGCGCACGATCTCATCCATGGATAAACCCGTTCCGGAAAAATCCAGCCAGGCCAGATAGGTTCCTTCCAGGGGCATGCTCGTCACACCCGGCATCTCCCTGTCCACGACCTCCATCACCCGGTCGTGGTTCCCCTTCAGGTAGGTCAGGAGTTCCTTCAGCCACGGCTCGCCGTGGTCGTAGGCCGCGGCCGCTGCCAGGGGACCGAAGCTGTTGGGCATGGTGATGCCGCACCGGGCTGCCTGGAGCTTGAAGCGGCGGCTTAACGAACCATCGCCGATGATGACGTTTCCCGTCATGGTCCCGGCCAGGTTGAAGGTCTTGCTGGCGGAGGTGGTGGTGATGGTCCGGCGGGCGACCTCGGGTCCGAGGGAGGCCAGAACCGTATGGGTGTTCCCCTGGTAAACGAGGTCGTGGTGGATCTCGTCGGAAACCATGAGGACACCGCGGGAAAGGCACAATTCGGCCAGCGCCGTCATCTCTTCCCTGTTCCTGACACGACCTCCCGGGTTGTGGGGGCTGCACAGGATGAGCAGGCGGGTCCGTTCGTCCATCTGCCGGGCGAGGCTGTCCAGGTCCATGATGTACCGTTCACCGGCTTTGGCAAGCCGGTTGTGGACCAGTTCGCAACGGTTGTTGGTGACGGCACCGAAGAAGGGGTAGTAGACAGGGGATTGGACCACCACCTTGTCGCCCGGCTCGCAGAAAGCCTGGACAATGAGGTTCACGGCGTTGACGATGCCGTGGGTCGTTGATATCCACTCCGGCTCGACTTTCCAGCCATGCCGGCGCTCCATCCACCGGATTATGGCGTCGTGGTGGAAGGCGGGACTGCCGAAATAGCCGTGGATGCCGTGGTCGGCGGCGCGCCTGATCGCCTCGTTGACCTGGGGAGGGGGGAGGAACTC
>CP070698.1:1595850-1610195 GCA_020349685.1 bacterium
AATACGGTCAGACGCCCTCCAACCGTTTCCGGTTTTTAGAGAGGGTCTGCCTGAGTGTGAGGGAAAAGGTGGGTCCGGAGTATCCCGTGACCATCAAGCTGACCGGTTCAGACAACCTGGAGGGGGGCCTGCAGATCGAAGATGCAGTATTTTATGCCAGGGCGCTGGAAGCTCTCGGCATAGACGCCATCGAGGTCAGCGCCGGCACCTCCGGTTCAGGCGAAGGTGTACCGGTGCGCAAGGGGATCAACAGCGAGGATAAGGAAGGGTACAATGCGCCTTTGGCAAAACGGATCAAAGAGGCCGTGGATATTCCGGTCATGCTGGTGGGGGGGCTGCGATCCTTTCCTGTCATCCGCAGACTGCTGGAACAGGGAGTGGCAGACCTGTTCTCCCTGTCCCGCCCCCTCATCAGGGAGCCGGATCTGGTGAACATCTGGCGAAGGGATCCCGGACACAGGTCTACCTGCACCTCCTGCAACCTGTGCTTCCGTCCAGGCATGAGGGAGGGGGGGATCTACTGCGTTCCGGAAAGAAAACTCCAGGAGCGCAAAGCGGAATAGTTCAGCTTTCTTTCCGGAAGGAGACCAAGGCCCAAAGACCAATGACCAAAGAATATTCTCAAAATAAAGGATCACACTGCTTTTTGCCCTCCCTTTGGACCTTGGGCTTTGGACTTTGGGCTGTTTCTCCTCCCCTTGACCCCTTTCTTGCCTTATGTCACCCTTCTAACTGCAAAGGAACTTGAGGAGCCTTCATGGCACAGAGATTGATCATCTGCGGAGCGGGTGTCATCGGCTCGAACCTCGCCAAGTACCTTGCCGAGGAAGGGCACGAGGTCACACTCATCGAACAGAAGCCCAACGTGGCTATTAAATCTGCCGAGAAGCTGGATGTGCAGGTAACGGTGGGGTCTGCCTTCGAACCGCAGGTCCTGGAGGAAGCCGGTGCCGCTCAGGCCGACATGGTCATAGCCGTGACCAACTCGGATGTGGCCAACCTGGCGATCTGTTCCCTTGCCTCCGCCTTCGGAGCCAAGAAGATGATCGCGCGGGTCCGTGACATGGACCTTTCCGCGCTGGTCGAGCGGTACGGCCGGGACCACTTTCACGTCGATGAGATAATCAACCCGGACGAAGTGGCAGCCCAGACCATCATCAAGGTCATGGAAGCTCCCGGCTCCCGGGAGGTGGCGGATTTCGCCGACGGCCGTATCCTGCTGCGGACCTTCAACGTTCCCGAAGAATCGCCTCTGGTGGGAGAGCGCCTCGGCAACCTCAGGGAGTCTGACTTTCCCTGGCCCTTCGTGATGGTCGGGATCAACCGGGACGGAAAGATCAACATCCCGCGCGGGGACGATGTCATCGAGGCGAACAACCGGATCTACGTTCTTCTGCCCAAACCTTCACTGGCAGAGTTCCTCACCTTCGTCTACCCCAGTGTGCGCCTTCCCAAAAGGGTGATCATCTACGGCGCCACCAACACCGGGACCAGCCTGGCCAAGAGCCTGGCTGAGAAGATCCCCGATGTGGTCCTTTTAGAGGAGAACCGTGCCAAAGCTGAGAAAGTTGCCGGTGAACTGGCCGGCGTGCTGGTCATCAACGGGCTGGCGTCGGAGGCCGATATCCTCAGGGAATGCGGCATCGAAGCTGCAGACGCCTACATAGCCGTGTCTTCCAGCGACCACCACAACCTGATCAGCGCTGTTCTGGCCAAACAGCTGGGGGCCAAGGCGACGGTCATAACGACCCATCAGCCCGATTACGCGCCCATCGTGGATGGCCTGGGCATCGACGCCATCATCAATCCCAGGCTCCTCGCCACCGACCAGATCATGCGTCTGGTGAGGGGCGACAGGATCAGTCACGTGGCGAGTCTGCCCGAGGTGAAGGCCGAGGTGCTCGAGCTCGTGGCCGAACCGGACTCGCCTATCACCAGAAAACCGCTCAGGGACATCAGGTTCCCCAAGAACTCCATCGTTGGCGCCATAAGCCGGGGAGATGAGGTTGTGCTGGCCTCGGGTGACAGCCATGTGAGGGCGGGCGAGCCTGTCGTCGTTTTCTGCCACGAAGACGCTGTCTCTCAGCTGGAAAAGCTCTTTACGAAGAGGAAGCTCCTTTAGGTTCCTCCCCGGACCGGAGGGAGCGTCCCCGCGGCCGCCATGCACAAGAAACTCGTCTTAAATATCATCTCCAGGATCCTGCTGGTGGTGTCCCTGACCATGATCCTCCCTCTCGGGTGGGCCGTCCTGGACGACCCCTCCAGCGGGGAGACCCGCGCCTTCCTTATCACGATCCTCCTCGGGTTCACATTCGCCGGAGCCACGATCAAGCTTTTCCCCGCCTCCGGCGACGATTTTGACGTCATGGGTGCCAAGGACGGGCTTGCCATCGTGGGACTTTCCTGGGTCGCTGTTTCCTTCCTCGGAGGACTGCCCTTTTACCTGAGTGGTGTCGTCCCGACCTTCACGGACGCTTTTTTCGAGACAGCAAGCGGGTTTACGACCACTGGAGCCACCATCCTGACCTGGATCGAGGGTCAGCCCAGGGGTGTCCTGTTCTGGCGGAGCCTGACGCACTGGCTCGGCGGCATGGGGATCATCGTGCTGTCCGTGGCCCTGCTTCCGGCCATGGGCCGGGGCGCCTACGCCCTTTACAGGGCCGAGGCGCCCGGTCCTACAGCGGAGAGGGTGAAACCACGGATGAGGGAGACGGCCAAGACTCTCTGGACCGTCTACTTTATCCTGAGCGCCCTGGAGACCCTTTTGCTGATGGCGGGCGGGATGCCTCTTTATGACGCCCTGTGCCACACCTTCGGTACCATGGCGACCGGCGGATTTTCGACCCAGAACGCGAGCATCGCGGCCTACGGCGGTTATATCCAGTGGGTCATCGTGCTGTTCATGTTCCTTGCCGGGTGCAACTTCATCCTTCACTACCAGGGACTGCGCGGAAAGGTGAAAAGCTACTGGCGAAGCGAAGAGTTCAGGGTGTACCTTGCCATCCCGCTCATCCTGACACCATTGTTCGCTGTCGTGCTCGCCCTGGGTGGCCACGGTTTAACGGAATCGACGGTGCGCGGGTCCGCGTTCCAGGTCATGTCCATATTGACCACGACAGGCTACACCACCGCGGACTTCAACATGTGGCCGGCGTTTTTGAAGATCACCCTCATCCTCCTCATGTTCATAGGCGGATGCGCCGGGTCAACGGGGGGCGGGATGAAGGTGATCAGATGCTACGTTGCGCTGAAAACAGCCGTAAAGAGCATCATACAGGTGATCCTCCCCAACGCCGTCATGCCCGTCAAGATCGATTCCAAGCCGGTGTCCGAGACCTATGTGGTCAGGGCAGCGGCCTATTTCATCATCTACATGTTTCTCTTTGTCCTCGGAACAGTTGTCATGACCGTGACCGAAGATACCGATCTTGTCACAGCCTTCGCAGCGTCGGTGGCGTGCCTTTCCAATATCGGCCCGGGTCTGGGCAAGGTGGGCGCCGTGGAGAACTACGCCTGGATCTCACCAGCGGGCAAGTGGGTCCTTTCCTTTCTCATGCTCGCCGGACGTCTGGAGCTCTACTCCGTCCTCATCCTTTTCGTACCGGAGACTTGGAGAAAATGATCCAGGAAATGACGGATCATTTTCTCCAGTGTCTGGAGTCTGGTGTCTAGCGAGGTCAAGATCAAAAATTTTTTCTAGACACCAGAACTAGACACCAGATTCTCAACGAGAGCGGCATGAAAAAATCAGACATCGTATTAATAGTCCTCGCTGCCGCTCTCGTTGTCGGCATGCTCCTCACCGCCATCTTCGGCCGGGGCAGCAGGCACGGGTACGGATCAGTCCCTGTGCCGACGTATGACTCTTTAAAGGTCAAGAAATAAAAGTTTTTTTGTAACTATAACTTGACAGAACCAGTATCTGTTGTTAGATATTCGCAGTTGCCTTTGGAGGGGCGAGGAACTGTTTCGGAGGAGTATCATGAGGAAATATTTCATCATCGGTTCGGTTGTGGCCTTTGTCCTGATAGCTGTTTCGGTCTTCGCTCTCCAGGCTAAAAGCGGAAAGGTCGCAGTGGCTCAGGAGGTCCAGCCCCTGGCTGCCTCCGCATCCGGTTCCGGCTGCGGTGCCGGGGGCTCCGGTTGCGGTGCTGCCGGTTCGGTAGGCTGCGGCGGCGCTGCAGGAGGCTGCGGCGGCGAGGCGGTGGACCCGGCTGAGGCCAGGATCCGCCAGGACAAGATCATCGCTTACCTGCAGGACTACTACACGACCAGATTGGGCTATCAGAGTGTCGAGGTAAAGATCGACGACTTCGGCTGCCACCAGGAGGCTGTCGTTTCCAGTGCCGGCAAGGTCATCGACAAGCTCTCCGTGAGCGGGAACACGATAACGAAGATAGAAGGATAAGAGCTGTGACTCGTTACTCGTGATTCATGATTAGTCAAGGATTCAAGGGCCGGGAAATTCCCGGCCCTTTGCTTTTGAATATTGAATCTAACCTCCAATCTCCAATTTCTATTTTCTAATCCCGCCCTTTAAATCAATTTGCCTATCTCCTTCCACTCCCTGCCCATCGCTTCCGCCACGGGCTGGCAGGTGATGTGGCCGTCCCAGGTGTTGGCTCCCAGGGCCAGCCCGGGGTCTGCTTTCAAAACCTGATTCGTATTGCCCGCCAGCTTGATGCAGTAAGGCAGGGTGACGTTGGTCAAGGCTATGGTGCTGGTGGCCGGAACGGAGCCCGGGATGTTGGGTACGCAGTAGTGGATGATCCCCTCCTCCACATAGGTCGGCTCGGAATGGGAGGTCGGGCGGCTGGTTTCAGCCATGCCGCCCTGGTCGATGGAAACATCAACGAAGACGGAACCCGGTCTCATACCCCTCAGGACCTCGCGCGTCACGATCTTCGGCGCCAGGGCGCCGGGGAGGAGCACCGCCCCGACGAGCATGTCACAGGAGGCGGCCGCCTCCCTGATGTTTCTGGAGTTGGACATCAGGGTCACGACCTTTCCGTCGAAGATGTCGTCGATGTAGCTCAGGCGGCTGTGATCGAGGTCAATGATCACAACCTCGGCGCCGAGACCATAGGCGACCTTGGCGGCGCTGATCCCGACGTTGCCCCCTCCGATGATGACGATCCGGCCGTGCTTGGTGCCGGGCACACCCCCCAGCAGGCGCCCTATTCCCCCCTTCTCCTTCTGAAGGTATGTGGCACCTAACTGAACAGCCATTTTTCCTGCCACCTGGCTCATGGGCGCCAGGAGGGGAAGGCTGCCATCGGCAGCCTGGATCGTTTCGTAGGCGATGGAACGGATCCGGCGCTGAACCAGAACGTCCACGAGGTCGGGAAGGGGGGCGAGGTGGAGAAAGGCGAAAAGAACCTGGTTCTCCTTCATGAGTACGTATTCGGAGGGCAGGGGCTCCTTGACCTTCATGACCAGGTCGGAGCCTTCCCACAGTGCGGGTGCGTCCGGAACGATGGCTGCTCCCGCCTCCCTGAACTCCTCATCCGATATGGCGCTCCCCCCGCCGGCCCCTGCCTGCAGGAGCACCTCATGACCCTGGCCAACGAGTTCCTCGACACCGGATGGCACGATACCGACACGATACTCGTTGTTCTTGATCTCCGTGGGTATGCCGATCTTCATTGTCCGCCCTCCCGGCTGTTGGGATACCCCTTTCAGGGAAAGTTTGCCTTTTTGACCATGATCAAGCCCCTGCAAGGGGGAGTGTGGTATTCTCCGAGTATATACGATGTCGTATTTAGTGCGCCACACGGATACGGGATGGAAAAAGGAGGAACCGGATGAGCAAGCAGGAGATTCAAAGAAAAGAGGGCGGCATGCCGGTCAGCGCGGCCGTCGACCTGGCGGGCCTGGTTGAATACGGCGAGGGGGCAGTGGTCAGCAGAACCCTCATTCAGGCTTCTGTGGGTACGGTAACGGTTTTTGCCTTTGACGAGGGACAGGGACTGAGTGAACACTCCACCCCTTACGATGCCCTGGTGCAGGTCCTCGACGGCAGTGCCGAGATAACCATAGGGGGGGAAATGGTTGTCGTTTCGGCGGGGCAGTCTCTGCTGATGCCCGCCGACATTCCCCACGCCCTCCACGCACCGGAACGGTACAAGATGCTCCTTACGATGATAAGGGAAAGGAAGGGGTAAGAAACAAGATATGGACCTTCGAAGTGTCTAGGGTCTGGTTCTAGTGTCTGGATACAATGAAGATTTCAAGAGCTTTACCAGAACTAGACACTAGAACTAGAAACTAAATTATACTAGGACTAGGACTAGGACTAGGACATTGATTTAGACTAAGACCAGGATATGAACCATGCCCAAAGACCTGTCCCGTCACATACGCTTCCTCGAGGATGAGGTCCCCTTTAACCGCCACATGGGTTTTGAAGTGGTGCACTGCGAAGAGGGCTTTGTCAGGGTCCGGATCCCTTTCAGACCCGTGTTCATTGGAGACCCCAGGCGGCCGGCGCTTCACGGCGGCATCTTTTCCGCGGTCATCGACGCCTGCGGCGGCCTGGCCGTCTGGACCCTTTTCGATGTCGAGGACCTCATATCAACAGTGGACATGAGGGTAGACTACCTGAGACCCGGACCGGCCACCACGATCATCGCCGAGTCCAGGGTCGTGCGCATGGGTAACCGTGTCAGCGTCGTCAACACAGTCGTTTATCCCGAAAACAGAAATGAGGAGATCCTGGCCGAAGGACGTGCCGTGTACAACACGCGGAAGGCAAAGGCCGACTGAACCACGTGACTCTTTCCGTTCACCATTCCCACCAGGAAAACAATAGTTTTTAAATTGTCCCTGTTTTCAAGTTCTTTTGTTCACTTGAAGTGCACCGGTTAGTGTGCTAAAAGTAACCGTAACTGATAATTGACGGTTATGCTTTTTACATGTGGATGGCGAAGGGGGATGGCTGAATCGTGCAGCTAGAAGGAGCCTTCATCAAATGCTCAGCCTCTCTTCTTTTCGTTTACCTGCGTTCTGAGAAAGGGGTTTAGGGGCCATGCCGCGGTTGATCTCGAGGGTCCTGGTTAGGGTTGTCGTCTGCGGACTCATCCTGGCGGCAGCCGGAACGGTTCTTTCCTGCGCTTCGCTCAAGTCAAGCCGTCCCATGGTTCCCATGAGAGAGTACGAAAAGGTCCTCGTGGGCTCCCTCTTCGCAGATTACGTGGGGAATGAGGCCTGCCTTTCCGCCTGCCACCAGCACGATCAGACCGCCCAGTTCCTCCAGGAGAGCGTCCATGGTCATCAGAAGGTCGAGGGTACCGAGATGCCCCTCGTCAACTGCGAGACCTGCCACGGCCCGGGGAGCGAGGCCATCGAACAGGATTTCGTCAACAGGAACGCCCGGTGCGACACCTCCAAATTCATTCCCCTTAAAAGCCTTCCCGCCGCAGCCCTTTCCATGCTCTGCCTCAAGTGCCACAGCTCCTACTCCATGGCCAACATGCAGTATTTCCCCTTCAGCGATCACGCGCTGGGTGAGGTCAGCTGCTCGGATTGCCACAAGCTCCACAAGAGCTCCGAGCAAAAGCTCAAAGGCGCCGATATCAGCAAGCTGTGCATGAGCTGTCACGACACCGTGCGGGCTGATTTCTCCTTTTCCAACAGGCACCCCGTTCCGGAGGGCAGGATGGTCTGCACGGACTGTCATGAACCCCACGGCAGTCAGGCCCCCCGCGGGCTCGTCGCCCTGGATCAGAAGGGGCTGTGTGTCAACTGCCACGGACAGGTCGTCGGCCCCTTCGCCTGGGAGCACGCCGACGTCACCGACGAATGCACGACCTGCCATTCGCCCCACGGGTCCGTGTTCGCCGACATGCTCAAGATCCAGCAACCGTTCCTGTGTCTCCAGTGCCACTCGGGACACTCCGATCCCGGCACTCCGGACTCGCCTTCGCCAATCGTCAAGGGAGCCTTTTACACACGCTGTTCCAACTGTCACTCTCAGATACACGGTTCCGATACGAGGGGACCGCATCCGGGCAGCGGCCTGATCCAGTAGGGCGATCGATCCTATCAGCTGGAGGGTCAAATGAGGGGAAAGAGGTTAACAGTACTGACCGCCGCTTTCATTACCCTTTCCATCTTCCTCGGTGGGACGGCCTTTGCCGCTCAGGCCGAGGAGCAGGAGGAAGGGTGCGAGGACAGGGCCCAGAGCGGGTACGGGCTCTGCGTCGGCTACGACGAGCTGTCCATCGACGGTGGAGGCGAGACGATCCTGCCCTACAGGCACCTCGATTCCCATGCACTGTTAAAGGCCCATTACAGGAAACCGCTGTGGGACGGACGCCTGGACCTCAGCTTCAGTTACGAGGGGGAGGACTACTACAAACTGGATAGTGAATTTTACGGTGTGACCGATACGGTGACCTTCAGGTCCCAGAAGTTCGTGAGGAATTTAGAGCACCAGAACCTGCCAGGCCCTTCGAGCACCGCGGGGTCACCCCTTTACTGGTCCGAGGACCTCGATCCGGGAGATTCCTACCACGTGGACCTCCAGGAGCATTACGCGAGCTTCAAATACAAGTGGCACACCTACCCGGCCAACGTTTCGATAGCCGTCAGACAGTACGTCGCGGAAGGACAAAAGC
Source organism: bacterium (assembly GCA_020349685.1). Lineage (GTDB taxonomy): Bacteria > BMS3Abin14 > BMS3Abin14 > BMS3Abin14 > BMS3Abin14 > JALHUC01. The sequence continues at coordinate 1,604,469 of CP070698.1, forward strand.
AGCAGCTTTTCCTCAATGAGAACTGCACCACCAACTGTCACGGCCTTTCCCAGACGAGAAAGGTCAAAACAACCACGGAGCAGGTCTTCCTCAACGGTACAACGCATCTGGGGCTCGTGGACGTTTCCTACCACTACAAGGGCACGCAGTTCACCGATGACATGGCGGACCCGGTCTACGCTTTCGGTACCATCTCGAGCTTCGCGGGGACGAGGGATGTCCACAACACCTATCCGGACATGGATTCGACGGAGCAGCTCGTAAGTGTCAGCACCAACCACACGGGCCGCTTTTCCGGACTCTTCGGTCTCGGCACCGGGGAGAGGGAGAACCTGGATTCGGATGTTTCGGAAAAGTATCAGCAGTTCCTGGGCCGGTTCCTCTGGCGCCCCAATGAGACAGTGGCGGTCTTCCTCGATTCCAAGCAGAAATATCAACAGGATGACAGGCCGCCGGCATCCCTGGCTTCGGACAGGTTGGCCGACGGATCCCCCCTGCGTTACGGAACTGTCCTGAACCGGCACAAGCTCACGGTCAGCTACTATCCCATAGACATCCTTGATCTAAAAGGGGAGTACGCCCTCACCGACACGGAGCGGGAGGACAACGAACTGTGGGGACTTCCCGAAGATACCTCCTCCAGCGAATGGCGCCTGACGGCCCGTATAAGGCCTGGACCAAAACTCAAGTTCAAGGCGGACTATACCGACAGGTCCACGGACAACCCCACTTACCGGTCGTCTCCCACCGAAAGCCGCAAGCTGCACCTTTCAGGCCAGTGGGTCCCGGCAGGCGGGCTGTGTATCGATGCCGACCTCAGAGACTTTGACGACGAGAACAGCGACAGCGGCCAGGTCAGCGACCGGCAGATCCTGGGGGCCGCTGTGACCTATACCCCTCCAAGCCCCGTTTCTCTGGCCGTCCGGGTTTACAGGTTCACCAACGACATTTCGGCCGATCTCACCTTCGCCGACACGGCCCCCACACCCATCACCGATGAGGAGGTCCCCTACAAGGCCGAAGGCACGCAGTACCTGCTGCAGGCTGTCTGGAACGCCAGCAAGAAGCTCCAGCTGACCGGCCAGTACAGCTATCTCCAGGCCGAAGGGGCCTACGACGCGGATATCGCCGGTTTTGCCGACGTGGAGAGCTACTCGGGACTGGATGCCGTCCAGAAGGAATCGTCCCTGGACCTTCAATATACCTTCAAGGAAGGTTTGTGGCTTTCCGGGCGCCTGGCTCAGCTGTCCTATGAGGACAGCAAAGGCGGTTTTCCGGACGAGGATGTCAGTGAAGTCTCAGCTTCGCTGACGAGGAAGTGGTGAAATGGGTCTTTTAGCGGATTGGAAAAAACGAACTGCCCTGGCGGCGGGGCTGTCGGTCATGCTCCTTGCTATCTGGTTCCCCGCTCCTTCCTTTGCCAGCATGGTGGGCCTCATCCTTCCCAAGGACTGCGCTTTCAGTCCTGATGTCAAGGACAAGTTTTCCATGCTGTTGAGGGAAAAGGGGATCATGGATGCCGATATTCTGCTGCAAAGACCTGCGTCTGACAAGGTCTCGCGGCTCAACAGCATGCGCAAATTCCTGGCCATCGGTGCCGACGTCATCGTGGTCTGGGGGAGCACCTCCATCACGGAGATAGCGGGGGAGGCCGGTAGAACGCCCATCGTTTTCGTGGGTGTGTGGGACCCTGTCCAGAGCGGTATCGTCCAGAGTCTTGAAGCCCCGGGCAGGAACCTGACCGGGGTCATGGGCAAAACCTCGACGGCCTTCCTTATTGACAACGTCATCGAAACCAGCGGGGCCAAGACCATCGGTGTCGTGTACCACTCCGATAATGTGGACAGCCAGGCGCAGTACGATGAGATCGTGAAAACCGCCCCCTCCAAAGGGCTGGACCTTCCGACCGTGGACCTGAGCGACGTGTCCATGGACCAGGCGTCAGGAGTGCTCCAGCCGGCGCCGTTCCTTTACCTGGCTCAGGGGTGCAACGTTGAATCCGGGATCTTCGAGGGCCTCGCCAGGATGAACAAGCCAGCCGCCACCCAGAACCCGGGGGTCACGGGCGGTGGTGTCATCTTCACGCTCGCTCCGGACATGGAAGAGACGATCGCCATCATCTCCGACATCACGGGACGCATTCTGAAGGGTGAAAAACCGGGGGCCATACCGGTGGCAAGGAACAAGAAGATCAACTTCACCATCAACGTTGGTGAGGCGCAGCGGCTGGGGGTGAAGATACCATTCGGAGTTCTCAACCGCGGGACCGAGGTCATACGTTAGGGGTAGATATGATCAATTTCACCAGACTGTCCCTGAAGGTCAAGGCTGCTGTTTTCATTGCGGTTATCCTGGTGCTCGTGATCGGAGTCACGACGATGATCTTTTCGTCGGAGGTCAACAAGCGCCTGGAAAAGGCCCTCCTTGCGACAACCACCCTGGTTGGGCAGAGTCAGGTCGACGAGATCAAGAAGACCGTTGACATGGGGATCTACCTTTCCGAGCTCGACGGGCTGTCCATTCAACTCACGCAGGTGGTCGAGCAGGACGCCACCCTCGGGTACATATACGTCGCCGACAAAAAAGGTTCCATGCTGTATTTCAGCGAAGGGATGCCGGAGTGGGTGCGTGGACAGGTCCGGGTACCGGAGGCTTTCCTGGAGGATACCCAGACGCCGGTGACCGACCTGATCCGCTCCGGAGGGGAAGGGTTCTACCAGATCTCCATCGCCATCGATTCCATGGGCACCCTGGAGGGATACCTTGCCATCGGTCTCAAGGAAAGGGTGATCTCCCAGCAGCTCAAGCAGATCAACCGGCGCATGGTGCTCATCGGGCTCCTGAGCTTCCTCGTGGCCACCCTCCTGATCATCGTCTTCGTCAACAGACTGATCAGCCTCCCCCTCACGAGCCTGGCGGGCACGGCCAGGCAGATCTCCGACGGTAACATCGTGGAGCCTGACCTGGATCCGCGCCACGATGAGATCGGGGAGCTGTCCGGCGCCTTTGCGGTCATGGCCAGGGAGCTCACTGCCATGATAGGAAGGTTTTCGGAAACATCCTCCAGCCTCCAGAGCTCTTCCGTGGAACTGGCCTCCGTTGCGGGCAACCTCACCAGATCCTTCGGGAAACAGATGGAAACCCTCGAGGGGGTTGTCACGGCCATCCAGGAGATGGACGGACTGGCCCAGGACCTTTCCAGACAGGCCATCAACCTCAGCGACACGGCCAACGAATCCTCCGCCTCCATCACGGAATCCACCTCGGCCATCGGGGAGATCAACACCAACATGGCCGAGATCAACGAGGCCATCGAGAACATCACCTCCTCCATCCTGCAGATGTCCGCCACCTTCGGCGAGCTGGCCGAGGGAGCCGATGAGACGGCGAAGCTGGGGGAAGAGTCCATGGACGCCGTTGCCAGGATCAACGAGGGCGTCAAGAACATGGAAAAGATGGTGGACCAGTCCAAAACCCTGGCCGAGGATCTGCGGGTCAACGCCCAGGACATAGGGTCCAAGGCGGTGCGGGAAACCCTTCAGGGGATCCTTTCCATCAAGGAGGACGTCCAGAATTCAGAGCAGGCCATGAAGCTCCTTAACGAGAAAGTGGACAGCATCGGAGACATCGTCACCGTCATCGAAGGCATCGCCGACCAGACGAACCTTCTTGCCCTCAACGCCGCCATCATCTCGGCCCAGGCCGGGGACGAGGGCAGGAGCTTTGCCGTGATCGCCTCCGAGATCCGGGAGCTTTCAGCCAGCACCACCGAGTCCACGAAGAAAATATCCTCGGTCATCCAGTCGGTCCAGCAGGAAGCCAGGAGTTACACCAACTACGTAAAAAGGGTCAGTCAGAGCGTGGAGGAGGGCTATAACCGGGGCCTCCAGGCCACAGAGGCTCTCGACAAGATCGTGGAGTCGGCCAACGACTCGGCCAGGATGTCGGGAGAGATCTCCCAGGTGACGCGGGAGCAGGCGTCGGCCAGTGAGATGGTGGCCAGCAGCATCGAGCACTTCACCAAACGGGCCGATGTCATCAGGCGCGCCACCTCGGAAGAGGCTCAGACGGCGAAGTTCATCCGGGAGTCCATCGAGAAGGCCAAGGGAATGGTGGAAAAGGTGTACCGGTCCACCGAGGAGCAGAACAAGACGAGCCAGATGATCAACGACATGGTCATCAAGGCCGAGGAGATCGCGGGAAGACTTCAGCAGGCCACAGAGAGAGAAAAGGACCTGGCCATGTCCATCACGGGCTCCGTGGAGTCCCTGAAAACCCTGAGCCAGGAGAATTTTGGAATGGTGAAAAGCGTCGACTCGTCCTCGGAAATGCTCACCAACCTGTCTTCTTCCCTGGGCAAGGAGTTGGGGCGGTTCAAGATAGGTGACGGCGGAAGAACAAAGGACGAGGAAGCATAACGCCACTTTTCGGGCCCGGTGACGGCCTGGCCCAACAAGGGAGCGGTGCTCAATGAAGGTTCTCGACAGATCGATGAGGGTCCTGTTTGCAGCCTTGATACTGGCCATGTCCGCGTGTGGCAATCCCCTGAAAAACAGCAGTACGGACGATGTCTCCTTTACGCCCCAACCCCTTGGTATGGACTACTGCTACGACTGCCACAATAGACCGGGTTCCACGCAGGCCTACGAACAGGTGTTTGAGGAGTGGGTCGTCAGCAGGCACTCCAATTTCGACTATTACGACACCTCGACTGGCAACCACGTGGCGCTGGACCCCTTCAACCTGGGGAGCTACTCTTACTCCGATGTTACAGGGTATCCCAGCTACTACTCCAACCCCTCCATCTATTCGAACAATTGCCGTCCCTGCCACATGGGGGCCGACGACGGGGGGTGGATCCTTGATGCCAACGCAGGTGGAACCATCTTTGCCACGCCAAACCTGGGTGAGCAGTACCGTTTCCTCATCGACTGCGAAGGCTGCCACGTGAGCGGGCAGGGACACTTCGGCAGGTCCTCACCCCCTGAAGTTGCCATCCCGGCGTTTCACGAATGCACGGAATGTCATCCTCCCACGGCCGATTTCATGATCCTTCACCCCGCCTTTGCGGGGGCGGACCATTTCGACCATCACGGGCCCGATTCAGCACGGACGTGGTTCGACGGTATTTTGGCCATCAACGACCTCCTTAGTTTCGGGGACCCGGCTCCTATTGACATCACGTCGATGGTCCTCGGCTCCCAGTCTTTTGACGCCTACGTCATCAGCGCGACGTGGCTTGCCGCCAATGGAGGTTCCTGGATCTTTGATCCCCACGAGACCATCAACGACAGCCATTACCAGGGCATCTGGATCACCAACGTTCCCAACGAAATGGTGGTTTACGAGGTTCCCACCTCCAAGTTCGGCTACGTGAACCTGGACAACGACTCCCCCAACACCGGGATGGCCAACGCCGATTCCCCGGACGCTTGTACCGCCAGCTGCCACGACGCCCACCAATTCGACCTCGCTATAAATGAGCAGTGGTACCACGGGGCCCATCACCCCAATATCCAGGGTCCTCTGGGAACGACCACAAGCCGGGGCCGGATCGTGGTCGATGTGCCCGGACCCGCCAACTGGGGGGCGGTGGACCACGGTTTTAGCGCCAGCTGCTACAGGTGCCACAATGCCATGGGATTTGCCGAGGTGGCCCCCGGATACGGGGATGCCGTCCAGACCCCGACTGGATCGGACGGTTTCATCACCTGCAACGCCTGCCAT
>CP070698.1:1610295-1620187 GCA_020349685.1 bacterium
ATGTGCTTGTAAGATACTTGGCGAAACATGTTCTCAGTAACTGTGACTTCCCCCATTAATAGTTTTTTCTCTGCGTTGCTCCGCGTACTCTGCGGTTAAAATAACCCGTAAAGCCCTTCCCCGCAGAATCCGCACTTCCCGTCCACCACATCGTACTTCAGGATCCGGTACCCGTACCGGTCGATGACGAGCCTGCCGCAGGCCGGGCAGAAGGTGTCCTCCCCCGGGTCGCCGGGGACGTTGCCCGTGTAGACGTACTTAAGGCCGGCGTCGAGGGCCGTCTCCCTGGCCCGCCGCAGGGTGCTCACCGGCGTGGGCGGAAGATCCTTGAGCTTGTACATGGGGGTGAAGCGCGAAAAGTGGATGGGAACCTCTTCCCCCAGTTCGGCCGCCATCCAGCGGCACATCTCGCGGATCTGGCCCATGTCGTCGCTTAAAGTGGGGACGATGAGGTTCGTCACCTCCAGGACCACCCCCTCCTCCCGCATGGTCACGAGGGTGTCGAGCACCGTACGGAGGTTCCCGAAGCAGACCTCGCGGTAGTACTTTTCGGTGAACCCCTTCAGATCCACGTTGGCCCCGTCCACGACCTTGCACAGACGCCTCAGAGGATCGGTGTTGATGAAGCCGGCGGTGACCATGATGTTCCTGATCCCCTTTTCCCTGGCGAGGACGGAGGTGTCATGGACGTACTCGTAGAAGACGACCGGTTCCGAATAGGTGTAGGCGATGGAGGCGCACCCGGACCTGGCCGCGAGGGCGACCACCTTTTCCGGGGGGAGGTCACTGTTGCTGGCGTCCTCCGGATCGGTCTGGGAGATCTCCCAGTTCTGGCAGAAGAGGCAGTGCAGGTTGCATCCGGCCGTGGCGATGGAAAAGGCGCCTGAACCCGGCAGGAAGTGGAACATGGGCTTCTTTTCCACGGGGTCCACGTGGACCGCGCACACCTTGCCGTAGACGAGGGAATAGAGTTTGCCCTCCTCGTTGACCCTGACGCGGCAGTCCCCGCGCTGCCCGGGAACCAGGCGGCATGCCTTCGGGCAGAGGGTGCACTCAACGGATTTCGGTGGAGTCAGCCCCAGCATAGTCTTTCCTGTAGTAAAGCGCCTCGGTGCTTCCCACGTTGCCCTGCTCGATCTGCTTTTTAAGGCGGTTCATGTTGACAAAGGGCAGGTCAGCCACGGGATACCGTGAAACCATCTCCCGGTGCCATCCGACGACGAGCACCAGAAGTACGGTCACCGCCAGGAGGAGGACGGCCCCCACCGTTGGCATCTGTTTAGACCGCTTCATCATCTTTCCCACTCCCGGGTCTTGCCATCCGGCTCAGCATCGAGAGCATGGTTCCCGTGGGACACATGGCGTTGCACCAGAAACGTCTCACGAACAGCGACACTATAATAAAAAAAATAACCGTCGCCCAGAGGAGGGGTGTCAATTTCAGGGAGAAGAGGCCGAAGAAAGGTTCCACCTCGGCAAAGCCGCTCCATCCGACCCACACCGTCAGGAAGAGCAGAAGGCCAAGCACAAGGCGTCGCAGGCCGGGCAGGAGTGAAAGAACACCTGGCGTGAGTGTGAACTGCCAGGGGGAAAAGCGCGCCGCGAACTGCTGCAGGATCCCGAAGGGACAGACGAGGCGGCAGTAGGCCCGGCCCTGAAGAGGAACGGACAGGAGGATGTACAGGAAGATGAGGATCAGCAGGGGGTTCTCCGGTCCGGGATATTTCAGGGTCAGGGCCCTCGACAGCGCCGAAAGGGTGAGGGGTGTGTTGACCAGAAAACCGATACCGGCCAGGTTGAGGATCATGACCGCACTTTTGAAGGGTGCTCTTTCGCGGGAAATCCCCGCCGCGAGGGATAAAAGAAGGAGCACAGCCACCGTTATGGTCTTGAATTCGGTCCATGGGTTTTTGGCCGTAACGCTTGGAGGCGGCACTTCGATCGCGAAGAGGGACCGGGCTGCGAGGGAGGCAGCCTCCCGGACGTCCCTTATTATCGCCCTGGAAGAGACCGTGGCGCCGGAGACGGTGTCGATCCCGGGAAAGGGAACCGCGAGATCGAGGCCCGCCAGCTCCTTCCAGAGACCGGAACTGTCGATCATGGCCATGTAATAGGGGGTCTCCAGGTGCCTTAGGGGAACCGCCAGGGTGATCCTGCCGTCTGCCGTTATTCCTACCGCCGAACCGATCTCACCCATATATCCCCTCACGGAAGGAGGCAGGGAGTCGGTTACAATGACAGCGCCCAGTTCAGTGCCGCCGCCATCGAAGGCCCTGTAGTGGAAGAAGGGTTCACTGTGCTTCTCGATGCTCGCCGCGCCGGGCAGGACCGCCAGAAGTTCCCTTTCCGGGAGAGGAGGAGGTGGTGTGATGATGTCGAGGACACCCAAAACCACGCAGCCGGCCGCAGCCGCCAGTACCAGGGCCCAGGACAGGGCGGTCCATGGGACAAACCGTCCGCTTGATCGACCGGTAAGTCCGACAAGCATCAGGTCAGCAGGAGGGAGGGGATGATGACATCTCGCATGTCCATATCCAGGAGGCGTTGAAATTCGGACATGGCAAAAGTACCGGTGAGAAGAGATTCCAGGGAATTGCTGTAAAGGTCGGAAAGTTCGCTCAGGTGCTTGACCGCGGACTCGAAGGCGTCCCTGCCTGCCTTGATGCTTCCGAAGATGATCTGGTTCCCCATCACTACCCCGGAAAGGGCCCGGTTTAGATCCACATCGAGAGCCCTGCCCGAGGCGTGGTCCTCGGGAGCACCCATAAGCGCCATAATGGCGTTGGGGCTCATGAAAGGCATGATGCTCAGCAGATACTCCGGGTCCCCCGTCGTCTCGAAAAGCTGCATGAAGTTGTGCTCGGCCTTTTCGAGACCCTCGACGGGGACCCTCAGGGTATTGATGTACTCAATTTCGAGAGGGTCAAGGATCTTTGCCTTGAGGTCGTCCGATTCACGCCGGCAGAAAATGGTCAATTTGTAATTGTAAAGGCTCAGCAGGTAGGCCATCATGATCCCCACCGGTCCCAACCCGGTGATCAGAGCCCGCGGGGCAACATCTTCCTGCTGGTGGTAACAGTAGAAATTGTAGCGATTGGTTATCTGGACGGCCTCGTGATGCGCTTTTTCGGCTATGCTCAGGGGGGCCAGGAGCATGGCCAGGTTTTCGAGATGGGGCGGGACCTTCACCAGGTAGCGTCCGCGTATGGTTAACAGTTCCCTGGCGAAACCGTGGGCGCCTGTCAACCCCGAGTCCTGGTAACGCTCCGGGTGGGGACAGAGGTCGCTCCTTGCGTCGATGCATCGGTCGCAGTCCCTCCGGATGGTGGGTACTACGATGTCGCCCTCTTCAAAATCCCTGACAAGGGATCCGGTCTCCACAACCCTGCCCATGGCTATGTGGCCGGGAACAATAAAGTCCTCGCCCTCCGGCAGCACAGCTTCCCTGTTGTCTAAAAGCAGCCGGTCCCGGCGCGTAAGGGCGACCCGGGTGATGCGGACCAGGATCTCATTGGGATCCAGAGGCTTGACAGGAAAATCGATGAGCCGTGTTGCGCCATCGGATGGAAAGTAGGCCAGTGCTCGGGTGGTCTGGGTTGTCATGAAAAAGATTATAGCAGGTTCTCGGCAATTCGGATAATCAGATCCGGATCGCCGAGAACCTGGTAACTATGTAACAACGTATCTAAGTATCTACGTTCCGGAATTCCCATATCCAAAAATATCTAGACACCTAGATACCTAGTCACCTGGACACCTAGATACCTAGTCACCTAGATACCTAGATACCTAGATACCTAGATACCTAGATACCTAGATACCTAGATACCTGGACACCTTCCCTCCGCTCCTGTTGCCATTTACCCTTAGATTCCCTAAGATGGCGCCGTGCTCCCGCCGTACCATCGTCAGCCCGGAGTCATTTCACCGTCGGAGGTCAGGGTGGCCCGCTTAACATTCCGCATCAATGTCCTTTTATTGTTCGTGCTGGCCGCGGCGAGTGCGACACCCGGGTATGGGTTTGCCCGGGAGGCCATTTTAAAACCTGCTCCGGGAGAGTATGACAAACCCATCACGGTTGTCTTTGACCTTCCCCAGAACACCAGGGTCTACTACACTCTCGACGGTTCGGAACCCGGCATCCGGTCACTCTTGTACGGCAAACCTCTGACCATCGAAGACGACACGATCATTCGTTACTATACCGTGGATAGCGGCGGCAGGAGGAGCAGCGTCCAGGAGGCCTTCTATCGTATCAGGCTCCAGATGGCCCCCGGAGGCGGTCTCAGAACGGTCGCCGATCCCCCAGCGGGGCTCTATTCAGAGCGGGTCCGGGTGACTTTGTCCACCAGGGAAGGCGCGACGATCTATTACACCATCGACGGCTCGGATCCCTCGACCGAGAGCGACATTTACAGGGCACCTTTGAACCTTTCGGTGGACACTCGGCTGAAGTTTTTCGCCATGGATGCCGACGGCTCGAGGGAGCCTGTGAGGACAGAAGCCTACAGGTTCAAGCTGGCGAGCCGGATGGTCGACACGACCCCGCCTGCCGCCAGGGTCACTCCCCTTCCCTCCGACTTCCGCGCCGGAGATCTCATCCGCTTGACCGCCAACGAGGAATCCCGGATCTATTACACCCTGGACGGATCGGATCCCACCGAGGAATCGTCTCTCTACGAAGGCCCGTTCTGGCTGTCGGGGAGCTCGGACCTGAAATTTTTTGCCGTGGATGCAAGCGGGAACCGGAGCATGATCTACAGCGAGGTCTACCTGCTGGACCAGGATGCGCCCTCATCCGAGGCCTACCCGCCTACCGGTCTTTACACTTCACCCCTGAAAGTGACGATCAGCGTCTCGGACGCCGACGCCAGGGTCCATTACACCCTCAACGGCATCGCTCCGACCACTGATTCCCCGGTTTACGGTCAGGCCCTTGTGCTGACAAAGGATACGGTCCTCCAGTTCTTCTCTGTTGACCCTAACGGCAACAGGGAGGCGGTCAGGGAGGAGACCTACCTTTTCGATGACGATGCACCTGTAACCGTGGCCGACCCGCCCGGGGGGGATTATGTGCCTCCCATCCAGGTCAGCCTCCGGACCGAGACAGGGGCCAGGACTCACTACTCCCTTGACGGCAGCGATCCCGATGTTGAAAGTCCCATCTATTTCAGGAGTTTGACCTTTCTCCGCCCGACCACCCTCAAGTTCTTTTCCATGGACCTGGCCGGGAATATGGAAAGGATCCAGACGCACCGTTACGGACTCGTGAGCGGTGTCTGGCGCAGGTTTTCCAGGGGCGTATACCTCATACCCAGTGTTACCAACGGACGGACCTTCTGGATGGGGTCGGAGTCGGGACTGGCTGTCTACAATGTGGGATCAGGGGAGAGAACCTTCCTGGGGGCTCAGGAGGGACTTCTGGGGTCTGTCATCAATGATCTCGTTCTGGACGAGGAGGGCCATCTGTGGGTGGCCACGGAACTGGGCCTCAATTATCTCAGGCCGGGCGCAGGTTTTATCCACTATACGCCCGATGAGGGTATGCCAGGCAGGGAAGTCCTGGGCCTGGGCGTGGACAGGGACGGTTCCATCTGGGCTGGCACGAGAAATGGTGTTGCCCGTATAAGGGATGGAGTTGTAAAGGAGGTCTTGACTGTTGCCGACGGTCTTCCGCACAACACCGTGCTTTCCGTGGCCGTGGACTACTCCGGCAACAAGTGGTTCGGGTCCATGAAGGGACTGGCCCGGTTAAGCGGCGGCAAGTGGAGCATCTTTGACAGGGACAGCGGGATGGTCGATGACGAGATCCGCACGGTGGCCGTAGACAGGGACTGGAACGTATGGGTCGGAACTCCGCGTGGTGTCAGTGTCTTCGACAGGGAGAAGTGGACGAATTACACCAGGGATGACGGTCTTCCTGGGCCGGCCGTCGTGCTCATTGCGCCCGATCCTGACGGCGAGATCTGGGTGGCCACGCGAACAGGCGTCGCACGGTTTGTGGAGGGCAGGTTTGTCAAGGAGAATCCGCCTTAAAAAGGGCGCAGGACGCAGGGCGCAGGGCGTAGGTTAACTTTTTCAGATCACGGTCTCATCAGTTCGTCACAAAGTATATTTAATACAAAAATCAATAAGTTATCATACCAGAAGGTTTGTCTGTCATTTTGCTGGATCCGTCAGGGAAACTCCTGATCTGGCCCTGGAATATTCTGTCTTTCCTTCACCCTTCGCCCTTCGCCCCTCGCCCTGCTTTTTGCCCCTTGACATCCCCTAACACCTGTTTTATATGTTAACCCTTGCTAAACACATAGGTACAGTTTATTAAACTTGTCAGTTCCATTATATTAAACTGTCTGGAACATAATCATAAACCCCAAAGCTGTGCCTCCCCCCGGGACCCATCGGGGGTTTTTCGTCGGCAAGGAACGTGATGAAAATCGGACAGAAGATCAAAAGGCTCCGGCTGGCCAACGATCTGACGCAGGATGAGCTGGCGCTCCGGGCGGATCTTACCAAGGGATTCATCTCCCTGCTGGAGCGTGACCATACGTCCATCTCCATCGAGGCCCTGGCACAGATCCTGGAGGTTCTCGGTTCGAACCTTTCGGAATTTTTCAAGGATCTGGAGATGGGCGAACAGAAGGTCGTGTTCCGCCTGCAGGACAGGGTCCTGGTCGAGGGGGAAGGAGACGAGGAAACCATAGAGCTCCTCATACCCGGCGCACAGGCGAACATGATGGATCCGGTTCTTGTGACCATCGAACCCGGGCAGGCCTCCAGGGACAGGGGCCATGAAGGTGAAGAGTTCGGGATGGTCCTTTCGGGGACGGTCATCCTGGAAATGGAAGGACACAAGGAGCAGAGCATCCGCAAGGGTGAATGCTTCTACTTCAAGGCTGACAGGCCTCACATGATCGTCAACAGGGGAAAAAGGACAGCGACCATACTCTGGGTCGTTTCGCCCCCTGTTTACCATTAACGGTTCCGGCGGGGAGATCGGTGATCCTGACGGCTGTCTGAAGGATGAACGGGCAGCGTTCATCATGGAACATGGAAATCAGCGATAGGCTTGTCTTTTGATGGAAGGGGTTGAACTATGAAGTCACTTGGCAGACACATACTCGTTGAATACTACGACTGCAATGCCCAAGCGCTGAACGATCTCAGCCTCGTGGAAAATTCCATGAAAGAGGCCGCCATCGCCGCCGGGTCCACCATCGTGGATTCCGTTTTCAGGCGTTTCGCACCCCACGGCATCAGCGGAGTCGTCGTCATCGCCGAATCCCATCTCGCCATCCACACCTGGCCGGAATATGGGTATGCTGCCGTTGACCTGTTTACATGCGGCGAGAAGGTGGACCCCTGGGCGGCCCACGACCACCTGATGGATGTCTTCCGCGCCCGCGATTCGGAAACCAGGGAACTGCCGCGTGGCGAGTTGAGGGTTCTGGGCGAGGATGCCTGCCACAAGCCGGAGGGAAGCCTGGGCCCCGTTCCCAACCAGGCGGGATCATGATAACGCCGATACCCGACGCCTATTTTTTCGCAAAGGGGGCTTCGGAGGGTTACATGCCTCTCAACGCTTTTGACGGGGCCCTTCTGGCTTCGGGGATCGGGAACACGAACCTGGTCAAAATGAGCAGCATTGTTCCTCCGGGCGCCCGGCTCATCGAGCCCGTTTCCATCCCCTATGGGGCGCTGGTTCCCGTTGCCTATGCCTCCATAACGAGCAGCATCAAAGGGCAGACCATCTCCGCTGCCGTGGCGGCGGCTTTTCCTGAAGACCCATCCATGCCGGGACTCATCATGGAATACAGCGCCACGGGTCCCTCAGACGAGATCGAACAGATGTGCCGCGACATGTCTGTTCATGGACTGGGAATGAGGGGCCTTGCGGTGGGCCGTGTTGAGAGTGCGGCCATATCCCACCAGGTCGAGAATGTCGGCGCCGCCTTTGCCGCAGTCGTCCTCTGGAAGAGGGATTAAAGATGTTTCGCAACGCTCCAACGTTGTAACGATCTGCCAGCGGATCCTGAGGAACCTTTTACCGTCATGTCTATCTGGTACACGGAAAAACATACACCCCACGCAGGGATCACCATGGAGGTCAGAAAAAGCATCTACCACGGTGAGAGCAAGTTCCAGACGCTGGATATTCTGGACACTTTCGAGTTCGGGCGTATGCTCCTTCTGGACGGGGTCGTGATGCTTACCGAGCGCGACGAGTTCGTCTATCATGAGATGCTCGCCCACGTTCCTCTCAACACCCACCCGTCACCTGCGAAAGTCCTTGTCATCGGCGGGGGCGATGGAGGCACCGTGAGGGAAGTGCTCAAGCACCCCGAGGTCGCCGAGGTCACCCTGGTGGAGATCGACCCCATGGTTGTCGAGGCCTCCATGGAGCACCTTCCGGGGCTGAGCGAGGGCCTGAAAGACCCCCGTACGAGGATCGTTTACGACGACGGCGTCCGGTTCGTTTCCGAGGCTCAGCCCGGGAGTTACGATGTCATCCTGGTCGACTCCACCGACCCGGTGGGTCCGGCCGAGGCGCTCTTTGCAGAAGATTTCTTCAGGAACTGTTCAAAGGCTCTGGGACCTGACGGGATCTTCGTGTCCCAGTCCGAATCACCCTTTTTCCACCTGCCCTTCATGGTCGAGACATACAAGCTGGTGGAAGGGATTTATCCTCAGGCCGCCTTCTATCTGGCGTCCGTGCCGACTTACCCGAGCGGAACCTGGAGCTTTCTCATGGGCGTCAGGGATGGGAGCCTCCCCCTCACGCGATGCCGCGACCACGAGAAACTGGCCACAAAATATTATAACCGGCAGGTGCACCTGGCCAGTTTTCAGCTCCCCCGTTTTCTGAAAGAGGCTTTGAGCGGGTGAACGCCCACAATCATTTTATGGCGGCCCGAAGCAGTACCGACGAGGCCGATGTGGTGCTGGTTGGCGTGCCCTTTGACGGTACCGCGTGCTTCAGGCCGGGAGCCAGATTCGGACCCCATGGGATAAGAGTCTGGTCCGAAGTGCTGGAAACCTACAGCCGGCCCTTCGATGCCGATCTAGAGGATCTCAAGCTGGCAGATGCGGGGGACCTCCCCATCCCGCCTGCTGACTGGCAAAAAGCCTCCCCTGTCATTCAACGGGAGGTCCGGAAGGTCCTCGAGAGGGGATCGGTACCGATCCTGATGGGCGGCGAGCATCTGATCTCCCTGGCGGGGGTCCAGGCCGCTTCCAGGGTCTTTCCTGAACTTGTCGTGATCCACATGGATGCCCACATGGACCTGCGTGATGATTACGACGGAAATCCCCTTTCCCACGCCACCGTGATGAGAAGGATTTTGGAAATGACCGGTCCTGGCTCCTTCTGGCAGTACGGGGTCCGCTCAGGAACCCGGGAGGAATGGAAGCTCAGTGAGGAGAAGGGTACCCTGATAGAGGACCTGGGAACCCTTCACGGGATCGTGGGAGAGAGGCCCGTCTACCTGAGCGTGGACCTGGACGTGCTCGATCCTTCGGTCATGCCCGAAACGGGAGCTCC
This sequence comes from bacterium, assembly GCA_020349685.1. Classification (GTDB taxonomy): domain Bacteria; phylum BMS3Abin14; class BMS3Abin14; order BMS3Abin14; family BMS3Abin14; genus JALHUC01. The sequence goes on from CP070698.1 coordinate 1,619,837, forward strand.
GGAACCGGGCGGGATGTCCTTTCCCCAGCTCCACCAGGCGATCCTCGCGTGCCGGGGGCTCAAGGTCGTGGCCGGGGATGTGGTGGAGTACTGTCCTTTTCCGGGCGGGGGAGGCCCCTCGGGGGCCGTAGCAGCGAAGGTGGTCCGGGAACTTATTTTCCTTGCGGCTGAGGGAAAACAAGTCCTCTGAGTGTCTGGTGTCTGGTTTCTAGCGTCTAGTTAAAACATCATAATGAAATACAATATTAAGCAAACGCTTCCCTGAAAAAGTGCGCTCTTGGCCACATCGCGTGAATTGTTTTTTCCTAAGACACTAGACACTAGAACTAGACACCAAGCTTCTGAGAGAAA
>CP070698.1:1620287-1632436 GCA_020349685.1 bacterium
TGATGTCATCACGGGGATGAACGGTAAAGCGATCAGGGAACTCAGGGACCTTTCTGAGGCACTTAAAAGCCTCAGCACTGGAGATAAGGTGAGGGTTAATCTGCTCCGGAACGGAACGCCGATAACTGTTGAGGCGGTACTGAAAGAACGATAAGAGCTGTTAAACGCTAATACAAGGCTTGTCCGCCACAGCTGGCGGCAGGCGTTAGCGACGGCGGAAAGGGCACGGAGGCAACCAGAGTCGAAGGGGGGGAGAGCGGTTCCTTTAATAGCCTTAAGAGCCAGCTTACCATGGGGTACACAGTGTAATAACGGGAATCGGTCTAATACTCTTATTGGTGCTTGGATTATTTTCCCTGTGTAACCTTGTGGAGCGGCCTTCAGGACCCCGCTGTGTTGAGTTGGTTTTCGACCTTATCCCAGAATGCTCTGACACCTGGGATTCCAGACTCAGACCGGGTCTGGATTTATTAATTCATTTCTGCTTTCACCATTCCATTCTGATACCAGAATTCATAATTTCTTTAATACTCATGCCATTAGGAGCCTTTCATGATCCAGCATCTAAGGGAAGGTTTGTAACCTCCCATAATGATTTGAAAAAATTAGAATAAGTGCTAGAATATAACATAAATATGTTATATAACATCTTCCATGGCACGGGGAAAATCAGGACGCATCGTCGTTGAGATCGATCCGATACTGAAAAGCGAACTCTACGATGCCCTCCAGGAGGAGGGGGTCACACTGAAGGAGTGGTTCCTGAGGCATACAGGTTCCTATCTGGCCCAGAAAGCCCAGCCGTCCCTGTTTGGTCCACCTGAACTGGCTGAGAGGAAGGTTAAGGCTGTTAAAGGGGAGAAGTAGTCAGGACAAACACGTGCCGGAGCCATCAAGATGACCGTGAAGCAGAAAAGAGGGATCAGAGGGGCCGTAATGGCGGTGCTGGTTTTGCTGCTCGCCATCGAGACCTTCGATTTGCAGCAGAGTTTTTTATCCGCGCGGGCTGAGTCGAGAACGGTTGCTCCAGACGGAAACATGGACATTCGAAAGGTGGAGCCCGGTTTCGCACCCGGAAGATCGGCCGCGCTGGAGGAACCGCCGGAGGCCCTGGTGGTCCGGAAGGTTGTCGAGCCGGAAAAAACTCTCGATAAACAGGTGGGTCAGACGGTGGATGTCATCGCGCGAGTCGAGGTCGGCAAGTCTCCCGGGGCGGTCCCAAACGTCCGGATGCCTCTCAGGAAGAAGCCGTTGCCGGTACTTGAACCGGACGACAGCAGCCAGGACAACGATCGCCTTTACCTGTTGCCCGATCCCGGAGCGGAACAGCTTCCGGAGACAGTTCCCGGAACAGAAGAGGATGCGAACAAGGGCCACGGCAACGATGAGGACGGTTACGATGAGGACAACCCTGGTCGAGGCGGTTTTGGCGGAACGAACTCCTCCAGGGGAGAGAGCGGCCATGGAGGTTCGAGCGGTAGTGGGGGGAATTCCGGCGGCAGCGGGGGCGGCAAGGGAAGGGGATAATAAACAGTAACAAGTGCAAGGTTCCAGGTCCCAAGATCTTTCTTGATCCAAGATCCAAAATCCAAAATTAAGAGCTTGAACACAGGGAGCCGCAGAGAAAGCAGGCTAAGGCTTAGTCTCACTTTTTCCCTTTCCCATACCCTGCAGTGAGGGCTTGAGGCCGACCACGCTGCGGCTAATCATTTTTTTGACCTTATCCTGTGTTCTACATTCTGCATTCTGCATTCCGGTCCGCCAGCCTCCAGACGCTAGAAACCAGTCACTGGATTATCCAGCACCGGTCGATATTGCAGTGCTTCTGCTAAATGTTCCGGAGTTGGAAAATCTATTCCTTCCAGGTCCGCGATGGTCCTGGCCACCCTCAGGATCCGGTGGTATCCGCGGGCCGTCAGGCCCATGCTCTTCAGGGCCCTTTCCATGATCTTTACGTGCTCCTTGTCCATGGGACACAGCTCCGCGATGTGATCCGGACCCAGGCGGGCGTTGAGCACGGGGAACCCGGCCGCGGCGCGCGCATCCTGGATCTTCCTGCAGGCGAGAACCCTTTCCCGGACCTCAGCGGTGGGCTCTTTCAATGGATCACCCGTGATCATTTCCGGTCCCAGGGCCCTGACCTGGATGACGAGGTCGATCCTGTCCATGAGAGGCCCCGAGATTCGGCGGCGGTAGCGGGATACAGCCGAGGGAGGGCAGGTGCATGGCCTGGTGTCGTGACCGAGGTATCCGCACGGGCAGGGGTTGGTCGTCCCCACGAGCAGAAACCTGGCGGGGAAGGTCACCGAGCTGGCGGCCCGCGCTACGACGATCCGCCCGTCTTCAAGGGGCTGCCTGAGCGTCTCGAGGGTGGACCGCCTGAACTCGGATATCTCGTCCAGAAAAAGGACCCCCCGGTGAGCCAGGGTGACCTCCCCGGGCCTCGGTTTGGTTCCGCCTCCCGCCAACCCCACGTGAGAGATGGTGTGGTGGGGCGCCCTGAAAACCGGGGTGGTTATGATCCCGTCCTGTACCGTCAGGTGACCGGCGATGCTGTGGATGGCTGTCACCTCCATGGACTCCTCCGCCGTCAGGGGCGGCAGGAGGCCGGGCATTCGCCTTGCCAGCATCGTTTTTCCAGACCCTGGAGGGCCGGAGAGGAGGATGTTGTGTCCCCCGGCTGCGGCAAGGGCGAGAGCCCTCTTGGCCATGCCCTGGCCGGCTACCTCACCCAGATCGGGAATGGTGTCCGGATTCCGGACGGGGGGCGGGATCACCTCCTCCAGTTCACGCCGCCCGCGCAGATATTCGGTGATCTCGGCAAGGTGCGTGACCGGCAGAGGGTTGCATCCTGCCACGAGGGACGCCTCCGATGCCATCTCCCGGGGCAGGATCATACCGGCGATGCCGGCTCGTCTCGCCAGGAGGGCAGCGGGAAAGGCGGCCTCCCTTCCAACGACATCACCGGTGAGAGACAGTTCGCCCATCACGAGAAGCCCCTCCAGAGCCTCACGGGGAAAGGCCCGCAGCGTGGCGAGGATCCCCAGAGCGATAGGCAGGTCGAAGCGGCTTCCTTCCTTTTTCAGGTCGGCAGGAGCGAGGTTCACCGTGATCCTTGAGGGGGGCAGTTCGTAACCGGAGTTCCGGAGCGCCGCGATGACCCTCTCGCGGCTCTCGCGGATCGCCGTGTCCCCCATCCCGACGATGGTCAGTCCGGGCAGTCCGCCTGCCATATCCAGTTCCACATGGACGGGAACGGCCTCGAGGCCCTTGATGGTGCAGGAAAGGATTTTAGAGACCAAGACGAGATCCTCCTTTTGGTTGTTTTGAAAAAACATTCTGCAATGGAGGGGCCAAGGGGAGGATCCTGAATCAGCTTTCAGCTGGCTGCTGTCAGCTCAGAGCTGATCTCAGGCTGTATTTCTATTTCATACAACTGGTAGGACTGCCTCACCAATTTGCGGGAAACGCATCCGGCGCATGGATATCATAACTTGTTGATTTTGATGGAAAAAAATTAGAATTGCTCGCTTTTTACATCTTAAAACCCGAAGCCGGGAACCCAAAAAGGTGTCTAAACCGGTGTTTCCGGAACTGTATATTTTTTCGACCATTCCATTGTTATCAAAAATACCTTTAATTAACAGTAATTTACAGTTGTTGTCGGGTAAGCGCCGCGTCGGCTGATGGTTTTTCCGAATATTTTTCTCATACAACACCACCCCTAAAATACTTTTTCCCATGTCACATGTAGAAAAAAAGTCTTTTAAATTCAAAGTTTTATAAAAACACACAATTTTATGCATGTATTGGCACGCTTGATGCTTCCTGCAGGGTGTCTAGCGATGCGCTCCCCTCAAGGGGAACACGGAAAAACGGGTCATAAGGAGGTCCTGTCATGAAAGCGTATCCGGGTAAGTTGATGGTCCTGAAGAGGAGGGTAATGACTGTCCTGGTACCCTGCCTCTTCGCCGCAACGCTGGCTTCCGCCGACACGGCCGGCAGCACCGGGGCTGGAGGGATGAGTCCCCTGACCATGATCTTCCTGGGGCTGCTGGCCGCCATCATCCTTCTGCAGCTGATTCCGGCCATGGTCCTTTTCGGCTCCATGATCGTGGCGGTGTTCAAGCGGTCGGCCAAAAAGGTTGCGGCCACCACCAGTGATGAGGTGTGAGACGGGCGTGAGGCTCTACAGAGGTTTGCCTCTTGAGGGAGTTCGAGGGCTGTAGAAGGGGAGTGAGGCCATGGGAATGCTTCTCATAGCGGATGAGGATGTTAAAACCCGGCAAAACATGGAGCAGCTTTTCGGGGATACCGAATACCAGGTCGTTGCGGCTGATTCGGTGGATTCTGTCATGAGAGACGTCCTGAAAAGGGACGCCCAGGTCGTCCTTCTCGGGAACGCCTTCGATGATATTCCCGCAGGAGACCTGGTCCCGATCCTGAAAAAGTGCAACCGGAACCTGACCATCATCCTCGTTTCCAACGAGGAGTCCCTGCCGCTGCTGAGGAAGCTCAGAAAGGAGGGCATCTTCTATCACGCCCTCAAACCTTCCGCCCAGGAAGACAGGGAGGAGCTGCTTCAGGCTGTCAAGTGCGCCTTCGAAAACGTTGCCGGGTCGATATCGGCGTCCGGCGCCGCCAAGTAGGCCTTAATCAGGCGTTAAGGAGATAAAAGGAGGCTGTCATGAAAACGATCAGAGCATTAATCACAACGGCTGCGATGATCCTGCTTACGGTCCACCAGGCCTATGCCGTGGACACGACACAGACCTACCAGAGCGGGATGCTGGTACTGCTGTTTCTGGGTGTCTGCGCCCTTATCGTCGTTGCCCAGATGGTGCCGGCCCTCATTCTCATGATGGGGACGATCTCCGCTCTTGCCAAGAAGTTGAGGCGGAAAGAAAGGGCTGCCGTGACCAACACGGGTCAGGAGATCATCGATTGACCCTCAAGGGCGTCTGGCTTGCGCCCTTTTTTCGGCGGTACCTGGAAGGATCTCACGGGCGCCTATGCGCCGGAAGGGAGTCATGCACATGCTGGACCTGTTGAGGCAGTTCTTCAGTTCTGCGGGTGAAATGGTCAAGGTCTACACGCTGGTCGATTTCTACAACTATATCAAGGCGGTAGAGTACCTGATCTGTGTAGCCTTCTTCGCCACCTTCCCGCTGTTTTACAGGCACGTGATCAAAACATCCTCCGAGAGGGAGTCCGATTCATTGAAACAAACCGAGGAGTGATGGGACCCGGACCACGGTTCAAGGGAGATCCCCGCAAGGTCCCCTGTCCCGGAGTACCCTCCGGGGAGCCGCTTTAAACAGGAGGGAAACGATGAAATCGCTTAAAAGGACTACTTTCATCCTGGTGGTGCTGGCCGTCACCCTGCCTCTGACCGGCCTGGCGAGGAACCTGGAGCTTCCGGAGACGGTGATGCTGGATAAGCTGGTCCATCTTTATTCCGCGGCCGAGTTCGACCACGCGTTCCACACGGAGATAGCGGACGACTGCACGGTGTGCCACCACCATTCTGTGGGCATACCCACGACGGATGAAAAATGCGCCAGGTGCCACGGTTCCGAGGAGGTCCTCGACAGGATCGCCTGCGTAGACTGCCACGCCGCTGATCCTTTTTCGGCCCAGTATCTTGGCGCCAAGGAGGCCGAAAAGGATGCCTTCCATATAGATCAGCCGGGCCTGAAGGCTGCCTACCACCTGAACTGCCTGAACTGTCACCTGGAGATGGGCGGTCCGGCGGGGTGCGAGGACTGCCATGAGCGGACGGACCTGGGCAACGCGTTCTACCGCTCCGGTAATTATGCCCCGAAAGGCGGCAGCACAGGGTCAGCCCACTGAATTCCTCGGGCGCTGACCCACAGACAGGAAACTGAACATTTTTGATCAGGAGGTCGCTGATGGAAAAGATAACCCGTAGAAAATTCCTGTCGGTAAGTCTGGCAGGGGCCGCGGCCGGAGCCTTTTGTATGTCGGGCCGGGCTCTGGGCGCGGGCAATTTCTCGGGATACCCGGAAGGGATGGGTGTCCTGGTGGACCTGACGCGCTGCATCGGCTGCAGGACGTGCGAGGCCGCCTGCAACCGGGAGCAGAAGCTGCCGGCGCCGGCCGTTTCCTTCGATGACCCGTCGGTCTTTGACCTCGAATACCACGAGGGGCATAAGCGCAGGACCGACGAGAACGCCTTCACCGTTGTGAACAGATACGACCAGCCCCAGGGAGAGCCTGTCTACCGGAAGATACAGTGCAACCACTGCAACGAGCCGGCGTGCCTGACCTCCTGTTTCGTCAACGCCTACACGAAGACGAAAGAAGGGGCCGTGATCTACGATCCCAAGGTCTGCGTGGGATGCAGGAACTGCATGATCGCATGTCCCTTCCGCATCCCGGCCTACGCCTACTCCAGCGCTCTCAATCCGGTGGTCCGGAAGTGCATTTTCTGCTACGACACCCGCCTGAAATCAGGCAGGCCGCCAGCCTGCGTCGAGATCTGCCCCCAGGAGGCGCTGGTCTTCGGTCACAGGAAGAACCTCCTGAAGATCGCCCACGAGCGGATCCGGGGCAACCCCGACAGCTACGTCGATCATGTTTATGGAGAGTACGAAGTGGGCGGCACGGCATGGGTCTACCTCTCGGGGGTGCCCTTCGAGGAGGTGGGTTTTGACACGGACATCCAGAAGGAGCCCATCCTAGCCAATGCCCAGAGTTTTCTCTCCCAGGTCCCCATGGTCCTCGCCATCTGGCCGGCCCTTTTCCTGGGCTTCCACCGGCTGTCGACCAAGGGCGGTGAACCGGAAGATGCAAAAGGTGGCAAATCTGAATCAGAGGGGGTGCGGTCATGAGATCCCTGGTCAAGAACGGTTATCAGCCTGTCACTTCCGCGATAGAGGAAGGCAGTGAGAGGCGCTGGAGTTTCACGGACAAACTTTTCCTCGGCCTGACGCCCCGTGAATACTTGCGGCAGGCGCTGAAGAACCCCTTTAACTGGATCCTGGGAGCCATCTTCGCCGTCGGTTTCCCTCTGATCCTGTACCGGTTCATCTTCGGGCTCGGCGCAGTGACCCACTCTTCCAACGATTATCCCTGGGGACTTTTCCTCGGATTTGGTCTTTTCGTGATGGTGCCCCTTTCCGCCTCCGGCTTCCTGCTCGGGACGACGGTGGAGCTTTTCGGGCGGAAGGATTTCAAGCCCATAGAGCGCCTGGCCCTGCTCAACGGCCTCATGGGATACTTCTTTGCAGTGGTCTACCTCCTTGTGGACCTGGGCCAGCCCTGGCGCCTGCCTTACCCCATGGTCGTGGCCTGGGGCACGGCGGCGGTGCTTTTCCTTGTGGGCTGGCACGTCGCCACCTACCTCACCGTCCAGATGATGGAGGTTTCGGAGGCTTTCTTCGAGTGGGCCCATTGGCCCATGGCGAAGAGGTTCATCAAGAGAATCACCATCGGCCTGACCATTGCCGGTATCATCCTGTCCACGCTGCACCAGGGAGCCCTGGGAGCCCTCTTTACCTACGCTCCCACCAAGGTCCATCCTCTGTGGTACTCCCAGGAGTTCCTGTGGATATTCTTCTTTGTCTCCAGCATATTCGCGGGGCTTTGCATGGTGATCTTAGTGAGCACGGTGGTCAAAAAGACGATGGCCTGGAGGTGCAGCGAAGAGTGGCTGGCCAAACTCGACAGCCAGACCCTGGGCCTGGCCAAGGGAGCCAGCATGGCTCTCATCACCTACTTTGTGATCAAGATCATCGGAGTGGCTCACGACAACGAGTGGGCCTACATAGGAACGGGTTGGGGCCAGTGGTTCATGTTCGAGCTGTTCGCCGGGGTCCTGCTCCCCCTGGTGACCCTCAGTTACGGGATCAGGTTCCAGCGTGTTGGCCTGGTCCGGTTCGGGGCTTTTATCGCTGTGGCCGGAATCGTTATAAACAGGCTCAACACGGCGATCATCACCTTCAACTGGAACCTCTATCAGGAGATCCCCCACCTGTTCGAGGTGGTCATCTCGGTCACGCTCTTTGCGGTCTACATCACAACCTACCGTTTCATCCTGTACCGGCTGCCCATCGTCTACGCCTGGAAAGCAGTGCCGGTTGAGGTCATGGAGAGGGTGACGGAAGTGGGCAGGGTCCCGGGTGTCATCGGCCAGCCCACAGGAGCTTTCTCGGAGGCGAAGGTACCTGATTGACGTAAGAACCTGGAAGGCCCCGGCGGGGCAGGTCTCTGACGAAAGGAAGGGAGATGTTCAAGCATTTCGCCACCAGGGAGATCATCAACGTGGCAGCGGTGGTGACCGGATTCACCGTCGTCTGCTGCATCCTGCTCTACACTTTCATCAAAGCGGACATGAAGCAGGACTACATCCGTTACGAGGCCGACCTCGCCGACACGATCCTGCGGTCCATGAGGCACGCCATGATGCGCTCGGACAGCGGCAGCATTCAGGAGATCATCATCGACGTGGGTGAGCTCGACCGCGTCGAGTACGTCCGGGTCTTCAGGTGCACAGGCGTTGTCAGCTTCTCGAACAACGCACAAGAGATAAACAACACCTACGCCGGTGAAACGGAGGTCTGCGCAAAGTGCCACAGGAACGGGGACCCCGCCACCGGCCTGGAAACGATGGAGAAAGCCAGCACTTACAGTAACAGACAGGGACTCCAGATCATGAGCATCGTAACACCGATCCGCAATGAGCCCGGTTGCCTGGTGGGGGACTGCCATGCCGGGCAGGACGAAAAACCCCTGCTCGGCATCCTGGACATCGGTCTCAGCCAGCAGCAGGTGGAACATTCCCTGGCAAGACTGCGGTTGCGTATGGTCATCTTTTGCGTCATGATTCTCATATTGAGTATTGCGGGGGTGACCGCTCTTCTTTGGCGCAGCGTGATGCAGCCCTTGGGTGAACTCGTGGATTTTGCCAGCCGATGTTACGAGGGGAAACATGGGGATGAGGCACCACTGGGTACCAGCGAGATCAACGAGATCGGGGAGATCCTGCGGAAGTTTGCGGTGGAAAGGTCGGTCCCGCCGGCCAAATCCCAAAAGGAGGACGACCTTTCTTAAGGTGACCGGGGAGGGGGAATCATCAATAACCCTGTCACCGACCGCCCTGGGGGGCGAAATCAGGAAAGGCAACCGGTTCGATCACACGCGGGATAGCTGCCAATGAGTGATGATCGGACCGGTGCCCCCCGGGTTAAGCCTGAAGTCATAGAGGAGACCTCGCAGCAGGTTTCCCAGGTCCGGGAAAGGATCAAAAGCCTGCGAGCCCGAGCGAGGCTGGGGGGATGGGGGCTGGCCGCCTACGTCACCGTGAGCGTGCTCTCCATCCCCGACAGTCATCTCCTGCCGGCCCTTTCCGAGTCTGTCCGCCGTTTCCTCGGTGCTGCCCCGCCTTCCAACCTCATCAGTATTGCCCTCGTGGTCTACGCCTTTTCCGCCCTCACTCTCATCCTCGCGCGCATCGCCCAGGGATCGGGCACCTACAAAGGGTGGTCCCACCTGCTGTACATCACATCCTTCTATATTTTCTTCGGGTTCGCCGGGACCCTCCGTGAAACCTACTGGGCCGTTTTCGTATCCGGCCTCCTCATAATGGGCCTGGAGAACTACCTGATACGGAATTACGTCTCGGAGGAGATCAGAAGGGAGGAGAGGAAGCTGAAAGGCGGTTTCTAGTTTCCAGGGTCTGGTGTCTAGATAATTGAAGGTTTGGAGTTCTGGGTCCGATATCATTAATGCGGTGGACAACCAGTCCGTGTTATTGAGAGTCTCACGCTTCTTCGCAAGTGGTATCTGTTCGGCCGCTGGGGACGTATTCAACGCCTGCTTGATTCTGCGGAGTAACCGCGACGTCTTTTGGCATTAATAAAGGAATTCTCTCTTCTTCCAGAAACTAGACCCCAGAAACTAGACACTCAAGATCTGGTCCGATTATTTAGGCTCTATAATTACCGGACCAGATCTTGGTGTATACTTACACTAAACACCGGTAAATTGGGGCCCGGGCCGCGACAAAGCCGAAGAACGCTCGACTGGATGAAGGGACGACTGAGCGGCTTAGCGATTTAAGCGAGCTTACGAAAAAGACATAATCTGGATTACCGGAAGGGCGAAAAAATGAGCGAGCCCCGACTCAATCGTTTTGTTTTACGCTTTATCGCTCCGTCGCTTCGTCGCCCGTTCGCCATGTCGGAAGACCCTTCGCTCAGTCGCCTAGCCGCTCAGTCGCTCAGTCAAATAAAGGGGGGGCACGCATGCGTCTGGGCCTGATGATCAAATTCTCCATTATCAGCGCTCTTGTTCTGCTCTTTACCATGAGCCTCTTCACCCTTTTTAACATCGCGGGGCTCAGGAGGGCTTTCATGGACGTCTACACCAACGATGTGGACAACCTGAGCGAGACGATCATTGCCACCACCAGTCACGCCATGCTTTCCGGGGAGGTGGACGAGGCTTACCAGCTCATGGAGAGGGCCGGGACACAGGAGAACATTAAGAATATACGCCTCATCGACAAACACGGTACCATCCGTTTCTCCCTGAAAAAGGAAGAGATCGGCACCTTCGTGGACAGCAGCCGCGATCCGGGCTGTGACATGTGCCATTTTGCGGGGGAGCCGAGGGTCCAGGCTTCCACCATGGATCGAAGACGGGTGTTCCCGGTCTCGGAAGGTGAGGAGGTCCTCGGCGTCATCAGAGGGATCTATAACGAACCCGCATGCTCGGAGGCATCGTGTCATTACCATCCGGCCGACGTGAACCTTCTCGGCGTACTCGATATCGTCGTTTCCACCAAAGAGGTCGTGGCCCAGATCACCAGTTACAGGAACAACGTCCTCGTGGAACTCGTCTTTCTCGTCATCGCCCTCTCACTCTGCCTGAACCTGCTGACGCGAAAACTCATTACCCACCCCGTCAACACCCTGCTGGATCACACCAGGATGCTTTCCCGTGGCGAGTGGGGCTATATCGAAAATATTACAAACGACGAGTTCGGGGAACTGGCCGAATCCTTCAATGACATGACCAGAAGCCTCAAGAAGGCCGAAGAGGAGAGGGAAAGGTGGGCCGCCACCCTGGAGACCAAGGTCGAGGAGCGGACCCAGCAGATAAAGGAGATGCAGTCGGTCATCGTCCGTTCGGAGAAGCTGGCTTCCCTCGGTGAACTGGCGGCCGGCATCGCCCACGAGCTCAACAATCCGCTGACAGGGATCGTCCTCCACGCTTCCATCATCGAGGAGAACCAAGACCTTCCGCCCCGGGTCAAGGAGGAGATCGGCACCATAACCTGGGAGGCCGACCGCTGCGCCAGGATCGTCAAGAACCTTCTCGATTTTTCCAGGAAGACGGAGCCGCGCAAAGGCATGAACAGCGTGAACGAGACCCTTGACAGGGCCCTCGGGCTGGTCGAACACCTGGCCAGCTTCCATAATATCGACATCGTCAGGGAGTACGCCGATAACCTGCCGGACCTGCTCATCGATCCGGGTCAGATGGAACAGGTCTTCGTTAACATGTTCGTTAACGCGAGCCAGGCCATGGAAGATGGCGGGAAACTTATTCTCTGGACCGGCTTGGACGTGGACGGGGAATCGGTCATCGTGCGGATAAAGGATACAGGACGCGGGATCCCCAAGGGCCATCTCGGCCGCATCTTTGATCCCTTCTTCAGCACCAAGGGAGCCAAAGGGACCGGTCTGGGCCTCTCCGTTTCCTACGGCATCATCGAGGGGCACGGAGGGACAATAGAGGTGCAAAGCGAGGTTGGGAAGGGGACGGAGTTTACGATCACAATTCCTGTTTAGACAGGAATTGCGATCCGTGACCAGTGACTAGTGATTCGTGATTGGATGATTACCACGATCCGTGATCCGTAATTAACAAATTTACTTTTCAAACTGACTGTGTTGTTTGGGTGTGTATTTCGAGTTACGAGTCACGAATAACGAATCACGGATCTATCCCTTCACCCCCCTCTCCTTCACCGAGATCCCCTGCTTCTTCAACAGGGACTGGAAGTTGGGCCGCAACATGCCAACCTCTTGGGCGGCCCGGGTTACGTTCCAGTCGTTGCGCTCGAGGGCGGCCAGGAGGAACGCCTGCTCCAGGGGTTTGACCGCGTCCTCCCGGAGCTT
>CP070698.1:1632536-1665329 GCA_020349685.1 bacterium
AGGCGCATTGGTTACTGATCCGGGCGCCGTTTCCAGGCGCATTGGATACTGATCCGGGCGCCCATCCCGGCTCGTGCGAGCTTGACGGATAACAGGAAGGTTCTGCCATTGGTCATCGGAGTTCTCCGCCTGACACTGTACATGTCCGAGAGCGGTTCCCTGAAGGGGAAGCGAAGGATCCTGCGGAGCATCAAGGATCGCCTCCGCTCCCAGTTCAACGTTTCCGTGGCGGAGGTGGATCACCAGGATCTCTGGCAGAAGGCCGAGCTGGCCATCGCCCTGGCGGCGGCCGACAGGGATTACGCCGACAAGGTGATGCAGACGATCCTCGGCAAGGTCGAGTCCTGGCACCTGGCCGAGGTGATAGACGTTCAGATGGAGATAATATAGGAAAGGACGCAGCACGCAGCACCCAGAACGCAGTGGTAATTCAAATGAGTAGTTTAAACTGCGTCCTGTGTCCTGTGTTCTGCGTACTGCTTTTATGAGCCGCACCTTCAGTTACAAAAGATCCGACAGGGTCAGTGAACTCCTCAAGCACGAGCGTTCGGATATCATCCGCAAGGAGGCCAAGGATCCGGCCATCGGCGAGATAACGATCACGCGGATCAAGTTAAGTGACGATCTGAGGTCCGCGACGGTCTATTTCGGTGTCCTGGACCGGACCACCGAGATCTTGCAGGCCGAGGAGGGGCTTGGGAGGGCCAGCAGCTACATCCACCGTCTTCTCGGGAAGCGCCTGAGGCTCAAACACATTCCGAAGCTGACCTTTGCCTTCGATCGGAACCTCGATTACAGTTTCCGGATTTCGAAACTCCTGAGCGAGATAGAAGAAGAAGGTGACTGATCTGGCCAGGATGAGAAAGAAAAGGGACGACCAGGGTTCCAATGTCCAGGGTGTCCTGATCGTCGACAAACCGGAAGGCCTCACCTCCCATGATGTGGTTCAAAAGGTGAGGCGGGCTTTTTCCACACGGCAGGTAGGGCATGCCGGGACCCTGGATCCCATCGCTTCCGGCGTCCTGGTCCTCCTTGTCGGATCCGCCACCCGCATCGCCCAGTACCTGCAGGAGGACGACAAGGAATATCATCTGGTCATGAAACTGGGCATTGAAACCGACACGCAGGATATAACGGGCGAGATCCTTAAGCAGAAGGATCTCGCCGGCGTCACCGAGGAAAACCTGGTTTCGGCCATCAGCAGGTACAGGGGAACCTTCTCCCAGGTGCCGCCCTCCTTCTCGGCTGTCAAGAGGTCAGGAAAACCGCTTTACCGGCTCGCCCGGCAGGGTGTGCGGATCCAGGCCGATCCGCGGGAGGTCACGGTGTACGATATCGAAGTGTCCAGGGTAGACCTGCCCCACGTCTGGATGAAGGTCGTCTGTTCCAAGGGCACCTACATGAGGACCCTTTGCCACGATATAGGCCGTGACCTTGGTGTGGGGGGGTGCATGGAGTCTCTGGTAAGGGCCAGGAGCGGGCGGTTTTCCATGGAGGATGCGGTTTCGCTTGATGATGTGACAAGGGACCCTGTGCCGGAAAAGTGGCTCAGGCAGGCGGCCGACGGACTGGGTTTTCCTGTTACGGAACCCGGTGACGAGGATCTCATGAGGCTCGTTTCGGGCACCCGCATTCGCTGCGACGACTGCAGGCGGGAAGGACTGGTCTCGGTAACGAGGAAAGGACGGCTCATCGCCCTGGCCCAGGCTATGAAGACGGAAGGAACGGTCATGCTCTCCCCGCGAAGGGTGCTTGAGCCTGATCTTAAAGAACTTTTCAAACAAATGGATAAATGATATACATCTGATTTTCGGAAGGAGGAAACACTATGCCGCTCAGCAGTGAATCGAAGCGGGAGATCATCGACGGAAACAGGCTCCACGAGAGCGATACGGGATCATCCGAGGTCCAGATCGCCCTTTTATCCAAGCGAATTGACGAACTTACCGAGCACTTCAAGGTCCACAGCAAGGACCATCATTCCCGTGTCGGTCTATTAAAGCTCGTCGGCCGCAGGCGCCGTTTGCTCAACTATCTGAGAACGACGGATATCGAGAGATATCGATCTATCGTGAAGAAGTTGGGCCTCCGCAGATAGCCCCTCAATACCATTACATTCCAGGAGTTCCATAATGAAGCAACAGGTACAGCTTGAGTGGGGCGGGAGGACCATTTCCCTAGAGACAGGTGCCGTGGCCAGACAGGCCAACGGCGCTGTTTGGGCAAAATACGCCGACACGGTCGTTCTGGCCACAGCAGTCGCCATGCCTGAACCGAGGGAAGGCGTGGATTTTCTTCCCCTCACGGTCAACTATCAGGAGAAGACCTACGCCGCCGGCAAGATTCCCGGCGGTTTTTTTAAGAGAGAAGGCCGTCCTACCGAAAAGGACACGCTCACAAGCCGTCTCATCGACCGGTCCATCAGACCCCTGTTCCCCAAGGGTTTCAACCATGAGGTCCAGATCATCATCAATATCCTCTCGGTGGATCGCGAGAACGACCCGGACATCCTGTCCCTGATCGCCTCCTCGGCGGCTCTCATCGTGTCGGACATCCCTTTCGACAGTTCAGTGGGAGCCGTGCGCGTGGGCTTTTCCGAGGGCGGTTTTCTGCTCAACCCCACCTTCGCCCAGCTCGAGAACAGCAAAATGGACCTCATCGTGGCAGGAACCAGCGAGGCGGTCATCATGGTGGAAGGTGAGGCCAGAGAGGCCTCCGAGGAGGAGATGCTTCAGGCCCTCGAGTTCGCCCACGGAGAGATCCGGAAGGTCATCGAGATCCAGCGGCAGCTGGCGTCTATGGCCGGCAAGCAGAAATGGGATTTTCAGTCCCCTGCCGTGGACGAAGATCTCGAGAGGACCGTGGATCAGTTTTGCCGGGCAGAGATGGCCGAAGCTCTGAGGATCCCCGAAAAACAGGCCCGCAGGGATCGCCTTTCAGAGATCCGGGACCAGACTGTCTTTGAATACGGCCTCAGTGAAGACGGTGAATCCCTCGCGGGTCAGATCGACGACACCCTCAGGTCCATGGAAAAGGAGCTGATGCGGGCCATGATCCTGCAGGAGGAACACAGGATCGATGGCCGCAGGCCCGATGAGATCCGGGACATCACCTGCGAGGTCGGCGTCCTCCCGAGAGCTCACGGCAGCGCCCTTTTCACCAGAGGGGAGACCCAGGCCCTCGTCGTTACCACCCTCGGCACCAAGGACGATGAGCAGATCATCGACGCCCTGGAAAAGGACTACCGGCGAAAGTTCATGCTGCATTACAACTTCCCGCCCTTTTCCACCGGAGAGGCCAAATTCCTCCGGGGAGCGAGCAGGCGCGAGATCGGGCACGGCAACCTGGCCCAGAGGAGCCTCACATCCATCCTTCCCTCTAAAGAGGATTTTCCCTATACCGTCAGGATCGTTTCAGAGGTCCTCGAGTCCAACGGTTCCTCCTCCATGGCCACTGTGTGCGGGGGAAGCCTCTCCCTCATGGACGCGGGCGTACCGGTCGCCAAGCCCGTGGCCGGTATCGCCATGGGGTTGATCTTTACACCCGAAAAATCGGTGGTCCTGTCCGATATCCTCGGGGCTGAGGATCACCTCGGTGACATGGATTTCAAGGTCGCGGGCACCCGCGACGGTATCACCGCCTTCCAGATGGACCTGAAGATCGCCGGTGTGAGCCGGGAAGTCATGGCCCTGGCGCTCAACCAGGCAAGGGACGGAAGGAACCACATCCTCGATGTCATGGACGCGACCCTCGGCCGCGCCCGTGATTCCATATCGCATTACGCCCCCCGCATCATCACCATCCACGTTAAACCCGACAAGATAAGGGAGATCATCGGCCCCGGCGGCAAGGTGATCCGTTCCATTGTCGAGCAGACGGGTGTCAAGGTGGAGGTGGAAGACGACGGTACCGTCCTCATTGCCTCCGCCGACGAGGCCGCCTCCCAAAGGGCTCTCGAAATGATACAGGCCATCGTTGAGGAGCCCGAGATCGGAAGGATATACAGGGGCACCGTGAAGAAGATCATGGATTTCGGAGCTTTCGTGGAGGTGGTCACCGGAACGGACGGCCTGGTCCACATCTCGCAGCTGGCCGATCACCGTGTGGCCAAGGTCGAGGACGTGGTCAAGGAAGGGGATGTTGTAAACGTCAAGGTCCTGGATATCGACCGAGACGGCAAGATCCGCCTGAGTATCAAGGAGGCTGAAAAAGAACTGGGATCCGGCGGCCAATCGGACCCCAAATGACCCTTATTCCGCCGGATGACCGCTAGATCAGGAGCAGGCGTTGTCAAGGAGATCCTCCCCAATGGGCTCAGGGTTATCATCGAGCCCCTTAGGGAGTTCTCCTCTGTCAGCATAGGGATCTGGGTCCTGGCCGGATCAAGGGACGAAGGGAACAGCCAGTCCGGAATCAGTCACCTCATCGAACATCTCGCCTTTAAAGGAACTTCCCGCCGCACCGCCAGGGAGATCGCTCTGGAAATAGACTCCCTCGGAGGTTCGCTCAACGCCTTTACCAGCAAGGAGTTCACCTCCTTCTACGCCAGGGTCCTGGGGGAAAACCTTTCCCAGTCCATGGATGTCCTGGCTGACATCACCTTGAATTCTGTCTTTGCCGTCGAGGAGCTTTCCAAGGAGAAGGATGTCATCCTCCAGGAGATCTCCATGGTGGAGGACACCCCTGACGATTTTATTCACGATCTGCACTGCCAGGAGTTCTGGGCGGACCAGGGGCTGGGAAAACCGGTCCTCGGGACTCAGGACTCTCTCCTGGCCGTCCAGCGCGATCAAATTGTTGATTTTCACGGCAACCGCTACCGAGCCGGCCAGATGATCATCACGGCTTCGGGCGCCCTGGAGTTGGACAGCTTCCTCAGGGAGGTGGAAGGGACCTTCGGCGGCCTTCAACGGGGTGAGGAGCCCGCTCCGAGAGCGCCTTCCCTGGCCACGCCCGGGATATGCGTAAGGACCCGGCCCGTGGAGCAGGTCCACTGCTGTGTGGGCTACGAGGGGCTGCCTGCCGATGACGACCGGCGCTATGCGATGTATCTCCTCAACACCATCCTCGGGGGCGGGATGAGTTCAAGGCTCTTCCAGAAGATAAGGGAAGAGTATGGTCTGGCATACTCCGTATACAGCTACCACTCCGCCTACCAGGACACCGGGATGCACACCGTGTACAGCGGGACCTCCGTGGACGGTTTTCCAAAGAGCCTGGCGATCATTCGCGAGGAGACCCAAAGGCTTACTGAGGAGAAGGTGCCCGATATCGAAATGACAACGTGCAAGAGACAGCTCAAGGGGAACCTTCTCCTTGGGCTGGAGAGCACGAGCAACAGGATGAACCAGCTCGCCAGGAACGAGATATATTCGGGCCGCAACATTACCCCCGAGGAGATCAGCGAGAGGATCGAAGCGGTGACGACCGATGATATACGTGACCTGGCCTCGGAGATTTTCCGGCACGTACCTCCTGCCATAACGGTGATAGGCCCTGTGAGCGAGGCCCAGGTCCATGAGATCGCGGGATAATTCCCCAGCACCTGAGATCCTCATCACCCCCCTGCCCCACGCCGGGGACCTGGAGCTTCCCGCCTATGCCACCGATCGTTCGGTGGGGATGGATCTTGCCGCTGCCATCGGGGGGGATCTCGTTATCGAACCCGGACACACAGCCCTCGTTCCCACAGGTTTTGCCATCGCGATCCCGGAGGGGTACGAGGCACAGGTCCGCCCGAGAAGCGGTCTGGCCCTGGAAAACGGCATCACCATACCCAACTCTCCCGGTACCATCGATCCTGATTACAGGGGAGAGATAAAGGTCATTCTCCTGAACCTGGGACCCTCGGCTTTCCGGATAACCCGGGGTATGAGGATCGCGCAGATGGTCATCGCTCCCGCCGTTCAGGCCAGCCTGAAAGTCGTCGACGAGCTGCCGCCCACCGAAAGGGGTGAAGGCGGGTTCGGGCACAGCGGGAAATGAAATAGTGTCTGGTCTCTGGTTCTAGTGTCTGGTAACGGCTTTATGCCCGATGTTATTACTAGAACAAGAAACTAGAACTAGACGCTATTTTTCAACGCGGTTCTTTTTCGGAGCATTTTTTGAAAAATCTTATCGGCGTCAGCGCCCTGGCAAGCGGAAGCAAGGGCAATTCCATCCTCATCGACGGGCCCGACGGGTCGCTGATCGTCGACGCGGGCCTCAGCGCCAGGGAGATCACCCGGCGTCTGGAAGTCATGGGGGCCCCTCTCGACAGATTGTCAGGGATCCTCGTGACCCATGACCACTCTGATCATCTGCGCGGGGTGCGGGTGTTGGCCAAGCGCCTGGGACTGACCGTTTACGGCACAGCGGATACCCTCAAGGCTGCGGGCCTCGATGGTGAAACCCCATTGGAAGTGGTCAGATCCGGTGTGGATTTCGAGGTGGCAGGTTTTACGGTCAGACCCTTTTCCCTGCCTCACGACGCTGAGGACCCTGTGGGCTACCTCCTGGCCATGGGCACGGTTAAGATCGGTATCGCCACGGACCTGGGCTGCGCGACAGCCCTGGTCAGGAGGCGGCTGGCCGGCTGTGATATGCTGATCCTGGAATCCAATTACGAGGAGAAGATGCTTCTTCAAGGACCTTACCCCTGGTTCCTGAAGCAGCGGATACAGGGCCGGATGGGGCACCTTTCCAACGAGGATTCTTCGCAGATCCTGGGCGAACTTCTCCACCCGGGCCTGCAAAGCGTGATCCTGGCCCATCTCAGCGAGGTCAACAACTGTCCCGGGGCCGCCCTTGAGAGGGCGGAGGGGGCCGTGGGAGGCCGGAACAACGGCGTGAGGATCACCGCCGCCTCTATGGCGGAGCCGACGGAGATGTTTTATATAGAAAAGTGATTGGTAATTAGTGATTAGTGATTGGGTAAAAATATATTCAAGTTCTATTGTATAGTGAATTATTGATCACAAGTCACTGATCACCAATCGCTGTTGAGAATTGACTGGGTATAGGTATTAATTGATCGGAATAAATAACAGCGGGTTCTTGAATATTAGCGACTAACCAATCTCCAGTCACTAATCACAAATCACTGGTTTTAAACAAGGAGCACCCCATGATCCCTCGCTACACCCGACCAGAGATGGCCGCCATCTGGGAACCGGAGAACAGGTTCCGCATCTGGCTCAAGGTGGAGATCGCGGCCTGCGAAGCCTGGAACAGGCTGGGCCGTATCCCTGACGAGGCCCTGGAAGTGATCAGGGAGCGGGCGGATTTTGACATCGACCGCATCGATGAGATCGAAGAGGAGGTCAAGCACGACGTTATCGCCTTCCTGACCTCCGTTGCCGAGAAGGTTGGTCCGGAATCGAGATTCATCCACATCGGGATGACCAGCTCCGACGTCCTGGACACATCCTTCGGGGTGCAGCTGGTCCAGGCAGGGGAACTGATCATTAAAGGCCTGGAAAAGGCCAGGATCGCGGTCCGTTCCAAGGGGCTCGAGCACCGGGATACGGTGATGATGGGCCGCTCCCACGGGATGCACGCCGAGCCCACGACTTTCGGGCTCAAGATGGCTATCTGGTACGAGGAGCTGGGACGGGCCCTTGACCGGATGCGGCAGGCCGTGGAAGCGGTGGCTGTAGGCAAGATCTCCGGGGCCGTGGGGACCTACTCCAACATCCCGCCCGAATTAGAGGCGCACGTCTGCAAGAGCCTCGGTCTTGTTCCGGCCAAGGCAGCGACCCAGATCCTCCAGCGGGACCGGCACGCGCAATACATGACGGCACTGGCCCTGACGGCTTCCAGCATCGAGAAGTTTGCCGTCGAGATCCGCCATCTCATGAGGACGGAGGTCCGAGAGGTCCAGGAGGCCTTTACAAAGGGGCAGAAGGGTTCTTCGGCCATGCCCCACAAGAAGAACCCCATCCTTTCGGAGAATCTCACGGGTCTTGCCAGGCTCATCCGGGGATACTGTCTCTCGGCCATGGAAAACATCCCCCTCTGGCATGAGCGGGACATCAGCCACTCCTCGGTCGAACGGGTCATTTTCCCTGACGCCACCATCGTGATGGATTTCATGCTCCACCGTTTCACCTCGCTGGTGGAGGGGCTTGTGGTGGATGCCAGGATGATGCGGCGCAACATGGAGCTTTCCGGAGGAACGACCTTTTCACAGACCCTCCTCCTGGCTCTGGTGGACAAGGGGATAACGCGCGAGGAGGCTTACGCCATCGTTCAGCGCAATGCCCACCAGGCGCTGGATTCCGGACGCCCCTTCTCTGATCTTGTCAGGGAGGATCCCGCGGTAGCCAAGGCCCTTGATCCCGCGGCCCTCGACTCGGTCTTCGATCCCGCCGCCATGCTCAAACGAACGGAGATAATCTTCGAAAGGGTGTTCGGGGAATACAGTGACTAGGTGAAGAAAAGCGGTGACTAGGTAACTATGTGACTAGGTACCTAGGTATCCAGGTACCCGGGTACCTGGATCTGTAAATGTCTCAATACATGAGCACCTAGATACATAGACACTTAAATACTTAGAAACATAGACACTTAGATACATAGATACGTAGATACGTAGATACATGGACACTCAATTAACAGCGGGAGTATAGCGAGTGGCGGTAAGGATCGAGGTCGGCTACAGGGATCCAGTGCGGGACCCCAGGGGAGAACGGGTGGTGCGGGAAGCCAGGGAGCTTGCCGGGCTGGAACTTCGCTCCGTGCGGACGGTGGCGGTCTATACCCTGGATATGGACCTCACGGGGGAGGAACTGGAGAAGGTGGCGTCGGGTCCCTTTACCGACCCTATCATCCAGACTTATGCCATAGGCAGGCCGGTGGGAGGGATCTTTGACCTTGTCATCGAGGTCGGATACCGGCCCGGGGTCACCGATAACGTCGGAAGAAGCGCCGGCGAGGCGGTGGCCCAGCTTCTCGGCAGGCCCCTCGCGCCGGAGGAGGGCGTCTACACCTCCATACAATATCAGATCCAGGGTGATCTCACGCAGCCAGATGCCCAAAGGCTCGCATCGGAGGTCCTGGCCAACGAGCTCATTCACCGGTGGAGGGTGGTCCCCGCCGGCGATTTCGACAAAGCGGCAGGCCTGAAACCGGAGGTTCCCAGGGTCAGCATAAGCGGCGGTGGCCGCGTGCGCGAGGTGGATCTGAGCTGTTCTGACGAGGACCTGATGAAGATCAGCCGGGAAGGCCTTCTCGCCCTCTCCCTGGAGGAGATGAAGGCCATTCAGGCCCACTTCGAGGACCCCGAGGTGCAGGGGGAGCGGAAGGAGAGGGGACTCGGGTCGCGGCCAACGGACGTGGAGATCGAGGTCCTGGCCCAGACCTGGTCCGAACACTGCAAGCACAAGATCTTCAATGCCCTGATCAGGTACGAAGACGAGAGGGGCAACACCGAAACGGTGGACTCTCTCTTCAAAACCTATATCGTCGGCGCCACCGAAAGGGTGCGCGGGGAAATGGCCGCGAAGGACATCTGCCTCTCCGTCTTCAAGGACAACGCCGGAGTCATACGGTTCAACGACGACTTCAACCTCGTTTTCAAGGTGGAGACCCATAACTCCCCGTCTGCTCTTGACCCTTACGGTGGTGCCCTGACCGGGATCGTCGGTGTCAACCGTGATCCCTTCGGAACGGGACTGGGAGCGAACCTTCTCTTTAACACCGATGTCTTCTGCTTTGCCTCTCCCTTCCACAGCGATCCCCTGCCGCCCCGCATCCTCCATCCACGCAGGATCTATGAAGGTGTGGTGGAGGGGGTGGAGCACGGCGGCAACAAAAGCGGTATCCCCACCGTCAACGGTGCCGTGGTCTTCGATGAGCGGTTTTTAGGCAAGCCCCTCGTCTACTGCGGTACCGCCGCAGTTATGCCCGCCAAAGTCGCCGGCCGGCCTTCCCACGAGAAAGAGGTAGGTGTGGGTGACAGGGTCGTCATGGTGGGTGGACGCATCGGCAAGGACGGCATCCACGGCGCCACATTCTCCTCGGAAGAGCTCCATGAGGGATCCCCCGTTTCTGCGGTCCAGATCGGCGATCCCATAACGCAGAAAAGGATGTTCGATTTTCTGCTTGTGGCCAGGGAGGAAGGGCTTTACTCGAGCATCACCGACAACGGCGCGGGGGGACTCTCCTCGTCGGTTGGGGAGATGGCCAGGGACACGGGCGGCGCCGTCCTGCACCTTGATCTCGCGCCTTTGAAGTATCCCGGTCTGGATCCATGGGAGATCCTCATTTCGGAGGCCCAGGAGCGCATGACCGTTTCCGTTCCACCCCGCAACCTCAAACGGTTCATGGAGCTATCCGAGAAGATGGGCGTGGAATCGACCGACCTGGGGGAGTTTAACGATTCCGGTCGCTTTGAACTTCTCTATGACGGCAGGGTGGTGGGCAGCCGGTCCATGGAGTTTCTGCACGAGGGCGTTCCTCAGATGGTCCTCGATGCCCGGTGGGAGCCTCCCCCGCTGGCGGAGCCCTCCTTCGAGGCACCCGGGGATCTGGACCCCATCCTTCTCGACCTTCTTGGCCGCCTCAACATCTGTTCCAAGGAATCCATCGTACGCAGGTACGATCACGAGGTCCAGGGGGGCAGCGTGGTCAAGCCCTTTACGGGTGCCGCCAACGACGGTCCCTCGGATGCCGCCGTCGTTCGCCCCATCCTGGACTCCTTCGAGGGGGTCGTCGTTTCCAACGGCATCGTGCCCAGGTACAGCGACATCGACACCTACGCCATGGCCGCCAACGCCGTTGACGAGGCTTTCAGGAACTACGTTGCCGTTGGTGGAGACCCGTCCTGGGCCGCCGCGCTCGACAACTTCTGCTGGTGCGATCCGGTGCAGTCCGACAAGACCCCCGACGGCACTTACAAGCTGGCGCAGCTCGTCAGGGCCAACCGCGGTCTGTACGATGCCGTTACGGCTTACGGCATCCCTCTCATATCGGGCAAGGACAGCATGAAGAACGATTACATCATGGGCGACGTGAAGATCTCCATCCCGCCCACCCTGCTGGCTTCGGTCATCGGGCGCATGGATGACGTGCGCAAAGCCGTTACGATGGACCTGAAGAGTCCGGGCAATCACCTCTATATGCTGGGTGAAACGGCCCGGGAGCTCGGCGGGTCGGAGTATTACGCGCTCCTGGGGTACGTGGGTGCCCAGGTACCCGCTGTGGACTTTGACAGGGCCAGGGAGAGGTACGAGAGATATCACAAGGCCCTGCTCAAGGGCCTCATCCGTTCCTGCCACGACTGTTCGGACGGCGGCATGGCCGTTGCCCTGGCCGAAATGGCCTTTGCCGGTGAGGTGGGGCTGGTGGTGGATCTCAACGCCGTCCCCGCGACCGGTGACCTGCGAGACGATGAGCTGCTGTTTTCCGAAACAGCATCGCGCCTGCTGGTGGAGGTGGCCCCTTCCGATGCGCCCCAATTCGAGGAAGCGATGGGAGAAACGGCCTGGGCCCGCATCGGCACCTGCACGGAAGAAAAGCAGCTGGTTGTTAAAAAGGGTGATGGGAAAGTGCTGTCGCTGTCCCTGGAGGAGATGAAGGAAGCATGGCAAAGGACGTTGAGAGGGCTATGAAAAGCAGGATTCAGAAGCCAGAATCCAGGAGCCAGAATAAGATCGATTTCTTTTATTGAAAGGACGTTGCATCGAGTCTGTTTTATCTTCTGAATTCTGAATTCTGAATTCTGAATTCTGGATTCCTGAGGAGAATAGTTGTATGACCGCGACACCGAGAGCCATCGTCATCACCGGCAACGGGACCAACTGTGAAAGGGAAGCGGCCGAAGCCTGCAGGCTGGGGGGGTTCGACGCCCATAATGTTCACATCTCCAGTATTCTGTCGGGGGAGGTGACCCTGGACAGCTACCAGTTCCTGAACCTCACGGGCGGTTTCCTGGACGGGGACGACCTGGGGTCGGCCATGGTCCAGGCCAACCGCCTTAAATACGCCATGGTGGCCGATGACGGTGAAAGGGTCCTGGAGCAGGTGTTGAGGTTTATCGATGCAGGGAAACCGATCCTGGGTGTGTGCAACGGTTTCCAGCTCATGGTGAAAATGGGCCTTCTCCCCGGCCTGGACGGAGGTCTTGTCCGGTCCACGACCCTGACCTTCAACGATTCCGGCAGGTATGAGGACAGGTGGGTGACCCTCCTCGTGGATGAAGAGTCACCCTGTATATTCACCAGAGGGATCCAAAACGTCTCCCTCCCCGTGCGGCACGGCGAAGGGAAATTCGTGGTGAGGGATGAAGCGGTCATGGGTCGCCTCGAGGCCAAAAGACTTCTGACGGTGCGGTACATGGATCCGGCCACGGGGAAGATCACCATGAAGTACCCTGAGAACCCCAACGGATCCAGTGAGGCCGTCGCGGGGATATGTTCACCGTCAGGCCTTCTCTTCGGGCTGATGCCCCACCCGGAAGCTTACCTGCACAGGGTGAATCATCCGAGATGGACCCGTGAGAACCTTCCGGAGGAGGGGGCCGGGATTGCATTTTTCAGGAACGCGTACGAGTATGTGGTTCAGGCCCTTTAGCGGAAGGACGCTGATCGGGGCCACTCGACATGGCGACGAAACGACTGAGCGACGAAGCGAAGGCGCAACTGAGGTTACCACTCAAATCCAAAACCCAAAATCCGATGCGTCCGAGCAGCTAGAGTCAAATGACAATTCACAAAGGCTGATTCAACAGGGATAAAAGGGATACAGGGGATAAGGAACGACGTTAATGCGTGCGAGCGTATGAGCGTGAAGGGTGAAAAGGCAGGGAATCTGCAGGCTGACACACCCACGCACTACGTATCCACGAAACCACATGGTTTTCCATCCCCTTCATCCCTGTTAAATGAAAATATTTAAGGTTCAATCTGAAACGTGAAACTTGAAACCTGAAACCCTAACGAAGGAAGTACATGGAACATTTAGACAAATTCCGTGAAGAGTGCGGTGTGTTCGGTATTTACGGTCACCAGGAAGCCGCGAACATGGCCTACCTGGGGCTGCACGCCCTTCAGCACCGGGGGCAGGAGAGTGCCGGCATTGCGACCACAGACGGCACCAGGGTCTTCCGCCACGCCCAGATGGGTCTCGTGAGCGATATCTTTACACCGGCCACGATCGCCAAACTCCCCGGCAGTCTCGCCATCGGGCACAACCGCTACTCGACGACCGGCGAAAGTCTGGCGGAAAATATACAACCCATATCGGTCACCTACGCCCGTGGGGGCCTCGCCGTGGCCCACAACGGCAACCTGGTCAACGCGCACGATATACGCCGGGACCTCGAGGAGTCGGGCGCCATTTTCCAGTCCAGCTCCGACACCGAGGTCATCGTCCATCTCATGGCCCGGTCCCGGGGAGGACACGTTCTCGACAGGCTCATCGAGACGCTCAATCAGATACGAGGCGCCTATTCCCTGCTCATCCTCACGGAGAAAAGACTGATCGCGGTGAGAGACCCGAGAGGTTTCAGACCCCTCTCAATGGGCCGCCTGGGAGACTCGGTGGTTTTCAGCTCGGAGACGTGCGCCCTGGATCTCATCGAAGCAGAGTTCGTCAGGGACGTCAGTCCGGGGGAGATCATCATGGTTGACCAGGACGGTGTTACCTCCCTTTTCCCGTTCCCCAAGATGAAGGCCGCTCCCTGCATCTTTGAATATGTCTATTTCGCACGTCCCGACAGCGTGATCGATGGCATAAGCGTCTACCAGGCCAGGAAAACACTGGGTCTTCAGCTCGCCCGCGAGGCCCCGGTTTCAGCCGATATAGTCATTGCTGTTCCCGACTCCGGTGTTCCCGCCGCCATTGGCTATGCCGAAGGGATGGGACTTCCCCTCGAGTGGGGCCTGATACGCAACCACTACGTCGGGAGAACGTTCATCGAACCGAGCCAGTCCATCCGGCATTTCGGCGTAAAACTGAAGCTCAACCCCTGCAGGGACTCGATCCGTGGCAAGCGCGTCGTTCTCATTGATGACTCCATCGTGAGGGGCACGACCAGCCGCAAGATCGTAAAAATGGTCCGGGATGCCGGAGCCACTGAGGTACACATGAGGATCAGCTCCCCCCCGACCGTCAACCCCTGTTACTACGGTATCGACACCCCCACCCACCAGGAGCTCATCGCCTACAGCCACACGGTCGAGGAGACCAGGCGATATATCACAGCCGATTCCCTCGGATATCTGAGCCTGGAAGGCTTGCGGGCCGCGGTGCGGCCTGACCTGTCCCAGGAGCAGGGCGGCCTGTGCGAAGCCTGTTTTTCGGGAGACTACCCGGTCGCATTCCCCAGGGACGATACCCAGATGTCGCTCTGGGCCCAGAGGATCACTCATGTCTGAAACGGCGGCCTACATGGCCCTTATCGAGACCGCCTCGCCCGAGGGTGTCTTGAGCCGCCTGCAATACCTCAAGAAACACGGGCCTCACGAAATGGGCTGGAGCTACGCCAATATCCTCGATGTCGCCCGGACTCTGGATCGGCAGCTCAAAAAAAAAGGGTATTTCAGGGTCTATCTCCACGTTTCCAACGGTGAAAAAGGCGTCCGCTACAGCATGAAGGTCAGGGACCTTGTTACCTACAGGGAGCCGTACATATTCAATGATCCCGTCGACGGCCGCAGCTATCTGGTTCATTCCAGGATGAAGGTCGAATCCATCACAGAACTCGCGCAGCCAAGGGATCTGAGTGATTTCATGAGTGTGGACAAGAGGAAACCGGACATCAGGCACCTGCAGCTGGGTTTTCTCTTTGTGGTGGACCCCGAGGTATAGATGGACCCCGTAAAGTTGGCAGTGCTCGCGGCAGGTGCCTTCTTTCTGGCTTTCGGACTCGCCGCGTACAGACATTTTTACACCGTACTTGGAGCCACGGCGGGCCTGGCGGCATGGATGGCGCTGAGGGAAACCCTGGTGCAGGTCCCGGGTCTCAAAGAGCATCCCGGTACGGCCAGCCTCCTGATCCTGGTCCTGCTGGTCCTCACGGGGGTATTCTTCGCCTCCAGGTTCCGAAGGCTTCTGGCTTTTTTCAGCGGCCTTGCCACCGGCGTCATTCTTTCCCAGGCGGTTTCCGGTTTCATGACGGCCGGCGATCTTTCGGGCGCCGCCTTTGGCTTTAGCCGAATCGACTCCATGGATATTCTCGCGGGGATGATCGCTGGAGTCCTCTTTCTCCTCTTCGAGCGGGTTTTCGCGGTACTCCTGACATCGGTGGTGGGAAGCTTTCTCTGTGCATGGGTTATCGGGGGCAGGTGGACCTTCCTGGCGTGCCTTCTCGTCGGGCTGGTGGCCCAGCCCCTCGTCTTCACGAGGTTCAAACCCCAGCCGTCTGCCGCCGGCGGGAGGGACCGGACCGGGTCGACAACCCTCCTGGCTTTCCTGCTGCTCCTGACGGTGCCCTCATCGGCGGCAGCGGACTGGACGGTGGAGAGGATCAACTTCTCCACATCCCGAGTGGTGATAGCAGCCGGATGGAGGGACGGGCTGAGGGAGGGTGAAAAATATGCCGTCGTCGACGAACGCGGTATGCTGGTGACAAGGCTCTCCGTTGGTGAGATCTACTCGACCTCCTCCTATTCCGAGGCCCTGTCCCAAGACACCCTGAAGAAGGTCCGGTCCGGTATGCGGGTCATGGTCCTCGAGGAGTTCGAGTTCAACCAGGCCCTGAAACTCGGAGGGGAATCACGACTTCTGGAGTTTCTCGATAATTATCCCGAAAGCAGAAGGCGTCAGGAGATCATCGAGGCGCTGGATGAAAACCGTTTCAGGCTTGCCGAGCTAACGGGTACCATCGAAGCTTACCGCGGGTTTCAGAGGAAATACCCGACCAGCCGATACGCCTCCGCGGCAAGGGAAAGAGAGGAGAGGCTCGCTTTTGAAAGTGCGCGGAGTGTTGGAAGCGAGGAGGCTTTTCGGGATTTTCTGACCGCATACCCGGGGACCACTCTGATCTCGGGCATGGCTGAGGTGCAGGCCTATCTGAGGGCCCGGAAGACGGACAAGGTCTTTGCTTTTCAGGACTTTCTGGCCGCATATCCCAGGAGCAGCCTCGCTGACGAGTTCATTCCCAGCATCGACGAGTTCGAGCTTTGGGCGGAGAGACTCGAGTTCGGCAGTGATCCGGTCCAGGCTGTCAGATACTTCGCTCAGCTGGGTGATGCTACCGCCGTCCCTTTCCTTGTGGGCAAGCTGAATGTCAAGGCCCTGGAAAAGGAGGCGGGCAGGGCCATCCTCATGATCGGGAAGCCCGCACTGAGCGTCCTGATGGAGGTTCTCATCTCTCCGCTGCAGTCCGTGGAGCTCAAAGACAAGATCGCCTACCTTATTGCCGAGATGGGTGAATTGTCGACGATCCCGGCCATGAGAACCTATGTCGAAAAGGAAAAAACTCAGGCCGGCCGCGAGGCGCTCTTGATGCTGGAAGAGAAGGTCGCCAGGTGATATAAATAAAACAAGGCCGGCGTAGAAAGGTTGAAGGGCAAAGTGATTCGCAATAAAACCAGGTACATATTCTAAATCCGGACTGAGCGATGTCAAAAAGACGAAGAGAGATTAAAAAGCGAAAGAGGATCACCGGGGAAAACGATGAGGGGGAGAGCCTCCAGGTTCAGGAGTCCGCTGAGGATGTTGTGATCAGCAGGGAGGAACCACAAGAGGACCCTGATACCGAAGAGCTGGCACCCGCCGAATCACCCCTCGATGACAGTCAGATCGTATCGGCAGCAGCACCGGCACCTGCCGGCAAACCTGCTCCTGAAAGGAAAACACGAAGCAGGCAGCCAAAGGGGGCTCCGGCGGCCGATTCCTGGCTGGGCCGGAACAAGGAAAACTTTCTCCTTGGCCTTCTCGTACTTTATGTTCTCCTTCTGGGTCTCGGGACCGTTGGGGAGCTTTTCGAGATCGAATGGATCCTGAATCTCCCGCTTTTCAGATAAAGTTCCGCGGGTAAAGGGGGATGCCGGGCTCCCGGTCGATCTCTGGACACACCGGAGGTGATCATGGTGTCGATGGTGAGGCGTTGGCAGAAATGGGGCCTCTTTTCCCTTCTCCTCATAATCCTGATCTGCGCTCCGCTGTCTGCCGACGTGGCCTACATCATAAAAAGACCCTCCGGTGACAGGGATGTGTCGGTCATCTTTTCGTACGATCCGGAAACCGAAGCGGATATCCTGGCCAAGATCAATGAGGATGGGCACATCCTCACGTGGCAGATCCAGTGCGCCGAAAAATACGTTTTTTACCGTCCCTTCCAGTTTACGCAGGGCAGGTTCAGTGTCAGGCCCGTCATGTGCCTCGTGAAGAAGTTCTACTGCCAGATGGACGGGGACAAAGAAGGTTTCGTCTATCAGGGTTACCTGTTTTTGGAACCCATGTTCGATCTATCGAGCCCCGTTAACATCACCCTTGCTGATAAGACGATCCAGGCCACCTTCATCCAATAGGTTCAAGGTGGTTTTCAGGGGGCCCTGTTTTGAAGGGATAGGGGGGAAGGACAGTGAGCAAAGCCGTACAGACGCTAAAGATCCTGGCTTTGGCCGTGCTTTTCACGGCTGCCGGATGTCAGACGCTGCCTGAAGCTGACTCAACGGGATCGGAAATATCGGGCATCAGCGGGCGGGTCGTGCTCAAGCGCACCGGCCAGCCAGTGGCGGGAGCATACATCTACGCCTACACGGACTACAGCAAGAACCTCATCGGTGTCGCCGACCACGTCAGCAAAGGCTCCGACGAGGAGGGCTCCTATGTACTGAAACTGCCGCCAGGGGAGTATTACCTTGTCGCCAGAAAGAGGGTCTCCGGAGCCAACTATGGACCCATCGTCACGGGCGACCTTTACGACCACAGGTTCGAACAGCAGGCGGTCAGGATAAGGGCAGGTTCCGTTCTGGAGAAGAACTTCGAGTTGGCTGAGCTCAGCGAACCGATGTTTTTTCAGGTTTTTACGGAAAGCCAGAGGAAGAGCGCCACCGGCATCCGGGGAAGGCTCCTTGACCGGAGTGGTGAGCCGGTCCAGGGGGCCTTTGCCACAGCCTACAGGGACAGCAACATGAGGCGGCTCCCGGATCACGCTTCTACCCTGACGGATGACAACGGCGGCTTTATCCTTTATCTGCCCACCGGGGGAAAGTGGTACATCGGGGCCAGATCCCATGCCAGGGCGGTTCCCCAGCCCGGTGAGCCGGTGGGCCGATACCAGGGGTCAGCCGACCATTCCCTCGAGGTGGTGGAAAACAGCTTCCTCGAGGGGATAGAGATCGTCCTGAAGCCCTTCGCCTCTGAAGTTCCCCCCGGGTACACTCCCTACTGAGGTCCTGCAGGTGGACGACCCCGGGGAAAAGACAGGAGTGATCTGATGAGCATCAGGCGCAGTACCGGCAAAGCCTTGGCCGCCGCAGCCGCTATTCTGGCGCTGATATTTCTTTTTCTGCAGCCTGACCGGTCCGACGCCGCCCAGGATAAGGAGAAAAAGTCGGGGATAAGGGGCAGGATCGTCATGAAAAGCACCGGCGAACCCGTGGCCAAGGCTTACGTCTATGCCTACGTGGGCAAGATTGAAACGAGAGCGGCCCAGTTGGGGATCATCGGGATCACCGACTGGGTGAGCCGGGGTTCGGCGGAGGACGGAACCTACAAACTGGACCTTCCTCCCGGCGAATATTTTATCGGGGCACGGAAAAGAGCTAACGGGCTGAACTATGGACCCCTTTACAGGGGAGACTATTACGATCACCAGCATGCGCGAAAAGCCTTCGTTGTCAGAAAGGGTAAATACGGGGAACTGGATTTCAAGCTGATCAAGCTCGAGGAACCCATGTTCTTCCAGGGACTCACCGCTGTGGAAAAGGTCACCGATACGGGGATCAGGGGCAAGCTCCTGGACGAGAACGGGGAGCACATCCCAGGCACCTTTGTCATGGCCTATTCCAATGACGACATGCAGAGGGCTCCCGATTTCGCCTCCACTCTGACCGACGACGAGGGAAACTACACCCTTTACCTGCCCAAAGGCGGACGTTACTGGCTTGCCGGCAGGTTCTACGCGATGAAGATGCCCCAGAAGGACGAACCTTTCGCACGATACGAGGGTTCCCAGGATCATTCCGTCGTCGTCGAACAAGGTAAGTTCCTGGAAGGCATAGATCTTGTCCTGAGGCCCTACGACGGAGACACTTCCGGAAGTAAGATGCCCATGCACTGATCCATGACCACAGCCCGCGGGATATCCATAACCAGGCTTGTCAACCGCCTTCTGGACCTGCCCCTATCAGACAGAGGCCTGGCGGGGGAGGATCACTTCCAGGTGCTGGGAGAAGCGGTTGATGCCGATGCCTTTGCCCTGATCCAGATCCGGCCTGCCGGGGAAAGCGCCCGGCTTCTATGCGGTGTGGGTCTGCGCACCAGCGTCCCCCTTGAGGGAGCTGCGCTTAAGGCGCCAATGCTGGTCGACCGCACCATCAACTTGCCCGACACCCATGCCGTCGCAGCGCAAGGTCCCTTTAAAGGGGATCCCTTTCTGACCGCGGAGGGCGCCCGTTCCCTTTTGATGAAGAAGTTCGCGTTCGGGGAGACCTATCTCGTCATCGCGGCCCTCAAAAAAAAGGAGGGAGCATTTAAACGCGGTGAGGTGGAAAAGTTCAACGCCCTTTGCGGCGTGATCAATCTCCTGGGGTGCCGCGGTCACGACCGGAAACAGCAGGACCAGCCAAAGAGTGTGGATGATCTGACGGGCCTTGGGCTCTTTGCCCAATTTCACGACACCCTCGTCAAGGAGCTCTCGCGGGCCAGGCGCGGCGGCGGCACGGTGACCGCCGGCATCATGTCGGTACTGGCGGTCGACCCGGTTTTCCAGGACGATGCCCTCCTTGATGTCACGCGGACCTTTGAGGGACAACTGCGGAACTTTGACACCCTTGTCCGCTATGGATCAACGGAGCTCGCCTTTGTACTTCCGGACCTCAGGAGCGAAGAGGGGATGCGAGTGATGGACCGCGTTTTGGGGGAGGTGGTTTCCTCCCTGGGGGGGGAAGGTAAGGCGCCGGAGATCTATATCGGATTGTCCTGTTATCCCCAGGACGGCGCTACGGCGGAAAGGCTCATCGAAATGGCGGAAGCAGCCGTGAACCGGGCTGTCGAGGAATCCAGGCCCGGAGTCTACAGGTGGGAGGAATAAGGATCTGGTGTCTAGTGTCTGGTGTCTGGAGAAACCGCTTGACACGCTGACGCGGAGACACGGGGATACGTTGAAGAGCTGTTAAGTGAACAGATGCATCGGTACACCTGTGTATATATGTACTGTCTCAATCTTGGATTTTGAATCGAAAGTGATGGGAGACACTCCATGCGCACCATAGTAATCCTTCTGCTCGTTCTTATTCTGCCCCTTCCCCTCTTCGCCCAGGATGCGGGCAAGGCTCCGGTAAGCCTCCAGACGGAGGAGTGCCTCGGTTGCCACATCATCGTCACACCGGGGATCGTCAAGGATTGGGAGAAAAGCCGTCACTCCCGGACGGTGCCTGCGGAGGCTCTCAAGAAGGACAAGCTGACCCGACGGATATCCTCCGAGTCCATCCCCGAGGCATACGCGAAGGTGGCTGTGGGCTGCTACGAATGCCACGGCCAGAACACGGACCGGCACGCGGACAGTTTCGAGCACAACGGCTACACGATCAACGTCATCGTGTCCCCCACGGACTGCTCCACATGCCACGCCGTGGAGGCCCGCCAGTACAGCGGAACCAAGAAGGCCATGGCCCACGGGAACCTGGTCGACAACCCCCTGTACATGACCCTCGCCAACTCCATACTCGGCCACAAATCCTGGGTTGATGGAGACCTCAAGGCAGCCCCGGCAAGCAGCAACTCCCTCAGCGAGACGTGCCTGGGATGCCACGGCACCAGGATAGAGGTAAGGGGGATGAAGACCATTGATACAGACCTCCTGGGGGAGATCCAGGTTCCGGACCTGGCTGGATGGCCCAACGAGGGGGTCGGGCGCATCAACCCGGACGGCAGCTTTGGTTCCTGTACGGCCTGCCATCCACGCCACTCCTTTTCCATCGAGATCGCCCGCAAACCCTACACCTGCGCCCAGTGCCATCTGGAGCCGGATGTCCCGGCCTGGAACGTCTACAAGGAAAGCAAGCACGGCAATATCTATCTTTCGAAAAAACACACATGGAACTTTGAAAACGTACCGTGGGTGCTGGGGGAGGACTTTACAGCGCCCACATGCGCGGTTTGCCATAACAGCCTGATAACGAACCCGGACGGGGAAGTTCTGGCCGAGAGGACTCACGATTTCGGAAGCCGCCTCTGGGTGCGCCTTTTCAGCCTTATTTACAGCCATCCCCAGCCGCGTAAGGGAGATGTCACCGTTATCCGGAACGCCGACGGCCTTCCCCTGCCCACCACCTTTGCCGGCGAACCGGCTATGGAGTATCTCATCGATGAAGCGGAGCAGGATAGGCGCAAGGCCAGCATGAGTGCTGTCTGCGGAGGCTGTCACAGCACTGACTGGTACACCTCTCACTTCGACAAGATGGACCGCACCATCGAGGAGGTGGACCGCATGGTGCACACGTCGACCCGGGTCATGCAGTCGGCCTGGGATGAGGGCCTGGCCGATGCCGGCAACCCCTTCGACGAAGCTCTCGAAAAGAGGTGGGCACTTCAGTGGCTGTTCTACGCCAATTCCATCAAGTATTCCTCCGCGATGACGGGGGCGCCCGATTACGCCACTTTCAAGAACGGCTGGTGGGAGCTTTCGAGGAACCTGGAGGAGATGAAGGAGCTAATGGAACTTAAGAGAAGTACCCAGTACTCAGTACCCGGTACCAAGTAGGAAAGAGAAACATCTTTAAATGAAAAAGGCGGCAACAGCCGCCTTTTTTTGTGGAGATCCAGATTATCCGGTTTCCGGTGTCCAGAAAAGGTAGAACGCATTATATAAACCTCAAACATCAAACCTCAAACTTTCCTCTACGGCTTAGGCACTTCTTCTTGGTACGGGGTACTGGGTACCGGGTACTGCTTTTCCGGTACCCTCCCCAGCATCCTGTCGAAGGCCCTGGACAGCGGGATGATCTCGGTCTCATAGGAGATGCGGCGTCCTGGAAACCTCGCGATGCGTCTTCCGGCGGCGGGATCGACAAAGACGATGTTGGTTTCCAGAAAAGAGGGGGGAGCCTGATACTGCTCCCTGCCTTTGCTCAGAAGTCCGGTGACGAGGCTCTGCACCAGATTCTCACCTGTGCTGTGATATTCGCCGTAGCCATGGGCCAGGACCAGGAGGTCCGCTCCCAGCTTCTCAGCGATAAGGGCAGCGCCGGCCATCCCTTCCTCATGGGGAGCGGTCCGGTCAGCTCCCATCAGACCCTGGGAGGCAGCCAGGCTGATGAAGGCTTCGGCCAGGTCCTCCTCCTCCATAAGCCTCTCGCTGAGATCATCCGGTGACAGCACCTGGTACCCTTTGTAGCGCGTCACTATCGAGAGTGCCTCCTGCACCTTTCCTCCCATCTGATCAGACAACTCCGTGTCCTCGGAGGTGAAGGGCGGTCTCCCTGTGGCGATGATCATCCTGACAGGCAGCACCGCGACAGTATCGTAGAGGGATGCGTCCCAGAGGGGCGGAGGGGGTGTGTAGGTGCCGGCGCAACCGGTAACGAGGAGAAGGGGGCAAGTAAAGAGGATAAGGAAAAGAAATTTAATGGCCGCTGCTTTCATGGAATTATTGTACATGAAAATGCGGGAAGGAGAAAAGCAGTGTCTAGAGTCTGGAATCTAGAGTCTAGACTCCAGTGCTACTTCTTCCTCCTCGGTTTCCCCTCCTTCCCTCTTCTTGCCTGTCTCTTGCTCCTCGGACTGGAACCCGGCCTAGGTCGGGCTGCCTGACTTTTCTGGCCGCGGCGGCGCTTCTCGTCACGCTCGAGGGCCATCATCCTCCTGATCGTGAATTCGGGGGTCAGATCCTGACCGAAATCCTCATCGAAGGGTATCTGTGAGGGGATCTTGTCAGCCAGGAGCTCTTCTATGGAGGGAAGGCTGTAAACGTACTGATCGCAGGCGAGGGTATAGGCTTTGCCCCTCTTTCCGGCTCGCGCCGTGCGGCCGATGCGATGCACGTAATCTTCAGGGTCCTGGGGTACGTCGTAATTGATGATATGGGTCACGTCGTCGATGTGCAGGCCCCGCGATGCCACATCAGAGGCGATGAGCAGAGGCAGTTTGCCAAGTTTAAAACGTTCCAGAACACGGTTCCTTGCCGATTGTCGGAGATCCCCGGTCAGGAGGCCGATGTCTGTAAAGCCGTGATCTTTCAGCTTCCGGACCAGCCAGCTGGCGGTGATCTTCATGTTGGTGAAGATGAGCCCCTTGGGTACTTCCTCCTTTTTGAGTATTCCCAGCAGGAGCGGGAATTTCATCTCCCGGTCCACGTGGTAGACCATCTGATCAATCCCTTCCGCGGCAAGCTTTTCCGGCCTGACCTCCACGTCCCTGGGACGGTTCATGAAATCCCTGGCGATGGCTCGGGTCCTGCGGTCCAGGGTCGCCGAGAAGAGGAGGGACTGTCTTTTGTCGGACGAAGGGAGCTGGCGGAAGATATTCCTCAACTCGTCCCAGAAACCGAGGTCGAGCATGCGGTCCGCCTCGTCGATGACCAGGTATTGGATCTGCCGCAGGTCGAGAATTTTCCGCCTCATGAAATCGAGCAACCGCCCTGGTGTCCCTATGACGACATCAGTGCCTGCTTTCAGAACACTTTCCTGCCTGTTGAAACCTTCCCCGCCGTAGATGGCAGCCAGGCGCAGGCCGGTATTTTTACCGAGGAGCTGTCCTTCCCGGTAGATCTGCAGAGCCAGTTCACGGGTAGGCGCCAGAATGAGGGCGAGGGGCTCCCGGCGTCGGGGAGGCGGACCGCTCTGGAGGATCCGGGCGAAGAGGGTGATGAGAAAAGCGGCTGTTTTCCCCGTTCCGGTCTGGGCCTGGGCACAGACGTCCTGCCCCTCGAGGGTGATGGGCAAGGATCTGCCCTGGACCGGGGTCATCTCCGTAAAGCCGGCATCCCGGATGCCGGCCATGACCTCTTCGGGAAGACCGAGGGAATCGAAACCCCCTGAAGGGGTGAGTGGGGGAGTGGGAGGGGGGGAGAAAGAGTTTTCCTTTGGTTGTTCGTTGTCTGTCACGGGTTGTTTTTCCTTTATATTCTGAAAACTTCAATGCTGTGGGAGTTTAGGGTAATCGGGAGGGTGTGTCAACGGTGCATCATCCTGTTTACCTTTGTCATTCCGGAAATCGCATGAAGAACCGTGCGATTATCCGAAATCCATTTTCACCAGCAATTCCTTCAAATCTGTTAATTTAACAGGGATGAAGGGGATAAATGGGATGGGAAAAGAAGTTTCAACCTTTTACGTCGCAGTTGTCGGTTTGTTTGTTACAGTTTCATTGGGCGTTAGACGTCAGGCGACTTTCTTCCTCTGGACTCTACACACTACACTCTGGACTCCACACAAAATAAAAAGGTCCCGGAAAATCGGGACCTTTTAGTTTGGTGGTGACCCCACCGGGATTCGAACCCGGACTACCAACGTGAGAGGCTGGCGTCCTAACCGTTAGACGATGGGGCCTTTATTGGCTGGGGAGGAAGGATTCGAACCCTCACATACGGAGCCAGAGTCCGCTGTCCTACCATTAGACGACTCCCCAAACGAAACAAAAGAAATAGACCATTCAGGCAGTCTTGTCAACGGCCATGGGGCTCTTCCCCGCTCGCACGGAGGCGGCCTCTCCGATGATCCTTTCCTCATCCACCAGGTGGCCGTCCTCGATCTTCAGGATCCTGCGGGCGGTCCTGGCCGACTCCTTGCTGTGGGTGACCATGATGATGGTCATGCCCTCGGCGTTGAGCTTTTTCAGCAGGCCCATGATCTCGCCGCTGGTCTTCGAGTCAAGGTTGCCCGTGGGCTCGTCGGCAAGGAGGATGGGCGGATTGTTGACTATGGCGCGCGCGACGGCGACCCGCTCCTGCTCGCCTCCCGAGATCTGCCCGGGCAGCCTGTTGACCTTGTCGCCGAGGCCGACCCTGTCGAGAGCCTCTTCGGCCATGGCCCGCTTTTCGTTGTTCCTGGCCTTGATCGTGACGAGGGGAAGCATGACGTTCTCGGCCAGGGTCAGGTAGGGGATCAGGTTGAAGCTCTGGAAGACGAAACCGAGATATTCCCTGCGAAAGTCTGCTCTCTGGTCCCGGCTGAGGTTGTAAATATCGATATCATCGACGAGGAAATTGCCTTCTGTTGGCGTGTTGAGCGCGCCCATCATGGACAGGATGGTGGATTTTCCCGAACCGGATTCACCCATGATGGCGACGAACTCCCCCGTTTCGATCTCAAAACTGATACCGCGTACCGCCTGAACGAGCGCCTCGCCCGTTCCGTAATGCTTTACGAGGTTCTGGGCTTTAATGTAACTCATGATGGCCTCCTTACAGCGCTCTCAAAGCGTCGTTGGGGTCGAGTTTTGCGGCAAGCAGAGCCGGGTAGGTGCTGGCGATGAGTCCCAGCAGGACCGACATGACCAGCGCACCGACGGCGAGTAAAGGATCGAAGTGGACGGCGACGTCGGAACTCTCGGTAAAGAAGGGCAGCGCTGCCACGGTCGTTCCAAGTCCTCCGAAGTAACCCAGCAATCCGGCCAGGGCCGACACGAGAGCCGCTTCTAAGAGCACGATCCTGATGACGTGGCTGCGACGGTACCCGATGGCGCGGAAGATCCCGATCTCCCTTGTCCTCTCGCGAACGCTGCCCATCATGGTAACCAGGACCACGAGACTTCCGACCAGGACCACAACGGCTGAAACACCCAGGGTGAGCCTCTGAAAATGAGCCAGCGTTTCCATGCGGCCTTTAACCACCTGCTGGATGCCCATGACCTTGCCGCCGGGGACCACCTCCGAGATCTGGCGGACCATCTCCTCGACGGGGCAGTCCTTGCAGAGAGCAGCCACTTCCGCCATGGAAACGCGTCCCTCCATGCCGAACATGCTCTGGGCCGTTGCGAGGGGAGTGAAGATGATCTGGTCATCCTGCGAACCGGTGGGTGCGATGACGCCGGTTACGGTAAGGTCCCGTCCCGATGCGTGGAAGGTATCCCCTTCACCGAGGCCGAGGGTCCTGGCCGCTTCCGCTCCGAGGAGCACTTCGTTGCCGACAGGCGCTTTGCCCTGAACTTTCCACCAGGGTTTGAGGATCTTCGTGGCTTCGAAGTCCACACCGGATAAAAGAACCTTGTTTTCGTTGACCTGGACCACACCGAGGGCTACCGGCCCCAGAGCGGCCACGTTGGCCGCGTTCTTGATACCGCTGATCTTTTCAAGCTGCGACTGGTGGATCTCCTCCATCTCGAAGGAGACGCCCCCGAGGGACAGGCCGCCGTAGGTGAGGGAGAGGTTCTCCGTCTTGGGGACGATGAGGATGTTGGCGCCGAACTTGTCCAGTTTGTCCGTGATGTCCTCTTTCATGGTGGCGGTCAGGCTCACGAGGGCCACCACGGTGGTGACCCCGATGAGCAGACCGGCCAGGAGAAAGGCCGCCTTGGCCTTCCTCCTCCTGAGGTTTAAAAGAGCGATGTCTTTGAGTGTCATGGCCTTAGCTCCTATTGAAGTTGAAGTAGAAGGAACCCTGCTCGATGATGTCTTTCACCTTCACGATGATCTTGTCGCCCTGCGCGGTGCGGGAGAGGGGCGCCGGGTTGCATCCACCCTTGACCTCGTTGATCTTGACCGAGGCGAACCTGAGACCGCAGTTGTTGCAAACCATGAAGTCGCCCTCCTGGCGGTATCCCTTGCCGGCCGACCAGCAGGTGTCGCAGGAGTCGAAGGCGGCCCGGATGACCCCGTCGGAGCTCTTGAGGAGGAAGTAGCGGATGTTAAGGCCCTGAGGCGACCGGTAGGAATAGTATTTGGCCTTGCCGTCGGCGAAGTCGCTGGCGTTGTAAACGAACTCGGTCACGTTGCCCTGGGGAGCCGCTGCGGTGGCGGCCACGGGGCCGGCTTCCTTCTCGCCGCCCAGGAAGTACAGGGCGCCGCCCGCCAGGACGAAAGCGACCAGGAGGGTGAAGATCAGGGGGGTCTTGCTCTTCTTGCCGGTCCCGAGGACAGCGGCTTTTTTGGCTTCACTGGATTCCGGGCTGGCGATTGTTTTCTTTTTCTTGGACATGGTTGATCTCCTTGTATGATTGGATCTTAAGATCTCAAATCTCAGATCTCAAAGTTCTCGTGTTTGGTGGTGCTTCTATATTGAACAGCTGGGTGTTGCTCAGGTGGCGATTAGTCGGGGCTGTGGACGAAGTCAAGACGTACTTCGCCCTGCGCTCTCCGCACTACGCCGAGAGTTTTTTCAACAGAGATGGGATGCGTTGGAAAGGTAGACCGGTGCGCTCAGGGGGGGACCGGTTGATAGAGCGGTAACGGTGTGTCGGGGTATCGGGGTATCGGCGTTGTTACCAACTTCGTGAACCAGAGCTGTAAAAACATTGTTCTGGTGAGCAGACCCCGTGAAACAGCATATGGCGGTATCGAAGAGCTCCTCGTACTGCCCTGTCTCGAAACCGCAGGTGACGTTGCTCATCTGGCAGCAGGACGGAGCTTCCAAGGAGGTCGTTCCCACCCAGTCGCCGGGCTTGCAGCAGGCCATACCGCAATCCAACAAGGAAGCAA
Source organism: bacterium (assembly GCA_020349685.1). Taxonomy (GTDB): domain Bacteria; phylum BMS3Abin14; class BMS3Abin14; order BMS3Abin14; family BMS3Abin14; genus JALHUC01. The sequence continues at coordinate 1,660,264 of CP070698.1, forward strand.
GAGCCATGGCCCCTGTCAGGTTCATGGCCAGAACGACCATCATAGCTATATGCAGCGACTTTCTAATCATGTCAGTTTTTATATTTTACCTCTCATGCCAAAATATAATCACTTCAAATTAGGTTGTCAATTGAATTTGTCAGGTATACTTGATCTTTATTACGACCGGCTCGTCTGGGAGTTACGATGGATTATTATCCGTAACAAATACATGAAAGTGTTGGGGGGCCGCCTGCACTGAAATTGTCGAATGATAAAAGGTGAACGGTAAACGGTGAACCGAAAAGACCTCTCCAGACACTAGAACCAGACACCAGATACTGACCCTGCTTCCCCTTAATCACTCTCCTTCTTCAGGGGGAAGCTGGGTCTTGACATCCCTCCCTCGCGGGTTAAATTTCCCTGTGTTACGATGGTAAATAAAAACCTTTTTAAAAATAATCAGTTACAGTATCAATTGTAAAGAAGGAGGAAACACGATGACAGCTAACATCAGATCACCTTTCAGAGAGTTGATGGCCCTTCAGGACCGGATGAACCGGATCTTCGACAGCAGCGTTCACGGCGAGGGAACCGGCGAGGAGATGGAGTCCGCGGCCTGGACACCGGCTGTGGACATATACGAGACCAAGGACGCCATCATGGTCAACGTCGAGGCTCCCGGCATGAGCAGGGACCAGTTCTCCGTCGAGGTTAAGGACGACGTGCTGAACCTCAAGGGGGAGCGTCCCTTTGAAAAGGACGTGTCCAGGGAGCATTATCACCGGATCGAAAGGGCTTACGGTAAGTTCCGCAGGTCCTTCATCCTGGGTGTGCCCATCAACAACGAGGGGATCACGGCAGCCTACAGGGACGGTGTCCTGGAGATCGTCCTGCCCAAGGTGGAAGAGGCGAAAGCCAGGAAAATAGAGATTACGGAATAAAGAATCGGGAATGAGGAATAGGGAAGAGGGAAGGTAGAATTTGACATTTATGCACAAGTCAGCAGGTGCGGCAGTGATCTGTCTCACGGGATTTCATTCCCTGTTCCCTATTCCCTGTTTTACCTCCAGGGTTGCCCATGCCTGACAAACGCGACTACTACGACATCCTCGGCGTCTCCAGAGGCGCCTCGGCTGAAGAGATCAAAAAGGCGTACCGGAAGCTTGCCCGCAAACATCATCCGGATGTCAACCCCGGGGATGCGGAGGCGGAGAACCGCTTCAAGGAGATCAGTGAGGCCTACGCGGTTCTTTCGGACAAGAAGAAAAGGGCTGAATACGATCAGTTCGGTCACGCCGGGCCACAGGGAGCGGGTTTTGATTTTTCCGATTTCGACTTCGGGGGTTTCAGGACCGGTGGTTTCGATATCGGCGGTTTTACCTACGAGGATCTTTTCGGCGATCTGTTCGGCGGTGGTGCCAGGCGGCGGGGCCCGTCACGCGGAGAGGACCTGAGCTACCGCCTCCAGATCTCCTTCAAGGATGCCTATAAGGGGGCCGAGATCCCCATCATGTTCAATCACACGGGAGTCTGCGGTCGCTGTGGAGGAAACGGTGCCGAACCTGGAACCGGCACAGCCAACTGTCCCCGATGCCAAGGCACCGGCCAGGAAAAGGTGGCCCAGGGCGCCTTCCATTTCGCCCATGCCTGTCCCCAGTGCAATGGAACGGGTAAGATCGTCAGCAATCCCTGCTCCGAGTGCCGGGGCCAGGGCGGTGTTCAGAAACAGGAACGTTTGACGGTCAAGATCCCTGCCGGTGTCGATACGGGATCGAAGGTCCGTGTCGGTGGCAAGGGCAACGCCGGGGCAAGGGGCGGCCCGCCGGGAGATCTCTACATCCTCGTGGAGGTGTCACCGGACAGCCTGTTCCGAAGGGACGGTGCCGATATATCCTTCGATCTGCCCCTCACATTTGCCGAAGCCGCCATGGGTGCCAGGGTCCGGATACCCCTGCCCGGGGGGGCGTCCACGACCCTCACAATTCCACCCGGAACACAGGGCGGACAGAAACTCAGGCTCAAGGACAAGGGGTTCCCCGGGCTCCGGGGCAGAGGACGGGGGCACCTTTACGCGGTGGTCAAGATCAGGGTGCCCAAAGCCCCCAAAGGCAAGGCCGGAGAACTTATCAGGGAGCTCGAGGAAGCCCTGGATATGGACCCAAGGAAAGGATTGTGGTAAAGTATGCGTGGCGATGAAAAGGTGACAAGTATCGCCGGGATCTGCCGCAGACTGGGCATTCAGCCCGTCGAACTTGAGGCCATGGAGGAGGAGGGCCTCATCACCCTGGCGGCCGTAAGAGACGGGAAAGCGCTGCCTTCCGAACAGCTGGACCGGTTGGAGATGATCCTACGGCTTCAGCGCGATCTTAGCATAAATCTGGCAGGGATCGATGTCATACTAGAGATGCGCGCCAAGATGATCCAGATGCGTGAGGAGGTCGATGACATCCTCGAATTCATAAGGCGCCGTATCTCCAGTGATCTCAGGGAGATGCTGGGCGAGGAGGATTTCCCCATGGCGCTGGGTCCGGGGGATGAATTCCTTTCCATCGGGAAAGGAAAGGCAGGCAAGCGCCGAATTGATTAATCGGTTCTCCCGGCTTCCCTGCCGAGGGTGTGAGTGGAAATGGGGGCGAAAGGGAGAAAGAGCTTAACGTCCAAATAAGAGGGATAAAAAAGACGGCTGACAGCGGATTGTTTTTGAATCCTGAATTTTGAATGATGAATAGTGAGGTAACCTGATTATGAGTAACGTTTTAAAGACAACCTTCCTTCTCGGAGCCCTGACGGGGCTGCTTCTCCTTTTCGGACAGGTCTTCGGGGGACGCACCGGGATGATCATCGCCTTCGGTTTCGCCGTGGTCATTAACTTCGGCAGCTACTGGTTCAGCGACAGGATCGTTCTGGCCCTCTACCGCGCCAAGCCTGTGACCGAATCGGACGACCCGGAGCTCATCTCCATCGTCCGGAACCTGGCCACAAGAGCGGGTCTGCCCATGCCGAGGGTTTTCCGGATACCCCAGCCGACCCCCAACGCTTTTGCGACCGGAAGGAACCCCCAGAACGCCGTTGTGGCGGTGACCGATGGCATCCGGAGCCTCCTCACACCGGATGAGCTTGCGGGAGTGATCGGGCACGAACTGGCCCACATCGGCCATCGGGATATCCTCATCTCCTCCATCGCGGCCACGCTGGCAGGTGCCATCATGATGCTGGCCAACATGGCCCGGTGGGCCCTGATTTTCGGAGGCGGCAGAGACGAGGACAGCAACCCCGTCGGTGCTCTTCTGATGGCCATACTGGCTCCCATTGCTGCCATCATCATCCAGATGGCGGTATCGCGTTCCAGGGAGTATCAGGCCGATCAGACCGGTGCCAGGATCGCCGGGAACCCCGAAAGCCTGGCGTCAGCCCTGGAGAAACTGACGATGGCATCGAAAAGGGTCCCTATGGCATCGAACCCTGCCACAAGCCACATGTTCATCGTGAAACCGTTCTCCGGCAGGAGCGTGATCGCACTCTTTTCCACCCACCCGCCCGTGGAGAAGCGTGTTCAGCGCCTGCGGGAGATGAAACGGGGAAGGTAGCCAAGGTGTCGAGGTAACAACGTACCTAAGTATCTATGCAACCAGGTATCTAGGAATTATTTGCGTCGTTGACACTTCGATACCCAGACACTTGGACACTTGGATACCTAGATACCTAGACACGTAGACACTTAGACACTAGATATGTAGATACCTAGACACGTAGACACTTAGACACGCAGACACTTACATACATAGATACATGTTAAAACATCAGGGGAGAGCAGGAGGATCGCACAATGAAGAAAGCGTTTCGAGGTCTAACCTTTGGGCTCGTCGCGGTCAGTTTTCTTTTGATCGGGCTGATCGTGGCTTCCAATTTCTCCCTGACGCCAGACACCCAGGCGAGGACAGAGGCCCTCTGGACCGAGGGCACGGAAAAGGCACCCTCCGGTCAGCCGGGCTCCTTCGCGGACCTGGCAGAGAAATTCTCACCGGCAGTCGTCAATATCAGTACTGCCACGGTTGTCAAGGAGGGCGAAGTTCAGCATCCGTTCGGAGGTGAGGACAGCCCCTTCAAAGACTTTTTCGGTGATGAATTTTTCAAGCGCTTTTTCGGTGACAGGCCCCAGCGGCCCTTCAAGAAGAACAGCCTCGGTTCCGGTTTTATCATCAACAGCGATGGGTACATCATCACCAACAACCACGTCGTCGACGGGGCTGACGAGGTCGTCGTGATCCTTGAAGAGGGGGATGAATATCCAGCCAAGATCCTGTGAAAGGATGAGAAGACGGACCTGGCCCTTATCAAGATCGAACCGAAAAACGGTCTGCCCACATGCAGGCTGGGTAATTCTGATAAAGCCCGTGTCGGAGACTGGGTCCTCGCCATAGGAAACCCCTTCGGTCTCGGGCACACCGTGACGGCAGGCATCATCAGCGCCAAGGGGCGCGAGCTGGGCGCCGGCGCTTATGACGATTTTATCCAGACGGACGCTGCCATCAATCCGGGCAACAGCGGTGGCCCTCTTTTTGATACCGCCGGCAATGTCGTGGGTATCAACAGTGCCATCTACACACGCAGCGGCGGCAACCAGGGGATCGGTTTTGCGATCCCCATCAACCTGGCCAAGGCCATCGTGTCCCAGCTCGAAGAGAAGGGATCGGTGACCAGGGCTTGGCTGGGGGTTCTCATCCAGCAGATCACCCCTGAGATCCAGGAATCTCTGGAGCTCAAGACCCGGGAGGGGGCCCTGGTGGCCGATGTGGTCCCGGATGGGCCGGCGGCCAAGGCCGGGATCCAGAGGGGAGATGTGATCGTACGCTTCAATGGCCAGGAGGTTGAAAGCCAGCATGAGCTGCCCACCATGGTGGCCTACCTGCCGGTTGGCAGCGAAGTGAAGGTCGTTGTCCTCAGGGACGGCAAGGAGAAGACCATCCAGGTCACCCTTGAGGAGATGACCGATGAAGCCGTCGCTTCAGGTCCGGCTGCCGAAGACAAGAAGGTGAAGGAAGAGATCGGGTTCACGGCACAGGACCTGACGCCCGAGATCGTTG
>CP070698.1:1665429-1673884 GCA_020349685.1 bacterium
CACACCGTGTGGCACCTGTTCGTCCTGGGCGGCAGCGTTTGCCACTTTTTTGCTGTCCTGTTTTATGTGCTGCCGGGATAGGGTGATTCCATATTCCATATTCCATATTCCAGACCAAAGCATCTCTCGCTCGTTCGCCGCACCTTCAGAGCGACTCGCCAGAGGCGCCGTTCGACAGGCTCACGGCCCTGAGCTTGGCGAAGGGCAGGGAACGCACGGAAGGTCTTAATAAATTTAATTCTATATTTAACAGGGATAAAAGGGATAGAGGGGATAAAAAGATCTGGTGTCGGGGTTGCGGAGTATCGGGGGAAGAACGCAAACGACAGCACAGAACTAATGTGGAATATGTTGTAATCCGATCTTGCTCCCATACATCCGTAATCCCATACCGCCCTTTCCCCATCCCTTTTGATCAGGTTTTTCTCTGCGTCCTCTGAGGCTCTGCGTGAGACCGCCACTATGGCGTTTAAAGGAACCCGGAATATTTTCCCCATCCTCCGTGTATAATGAGGCAGAAGCAATCACGAATTTCTTTTCTCCCATGGAGGTTGAGCATGAAAAAGATCCTGTTTTTTACCCTGGCGATGCTCCTCACGGCAGGTCCTTCAGCCGAGGCCCGGACAAAACTTGTGGCCCTGCCGGACAGGGAGGCCGTCACGATCCGTTTCGACAACCCCTCGGCCACCCTGGTCGAAGAGGAGCGTGTCCTGACCCTCCAGGAGGGCGAGAACCTCGTGGATTTTTCCTGGCGGGGCGTTCAGATCGATCCCGATTCCATCCGCCTGTCGATCATGACCCATCCGGACAGAGTCACCCTGCTTTCCGTTTCCTACCCGCCTGGAGAGGCGGCCCTGGTCTGGCGCATCCACTCGGATACCGCACGGGAGGAAAAGGTGCGCATCTCCTACCTTCTGTCGAACATCGACCGGCTCATAACCTACAAGGGTGTGGCATCCAAGGACGAAAAAACTCTGGACCTTGAGGCGTTCCTGGTGCTCAGGAACTTCTCCGGCGAGGACTTCGAGCGTGCCAGGATCGTTCTCGGGCAGGGGGATCCTTTCACGGACCAGACAACACACGAGGAAACACGCCAGATCCATTTTCTAACAGCCAGGGGAATTAAGATCAGGAAGACCTTTACCTGGGACGCCTCCAATAAGCCCTGGGAGCCGCAGCGCCTGGAAACCGATGTGGGCATACCTGTCCACTACATTATCGAAAACAGCCCGAAGTCGGGGCTGGGCAAGGATCCCCTTTGGGACGGGAAGATCAGGATGTTCCAGGACGACGGCCAGAAAGGAACAATTTTCCTGGGTGAGGACCATGTGGGCATCACGCCGGTTAGAAGCCGGATGAAGATCTACATCGGGGACAGCCGCGATGTGTCGGTGACCCAGTTCAAGACGAAGGACGAGCGCACCGACCCTCGGCCTTCAAAACATGCGGTCGTCCTTTACGACACGGAGGAGGAGATCCGGACCGAGGTCCGGAATTTCAAGGATTCGCCCGTCACCGTAGACCTGATCCAGCAGATCCCGGGTGAGTGGGAGATGAAGGGTTCGAGCATGGAATATGAAAAGAGAGACGCGAACACCCTTGTCTACCGCGTCGATGTTCCGGCCGGCGGAACGAAAGAGATCTCCTTTAACTACAGCCGCCGTAATGTAAGAAACTGAGATCCGGAGGTGTGATCATGAGAAAGCCTGCGCTCATCCTCTGTTTTTTATTCGCCCTTTCCATCCTCCCTGACGCGGCAGCCCGCGCGAAGGTGGACCTGGTGACCCTCCCTTCCAGGGAGAGTGTCCAGTTGACCATTTACAACTCCGCGGACCTGACCCTGGCCAGGGATATCCGCACCCTGACCATGAGGAAGGGAGACAACCGGCTCCAGTTCGCCTGGTCCGGGACGCTCATCGACCCGACGAGCCTCGAGATGCTTGCCCTCGGACAGGCCCGGGAGATCCAGCTGAAAAGCCTCCAGTTCCCCCCAAGGGTCCAGGGGCTGGGTATCTGGAACATCGATTCGGGTGTGGCCGGAAAGGTTCCCTTCGAGATCACCTATTTTACCAGCGGCATCTCCTGGCAGGCCTATTACCTGGCCACCCTGACCCCGGGCGAGGATGCCATGAAGCTTCAGGGTTACGTGAGGGTGACGAACAACAGCGGGGAAGATTACGAGAATGCCGAAACAAGGCTGGTTGTAGGCAAGATCAACCTTCTCGACCGCATCGCGGACCTTGCGAGACGGAACGAGCCCTACGGCAGACCCGGCCCCGGTTTTCCCGAGCCGCTGTATGGAATGGCCGGCGACCGGGTCCTGGAGGAGGCGGTCCCCGCCATGATGGCAGCCAAAGCGGAGCTTAAAAGGACGCGGCCCAAGGAGATCCGCAAGGAAGGCCTGTCGGAATATTTCCTGTATTCCATCGAAGGGACCGAAGACATAGCCAACGGCTGGGGGAAAAGGCTCATCTCCTTCACAGCTCCAGAGGTGCCCGTGAAAAATGTGTACCGTTATGAGGAAGAGCGCTACGGTCCGGCCACCGTGAGGTTCCTCTCCTTTGTCAACGACCGTCAGCACAACATGGGGACGGAGCCCATACCCGGCGGGCTGGTCAAGGTGTTCAGAGACACGGGGGAAGAGGGGTATCTGTCCTACGTCGGCGCCAGGGAGACAAGGTACGTCCCCCGGGGCGAGGAGGTGGACCTGAACCTCGGCCCCTCGGAGGAGGTGTCCGTAAAACCGGTCCTCATGAACTACAGGACAGACAATTACGAGTGGAAGGACGACCGTATTACCGGTTGGGACGAGCACCGGACCTTCGAGGTTAAAGTTGCAAACTACAGGCCCATGCCGGTGAAGGTGGAGGTCAGACGGAACTTCCCTGTCAAGGCCTGGCAGCTGGAGAACACAGGCGACCCCGGTCTCTACGAAAAGGTGGATGCGGACACTGTTCAGTACACCCTGGATCTGCCGGCCAACGGTGAAAAGGTCATCACCTACGATGTCACCTGGCACATGGGTTCGAGGGGGAGCAGGTGACTTAACCGCTTGACACGGGGACACGGGGATGGGGAGACACGGGGGAAGACCAGCGGTGAGCTCCGGTTTATGTATCGGAGTATCGGAGTGTCGGGGAGGCAGGACCTGCAGGTTTAAAACGAAACGGTGAATCGGGGAAATGGTGAAGCGGGGAGATTTGGAGCATGGGCAGTGGAAAAAGGTGCTCAAGTTTGTAGGTATCGAGGTGTCAAGGTATCTAAGTGTCCAAGTGTTTTTAAAACGGGTGCTTAGTTACATAGATACTTAGATACGTAGACACATGTCTTTAAGATTCACCAATCACCGACCTCCTTTTTTCTCCCCCCCCTCTTCTGCTATAATTTTCACATTAAAATCAGCCTGAGGGCCGGGAGTTCCCTGCAGGGAGCGTTCCACCTGGGAAATGAGGGCGTTCACAAATACGGAGGGGAAAATGACAGACGGTAAAATCGGGATCAACCTTACGCGCCATGTCCATCAGGAACAGATGGAGCACCCGGAAGCGACGGGTGAGCTCAGCGGCATCCTGAACCAGATCGCCTTCGCCGCGAAGATCGTTTCCCGCGAGGTCAACAAGGCGGGGCTGGTGGAGATCCTGGGCCTCACCGGCGATGAGAACGTTCAGGGTGAAGAGGTGATGAAGCTCGACGAATTCGCCAACGAGGTTTTTCTCAACATCCTTGGCAAGTCGGGACACTTCTGCATCATGGCCACCGAGGAGGAGGCCGAGGTCATCCCTGTTCCCGAAGGACACAAGCGGGGGAACTACTCCATCGCCCTGGATCCCCTGGACGGTTCATCCAACATCGACGTCAACGTTAACATCGGCACCATCTTTTCGGTGCACCGCCGTGTCACGGAGGGGACGGAAGGATGCGAGCAGGATCTCATGCAGCCCGGCAGGAGGATCATTGCCGCCGGCTATGTTGTCTACGGGAGCAGCACCATGCTGGTCATGAGCACCGGCAACGGCGTTCACGGGTTTACCCTGGATCCCTCCGTGGGTGAGTTCCTCCAGTCCCACACCGACATCCGCATTCCCGAGAAGGGGAAGATATATTCCATCAACGAGGGCAACTATCCCTACTGGACCACGGGCGTGCGCAAGTACATCGACTTTCTCAAGGAGAAGGACAAGGAGAGCGGCAGACCCTACAGCGGGCGGTACATAGGTTCCATGGTCGCGGACATGCACCGGACCCTTCTGAAAGGTGGGATCTTCATGTACCCGGCCGACAAGAAGGACCCGAAAAAACCCAGCGGCAAGCTCAGGCTGCTCTACGAATGCGCTCCCTTCGCTTTTCTCTGTGAACACGCCGGCGGGGCGGCGAGCACCGGCACCATGCCGGTCCTGGATGTCGTCCCGGAGGACCTGCATCAGAGGGTCCCCTTCTTTGCCGGCTCGAAATACGATGTGGGGCAGGTCGAGGAGTTTGTCAGGAAGTATGACGAAGGATAGGCAGTGTCTGGTGTCTGGGGTCTGGTGTCGGGAAAAAGAGCGGGCCCTCCTTACGGAGGGCCTTTTTTTGTTAGGAACACAGAACACACTCTTCGACAGAGATCAGGGCAGGGAACACAGAACGCAGGAGAAAAAACAGGTGTGGGGGTATGGGTATGTCGGAGTATCGGGGAAAAGCAAAGGTGGTAAAGGAATCGCTTTGTATGATTCTGATTCTTTTACCCCCATACTTCCGAACGTCCATACCGCTCTTACCCATCCCTTCCATCCCCTTCATCCCTGTTAGAAATGTTTCAGTTTTATATTAATTCGGAAAGGGATGGAGTTTGAAAGTTGAAATTTGAAATTCCTGATATTTCCGCTTCGATGGAGCGGGAGCAGCAAGAATCGGGTCGCTTCCTTTCCCAAGGAGTGGTAATTTGCCGGACATTCAGCAGGGTGCTGATGAAGTCTGGAGAGGTGGAGAGGTACCGCTGGGGGACAGCACTAAAGAAAATGATACTCGCAAAGGAACTGGCAGGAAGGGGAGAGGTGAACCTTTGATCTCACATCCCATATCTCAGATCTCAGAAAAACTAATGAATATCATACAGGGATGAAGGGTATGGGGAAAGGGCGGTGTGGGAGTATGGGAGCAAGATCAGATTACAACATGTTCCATGGCAGTCCTGTGCTGTCGTTCGCGTTCTTTCCCCGATACTCCGTTACCCCGATATCCCGACACCAGATCTTTCCATCCCCTCTATCCCATTTATCCCTGTTAAATAAGACTGTTGGCGATCTTATATCAGGTCATTTAATGCTCAATCTTTACTGCGTGCTGCGTGCTGCGTCCTGTGTTATCAGTCCGAGGAGAACGCTTTGACGATCCGCCAGTTCAGCCGCCTGATTCTCCTCGGACTGATCTGGGGCGCCTCCTTCATGTTCATCAAGGTGGCGGTTGCCACGGTGCCGCCCTTTACCATCGTCCTGGCCCGCGTCGGGACTGCCGCTGCCTTTCTTTTCGTCGTGGTCACCCTAAGAGGATCGCGTCTGCCGGCCCCCGGACTCCTTTGGATCTCTTTTCTGGTGATGGGTTTCTTTAACGGGGCCATCCCCTACAGCCTCATCAGCTGGGGTGAGCAGCACATCGAGGCCGGGCTGGCCGCCATCTTCAACGGGCTCATGCCCCTGTTCACTGTCCTTTTCGCCCACTTCGCCACCCGGGACGAAAGGTTTTCAAGACGGAAGGGGGTGGGAGTGGCCCTCGGGTTCATGGGCCTTATCTTCCTCGTTGGGCCCTCGGCTCTCGAGGGTCTGGATTCGAGCCTTCTGGGCCAGCTGGCGGTCACGGGGGCCGCGGCCAGTTACGCCGTGGCTGCCATCTACGGAAAAAGGCTTGCCAGGGACAAACCCCTCGTCCTGGCGACCGGTCAGATGCTGGCAGGGACCCTCCTCATCGCACCCTTGAGCATCACCTTCGACCGTCCGTGGTCTCTCTCTCCCACCTTGCCGGCTATCCTGTCTCTGATGTGTCTGGGGATCCTCGGCACGGCCTTCGCCTATATCCTTTACTATCGGCTGCTGTCCGAGGTCGGTGCCATCAAGCTCAGCCTGGTGACCTATATCATCCCCGTGTCCGGCATCTTCTGGGGATGGCTGATACTGGGAGAACGGCTGCACTGGACCGCCTTTGCCGGCCTGGGGCTCATCCTTATCAGTGTCGCCTCCGTGGGGGAGATGGCCTGGAACGGAAAGGCCGGTTTTACCTTCGATCCCTTCGGCTGGGCGTCAAGGTTCCTGACCGAGAAAAGACTTCATCAGGGTGTCAGGCTGTTCATGGTACTGGGGTGTTCCCTTTTCCTTTTCAGGCGTCTGCTGGAGTTTGACACTTACCTGCTCAAACCGCTCTGGGCGGTTGAGACCCTCATCTATGTTGTTCTGATCATCGCCTTCCTCGTGCGTACGGAACCTGTTGACAGGTCCCGGGGCCTCGCTGAAATAGCCATTCCGGCTTTTGGCGCCCTGCTCCCTTTTTTGCTCCTTTTCGCATCCCCCGTTCGCTTCATCTCGGCAAGCCGCCCGATGCTGCTGGGTGTTTTCTGGTTCATGACCCTGGCCACCGGGCTTACAGTCTGGGGGATGTGGGCTTTGAGACGCTCCTTTTCCATTACTGTGGAGGCGAGAAACGTGGTTGTGCGGGGTCCCTACAGGTACCTGCGCCACCCTGTCTACGCCGGGGAGATCCTGGCTGCCGCGGCCGTCACATTCTGGAGAATGTCCTGGATGAATGCGGCAGTTTTTGCACTTTTCGCGATCATCCAGATGACAAGGGCACGCATGGAGGAGGAGAAGCTGAAAAGGAATTTCCCGGAATACGCATCCTATGCGCGCCGGGTTTGGTGGGTGTGGTAAAGGCAATCCGAAATTGAAAATCCAAGATCCAAGTGAGATCATGTGATCGGTGATTCAGCAAAATCTGTGACTAGGTATCTATGTAACCATGTGCCTATGTATAAAAACACTCAGATACCTTGACACTTGGATACTTAGACACCTGGGCACTTATAAAACTGGACATCCTCCCCCCAATTTATTTTCCGGGTTGCATTCCCGGCCAAAATAACGCATACACCCCCCATGGGTGATTTTCTGAACTCCATAGCCCTGCTGCTCATCCTGCTGAACCCTTTCCTGCTCATCATTTACCTGATCGAGCTGGTCCAGGATCTGAATCTGAAGACGTTCTCGTCGGTGCTGGTCCGCGGCGGGTTTATCGCTTCCGGCATCCACATCACCTTTGCTCTTTTAGGTGACGCCGCTTTTTCCAGGTATCTGCGTGCCGAGTTCGCCTCCTTTCAGATCTTCGGGGGCATCGTCTTTCTGGTGGTGGGGATCAATTTCATGCTCAAGGGTAATATGGCCATCGAGGCATTGAGGGGGCCTCCGGAGCACATCGCCGGGTCCATTGCCATGCCTATCCTCGTCGGCCCGGCGACGGTCAGTGCCAGCGTGTTGATGGGTAAGAGGCTGTCCCCTCCCATGGCGGTTCTGGGCGTGCTGGTGGCGGTCATGGGCACTGTGATGGTGGTTGTCATCCTCAAGGTGATCCACGACAGGATCAAGCCAACAAATGAGGCTCTGGTCCAGCGTTACATAGAGATCGCCGGACGCGTTACGGCTCTCATCGTCGGCATTTTCGCGGTGGAGATGATCATGCAGGGAACGACGACGTGGGTCGCCCGCATCTTAAAGGCGGTGGGGTAAGGAGAAGTCCACATTCTAAAAAATGCTTGAGGAGATAGAATTCAGAATACAGAATTCAGGAAGAGGGTGGTCCTATGGTCTTGATCGTCAATAATTTTGAATTTTATATGTTGAATTTTTAATTTGCATACTGCTGAAAATCCAGCCGCTCCCTTTCCCGCCCGAGCTTCCTCCTCTGGCACACATGCCCGGATAAAGGGCGGACCTAACCCTCCTTTCCTGTTTCTTTGTCCAGCAGTTCGCCCAGCTTTTTCAAGTGTCCCTTCTCCTCTTTGGCTATGGCCCTGAAAACCTCCTTGGCATCCTCGTCCTCGGACAGGTGCACCATCTTGAGGTAGCGGTCGTAGGCGTTGGCCTCAAAGCCCATGGAGGCAGCCAGGATCTTCCTGGAGGGTTTGTCCCCGGCCCACGCGAGTGCTTCTTCCATGAGAACACCACCCTCCAGGACGGGGACGGTCTGCTCCCTGTGAAACCGTTCCACGCCTTTATCGCTCAGGCGTTGGTGCATCGAAGCCAGTGTCCCTTTGTGGTGTTCCTCGGCTTCGACGAGCTTCATGAACAGTTCGGCCTCTCCGGTTCCCGGCCTCATTCCGGCGAGGCTCTCGTAGAAGAGGCGCGTGTTCTCCTCCAGTGCCCAGGCCAGGGAAGCCATGTCGGCGGCCCCGGCCCCCGATTCAAAATAGGCGACGCCGCCCTCCGGCGGTCCC
>CP070698.1:1673984-1693107 GCA_020349685.1 bacterium
TCGAGCACCAGGATGCACCTGCTCATACCCTGGACATGCTCCCTGGCTTCCGAGATAAAAAGGTCCTTGTATTTGGACATGTCCATAACGGTCAAATCTCTCTATCTGCCATTTTCGAACTGAGAATTGATCATTCCCATCTGCAATCCGCAATGCGCAACGCGCAATTTATTCCTGCCTTTTCCATCTTCTCTGATGCACGGCAAAATAACCGTGGTCGGTTCCGGCAATGGAGCATGACCGCGGTTTTCCAGGACACCAGAACCAGACCCCGGACACTCTTTCTTATCCGCCCCGCGTCTCATCGAGGATGCGGACCACGACATCGAGAACCTTTTCGGGCTGGAACGGTTTGACGATGAAGTCCTTCGCCCCCGCGTCCAGCGCCTCCATGACGAGGCTGTCCTGACCCAGTGCGCTGCACATGATCACGTTGGCCCCTGAGTCCATGCCCATGATCTCCTTGAGCGCCTCGATCCCCGTCATTTCGGGCATGACGATATCCATCGTTACGATATCGGGTTTGTGTTCCTTGTACTTCTCGACAGCCTCGACGCCGTTTTCCGCTTCGGCCACGACCTGGTAGTCCTCTTCCTTGTACTTTTTGCCGTTAAAGATCTCCGCGATCATGTTCCGCATGAACATGGCATCGTCAACGATCAACACCTTAACCGCCATCAGTCATCCCCTTTCGTGAGCTCACCATCGATCCAAACCCGAAGCTTTTCAGGGTTAATCAGTGAAATAAGCTTGCCGTTGTCGCGAAAAACACCCTCAATGATCTCCACAGAACCCGCCTTCGCCGGAGTGTCCCGGGCTATGTCCTCCAGCATGAAGTACGATGTGAAACCGGTCGTCGTATCCACGTGAAGGGCCATGCCTCCGTGTGCCGGAGTCAGGATAAGCAGGAGCCCCTCCCCCGCCGCGGACTTGATACCCAGGATCCTGCCCAGAGACAGCACGGACGCCAGGTTGCCGTGGACGTTGATAACGCCCATCAGGTAGGAAGGAGAGAGCGGAAGGGGCGTGATCTCTGACACCTTGAAGATCTCGGCGAGGGATTCCAGGGGAAGGGCAAAGTGCTCCCTTCCCACCGCAAAAACAACCACCTCGTGGGCCGGAAGGTTCGGAGTCGGCTCTTTTCCGGGTTCTGGCTGCCGTCTTTCACTCATGGTATCAGACCTTGAACTCCTCGGAGAGTTTCCTGAGTTTTTCAGACAGCGCGGTCAGATCCTGGGCGGAGGCCGCCAGCTCCTCCATGGAAGCCGTCTGCTCCTCTGTCGCAGCGGAAACCTCTTCCGTTGAGGCGGCGTTGTCCTCGGCCACCTTCGAAACGTCATCGATGCTTTCGGTGATCTCCTTTGCAGCCTTGCTCTGGGATTCGGTCAGCTGTGATATCTCCTGGGCATGGGCGGTGGACTCCATGACCGCCTTGACGATCTCGTCAAGCGACTCGCCCATGCTCTGGACAATGTCCTGGCCTTCATCGAGGACCCCGGTCACGTCTTTCATGGAGACGAGAACCTGCTCGCTCTCATTTTGAATACGGCCGACGATTCCGGAGATCCTCTCGGCGAACTGTTCCGTGTTGGCCGCCAGCTTGCGGATCTCCTCAGCGACGACGGCAAATCCCCTTCCAGCTTCTCCTGCCCTCGCCGCTTCGATGGTGGCGTTGAGGGCCAGGAGCGTGGTCTGCTGCGCCACGTTGGTGATGATGTCGACGATCTCGCTGATCTCCTTGCTGCTCTCCCCGAAGGACAGAACCGAGTCACCGGCCCTGGAAACGTTATCGAAGACCTGTCCGATCTTGGTGATCATGTTCTCTGAATGTTTTCTTCCGGCCTCGGCGATGAATCCTGCCTCGGAGGAAACCTTGGCCGACTCAACGCCCTTGACAGCCACCGCCGCAAGGCTCTGGGCCATGTGATGGATCGTGGTGGACATCCTCTCCACCTGAGTGGCCTGGGTTTCGGCTCCCTTGCTGATGCCGTCGATGGCGGCGGCGATCTCCTCGGTGGAGGCGTTCATCTCCTCGGCCGTGGCCGAGAGGGTCTGGGCTGCCTCGTGCACATCCTCCGAAGATGTTTTAAGGCCCCTCGCCAGGATGGAGAGTCTCTGGACCATTACACGGAACGCCTCTCGAAAGTCCGTCAGCTCGTCCTCAAAGTTTCTCTTGGCGGGGGTGAGATCCACGGTCAGGTCCCCTTCACTCATCTTCAGGGCCACGTCCCTCATCTCCCGGATGTCCCGCGTAAAGCTGTTGGCAAAAAAACTGCCGAGGCTGAGTCCCACCGCGATAGCCGCAAAACCCGCCCCCATCTCCTTCCACGCACCTTCTTCCACGCCGACCAGGTCGAAAAAATAGGGTACGAAGACCACGACGGCGACGACGCAGAGGAACGCCAGGATCATTTTGTACCTGATTTCCATTCTCATGGCAGGGGACTCCTTTCCCACTAAATGAATTCCAATGGAGTTACAGACTATCCGCCAGCGGTTCTCCCCTCATCCGGTAAATGCGCTCCGTAGGCGAAACGCTCTGGAAATAGAGCCTGTTCCTGCCTATCAGAGTCTCGGCCTTGCCCAGCATGAGGTAACCGCCATCACAAAGGTTCCTGGAAAAACCCGAGATGACCCTCTCCTGGTTCTCCCTTGAAAAATAGATCAGAAGGTTCCTGCAAACGATGAGGCTGTGCATCGATCCGGGCTGGTCCTTGAGGACATCGCCTGTGCGGAAGGTGACGCATTCTCTGACCTCATTGCTGACGCTGTAACCCCTTTCCTCCTCCTTGAAAAACAGCCGTATATCTTCCTCCTGAAGGTTTTTGAGCGATTCCCTGCCGTATACCCCCCTCCTGGCCCTGGCCAGGATGTTCCTGTCCACATCGGTGGCCAGGACGTGGAAGGGAACAAACAGGCGGTGCTTTTTCCTGGTTCTCAACAGCGATATTGCCAGGCTGTAAGGTTCCTCACCGCTCGAGCAGCCGGCGCTCCACAATTCGAGCCTGCCCCGATGCCTTTGCTCCTCCATCAACCGAGGAAATATCTTCCTCTCGAGGTATTCGAAGGCAGGAGGGTTCCTGAAAAACTCTGTAACGTTAATCGTCAGGTACTGGAACAGGTGTTCCAGTTCTTCAGGGTGCCGGCTGAGGAACCGGTAGTAGGCACCCAGGTCGCTGTGTCCCCTGGAACGCACCTTCAGGTAGATCCTCCGGAGGATACAGCGTTCCTTGTAGGCCTCCAGGTCAAACCCCTTTTCCCGAACGAAGAGTTCCTTCAAGGCCTCAAAGGCCCAGGCATCCTTTTCCGGGAGGAGGCCGGCCTCCGAGGTTCTGACCACTACCACAGGCCGCTCTCCGTAACCTCCGAAGATTTATCCGTTTTTTGTATCACAGCAAATTTTGAAGTGTCAACGACTCGCTACCTTCGAGTTCCAATTAAAAGGTCCCACGTGCCACGTTTCCGGTTCGCGTGCAGTCTCGAACTGCAGACATCAAACCTGTTTTTTCCTCTCTACTCCGTACCGTGGGATCCGCATTCCCAGTCAGTCCCGGTTCCAGGAATCCAGGGACGGGAGGGTCACGACGATCCTGCACCCATCGGAGTATGTCTCATCCATGGTGATCGTACCCCGGTGTGTTTCCACGATGGCCTTGGCGATGGGCAGGCCCAGACCTGTGCCTTCAGGTTTTTCCGTCATGATATCACCGCCCTGTTCAAACCGGTCGAAGATCCTGTCCAGGTCCTTCCTGGACACCCCGACCCCGCTGTCCTCGAGGGATATGAGGACCCCCCCTTCACTGAAAGCCTCGGCTTTTACCCTCACGAAACCTCCCTGGGCCGTGAACTTGAGGGCGTTGTCGAGCAGCTTGTCGAAGGCCTTGACCATCTTGTCCCGATCTACCCATACAGGGGGCAGATCATCGGGCAGGTCCAGGCTCAGGTCAACACCTTTGATCCCGAACCGGGGCCACTGGCCCCTGACCGATTCCTCCAGGAAATAGTAAAGCTGGGATTCGCCAAACAGGAAAGGGGCCGAACCCGTGTCGAGCCGCAGCAGGTCGGTGCTGTCGTCGATGAGGTTCGAAAGGCGGCCGGCCGCCTCCATGGCCACACTCACCTTTTCCAGATGAGACCGATCCGTAAGGGTGTTTTTCAACAGTTCCAGATAGCCGAGGATAATGGTAACCGGTGTCCTGTATTCATGGGATACATTTATGATGAAATCCGATTTCACCTGGTCGACGATCTTCAGCTTCCCGTAGGCCTCCTCCAGTTCCCGCGCCTTGCGTTCCAGGTTATGGTAGAGCCTCACCCGCTCGATGCTGACCGAGATGTGGGCGGCGAATACAGACAGGATGCGCAGGTCATATTCGTTGAGCGGGCCGGACCGGCTCTTGTTGTTGGCGTTCAAGACACCGATGACACGATCACCGACCTTGAGGGGAACACAGATGAGGGACTTGGTCGTGTACCGGCCGTGGCTCCTGACCTTGGCGAACCGTTCGTCCGCCTCCACATCCTTGACAAGCAGGGGTTCCCCGGACAGGGCTACCGTTCCGGACACACCCTTGCCAATCTCCATCCTGGAGGTCTCTACGATCTTCTGGCTCAGCCCTCTCGCTGCCATGATGCTCAGATGCCTGCCCTCCTCGTCCACGAGCATGATGGAGACGATGGCATAGCCGAGATCATCGGCAATGTGCTTGACGATCTTGTCAAGGACATCCCGGACCTCCAGTTCCGGTCCCATTTCGAGGGCAAGGTCGAGAAGGACGGAGGCCTCCGCGTACCTTTCCTTCATCTCCTGCCACCTGGAAAAAGCATCTGTACTCTCCAGGTGTTTTCTGGCAGTTTCCGCCAGGATCTCCCTGATGAGGCCCGGCCTGAGGTGGGGCTCCAGAAATCCCAACACCCTGACGCCGAGAAGATCGGTGGGGTCAACTTCGTCGGGAGATATCATGAGGAGGACCTCCGGTTGAGGACCGGACCTGTTCCGGAGATACTGATGGTGCTGCAGCCTCTCCGGTATGGTCACGAGAATATCGGGAACCGGTTCGGCCGAATCGCCCAGGCTGACCTCCCATTCCAGACCGACGGCCGACTCGGTGATGAGGGCCTCATGCTCCTTGCTGGCAAGGTCGATATGGATCCTGAAAGGGGCCATGGTCACCTAGGAAAGGAGGTGCGCCTCGTGCTCCTTAACGAGGGTCAAGAGGTTTTTTTTCGTTGTTTCCTTGTCTAGATCCTCGAGGGCATTGAAGACCCAGGTCTTGACGGCGACGGGACGGCCGCTGGACTGGACCCACTGGGTGATGCTCCTGGCTTCCGCCCAGGAAGCATCGTCGCCGGAGGGGATAAGGATCAATATGCCGTCCACCTGCACGCCTCTTTCAAGCAGTTTGAGGGTCATGTTCTGCAGTTTGCCCGCGATGCCCATACCCACTACCTCGAGATCCCCACCCTCCACGTTGAGCGTGACCTTCTCACCATGGCCCCTTGGAGAAAGTTCGAAAGTCCCGAACAACCCGCCGAGGAAGGCCTGCCTGGCCTGCTCGGAGGGCGACAATATCATGTAACGGATAATCACATCGCCACCCCGTCAGAGTTTTTCCAGAGCGACCCTGATCTTCCTGAGAAGGTCGCTTTTTATAGCGGTGTCTGTGCGCCCCGCCAGCATCCCCTTTTTCAGGGCCTCCCTGGTGAGGGGAAAAAAGATGTACGGGGGCAGGCCCGACTTTTCCAGCGCCGAATGGATGCCGACGCCTCCTTCGAAGGCCTGGACCAGCTCTTTAAGCTTGCCTTCCGCTTTTTCGGCCTCTTCGCCGGGCTGAAGGACCGTACTTGCCGGCGGGAGGTTCCGGACCGATTCCTCCATTTCGTCAGCCAGCCTGACACCCTCCATGAGGAGCTCCTGACCTCCGCTGCGTTCCATGTTTTCTTCAACGGAAAGTATTTTGTGTTCGAGCTTGAAGCGGCCTTCCTTCCATGAGAGCATGGTATAGAAAGCCTCAATACCTTCCCAATCCCCTGTCTTGGCGTATACAGGCTCTCCATGATCAAAGTAGATGCGTCCCGGTCCCAGGGAGGATTCGAGCAGGAGCATCCCTGTTTTCCGGCCCATTTCGATGAGCTGGATCACGTCGACAAGATCCACTTCCTTGATAAGGCCTTCCAGGCTGCCGAGCTCCTTCAATTCGCTCAACTTCTTGGTTATGGAGCGAACCTTCGCCTTGAGCTCCTTTATGGAGAAGGGCTTGGTGATGTAATCATCCGCCCCCATCTCGAGACCCACGACCCGCTCATCCACGTCCTTTTTCGCGCTCAGGAAAACAAAGGGGATGGAAGATGTTTCCGGCCTGGATTTTATCTTCCTGTACAACCCGTAGCCGTCCAGACGCGGCATCATGATATCGGACAGGATGATATGCGGTTTGACCTGAAGGGCCTTGTCAAAGGCCTCCATGCCGTCAGCGGCTTCCAAAACCTCGAAACCGTCTTCAAAGGCCAGACGCAGAAGGTGCCTGATATTGTCCTCATCATCGACGATGAGGATCTTTATCCTGGTATCGTCAGTCATGAAGGCTCTCTCCCAGGGCGGCGACGAAGGCATCGACAACCTTCGGGTCGAACTGGCTGCCTGCATTCTTCTCCAGCTCCAGCAGCGCCTCCCGATGGTTCAGCCTGCCCCTGTAAGGACGATTGGTCGTCATGGCATCGTAGGCATCCGCAACGGCTATGATCCTCCCGATCATGGGAATGCTGTCCCCCGTCAGCCCGGAAGGGTAGCCCGTGCCGTCATAGTGTTCGTGGTGATGACGGATCCCCGGAACGATTTCGTAAAAGGATTCGAACTTACCCAGGATCTCGGCACCGATGACAGGATGCTCTTGCATCGCCTCCATTTCACTCTCATTCAGGCGCCCCTGTTTGGTCAGGATGTGTTCCCTGACCCCTATCTTGCCGAAATCGTGGAGCTGCCCCGCGATCCTGATCATCGTCACGAATCTGGGGTCAAAATCCATACCCCGGGCAGCCAGCACGGCGTATTCCGCCACCCGCCTGGAATGTCCATGGGTATAAGGGTCCTTGGCATCCACTGCGGAGGAAAGGGCGCCCAGTGTGGCGAAGAGCAGGTCGGCGATCTCCTGGTACAGCTGCAGTGTGTGGAGGACCGATGCGGCCTGCCGGGAAAGTGCCAGGGCGAAGCGCAGACCACCGTCTCCGACCATCCCCTTTTTCTGCCAGCCGAAGACGAGGAAGCCCCTCCGGTTGTTCCGCAGCCTGAAGGGGACGACGAGCAGATCCCCCGTACGGGGTGCCGGCTCCACATCCCGGAATCCGGGTCCCAGAACCAGGGAGGGTCCCTGGCAGCGTACGATCATATCCATGAGGGGAGGGGGGAGGGTCTCCTTTTCAGACCAGGGCAGCTTGCCGTAGGTCTCTATCTGGTCGATCCCGGCCTTACCATCCCCAAGGAGGGTTACGAAAAGACCCCATCGCGCATTGAGCTTCTGAACGCCCTTGTCGAGGATCACCGCAAGAGCTTTCTGGTGTCCGCTGTCCGGGCCCAGGCTCTCCGTGATGGCGTAGAGGAACATGAGCTCCTCGTATTTCTGGAAGAGGTATTCCGTGGTTTCTTCCAGGGCCTCCAGGGCCTTTACCTTTTCAAGGAGCTGCTTCTGGACAAAATGGCCCAGGGCCAGGGCGCGGGAGAGCGTGAACACTTGACTTTCGGCCGCCGCGGCCAGAAGGCCGTCGAGGTCTCCAGGCATGATCTCGGCCCCGATGGTCCTGAGATGTTTCCTGTGCTCGTCCGAGAGCCCCTCGATGACCACCTGGCCCATGACAACCGTTCCGCAATCGTTTCCATCAGGTGAAAGGATGGGAACGGCCATCTCGCCCATGCGCGCGTGGCACAGATCGAACTCCGGCATACCGCTCTCGGCCGCTTTCACCCTCAGCGCATCAATGGAGGCTTTGCATCGGAGGGCACCCTCCTTCGAGCTCTTAATCTGAAGGCAGAAGGAGGACTCCCCTATGGCCATATCCTGGAGGTCCGAAGAGACGGGGAAATACACCATGCTCAAGCCCGTTATTTTAAAAAGGGACAGGAAGAATTCCTTCAGCTCTTCCCGGGGCAGCTGGAATAAAGACTGCTCCATTACTGTCTGCGCACTCCCTCTGCCTTGACCGCTTTGGCCGCAGGCAGGGTGAAATAGAAAACACTCCCACCCTCCTCTGCGGCCTCAACACCTATAATCCCGCCGTTCATCTCCGCGAGCTTTTTGCATATGGGAAGGCCGAGCCCTATACCGTGGGAATCGGCATCGCTGAAAAGGCGGTGCTCCCTGTATTTCTCGAAAATGGCGCCGCTCTTGTCATCCGGAACGCCGGGACCGAAATCCCTGATGAAAACCTCCCTGGCGCCCTCCTGTCCGGTGCGGGAGCACACCCGGGTCCCAATGATAATATCGGTGCCGGGGGGACTGTATTTGATGGCATTGGATACGAGTCTGTTCACGATATCCGAGGCGCTTTCCTTGTCGGCGTGAACCCGGCCAATACCCTCGGCGATCTCCGACTTCAGGGTGATCCCCTTTGCCTGGGCCGCGGACTGACTGTTGACCAGCGTGGACAGGAGCATTTCGGAAAGGGAAAAGTCCTCGGGTAGGACCCTGAAATCGGTCAGCTCGATCTTGGAGAGACTCAGAAGGTCTTCCACGATCTCAGTGAGCTTGTTCGTTTCCTCGGTCATCACGTCCAGGTACTCTCTCTGGCGCGGTGGCGCGCTTTTGTAGACGTCCTCTGTGAGCAGGTCAAGGAAACCCTTCAGGGAGGTGAGGGGATTCCGTAAATGGTTGGAGACATTTTCCAGAAACTTGCTCTTCAGGTGGTCCAGTTCATCCTCCGCGGACATATCCCTCAGGAGGATTATCAGTCCAAGGGTCTGTTCTTCCCTCTCGTCCACTACGGCCACACTGGCCACCAGCGGAAATTTCTCCCTGATGGTGGCAAAACGCACGGTCCAGATGGGATTCTTGACTCCGATGCGCTGCTCTTCCAGCACCTCGAAGGTACTGCGGGGGATATGGTCAAAAAGATGCTGTCCCTCGAGGCCTCCCTTGACGCCGAGTAGCTGAAGGGCCAGCGGATTGGAGTGGATGATCCTGTAGGACCAGTCGGTAACGAGAACACCCTCCCCCATGTTCCGAAGGATCGCTTCCACCCTGTTCTTCTCGAGCTCGAGGACCTTCAACTGCTTGTCCCTTTCCTGGAGGAGCTGCACGTTGTCGAGGAGAACGGAAAGCTGGGAAGCGATCATCTCCACGAGGGCCCTGTCGTCGGAGATGAAGAAATCCTCACGGCTGGAGAAAAGGGCGATGTTCCCGAGGACACCGCCGGAAGAGCGCAGGGTTACGGTGAACTCCGACAGCGCAGCCTTTCGCGGGCCCCCTTCCTCAATTTCGGAATCCTCGAAGAGCCGCATCTCCAGATCTGTTATGGAGGAGGCCTCCACACCCTTTTCCACGGCGAGCATCTCGGCACCCGTCTTGATGACGTTCTTCTTGGATACCTTCAGGAGCTGGTTCCGGTACCGGATCGCTACCAGCTTCTCATCGGCATCGGGAAGAACGACAAAGATCGCTCCCATGTCGTAATCGACGACCTGGCTGATCAGGCCGAGAACGTTCTGAAGGAGGGCATCAGGCCTGTCCAGGTAGGTAAAGAGCTTCCCTGTTTCGTTGATGATGGTCATTTCCAGGAGCTTGCGCTCCAGGATGTCGTCGGCCCTGCCCTTGAGCGTCTCGCTCGTCAGCTCCTCGGGGCTGACCGGTTTGATCGGCTCACGCTTTTCCTTAAGGAGCGAAGCAATCGTTTCAAGGAGGCTCTGCTCCTCGATGGGTTTGGTGATGTAGGCATCGGCTCCTACTTCAAGGCCCCAGAAGCGGTCTTTCTGGGTATCCTTGGCGGTCATCATGACCACCGGGAGAGCTTTCAGCCTTTCGTCGCTCCTGATGAGACGGCACACCTGGTATCCGCTCATTTCAGGCATGATGATATCCAGGAGGACAAGGTCAGGAGGGTCCTCGCCTATGGCCTGCATGGCCTCGTGACCGTTCATGGCACGGTCGACTTCGTATCCCTCCTTGATCAGGGTGTCCTTGACAAGTTCCAGGATGAAGGGACTGTCATCAACAACAAGGATCCTTTGGGCCATCAGTCATCTCCCCTGTCACGGGCGTCCATTATCAGGATAAAGCTGCTGCCCCGGCGGTCTGCCCGGCCCTCGAGGCGGATGGAACCTCCGTGGAGATCGACGATCTTCTTGACTATGGCAAGGCCCAGACCGCTGCCCTTGCCGCGTCCTGAAGGCGCTCTCTCCGTTTGATGGTATTTCTCGAAGATAAGCTCTCTCTCCTCGGCAGGGACTCCGGGGCCCTCGTCGAGGACCTCAACGAGAACCGTTTCATCCTCCCTGCGAACCAGCGTTTCCACACCGCAGCCCTCGGGCGTGAACTGAATGGCGTTGGAGAGGAGGTTCACGAGGACCTGGAGCAGCCGCCTTCTGTCCCCCACTACCTCCAGAGACCCTGCACCCTGACTTGTGAAGGTAATGGTAACGCCCTTTTGAGCGGCCAACCCTTCCATGCTGCGTACGGCGTAGGCCGCCAGTTCATCCAGCCGCACCCTCTCCTTGTTCATCGCCATCTTTCCGGACTCGAGGCGTCCGAGATCGAGGAGGTCGTTTATCAGGCTGATCATCCTGTCCGCTTCCGAATCCAGGATCTTGAGATACTCCTGCAGCCTCTCTTTTGAGCCGTAATCCCCCGCCAGCAGAACCTCCACGAAGCCCTTGAGGGAGGTCAGAGGGGTCCTCAGGTCGTGGGATACGATGGCCAGGAACTCCTCCCGGTTCTTCTCGAGGTCCTTGATCCCCGTCAGGTCCCTGAAACCGAGAAGGACCCTGGAAGGACCCGATCCCCCATCCATGGACAGTCCCACGAGTTCTATCTGTCTGCTTTGCCCTGCCTTGCCGGCCAGGGTCACCAGGGATCTCACCGGCTGTCCGCCCGCGGCTTTTACTGAAGCGATGAACCCCTCGGGCACGGGAAAACCCGTGGCGGTGAAGTCCGTTCCGGCCAGGGGCGCGTCGGAACTGCTCAGGATATGAACCGCTTTCGGGTTGAGATCGAAGATCCGGCCGCTGTCCTCCATGATGACAAGCCCCTCGTCCAGGATCCGGAAAACTTCCTCCTTTTCCCGGCTCATGATCTTCATCTCTTCAATGCGGGCCTCCAGCTGGCGGACCAGTTGACGGTTGCGCACCGCCAGATGCTGCCGTTCGAGGGCCCGCTGGACAGAGTACACCAGGTCTTCCTTGATGATGGGTTTCTTGATGTAATCGTAGGCCCCCGCCTTGAGGGCCGCTATGGCGCTTTCCATGCTGGCGTAGGCCGTGACCATGATGACGGCGATATCGGGATCCCTCTCCTTGACCCGTTCAAGCACCTCCGTGCCCATGATATCCGGCAGCACGAGGTCCATGACCACCACCTGGAACCCCCCTTCGCTGAAAGCCTGGAGGGCAGCTTCTCCGGAATCCACCACGTGCACCTCGTAGCCCTCTCCCCTGAGGATACCGGCTATCAGATCCTGGAAGAACTTCTCGTCATCGACAACGAGGATCGGGCCGTCATGTATGCTGTCAGCGTTTGGCATCGGAAGAACCCTTTACCCGGGTGGTCCCTTTCTTTTTTAGGGCGGCCCTGGAAAAGACACCTTTCCTGAAGATAGCTGCCAGGGCCTCGTCCATATCACCCACGGGGACGATCTCGATCCCGCGGGTCACGTAGGAGGGGATCTCTTTCAGATCGGGCATGTTGAGGGACGGGATGACCACCCTGGTGATGGACGCTCGTTTGGCGGCAAGCAGCTTTTCCCTGAGGCCGCCTATGGGCAGCACCCTTCCTGTCAGGGTGATCTCCCCGGTCATGGCAACGGCCGGGAGTGGGGGTTCACCCGTCAGGGCCGAGATCATTGCCGAAGTGATGGCGATGCCGGCGGAAGGTCCGTCCTTGGGCGTGGCCCCTGCGGGCACATGCACATGGATGTCGGTGGCGAGGATGCTCTGCGGCGTCACGCCCAACTCACTGCCCCGCGACCTGATATAGCTCAGCGCGGCCTGGGCGGACTCCTTCATCACCGCTCCGAGGGAACCTGTCATGGTTAGGTTGCCTTTGCCCTTGACTGCGGAGACCTCTATGTTCAGGGTGTCGCCCCCCACCGGGGTCCAGGCCAGCCCGATGGACACACCCGCCCTCGCCTGGTCCTCCCTGCTGGCCCCCCGGAATCTTGGTACCCCGAGGTACTTTTCAAGGTTCCTGGCCGTCACAACGGAGCGCCTCTTCTTCCCGAGAGCGACGGACTTGGCTACCTTCCGGCAGATGTTGCCGATCTCCCGCTCCAGGTTGCGCACCCCCGCCTCCCGGGTGTATTCGGAGATGATCCTGTCCAGGGTGCCGTCGGAAAGGGAGAGCAACTTCTCGGAAAGACCGTTCCTTTCGATCTGCCGCCCGACGAGGTATCTTCGCGCTATGTGCCTTTTTTCCACAGCTGTATAACCCGAAAGCTGGATGATCTCCATCCTGTCCCGGAGGGCCTGAGGGATGGGGTCGGCCATGTTGGCGGTGGCGATGAACATGACGGCAGACAGGTCGTAGGGGACAGCCAGGTAATGGTCCCGGAAGTTGTAATTCTGCTCCGGATCGAGCACTTCCAGCAGGGCCGAGGAGGGATCGCCCCTGAAATCGGCGCCCAGCTTGTCGATCTCATCCAGCATGAAAACCGGGTTGCGCGACCCCGCCTGCTTCATCCCCTGGATGATCCGGCCGGGAAGAGCCCCCACGTAGGTCCGCCGGTGGCCCCTGATCTCCGCCTCGTCCCTCACTCCCCCGAGGGACATGCGGATGAACTTGCGTCCCATGGCCCGGGCGATGGATCGGCCCAGGGATGTTTTCCCCACACCGGGGGGACCCACAAGACACAGGATCGGTCCCTTGAGCTCTTTTTTCAGTTTGAGGACACCGAGATACTCCAGGATGCGCTCCTTGATCTTTTCCAGGTCGTAGTGATCCTCATCGAGAACCCCGGAAGCAGCCTTCAGATCAAGTTTGTCCTTGGTGGATTTTTTCCACGGGATATCCACCATCCAGTCGAGGTAGGTTCTTATCGTGGCAGCTTCCGCAGAATCGGGGTGCATCTTGGACAGCCGGCCCAGCTGCTTTTCAACCTCTTCCTTGACTTCCAGGGGCATTCCGGCCTTTTCAATATTCGAACGGATCTCCTCGACCTCTGCCTCACGGTCGTCCTTATCCCCCAACTCCTGCTGGATGGCCTTGAGCTGCTGGCGAAGATAATAATCCTTCTGCGTCTTGCTCATCTCCTCCTGGGCCTGGTCATGGATCTTTTGCTGCATCTCAACGATCTTCAGTTCCTTGTCGAGGATCTCGTGCACAATTTCGAGGCGCATGGCAGGGTCGACGGTCTCGAGAACATTCTGCGCCTCCTCCAGGCCCAACCCCAGGCTCGAGCCTATGAGATCCGCAAGGCGTCCCGGATCGTCGACGTTGGCTGCCACGGAAAGAACATCGGACGGAACGGGCTTGCCCAGCTCGACGATCCTGACCAGGCTCTCTTTCATGGCCCTCAACATGGCCTGTGTCTCGATGGGCAGAGGGTCGGGTGATTTCTCCTCGACAATGTCGAGGCGGACGGAAAAGAAGGGATCGGTCTGCAAGAACTCCTTGATCCGGCCTCTTTGCAGTCCCTGCACGAGGATCTTGGCCTTTCCGTCGGGGGTTTTGAGCATGCGGACAATGACGCTCACTGTCCCCAGCTGGTGGAGATCCTCGCCAGCCGGCTCCTCCACCTCCCCGGCCCGCTGGGCCGCGAGGAAAATGAGCCGGTCTCCTTTCAACGCCTCGTCCAGAGCGCTGATCGACCTGTCCCTTCCCACGACCAGCGGTACGATCATGTAAGGAAAGACGACAACGTCCCTTATGGGAAGGAGCGGCAGCACCTCGGGGATGTAGACCCCTTCGGACCCTTGATCCCGGCTTCCAACCTCTCCCTGGACACCGCTTTGCTTTTCGCTCATAAGGCCATCTCCTCAAGCGCCGAACTACTCGTCAATAGGCACATCGACAACGGCCCTTCGCCTTTCGATTATCTTGGGAAGCCTTATCTTGAGGACTCCATCCACCAGCGCCGCCCGGACACCCGACGCGTCCACACTGGCGGGGATCTCAACAGTCCTCCTGAAAACACCGAACTCCCTTTCGACACAGATGTACCTGAGACAGGCACTGTCCCCGCCGCTTTGCTTGAACCCCTCTATGCTGAGCCGGTCCCGGTCCAACCTGATGTTCAGCTCGCTGCGGCCCATCCCGGGGACCTCCATCTCGATGTGAACGTCCGTCTCGTCCTCGAAGACATCAATGGGTGGCTGGGCTGTTTCACCGGCCCAGTCAGGAACGGAAGGCAGCTTTCCCGAAAACTGGTGGACCAGGCGGCTGAATCTAGTCATGCTCCACCCCGTGTCCCAAATGAAATCTCTTTTTCTTTTCATCACCGTCCCGTATCACATCGGAAGCCTGTTTTGCGGATCATCGCAGATAACAAACCCTCTTTGACGGGGGTGTCATTCGGGCTCCCTTGACAGCCTGTCCGCCATGAACTGCGCCAAACGGGGACCGAGGTCGTCGTCCTTGAGCGCATAGTTGATGTTGGCTTTTATAAACCCCAGCTTGTCACCGGCATCGTACCGGATCCCCTTGAAGACAACGCCGTAAACGGTGTCCGATCCAGCCAGGCTGTTGAGGGCATCGGTGAGCTGGATCTCGCCACCGAACCCTTTTCCCTGCGACTCAAGGAGCCGGAACACATCCGGGACCAGCACGTATCTTCCTGTTACGGCTAAACTGGAGGGAGCCGTCCCCGGCGCCGGTTTTTCAACCAGACTCTCCAGGTGGAAGAGACCAGGCTCCACTTCCCGCCCTTCAATAATACCGTACTTGTGAGCCTGGTCGTCAGGTACCTCCTCCAGGGCCACGACGGTCTTGCCGGTCCTGGAAAATACAGCCAGCAGTTGGGCAAGGCATGGCGAGGGACCGTCGAAAACGTCATCCGGCAGCATCACCGCGAAGGGTTCCTCACCGACGAACTCCCAGGCGCAAAGCACCGCATGCCCCAGCCCCAGAGGCTCTTTCTGCCTTACGGATCCCACCCGGATCATCCTGGAGATCTTCCCGATCCGCTCGAGCATCTCCTTGTCGCCCTTTCTTTCCAGGAAGGACTCCAGACCTTGATCGACATCAAAGTAGTCCTCAATGGCGGATTTGCCCTGAGCGGTGACAAGGATAAGGTCGCTTATACCCGAAGCGACCGCCTCCGCGACAACCTCGTGGATGAGCGGACGGTCGACCAACGGAAAAAGCTCCTTGGGGACGGTCTTCGTTGCCGGGAGGAACCTGCTGCCCAGGCCCGCTGCCGGTATGACAACCTTTCGAACCTTCAAAGGCACTCCTTTCTGATTGAAAGCATCAAGAAAATATAACAGAAATAGATACGTAAATAAAAGCAGTTATAGAACTTTTGCCCGCCAGTTCACGGCTGACGGCTTTAAAATGGCGATTTCCGGCTCGAAGCTGACTTTAACTTGACATTTTAAGGGGCTTTGAAAATAATAGGCCCTCGTTTTGCCGAAGTGGTGGAACTGGTAGACACGCCATCTTGAGGGGGTGGTGGGCAACCGCCCGTGCGAGTTCGAGTCTCGCCTTCGGCACCAGACAATAAAATACGCCCCAAAGGGGGCGTTTTTTTATTGAATCCCAAATCTCAAATCTCAAATCTCAAAAATAATCCCACAACCAGAAACAGCGAACCGGCGAGACGAGAACTTGACCGAAGGTCAATAGTGAGCTTGTCCCCCGAAGCTTGCGTAAGCGAAGGGGGAAGTCTCGCCTTCGGCACCATAGATATAAAAATCGCCCCATCAGGGGCGTTTTTTATATCCGGAGCTCCATTCATATACTCTGCACCCTGCACTTTAGTGCTCTGCACTTTGTACTTTGCACTTTCTTATCCCTTGACATCAATCTTAACCTGCACTTTACTATAGAGTAGTGAACCGATTCACTTGCCGCCGGGAGGGAAAACATGGAATATGACTGGTCACGCGTAAAAAGGTATTCCATCACCGGCTGGAAAAACCGCTCCACGAAATTCTTCATGGGGCTTCTGGGTCTGGTGGTCCTTATCTCGTTTCTCGGTTCAGCTCCTTTCTGGGTCACCTTCTCCTCCATTGCCCCCATCCTCCTGCTTTATTTCCCCCTGCTCGGCTTCATGATCGAAACGGTAGAGCGGGACTGGAAGGACTGGCATTTGTGGTAGGAGAACCGGTGACCGGTCACCTTTGACCGGTGATCAGTAAACAGCGTGTCCCCGTCTGACAAAGGTAGCCGCCATTGGGCCTGCCATTGAGCATCATCAAAAACCCATGGAATCTCCCGCCTGAACTTCCAGCTGCCCCACGGCCAACCCGCCGGATGCAATCTTTACTTTTCCCGCTTTTGGTAATATGCTTGCGCTTTAGGTCAGACCAATTTAAGTTTTAATGCAGCAGGCAGAAGAGGAACCGTGGAACATGCGAGACATTGAATCCGTCATACAGAGATTCCGTGAAGCCGGTCTTAAGATCACTCCCCAGAGACTGAGCATCTTCAGGCTTCTCAAGGACAACCACACCCACCCTTCGGCTGAAGATATCTACAGGGAGATCCTGAAGGTTCATCCGTCCATCTCTTTTACGACAGTATACAAAACACTGCAGACACTCAGGGACATGGGTGAGATCCAGGAACTGAGCATCAACCCGGAAAGGGCCCACTACGATCCCGATATCACCGAACACGCCCACACCTTTTGCCGATCGTGCAGACAGATCGGTGACATGGCCCTCCCCCTTAACGCCCCTCTTGACTTGAAACTGCCGACGGAACAGGGGGGGTTTAAGGTTCACGCCCTCCAGGTCCATGCGGTGGGCCTGTGCGGGGAATGTGGATAAGAAGTACCCAGTACCCAGTACTCAGTACTCAGCGCTCAGGACACAAAACCCAAAACCAAAAACTAAAAACAAAGCAAAACCAGTTCGGAGGTATGTCATGGCAACCTTCAAGTGCAAGGAATGCGGCGAGACGAAAGAGGGCCGGTGCAAACCCAGAAAGTGCCAGGCCTGCGGAGCGTCGGACAGCTTTGAGAAGCAGGAGTAGGAACCGGTGACTGGTGACTGGTGATTAGTGACTGGTTAAAACAAAAGCAAAGACACGGGTCGTTGGAAACAAGACCAGTGATACGAGATTTGAGGTTATTTACATCAGCTACCAATCACCAATCACTAATCACTAATCACTCGACCTCCACCACCATCCCGTCCTCTGCCACGACCACTTCACCGTCATAGAAGGCCATCGATTCTCTGAGTATAGCTTCAACCCCTGCCCCAGGATTAATATGACACAGAACCAGCATCCTGGACCCGCACTGCCGGGCAAGGTCCCCCGCCTGGCCGGGGTTCATGTGGCCTTCCAGGACCTCCCCCGGAGCTGCCGCGGATTCGGCTACGAGGACGTGGTCAGCCCGTCTTGCCAGTTGGATCAGCTCATCGGTGGACTCTCCGTCACCGGTTAGGACGACCCCGCAACCACCTCCTCCTTCGCTGTCGATGCGCCAGGCGAGGTTGGGAACGCCGTGGGAGGTGGGAGCGGCATCCAGCAGCCATCCTTTCCAGTTGACAGCGCTGCCGGCCCACTCGTCGATGAGGAGCTCGTATCCGGCCGGCTCCACCCGTTTTTCCCAGGTGGCCTGAAGCTTTCCGTAGTGGTCCCTCATCCCCTCGGGACCGAGGATCCACAAAGGCGCTGTCCTGGACAGTTCCCTGGAACGAAGGGCGAAGAGGAAAGGGGCAAGGTCCGCGCAGTGGTCCATGTGAAGGTGAGTGAAAAGAAGCAGTTCGACATCCGGGAGATGGACGCGGCCGTGTCTGGCAAGACCCCAGATGGATCCGGGTCCCAGATCAACAACAACAGTCCGCCCTTCACCCCTGATCAGGTGACAGGGGGCGGACCTCTCGCGCTGAGGAACGGCCGTTCCGGAACCGATGGTCATGTAATTCATTGGACCTCCCATGACTCCGTATCGGGGTAAGGGTGTAGGGGAGATAAATGCTCAGCTCTGGATGGAATGACACATCTCTGAACCCTTTTACATTTTACCTTTTCCCTTTTACCCTTCCCCTTTATCCTTTTCCCTGTCTTTTCCCTCTCCCTTTTCTTGACAGGTTCCCACCTTCTTCTCCATACTAGGCGAAAATCGGATCTCACACCAGTCCGCTCACTGTCCCCTTTTGCCACCCGTGGAGGCGACCCTGAAAACGGTTTACCGCATAGCTTTCCCGATTCTGATCCTGGCGATCGTGATGACCTCCTGTTCCAGGCCGGTTGTCGATGAATCACCGCCTGAAGAGAGAATTCGCCAGGCCCGCATCGACATGGAGAAAAAACGCAACGAGAGGGCCTACGAGAGCCTCGAGGGGCTGAGGCTCGTAACAGCCGGGACCCGGCTCGGCGGAGAGGTTCAGTTCCTGCTCGGGGAGGCCGCCTATAATCTGGGCAAGTTCCCGGAAGCGGAGTCTCACTACGAGGCCTATCTGAACGCCTACCCCGCCGGTCCCTTTACCGAAAAAGCGGTCTACAGGCAGGCCATTTCAAAGGTCAAACAGATCCAGAAAAGGAAGATAGGCCTTCTTTCCTTTAAAGCCTACATACCCCATGACCGTGATATCTCCCTTCTGAGGGAGGCAAGGGTGCTTTTCCAGCTGTACGTGGAAAGATACCCGGATGGCGAGTGGGTCGCCGACGCAAACCGGCGTGCGGAAGAACTTCTGACCAAGGAGGGCATGCACGAGCTGGAGATCGCCTCCTTCTACCTCAGGAAAAACAACCCCCTCGCCGCCATAAAGAGGGCAGGCAGGATCCTGGGTGGTGAATTTCCAGAGAAGATC
>CP070698.1:1693207-1724400 GCA_020349685.1 bacterium
TGTACTCCTTGACTCTGTCGGTGATGGCGGACAAGGAGGAAAGCACGGCCAGGATCCCCAGGAGGGTCGTCAGCAGAACCAGCAGAAGGCTGATCCCGTCCACACCCATGAGATACTGGATCCCGAGGCTCTGGATCCAGGTGGCTCTTTCCATCAACTGGAAACCCGGAACCCCGATCCGGAACTGGAGGAGGAGAACCAGGGAGGCCGCGAAATCGACCAGGGCGATCCCCAGAGCCGCGTTTCTGATAGCCCCGGCTTTTTTGCCTGGAATGAAGAGGGCCATCAGGACAGCGCCGACGGCAGGGATGTAGGTGATGATAGAGAGTAACGGTAGGCTCATTTCGCTCATTTAAGGCTCTTCCTGTTAATTTGAACTGTTTTTTCGTCTCATGGATTCTGGATCCTGCATTCTGAATTCTGGATCACTACAACAGCACCCAGATCAGTACCAGAACGAGTCCCGCCGCCATGGAAAGGGCATAGTTCTGAACAAAACCTGTCTGCAGCTTCGAGAGGAACCCTCCCGAACGGGCGGCTCCGCCCGCGATCCCGTGCAGCGTCCCGTCGATCCCCTTGCCGTCGAATTCCGTCCAGAAGATGCTGGCGATCCGGTTCAGAGGACGGACGATGACGGCATGGTAGAGCTCATCCACCCACCACTTGTTGAGAAAAAGATCGTAAAGGAAACTGTAGTCGCTCCTGATCTCCTCGGTGATGTAAGGGCGCTTGAGTATCAGAGTCAGGGCAAGGAGGATGCCTCCCACGGCGACGAGAACCGAAAGTCCCATGAGCCCGAGTTCCGTGCTCAGACTGTGAACAGCGCCGGCCGCCTCACTCCCGTGTTCGGCAGCGGCTTCAAAGATGGGACCGAGCCAGTTGTGCATGACGTTGGCCTTGAGGAAGATGGGGATCCCGAGAAAGCCGCCCACAGCCGAGAGAAAAGCCAGAATGGAAAGCGGTATCGTAATGACCGGCGGCGATTCGTGCGCGTGCTCCTCCACCTCCGGATCCATTCGTGATTCGCCATGGAAGGTCTTGAATACCAGCCGGAACATGTAGAAGGCGGTCATGAAGGCCGTGATGATTCCGACCAGCCAGAGAAGGACACCCGCCCCGCCCGGATGGGTGGAATTGAAGGTCGAGTAGAGGATCTCATCCTTGGACATGAATCCTGCCAGCGGCGGGATCCCCGCGATGGCCAGAGAAGCGATGACAAAAGTCCTGTACGTCGTTGGCATGATCTTCCTCAGGCCGCCCATTTTCCTTATATCCTGTTCGTCCGACAGCGCGTGGATCACGCTGCCCGCTCCAAGAAACAGCAAAGCCTTGAAGAAGGCGTGGGTCATGAGGTGGAAGATGGCCGCCGTGTAGGCGCCCACGCCGGCCGCCAGGAACATGTATCCCAGCTGGCTCACGGTGGAGTAGGCAAGGACACGCTTGATGTCGTTCTGGACGAGGGCGATGGTGCCGGCGAAAAAGGCTGTGAGACAGCCCACGATGGCGACCACCAGAAGCGAAGCGGGAGCCAGGTCAAACAGGACGTGGCTGCGGGAGACCATATACACGCCTGCGGTGACCATGGTTGCCGCGTGGATGAGGGCTGACACCGGGGTCGGACCTTCCATGGCGTCGGGAAGCCAGACGTGAAGGGGCAGTTGGGCCGACTTTCCGCAGGCTCCGACAAAGAGGAGGAGCGTGATGAGGACGATCAAGGGGTCGCCCGAGTGGAACATGTCAGGAGCTTCGGCAAAGACCTTGGTGAAGGAAAGGGTCCCGAACTGGATGGCGATCAGGAGCATCCCCAGCATGAAGCCGAAATCCCCGATCCTGTTGACGATGAAAGCTTTCTTGCCCGCGTCGGCAGCGCTGTCCCGCTTATACCAGAACCCTATGAGAAGGTAAGAGCACAGACCCACGCCCTCCCAGCCGATGAAAAGCAGCAGGTAGCTGTTCCCGAGAACCAGGAGGAGCATGGCGAAGACGAAAAGGTTCAGGTAAAGGAAGTACCTCGCGAACCCGGGGTCGTGGTGCATGTACCCGATGGAGTAGACGTGGATGAGGAAGCCCACGCCCGTAACGACCAGGATCATCACGGCTGACAGGGGGTCGAGCAGGAAACCGATATCGGCCGAAAAGGTCCCCGAACCGATCCACTCGTAAAGGACAACTTCCACTGTTCGGTGTCCTGGTGCCATCCCGGCCAGGCCCACCACCGAGATGATGGAGGCGAGGAAGGAGGCGCCAATGGCGCCGCTTCCCATAATACCCACCATCCCCTCCGACAGGCGGCGGCCGATGAGGAGGTTGGCCAGAACGGCCAGCAGGGGAAACAGTGGGACAAGGACTATGGCGTCAGTCATCGTATTTTCTCCTAGCCCTTCATTTGGTTGATCTCATCCACATTGACCGTTTCCAGGTTCCGGAAGAGGGCCACCACGATGGCCAGCCCCAGTGTCGCCTCCGCTGCGGCGACGGTCATCACGAAGAAGACGAAAACCTGCCCGGCGGGATTCTCGAGATAGTGGGAAAAGGCCACAAGGTTGATGTTCACGGCGCTGAGCATGAGCTCGATGGAAAGAAGGATGATGATCACGTTCCTTCTCATCAGCACACCCGTCACACCGATGACGAACAGGATGGCCGCAAGTATCAGGTAGTGAGACCGGGTGATCATTCCTTCTCCTCCCTTCTGGCGAGGACCATGGCCCCGAACATGACCACGAGAAGCACCAGAGAGGCCAGTTCGAAGGGGAAGAGGAATCTGGTGTAAAGGGAACCACCCACGGTAGAGGTGCTGTCTGCTCCGAGGCTCTCCACCAGTTCCACGAAGGGACCCGGGAAAATGCCCTGGACGGACAGGACGATGAGCAGGAGGATCAGAAGCACACCCACGATGCCCGCGAGGAAAGACTGACGGTGGGTGATCCGCTTTCCCTTTATCTCGGAGAGGTTAAAGAGGAAGACGACGAACAGGTAGAGGATCATGAGCGCCCCCGCCGGCACGAGGATCTGTATGGCAGCCAGGAATTCCGCCCCGAGGAGCACAAAGATCCCCGCCACGTGAAAGAAACACGGCACGAGGAAGATGACGGCGTGTACCGGGTTGCCCCTCGAAACGGCCAGGAGGGCCGTTACCACAATCACAACGGCAAAATAGTAGAACATTATTTCTTGCAGACCCATCTCTTCGCTCCTAAAGCCGATCGTAGCGGGGGTTATCCCCCTTTGTGAGCATCTGTTCCTTGGTGACCTTGAGTTTTCCGGGGTCCGTGATCGTCAACTCGAAATCCTGACCCATGAAAACAGCATCCACAGGGCAAACTTCCTGGCAGTAACCGCAGTAGATGCAGAGCCCCAGATCGATGACGTAGCTGTTCACCACTTTCTCGTGATCCTCACCTTCCGATGTCTCCATGGCGATGGCCCGGGAGGGACAGATCTCGGCGCAGAGCCCGCAACCCACGCAGCGTTCCTTGCCGTCCTCGTGACGCTTGAGGATCTGTGCCCCCCGGAACCGCTCCGGGAGGTCGTAATAGACCTCCGGATACCTGAGGGTCACCGGCTTGGAAAAAAAGTAGCGGATCGTCAAGCTGAGGCCCTTGATCAGATCTGTCTGCAGGATGTTCGTCATCAAACCCACTGTACTCTCCCGTTCCCTAATTGAGTTGGATCACTCTCAAAATGCCCGAGATGAAGATGTTGAAGATGGCCAGCGGCAGAAGGACCTTCCACCCCAGCGACATGAGCTGGTCGTAACGGAGCCTGGGAAAGGTCCATCGAACCCAGACGAAGAAGAACATGAATACGGCGACCTTGGAGAGGAACCAGACCACCGGCATGGCGTACAGGACCACGCCGGCCGGCAGCAGCCCCTCGATCATGGGCCCGATGACCGGCAGGGGCAGCCAGCCTCCGAAGAAGAGGGTCACCACGACACACGACGCGGAGATCATGGCCACGTATTCGGCCATCATGAACATGGCCCATCTCAGGCTTCCGTACTCGACAAAGTATCCGGCCACGAGCTCGCTCTCGGCTTCGGGCAGGTCAAATGGCAAGCGGTTGGTCTCGGCAAAAGCCGCCACCAGGAAAAGGATGAAGCCGAGGAACTGGGGGATCACGAACCACTTGGGGATAAAGCCGAACCAGAGACCCTGCTGTGCCATGACGATCTTGGTCATGGACAGGGATCCCGAATACATGAGCACCCCGATGACCGAAAGACCCAGGGAGATCTCGTAGCTGATCATCTGGGCGGAGGAGCGAAGCCCTCCAAGGAGGGCGTATTTGTTGTTCGAAGCCCAACCGGCCATGACGATCCCGAATACACCCAGCGAGGACACCGAGAGGATGTAAACCAGTCCGATGTTGATGTCGGATATCATGAGGTGCGGCCCCACCGGAATCACGGCAAAGGTTAGGAGAGCCGGCACAAAGGCCATGAGAGGGGCAGCGATGAAAAGGACCCGGTCCACATTGGTGGGGGTGATGTCCTCCTTGAGGAACAGCTTCAGACCGTCGGCAATGGGCTGGAAGATCCCAAGGGGGCCCACATACAGGGGCCCGTGGCGGTGCTGTATGTGGCCGCAGACCTTGCGTTCCACCCAGTTCATCACGGTCACTCCCCCGAGGGCCACCGTGATGATCCCGATGATCTTGAGGATGATGATAAGCAGATACAGACCGATGTTTTCCATGGTTCTCCCCTGATCCTGAGCCCTCAGTACTCCATGGCGCCGGAGCGCTTGATCTCTCCCACCTTTTCCAGGAGGAAGAAGGCCTGGGTGTTTTCCGGGTTGAGCCTTATAGCCTCATTGAGGGTTTGTTCGGCCTTGTCGAGCATGCCGAGGTGGATGTAGCTGTTGCCCAGGTGATAGAGGGCGGCTGAATCCTGAGGATCGAGTTCCCTGACTTTGCCAAAGCTCGAAGCGGCGTCCTCGTGCTGCCCTTTCCTTGCCTGTGCCACACCCCGGTGGTAGTAGGCGGAGGCGAATTTCGGCGACAGGGACAGCGCCCTGTCAAAAGCCTCGATGGTGTCGGTCATGTTCCCCTTGTGGAAGTAGACCTGCCCCAGCCAGTAGTAGGCCATGACGTATCCAGGGGAGATTTCCACCACTTTCTTGAGGGACTCGGCAGCCTCCTTGAGCATACCTTTCTGGAAATAGACGGTCCCGAGAACGTACAGCGCACGGGCAAAGCTGGGCGACCTTTCCAGGGCCTGGTTCAGCTCCTCCACCGCTGCATCCAGTTTGGCGTTCTTCTGGTGCAGCAGGGCCAGGCGGTAGTGGATCTGGGCCGTGTCCGGTATGATGCTGCGGACCTTCTTGAAGTGAAATTCGGAATCGGGAAGCAGGCCCATGGAGTAGTAGGCCATGCCCAGCCGGTAGTGGATCGCCGGCGAAGGGGGGTTTGCGGCCTCGGCCTTCTTGAAATAATCCAGTGCCAGCGAGAGCATGCCCTTGTCGTAATAGGCGACGCCCATGTAGTAATTGGTCATCTGGAAGTCAGGAACCAGCTCGAGGGTCTCCTCCCAGCTCTTCAGGGCTTCATCGAAAAGACCCTGATGATACTGGGAGATCCCCTCCCGGTAAAGCCGCTCGGCCTTTTCCTGGTTGGAAAGGGTCTCCTGCTCCCGGGCAGAGACCTCCAACTTGTTGCCGCACTCCTTGCAGAAGCGGCTGTCATCGGGGATGATTAGGTTGCACTCCGGGCAGATCATCTTATTTCCCTCCCGAGACTCCGGGCCCTGTCTCCTCCGTGGCCCGGCGTTTCTTGTCCTGAATTTCCTGAACGGTTTTCTTTAGCCTGGTAACCTGGCTTTCACCGGCTCTTCGCTCGGCCTCAACTCTCTCTATCCTCTCGATACCGACATAGGTCAGGCCCCTTTCCCTGACGGTATCGTACCCGACGAGGGCGTTGACGGGCACCTCCCTGAAGTGGGTCGGCACGAAGACCGTCCCGGGCATGCTCCTCTCGGTAACCTTGACCTTGACCTCTGTTATTCCCTTGAGACTGGTCAGGCGGACCCAGTCATTGGTTTCCAGTTCCAGCTCCTGGGCATCCGAGGGATGGATCTCGGCAACGGCTGTGGACGCAACGGTATTGAGCCCTTTGGCCATGGTCGTGGTGGTTCCCGAGTGATAGAGGATCGTTCCGGGTATGAGCAGGTAGGGATAGTTGGCCGTGGCTTTTTTGGGCTCATGGAAACGGACCGGACGGGTGCGGCCCAGGCCGCTGGGAAAACGATCGTGGTGAAGGACCTCGGTACCGGGATGGTCGGGTCTGGGGCAGGGCCAGTGGATCCCGCTCTTCTCGAGACGTTCCGGGGTGATCCCCGCGTAAAAGGGGATCATGCGCGTGATCTCCCCGAGCACCTCCATGGCGGATCCGATCCCGTTGCTGTAACCCATGGCCTCCGACATTTCGGTCAGGATCCTCCAGTCGTCCCTCGTCTTGCCGGGGGAATCGATGGCCTTCCTGACCCTTTGGACCCGCCTGTCGGTATTGGTGAAGGTGCCGTTCTTTTCAGGCCCGCAGGAGGAGGGGAGAACCACGTCCGCAAAGAGAGCCGTCTCGGTGAGGAACATGTCCTGTACCACCAGAAGATCCAGCTTTTTCATGGCCTCGATCACCCGCTCCTGATCGGGGAAAGAGGAGAGCGGGTTCTCGCCCATTATGTACATGCCCTTGAGCTTCCCCCCGGCGGCGGCTTCGATCATCCCCATGGCGTCCAGTCCAGGTTGAGAAGGAAGCTTGACACCCCACTGACCTTCGAACCAGTTTCTGATACCGTCATCGGTTACGGGCTGGTATCCGGGGAGGAACTCGGCCAGAGCCCCCATGTCCATGCACCCCTGGATGTTGTTGTACTCCGAGAGAGGGATGATCCCGGCGCCTACCTTGCCGACGTTGCCGGTGACAAGAGCCAGGTTCGCGGCAGCTGCAACGGTATCCTCTCCCGTGTAGGGGCTGGCACCTCCCAGCGTGATGAGGATGGTGACCTTGCCGGCTGAGGCGATGGCCCTGGCCGCCTCCCTGATGGTCTCAGCCTTTATCCCGGTGACCTTCTCCATCCTTTCAGGTTCCGCACCCTTGAGAGACTCTCTGAGCTCCTCGAGACCCGTCACCCGTGACTGGCAGAACTTCTTGTTCTCAAGGCCTTCCTCCAGGATCACGGCGATTATGGAATTTAACAGCGCCACGCTGGTCCCCGGTTTGTGCTGCATCCAGGTCTGGGCGAAACGCGTGACCTTCACGCGTCTGCTGTTGGCCGCGATGAGTTTGGCCTTCCCTGACCGGACCTGCTTGAGGACCTTGAGTCCCGCGACATGGTCGTCCTCGGTGATGTTGGAGTCGATGGCAAGGATCAGGTTCGAATGCTGGAGGTCGTTCAGGGAGTTGGTCGGGGCTTCGACACCGAAGGCCTTCCTGAGGGCCTCCATCCCCGGGAAGTGGCCGAACCGGGCGATGGAGTCGACGTTGTTCGTGCCGACGACCGCCCTCATGAACTTCTGGAAAAGGTAGTTGTCCTCGTTGGTGCATCTGGCCGAAGAGATGCCGCCGAAGGCATCGGGACCTGCCTGAGAGCGGATCTTCTCAATTCCCCGCGCGATATGGTCGTAGGCCTCCTCCCAGGTCACCGGAACCAGTTCGCCATCCTGGCGCACCATCGGTTCGGTGATCCTGTCCGGGTGGTGGACGTACTCGTAGCCGAAGCGTCCCTTGCAGCAGAGGAACCCGTTGTTGTTGGAACCCTCGTCATCCACCCCCAGCACGTGGTAGATGTGGTTGCCCTTCACCTCCAGGTGCAGAGTGCAGCCCACTCCGCAGAAGGGACAGGTCGTCCTCACCGGCGTCAACTCCCAGGCCGGCGCCGTGTGCTTGAAGATCCGGCTGTAGAGGGAGCCCACCGGACAGGCCTGCACACATTGACCGCAGAACTCGCAGTTCATCGGCTTGGCAAAGGAGGGCTCGACCACGGTGGGGAACCCGCGGCTGGCGAAATCGAATTCGCCCTCCGCCTGAACCTCGTCACATATCCTGACGCAGCGTCCGCAGAGGATGCAGCGGTTCTGGTTCATCTCGATGAGGGGGGACAGGTGGTCGATCCTCTTTTCCACCTCGATGTGCCCGAACCTGCCGTAGTCACGGCCGTGCTCGAACACAAGGTCCTGGAGCAGGCACCGGCCCGACTGCGGGCACACGGGGCACTCCAGCGGATGGTAGGTGAGAAGAAGCTCCAGCACGGCCTCTCGGGCACGCTTGACCCGGGCCGTGTTCGAATGGACCTCCATACCATCGGTCACAGGAACCACGCAGGAGGCGAAAAGCCTGTCCGTTCCCTCTACCTCGACCACGCACATGCGGCACGATCCGAAGGGGAGCAGGTACTTGTGATCGCAGAACGTGGGGATGTCTATGTCCAGCTCCCGCGCTGCGTTCAGTATGGTGGTACCGCGCGGCACCTGGATTTTTTTACCGTCTATGGTGATCGTGAACATCTGATTCCCTCTGCAAGCTCATCAGTTCATTAGAGAGTCCGGTCAGACCCTACTCTTCCGTGTCGCATCGGAGGCACCGTCGCGCCTCCTTGAGTGCCATCTCCTTGGTATAACCGAACTCCACCTCGGCGAAGTCCTTGAGCCTCTTTTCCAGCTCCATGGTCGGCATGGAAGGACGGACGAGATGCATGTCCTCCTCGGTGAGCTCAATGGCCTCCACGGGTTCCGTGTTGGGGATGGTTACCGAATACTTCGGGAGCACTTCCTCGCCGTTCAGGTAAAGCTCCATGTGGGCCGCGGCCCTCTTGCCGGCGCCGATGGCATCGATGACCATCCAGGGGCCTGTCACCACATCGCCCCCGGCGAAAACGCCCTCGACATTGGTCATCTGGGTGAAGGGGTGGACGTCGATGCTGTTCCACTTGCTGATGCTCAGACCGTGACCCTCCCCGAGGAAACTTAGATCGGGCTGTCCGCTGACCGCCACGATGAGGTTGTCCAGTTCGAGCTCGAACTCCGATCCCTCCACCGGAACGGGCCTGCGGCGCCCCGAAGAGTCAGGTTCGCCCAGCTCCATGCGGATGCACTGCACACCGGTGAGCTTGCCGCCCTTTGTCAGGACCTTTACGGGAGCCACGAGCAGTTCCAGGTTGGCTCCCTCGTGGAGGGCTTCTTCGATCTCCATATCGTCGGCGGGCATCTCCTTGCGCGTTCTGCGGTAGAGGATCGTCACCTCCGACCCCATTCTCAGGGAGACCCGGGTGGCATCGATAGCCGTGTTCCCGCCACCGACGACGGCGACCTTTTTCCCCAGGGGCACCTTTTCCCCCAGGTTGATCTTCCGAAGGAAGGCCAGGCTCTCGTACACCCCTTGGGCGTCCTCTCCGGGGATGCCCATTTTCAGATCCACGTGGGCGCCGGTGGCGATGAAGATGGCCTCGTAATCGAGCCGCAGCTGCTCGAAGGGGACCTTGACCCCTATGGGCGTTTTCAGGTGGAACTCCGCCCCCATCTTTTCGATGGCACTGATCTCGTGCTGGAGGGTGTCCCGCGGCAGACGGTACTCAGGGATGCCCAGCGTGAGCATGCCTCCCATGATCCTCTGGGCTTCGAAGATAACGGGGCTGAAATCGCTCTTGCCCAGGTAGTGGGCCGCCGTCAGTCCTGCCGGTCCTCCGCCGACGATGGCGACTCTCTTTCCTTTTCCGGAGATCTTTTTCACGTGGATGCTGTACTTGCCCGAGATCTCCTCCTTGGCGGCGAAATCGGCCGCGACCCTTTTGAGAGTCCTGATGCTGATGGGTTCGTCCAGGTCGCCCCGCCTGCACTTGCTCTCGCAGGGGTGGTGGCATACCCGCCCGCAGACCGCCGGGAGGGGGTTGGTCATGCGTATGAGTTCCAGGGCTTCGCTGTACTTGCCCTGGCCGATCAGTGTCACGTAGGCGGGAACGTCTGTCTCAATGGGGCAGACGTGCTGGCACGGGGAAGAGATGATCTTCTTGCAGACGACAGCCGGACATCTCTTTTCCGTGATGTGGGCCTCGTACTCTTTCCGGAAGTACCGGATGGTGGAAAGGACCGGGTTGGCGGCCGTCTGTCCAAGGCCGCAAAGGGATGTGTTCTTGATCTCCTGGCCCAGTTCCTCCAGGTTCTTGAGGTCCTCCATGTTGCCATGTCCCGAAGTGATCCTGTCCAGGATCCCGAGCATGGTCCTCGTTCCCATGCGGCACGGGACGCACTTTCCGCATGATTCGGCTGTGGTAAAGTTCAGGAAGAACCTTGCCACGTCCACCATGCAGGTGCGTTCGTCCATGATGACCACACCGCCCGACCCCATCATGGCTCCGGCCTGGATCAGAGAATCATAGTCGATGGGAGTTTCCACGATCTCGGCGGGCAGGCATCCTCCGGAGGGACCTCCGAGCTGGGCTGCCTTGAACTTGCCGCCGCCAACGATACCACCGCCTATGTCATAGATGATCTCCTTGAGCTGGGTGCCCGCGGGGACCTCGATGAGTCCGGTGTGGTTGATCTTGCCGGTGAGGGCAAAAACCTTGGTGCCTTTGGTGCCCTCGGTGCCGATCCCGGCATACCTGTCCGCACCCTTCAGTATGATGGGCGGCACACATGCGAAGGTCTCGACGTTGTTGATGTTCGAAGGCTGGCCGTAAAGACCCTTGTGCGCCGGGAAGGGGGGTCGTGACCGCGGCATTCCCCTCTTGCCCTCGATGGAGGCCATAAGGGCCGTTTCCTCACCGCAGACGAAGGCCCCGGCCCCTTCCTTGATCCTCAGATGGAAGGAGAAGTCGGTGCCGAAGATCTTCTCTCCCAGGTAGTTCCTTTCCTCGGCCTGTCCGATGGCTGTTTTGAGCCTCTCGATAGCCAGGGGGTACTCTGCCCTGCAGTAAATGTAGCCGTATTGCGCGCCGATGGCATAGGCCGCGATGACCATACCCTCGATGACGGCGTGGGGATCCCCTTCGAGAACGCTGCGGTCCATGAAGGCTCCCGGGTCGCCCTCGTCGGCGTTGCAGATCAGGTATTTGGGGTCGCCTGCGGCATTGGCGCAGAACTCCCATTTCAGGCCTGTGGGGAAACCGCCGCCACCGCGTCCCCTCAGCCCGGATTTCTTAACCACCTCCCGGACGATGGTGGGAGACATGGTCGTCAGCGCTTTTTCCGCCGCCTGGTAACCGTCGCTGTCCAGGTAGTCCTCGATCTTGTCCGGGTCTATGAAACCGCAGCGCCGCAGGACGATGCGGTTCTGCTTCTTGAAGAAGTCCAGTTCGTCGTAGGTGGGGATACCCTTGTAGATCTTTTCCCC
This sequence comes from bacterium, assembly GCA_020349685.1. Lineage (GTDB taxonomy): Bacteria > BMS3Abin14 > BMS3Abin14 > BMS3Abin14 > BMS3Abin14 > JALHUC01. The sequence goes on from CP070698.1 coordinate 1,704,536, forward strand.
GTTGGTGGTTATCTGTCCGATGGCGTAATCGGTTATCGGCTTGCCCTTGATCACGTGGTTCTCGATGATCTGCTGGATCATCTCTGGTTCGACCTTGGCATAGGTGACCCTGGCCATCCCCGGCAGGGAAACGTCTACAAGGACCTCCTGGTAGCACATGCCTATGCAGCCGGTCTTCAGGATCGGCACATCGATGGACATCTTGCCCATCTGCTGCTCCACCTCCGCCAGTACGCCCCTTGCGCCGGACGCGAGGCCGCAGGTCCCCATTCCAATGACGATAAGTTTGTCGCTGTCGTTTCCCATCAGCTCCTGTATCCTCCTGAAGAGTGGTGCCTATTCTGCTCTCTTCATCGTGTCCATTTCTCGAAGGTTATCCATGATCCTCTCGGTCTTGACGGAGTCAAGCGTTCCGTGGGCATCGTTGTCGATCATGATGACGGGGGCCAGGCCGCAGGCGCCGAGGCAGGCCACCTTTTCGAAGGAGGCGAACATGTCCTCGGTCGTTTCTCCATGGCCTATGCCGAGCATGTGCTCGAGCTTGCTGATCACCGTTTTCCCGCCCCTGACGTGACAGGCCGTCCCGCTACACGCCCGGATGATGTGCCTGCCGCGAGGGGTCAGATGGAACTGGGTATAGAAGGTCAGGACCCCGTAGACCTGGCTGCGGTAAAGCCGCATCCTGTCGGCCACAACGTTGGCCGCCTCCTCGGGCACGTAACCGTAGACCGTCTGGACATCCTGAAGGACGGGGATCAGCATCCCCTTTGTTTCCTTGAGGGAATCGATGATCCTGTGCACCGGAGCCAGGTCTATCTGCTCCTCCTCTTCCTCGATCCCGGCGTCCTGCTTGACATCCTCTAGAGTGACATCGGCGCTCACCGCCACCTCCACATGTAGTTCACCATATCGATATATCTTTCGTTCATACTCCGCAGCTGGTCGATCAGTTCCCCCACCAGGAGCTTCATAATCTTCACGGCATCGGCGGGATACTTCTCGACGAACCTGTCGAAGTCGTTCTTGTCGAGAAGGTAGAGGGCACAGTCACCATGTGCCGAAGCGTTGGCCGAGTGGGTGCCCTCCGAGAGGAAGGTCATGATACCAGCGAACCCGCCCGCGTTCACCATGCCCAGGCTCTGGGCTTCCCCTTCCTTGGCCCTCTTGGTGATCTTGACGACACCGCTCCCCACCAGATAGAGGTCGCCTCCCAGCGTGCCTTCGTTGAAAATGGACTCCTTGTCCTGATAGGTCCTCTTCTGCAGAGCGCCGGCCAGATATGAGAGCGCCTCCTCCGAGATTTCCTTGAGGGACTCTATCTCCTTGAGTTGGCTAATTTCGATCATTTGGTAATCCTCCTCAGGCTTTGACCACACGCACGTGGACGATGGCCGTTCGTGCCTGGTCATCGGGACCTGGAATCATGAGGGCGCTCACGGGAGCGTTTTTAAAGTGGCGCGGCAAAAAGAGCATCCCTGGGGCTATATCCTCGGAATAGCTGACAGTAACGGTAAATTCACCCTGGGTTGAGACGGCGCGGACCGAGCTTCCGTCCTGGACATCGAGACCCATGCCCGTCTGGGGGTTCATCAAAAGGGTGGCCTGGGCAGCCAGCTGGTTCAAGGATTCCGAATACCTGGTAAAGCTGCCGGAATGGAAAAGCAGGTCTCCGAGCACCAGCGTCATGGGATATTTGGAATCGGCACTGTGCGTTTCCCAAACAGGCACAGCAGCGAAAAACTGCTTATCCTTGCTCAGGCCTTCCGGCAGAAGGTGCCTCGTACCCAGATATCCCTCGTGATAGACCTCCCGGGCGTCATCGCGGGAGAAAGGCCATTGAAGCCCGTTGTCGGCCAGGATCTGATGGTTGATACCGGAATAGAAGGGCACCACACTGGCTATCTCGTCCATTACCTCGGAGGAGTTCAGATAGTTCATCCCCTCTTCGCCGCAGGCGACACCAAGGTCGGAGAAGATCTTCCAATCGGGCAGGCTGTGTCCCAAGCCGTCGATGGCTTTGCTGGTTTTCTGGACGCGCCTTTCAACGTTGGTAAGCGTACCGTTCTTCTCTGCCAGGGAAGTGGCGGGAAGCACCACGTCGGCCAGTTTGGCGGTATCGGTCAGGAAGAGCTCCTGGACCACGAGGAACTCCATCTTCTTGAGCGCCTTTTCCAGGTCCTCCCCTCCCGGGAACGTTGCCAGAGGGTTGACGCCGGCGAGATAGAGGGCTTTCAGCTTCCCGGCCGCGGCGGCCTGGATCATCTCATAGGCACTCTTCCCCCCGTCCTTGGGCACTTTGCCATTCCAGGCCTTCTCCACTCTCTTTCTTTCGGAATCAGAACTGACTGCGGCATGCCCGGGCAGCCAGTTGGGGGAAACGCCCATGTCCAGAGCGCCCTGGAAGTTGGTGCCTGACAGGATGGGGTAGAGACCGCATCCTTCCTGTCCCAGCTTTCCCGTGAGCACGAGCAGATCGATGACCGCCTCCAGGACCTTCTCACCCCCGGCCTGCAGTACCGCTGTCTCGCCGAAGATGATGGAGGCCTTCTTGGCACCGGCGAACTCCCTGGCCGTCTGGGTGATCTCATCGACGCTGCAATCCGTTTCCCGTGCGATCTCCTTGAGGCTCTTGTCCCTGACGGAGAATTCGAGTTCGGAGAATTTGCCGTACTTCCCCAGGGTCTCGCTGTCGTAGAGCCCCTCCTCCAGGATCACCTTGATCAGCCCCTTCACCAGGGCGAGCTCTTTCCCCACCGGGACGGCGAGGGATCTCCGGGCCAATCTGGAAAGAGCTGTCTTTCCGGGGTTGACCTCCGTTACGAGCCCTCCCCGGCGGATAGCCTGTTTCACTTTCAGTCCGGAAATGGGGTTGGCCACGGTGATGTCGCAGCCGACAATGAGCAGGGCGTCGGTATAGTTGAGATCGTCCAGGGAGTTGGTGGCGGCCCGCACGCCCATCCGCTTTTCCAGGACGGGAACGACCGTCCTGGACCAGAGGCCGGAGGGAGTATCCACGTTGTTGCTGGAAAAGACCATCCGCATGAGCTTCTGGAAAAGGTAGAGATCCTCGTTGGTGAGCCTGTCGGAAGCGATGCCGCCGACGGCTTTGCCACCGCTTTCCCGGGATATGCGCTTCATGTTCCTGGCAACCTCTTCCAGGGCGCTTTGCCAGGTCGTTCGTCTCAAGACACCATCGGCGTCCCGCACCATCGGGGCGGTGATCCTGTCAGGGTGATTGATGACGTCATAGCCGAAGAAGCCCTTGGAACAGAGGCTTCCCATGTTGAGCCCCCGCCCCTCGGCGTGCGTGACACGATACACGACGTTGTCGCGATAGTTGTAGCTGAGGGTGCAGCCGCAGCTGCAGTAGGGACAGATAGCTTCCGATTTTTCCATCTCCCAGGTCCGGACCTTGTGTTTCATGGCCCTGGAAGTAATGGCACCAACGGGACAGGACCAGATGCAGTGGCTGCAGTATTCACAGTCCAGCGATTTGTCCATGAACGGGCCCACCACGGTGGCTGCGCCCCTGTAGGACATGCCCAGGGCGGTCACTCCCTGGATCTCTTCACAGACCCTGACGCAGCGCTTGCACTGGATGCATCTGTTGAGGTTTCGATCGATGAGGGGGCTGATGATATGGTCCCTGAGAATCCTTTTTTTACCTTTGAAGCGCGTCTCCGCGCTGCCGTGCTTGAAAGCCAGGTCCTGGAGGGTGCACTCGCCGGAGGCATCGCATACCGTGCACTCCAGGGGATGGTTGATGAGAAGGAACTCCAGCATCATCCTCCGGGCCTTCTCGACCCTCGGCGTGTCGGTGCGGACCACCATCCCGTCGTTGACGGCGAGGGTGCAGGCGGTCTGCAGTTTCCCCATCCCTTCGACCTCCACGAGACACATCCGGCACGCCCCGAGATCACTCAGGCGCGCCTGGTGGCAGAAGGTGGGAATGTGGATCCCGAGCTTGCTGGCCGCATCGAGGACGTTGACGTGGCCGTCGACCATGATCTGCCTGCCATCTATTGTAAGCCGAACCATCATGATGCTGCCTCTGTTTCCGCCTCACCGGAACCGCTGTTCCTCAAATAGGCAAGATATTCCCCCCGGAATTTCTTGATCGTACTCTCCACACAGCTGACGGACGCCTCGCCCAGGCCGCAGAAGGATGTGGACCGGATCCCTTCGCATATCTCCAGGAGGAGATCCAGATCCTGCTCGCTGGCGCTGCCTTCGAGGATCTGGTCGAGGATCCTGCGCACCCAGAACAGACCCTCCCGGCAGGGCGTGCATTTACCGCACGATTCGTGCTCGAAAAACTTGATGAGCACGTGGGTGGCCTTGACCATATCGGCCGTGTCATCCAGTACGATGACAGCCCCCGAACCCAGCATGCTCCCGGCTACGGCCAGGGAGTTGAAATCCAGCTTGACGTCCAGCTGGGACTCGTCGAGGCAGGCCGACGAGGCCCCCCCGGGGAAGGCCGCCTTGAAGGTTCTTCCTTCTCTCATGCCTCCCGCGTTATCGAAGATAAGCTCCCGCAGGGTCACCCCCATGGGAAGCTCGTAGACACCGGGGCGGGCCACATGTCCGCTCACGGAATAGAGCTTGGTTCCCGGGCATTCGGGAGTGCCGATGGAGGCGTACCAGGCGCCGCCCCTGAGGATGATGGGGGGCACCGATGCCAGGGTCTCGACGTTGTTGACGACGGTGGGAAGGTTGCTGTAGCCCACATTCACCGGGAAGGGAGGGCGGATCCTCGACTGTCCCCTTTTTCCCTCGAGAGATTCGATAAGGGCCGTTTCCTCACCGCAGACGTAAGCCCCGGCACCGCGGTGTACCGTTACGGAGAAGTTGAAACCGGAGTTGAGGATGTTGTCGCCAAGGAAGGAACGGCTCGTGGCTTCCGCGATGGCCCTTTCCAGGATCCTGGCGCCCTGGGGGTACTCTCCCCGGATGTAGATAAAGCCCTTTTCGGCGCCTGCGGCGTAACCGGCCAGCGCCATCCCCTCCAGGATGGCATGGGGGTCGTTCTCGATGAGCACCCGGTCCTTGAAGGTACCCGGCTCCCCCTCATCGGCGTTGCAAATTATGTATTTGGGCTTCCTGCGGTCCCGGGAGGCGAAATCCCATTTCATCCCGGCTGGGAACCCGGCTCCTCCCCGCCCCCTCAACCGTGCGATCTTGACCTCGTCGATAACTTCTTCGGGGGTCATCTCATTGAGGGCACGCGGCAGGGCCACATACCCCTCGTTGACCAGGTACGAGTCGATATGGGCCGGGTTGGGCCTGCTTACGTTTCGTGTAAGGATCTTCAGTTCGCTCACGGCTTCTCTCGGTATGAGTTAAGGATCCGGCTGACCGAATCCACCGTTACGCTCCGGTGCAGGTCGCCGTCGATCATCATGGCCGGGGCATGATCGCAGGCGCCGATGCACTCCACTTCCACGAGAGTGAAGACACGGTCAGGGGTCGTGGCGCCGACGTCGATGCCGAGCTCTCTTTTGAGCCCCTGAAGGACCTCCTCGGCCCCGTTGACGTGGCAGCTGAGGTTGCGGCAAACCTGAACCAGGTGCCTGCCGACCGGCTCCGTGAAAAGCATGGTGTAGTAGGTCGCGACCTCGAAGGTCCGGACGTGGGGCACCCCGATGAATTCTGCCACAAAGGTCAGGGCCTGTTCGGAAAGGTGTCCCTGCGCCCCCTGCACGTAATGCAGCAGAGGAAGGATAGCTGAGGCAGGTTCCTGGTAGCGGGCCCGAATGTTCTCCATGTCAGAGAACTCCTTGGCGCTGAAGACCTCCGTGCTTTTCATCATCGGTCGATCTCCCCCAGCACGATGTCCAGGCTTCCGATAATGGCGACGACGTCCGCCAGCATGTTCCCCTTTGCCATCGTCAGCAGGGACTGAAGGTTAATGAATGACGGGGGGCGGATCCGGAGCCTGTACGGTTTGGGGCTGCCATCGCTCACGATGTAGAATCCGATCTCGCCCTTGGGGGCCTCGATGGTGGAATAAACCTCGCCCCTGGGGGGAGCCAGACCCTCTACCACAAGCTTGAAATGGTGGATCATGGCTTCTATGGAACCCTCCAGGCGCTCCTTGTCAGGCATGACGAACTTGGCCGAGCGCTCGATGAAGGGACCTTCGGGCATGCCCTCGATGAGCTGCCGCAGCATCCTGGAGCTCTGACGCATCTCCCTGATCCTCACCATGTACCGGGCGTAGACGTCGCCTTCCTCAAGAACGGGGACCATGAAATCGAGTTCCCCGTAAACCTCGTAGGGTTCGTCCCTCCTGATATCCCAGTCCACCCCGGACGCCCTCAAGGCCGGGCCTGAGAGACCGAGGCTCAGGGCGTCCTCCCGGCTGATGAAACCGACATTCTTCGTGCGCCTGAGCCAGATGCGGTTCTTGCTCAGAAGCCTCTCGTATTCGTTGATCTTGACGTCGAACTTGTCCAGGAAGGTTTTGATCTTGCCGGTGAAACCGGGGGTCATGTCCCTGACCACCCCGCCAGGGCGGAAATAGGTGGGCATCATCCGGGTGCCGGCGATCTCCTCGATGAGGTCCAGGATGTCCTCCCGTTCCCTCAGGCCGTACATCAGGACGGTGACGGCACCGATATCAGCCGCGTGGGTTCCGAGCCAAAGGAGATGGCTCATGATCCTGGTCAGCTCGGCAATGGTGGTCCTTATGTACTGAGCCCTTCTGGGAACCTCGATGCCCAGGAGCTTTTCCACCGCCAGGATGTAGGCCAGGTTGTTGCTCCCGGAGGCGAGGTAGTCCAATCTGTCCGTAAGGGGAAGGACCTGCAGATATTTTTTGCTCTCGGAAAGCTTCTCGACGCCCCTGTGCAGATAACCGATATCCGGCACCGCATTGACGACCACCTCACCGTCCAGCTCCAGAATGATCCGGAGAACCCCGTGTGTGGAGGGGTGGTGGGGACCCATGTTGATTGTCATGATCTCCTGCCTGGCCACCTTGACCTCCCTTACCAGCGCACCCTTCCCCTGAGGGGGAACTCCTTGCGGAGCGGGTAGCCGTCAAATTGTTCAGGGTTCAGGATCCTTCTCGGATCCGGATGACCTTTGAACTGGATCCCGAACATGTCGTAGACTTCCCTTTCGAGCCAGTCGGCGGTCATCCAGATCCCGCTGGCCGTCTCCATCTCCTTTCCCTCCTCCAACTGGACCTTGAGACGGAAGCGGAGGTTCTTGGAGATGGAATAGAGCTGGAAGACGACTTCGAACTCAGCTCCCTTGCGCCCCGGCCAGTGGACGGCTGTCAGGTCAGAGAGGAACTCCAGATCAAGTTCCGGGTCGCCTTTCAGGGACCGCAGGATCTCCAGGGCTCTTTCAGGTTGCACCGTGACCCAGACCTGGCCGCAGGAAGAGCCCACTTCGACTATGGCAGAGGCGAAATCGCGCCTGATGGCGCCGACGGCCGGATGTTTTTCCGGCTCCCCTCCTGTAAATCCCTGGCGGTTCAGATTTACCGTCAAACTATCTCCCTCCTGCCGGGGCCAGTGAAGCCCGGCTTGATCTTCCTGGGATTGGCTGAAAAGTTCACCTGCCCGTCGATCTTCATCTGCAAGGTCATGATCCCGTGGATCAGGGCTTCCGGCCTGGGAGGGCACCCGGGAACGTAAACGTCAACCGGGAGAATGTAGTTGACACCCGGTACCACGCTGTAGGTCTGAAAGATCCCGCCGCAGGTGGCGCAGCTTCCCATGGCCAGAACCCATTTCGGTTCGGCCATCTGGTCATAGAGTTTCTTGACCACGGGGGCCATCTTGTTGGTGACCGTTCCGGCCACGATCATGAGGTCCGCCTGCCTCGGCGAAGCTCTGAAAACCTCCCACCCGAAACGCGCCATGTCGTACCTGGCAGCTGCGGCCGAGATCATCTCGATAGCGCAGCAGGCCAGCCCGAAGGTGAGCGGCCACAGGGAGGACCTCTGAGCCCAGTTAATGACCGTACTGGCCGAGGTAAGGAGGATATTGGCTTCTTTGGGGCCGGGCCCCTTGTACACTCGTGTGGGTTTCTTCCTCATCGCCAGCTCAACGCACCCTTTCTCCAGATATAGACGTATCCGAGCAACAGGATCACTATGAAGATGACCATCTCGATGAAACCGAAGATGACCGGATCGAACTTTTCAAACAGTATGGCCCACGGGTACATGAACACCACCTCGATGTCGAAAACGATGAAAAGCATGGCCACGAGGTAAAAGCGGATATCGAAGCGCTGGCGGGCATCCTTGATGGGGATCATGCCGCATTCGTAGGTTGAGGATTTTTCATCGGTGGGATAGTGGCGTCCCGCCACGTAGCCGAATATCTGGGAAGCGATCAGCATGACCGCTCCGAGAAAAAAGATGCAGAGAAGAAAGATAAAGATGGGCAGATACCCTAAGATTAGGTTTTCACCCACGATAAGCCCTCCCTCGGAAAAGCTGCTCGGACCGGCACAAAACGACACCATGCGGCGCCTTGAGTGCGGCTCATGACAATTGGTCAAACCACAAACAGTATTCTGTATACACTTTTAATGCACAGGCAGTAAGCTGTATACAACAGGTGGGACTGACTTGTCTATAGATTTCACAATACACGGAGCAACTTTTTTGGTTTTTAAAGCCAGAATCGGCATTTTCCCTTAATTTGGAGGTGTTTGACGCCCGCCGCCTGGATCCATCCTTTCCCCTTGACAGTCACAGACCGCCATGCTAGATGGAAACTCTTCAATTTTAAAGGGAAAAAAGAAAGGGAGGCCACGACATGAGCAGATCCAACGACTTTTTCAGCGACGCAAAGTCCGTTATTCCAGGCGGTGTTAACAGCCCCGTCCGTGCCTTCAGATCGGTGGGTGCCGACCCCCTTTTCATAGACAGCGCGTCCGGAGCGACCATCACCGATGCCGACGGCCTCACCTATATAGACTATGTCGGCTCCTGGGGGCCCATGATCGTCGGGCACGCCAACGAGGAGGTCCTGGATGCGATCGTGGAGGCAGCCCGCGGCGGGACCAGTTTCGGGGCTCCGACAGAAAGGGAGACCATCCTGGCGCACATGGTGATCGACGCGGTTCCCTCCATGGAGAAGGTGCGCATGGTCAACTCCGGTACCGAGGCCACCATGAGCGCTATCAGGGTTGCCCGCGGCGTTACGGGAAGGGACAGGATCGTCAAGTTCAACGGATGTTACCATGGTCACGCCGACGGGCTCCTGGTGAAAGCAGGGTCGGGAGCCCTCACGCTGGGTGTCCCGGACAGCCCGGGGGTTCCGGAAGATTATGCAAGGAACACTCTCATCGCAGAGTACAACGACCTGGCTTCCGTGGAAAAACTCTTCGAGAGCAACCAGGGCCAGATCGCCGCAGTCATCGTGGAGCCGGTCCCGGGCAACATGGGGGTCATGATCCCTGCCGAAGGTTTCCTGGAGGGGCTGCGGAAACTGTGCACCGATCAGGGCTCCCTTCTGATCTTCGACGAGGTCATGAGCGGCTTCAGGGTGGCTCTCGGGGGCGCTCAGGAGCTTTACGGGATAACGCCGGACCTGACGACACTCGGTAAGATCATTGGAGGCGGCCTGCCGGTGGGAGCCTATGGCGGGAAGGCAGAATACATGTCCCAGGTAGCACCGGAAGGGCCCATCTACCAGGCGGGGACCCTTTCGGGCAACCCTCTTGCCATGGCCGCCGGCATCGCGACGCTCAGGATCCTCAGCCGCCCCGGAACATATGAATCCCTGGAGGCAAGATCCTCGGCCCTGGCCAGAGGCCTGTCTCAAGCCAATGAAAAGCTCGGGATGGAACTGGCTTTCAACAGGGTGGGCAGCATGTTCACCACCTTCTTCACACCCGGACCTGTGACGGACTTTGCAGGTGCGAAAGCCTCGGACACCTCATCCTTCGGCTCCTATTTCAGGGCCATGCTGGAGGAGGGCGTCTACCTCGCTCCCTCCCAGTTCGAGGCCGCTTTTGTCTCCCTGGCCCACAGTGAAGATCATATCGAGGCCACCATCGTGGCCCACGAGAGGGCTCTGCTGCGTTTATTATAGAGCGAGATTAGAAATTAGAAATTGGAGATTGGAACTGACTGGACTCACAAGGACACTTCACTCGCGGTTTACTCTAATTTCTAATTTCCATTTTCTGATTTCCCACTGAGGTTCATTAACGACTCTCGGGGCTGTTGACAACGCGAAAGGGCGTCTGTTAGAAAAATGGCAAAATCCAGAGGGCTCTACGAACTGCTGAAATTGAGCAGTCTCGGTCTGGAAATGGGGGCCGCTGTCGTTATCGGCCTCCTGATGGGGGTCTGGCTGGACCGCCAGTTTTCCACCGAACCATGGTTGACCCTGCTGTTCCTGGGCTTCGGTTTTGCCGCCGCCGTCAAAGCTGTGGTGCGGGCCCTCAGGAAGGGCATCTTCGCCGATGAGAACGATGCCCCAGAGGAATGAGGCCGTCAGGATCAACCGCCTGCGATGGTGGATTGCGACCCTGACCTTAGTCCCCGGGGCTTTAGCCGCGCTCCTGGGCCGCCTGGACATCGGAAGCGGACTGGCGGCAGGTGGGCTTATCATGGTGCTCAACCTTCTGGGCACCCAGTTCTCCATATCCCGCCTGCTTGCCGGTGAGGCCCTGGAGAGGATCGCAGCGGTTATCGTCTGGGTCGGCAAGTTCGGTATGACGGCCGCGTTTATCATGTTCCTGCTCTATTTTCACCTGGTCGACCCCCTCGCCCTGCTCATCGGGCTGGGGGCTCTTCCGGCGTCAATAGTGTTTGACATTTTTCTGTTTCCCGTTAATAAAGGGGAGGCGAAAATACCTTAAAGGAGTTTGAATGTCCGCAGATACCTTCATCTTCCTCGATCACACACCGCTTTATACAGCCATTGAGCAACCTGCAACCGTCGAAAAATTCGGGGGGATGGTCAACAACGGTCTCGAGGCTTCCCCCATCATTCATGCCGCCCTGGCCTCGGCGCTGCTCGTGGGCATAGCGTTCCTCGTCAACCGGTCCTACACCAACCGGGGCAGGAACGGCCTCGCTCCCGCCGAGAAAACCTTCTCGGTGAGCAACCTCATGGAGCTGGCCGTCACCGGGCTCCTCCAGTTCATGGAGAGCCTTATGGGCAGCGAGGCCAGAAGGTTCGTACCGCTTATCGGCGGCACGGCGTTCTTCATCCTGTTCAACAACCTCATGGGCCTGGTGCCCGGCCTGGACGGCGCCACCGCGAACTTCAACACGACCCTGGCCTGCGCTCTGGTGATCTTTGTGGCGACCCACGTCGTCGGGGTCAGGACCCACGGCGCTGCCTACATCAAGCAGTTCCTCGGTCCCGTGTGGTGGCTGGCCTGGCTCATGTTCCCCATCGAGCTCATCGGCCACTTTGCGCGGATCCTCAGCCTGTCCGTCCGGCTTTACGGCAACATGATGGGCGACCACAGGGTGCTGGCCATCTTTCTGGCCCTCGTGGCCCTGGGAGTCCCGGTCATCTTCATGGGAATGGGGATCTTCATCGCACTGGTCCAGACTTTCGTGTTTACGCTTCTGTCTATTCTCTACATCACCTTTGCTTTGGAAGAAGCCCATTGATATTTGAAAAAAGCTTTTTAATAATACCGCTTATGAAAGGAGGCAATCCTCAATGAAGAAAGCATCCACCATTGCACTTATCACCGCCCTGCTGATCGTGGTCATGGCACCCGGTGCCTTCGCGGCCACGGAGGAAGGCGGATCCGCCGGCCTGATGGGCTTCGGCATCGCTCTGGCAACGGGGCTGGCCATCGGCATCGCCGCTCTGGGCGGCGCCATCGGGCAGGGCAACGCTGTCAGGGGAGCTATGGAAGGGATCGCAAGGAACCCCGGCGCGTCCGGCAAGATCATGACCACGCTGATCATCGGTCTGGCCCTCATCGAGTCACTGGTCATCTACGCCCTGGTCATCTCCTTCATACTTCAGGGTAAACTGTAACAGCACCAGGGAGGAGAACTTTTTATTTCTCCTCCTTTTTCCTGAGGATGCTTGTGAAAAAGAAAACTTTATCATGTGAGGTCCTCCGGTGCCTGAAAGGCCTCCGGGGGGATTATAGGGGGAGAGATCGATGCCTAAAGCGCTTATAGTCACCATCGTGCTCCTCACTGCCGTGTCCTCGTCCCTGGCGATGAGTACTTCCGATTGCTTCGACTGCCATTCGGACGACACGCTCACCAAGGTCGTGAGGGGCAATGAGGTCTCCCTGTTCATCGACGAGGAGATCTACGGCAAGTCCGCTCATGGAGAACTGGATTGCACAGACTGCCATGAAGACCTTGCCGGCCTCGAGGATGAGCACGGGGAAGAGCTGAAACCGGTCCAGTGTTCCAACTGCCATGATGACGCGGCCGAGGAAATGACGGCGGCCGAGCACCCCGCAGAATGTTCCGACTGCCACGGCAAGCACGACATCCTGCCGCCCTCCGATTCCCGCTCATCGGTCTATGATCTGAACGTTCCCGGCACCTGCTGCACCTGTCATTCGGAGCAGGAAACGCCTGATGTCTGCGTACAGTACGAGAGCGGAATGCACGGGATGGTACTGCTAAGAAGCGGCATGATCTTTTCGGCCGTCTGCAACGACTGTCATGGGAGCCACGACATCCGCGGCGCCGGCGACCCGGAGTCCATGATCGCCCGGGCCAACATCAACGACACATGTGCCGCATGCCACAAGGGTGTTGTGGAAACCTACAGGCAGAGCATCCACGGCGAGATCTTCCGGGACAGTCCGGAGGACGCCCCCGTGTGCACGTCGTGCCACTCGGCCCACGATACCGAACGGGCCATGGACGACGCGTTTCTCATCACCGTGGTCAAGCGATGCTCCACCTGTCACGAGGAGATGGGATACACCTTCAGCAAGAACTACCACGGCCAGGTCACGGGAATGGGGTATACCCGGGCAGCTCAATGTCCCGACTGCCATGGAGCCCACGACATCCTCTCCAGGGATGACCCTGAATCCATGGTCCACCCTGACAACCTCGTCGCCACCTGCGGAAAGTGTCACCCCGGTGCCAACAGGAATTTCACCATGTACATGCCCCATGCCGACTACCACGACGCCCAGCGCTATCCAATGCTTTATTATGTCTACCTCGCCATGGTCATCCTTCTGACGGGAACCTTTGCTTTCTTCGGGATCCACACCCTGCTCTGGTTCATCCGCGCCTATCTAGAGAATCTGCGTAACAGGTCCGGTGGGGCCCATTGATCAGGGAGGGTAAATCAATGACCCAATATTCTCACAGTGAAAATAGCGGCCGCCAGGAACGCTGGTACCTGAGGTTCAACTACTTCCACCGCTTTCTCCACGCCCTTATCATCATCAGTTTTCTGGGGCTGGTCCTGACAGGAATGCCCCTCAAATATTCCCACACGGCCTGGGCCCAGGCCCTGGCACGCTACATGGGAGGGATCGGCACAGCTGGTTACATCCACCGGGTGTGCGGTGCCATTACCTGGCTTTATTTCCTTCTGCACCTCATCTTCGCGGCATATTACATCCTCAAGCTCAGGGACGAACCGCTCGGCAAGTGGGTGTTCGGCCCCAACTCCATGGTGCCCTGGATCAAGGATCTGAAGGACGTTGTCGGCCACGTTCTCTGGTTCATCGGAGTGGGCGAACGCCCCAGGTTCGACCGTTTCACCTACTGGGAGAAGTTCGACTACCTGGCCGTGTTCTGGGGGGTCGGCATCATCGGTTTTTCAGGTCTGACACTCTGGTTCCCCGAGTTTTTCGCTCGCTTCATGCCGGGATGGAGCTTCAACGTCGCCATCATCCTCCACTCCGACGAGGCTCTTCTGGCGGCGGGCTTTATCTTCACGATCCACTTCTTTAACACCCACCTGAGGCCGGAGAAGTTCCCGCTGGACCATGTTATCTTCACCGGGAGGATCTCGGAGGAGGAGTTCAAGCATGAGCGGCCCCTCGAATATGAAAGGATGCTGCAGCAGGGCAAGCTGGACAAGATCGAATCCACACCACCGACCCAAACAAGCCTGGTCTGGGCCCGCATCGTCGGGTTCATCGCATACGGTGCCGGGCTTGTCATGATCCTGTTCATCATCTATTCAGCCCTCAAGGAGCTTCACTGACAACTTGTTCCCCGCGGCGGTGCCAGGCGCCGCCGCGGGATCACCTCAGGCGTTCTGTCTGCCCCCTTAAATCGGCACATTCATTGACACTGAAAAGAAGGGTGTGCTAAAAATCTCAAATGACGGTTGTTGTTCACAAGCTCTGCCGGGGGTGACCAGCATTGCCTTCCTCCCACAAAAGCGCATACCGCGGTACCGACTACCTCCTCGGCATCCTGGTTCTTCTCGCGGCAGGCCTTCTGCTGATCTGGACCGCCCGCTACCTGCAGCCTGTACGACTGCCCCCTCTGTCACCTGGTTCCTATCACTTCATAGCCAGGCTTGACGACGTGGCTCCCGGCAGCTCCCTCTCTTTCATGCTGGAGGGCCGACCCTGGCTTCTTGCAAGGAGGGAGAGTGAAATCATGGCGGTCTCGGGCCTCTGCACTTTTCGCGGCTCGAAGATCCTCTGGGATGAGGACAACCAGGTTTTCCTTTGCGAGGGCCACGGCTGTACCTTCGGATATCGCGGTCACCGCATTCAGGGCCTTGCGGCAGATCCCCTCGAAACACTGAGGATCAAGATCGTGGGTGAGCGCATTTACGGTGCAAGGCGGCGATCATGAGCAGCAGGGAACGCTCCCATCACAAAGGCTCTTCCAGAAGCACCCGGGACCTGTTCGGCCTCCGCGGGTTCCTGTTTGGGTCGGCAGACAGCAGGGCCTCGATGAAGGGAGCCTGGGAAGCAACCCTCAGAAGACCCGTGGCCCACAGCGGCTGGTCCTCCTGCTTCGGCGGCATCGCCCTCTTTCTTTTTCTCATCCAGGCCGCCACCGGCATCCTCCTCATGTTCTTTTACATACCGGCCGATCCGGAAGCCTACCGCTCGACGCTCTACATGGCCGGGCAGGCGCCCTTCGGATGGTTTTTCAGGATCATCCACCACTGGGCAGGCATAGCCATGATGTTCGCGGTTTCCCTTCACGTCCTGAGGGTGCTCTTCAAGGGCGCTTACCAGGACCCAAGGGACCTGAACTGGATCGTGGGTTCGGTTCTGTTCTTCCTGACCGCGGGCTTCGTCCTGACCGGTGACCTTCTGCCCTGGACACGATCGGCCTACTGGTCCGCCGAATGGTGGACCAGTCTGGTGGGAAGCTTCCCCCTCATAGGTCACCAGATCATGCTGTTCCTGCGCGGAGGCGAGAACGTCACCGGATCCACAGTGACAAGGTTCTACGTTTTCCACGTCTTCGTGCTTCCGGCCCTTTCCACGCTTTTCATGGTCCTTCATTTTGCCATGGTCAGGAAACTGGGCATTTCGGAGCCGCTGTGAGAACGTACAAAGGCAGAAAGAGGCAAACCAGGGGATCGGTCCGGAGGGAGTATCCCTTCTATCCCAACCAGCTCCTCAGGATCCTTATGGCGATCATGGGGACCCTGGCTGCGGTGGCTGTGCTTTCGGCTCTTTTTCCCCTGTCCCTCGACCTTATCGCCGACCCCTTTGCCAGGCCCGAAGCCGGGACCCGGGCGCTCTGGATCCTGAAACCGGTCATCCTGCTCGGCGGCATGCTAAAAAGGCCGGGTCTCACCATAGTCCTTGTTACTTTCCTGGCAGCCCTTTTCGTCCTTCTTCCCGCGCTGGACAGGTCAGGACAGCGCACCCTGAAACGCAGGCTGCTGATGGCCACCCCGTTCCTGCTCTGGGTCCTCTTTCTGGCTGTCTCGCTGCTGTTTTCGGTGGGAGTTCCGGGATGAGGGTCTGCCTGGTCGCAGCGGCCTTTCTACTGATATTCGCACCGGGCGTCCAGGGCATGACGGCCTCCTCCTGTGTTTCCTGCCACGGCGCCCTCGACCAGAGAAACTCCGAACCGGTCAGGCTCTGGGAAACAGACCTCCACATGGAGTCCGGGCTCGGGTGTCACGATTGTCACGGCGGCGATCCGGGCAGCATTGATTCGGCCATGTCCCCTTCCAGCGGTTTTAAAACAGCCCCCTCCGGAAGGGAGTCTGTTCAGCTGTGCGGGGGATGTCATTCCCAAGCCGACCGCATTCCCGACCCCACCACCGCCACGGATCAGATGCACCAGTACCTATCAGGCTCCCACGGCAGGTCCAGCCGAAGCGACAGCCCCACCTGTGTCACCTGCCACGGCAGCCACGGCATCACCCGTGTCTCGGCCCCTTCCTCACCGGTGTTTCCGACCCGTGTGGTCTCCCTTTGCATCGGCTGCCATGGAGAGGAGACCGCTTCCGGCCAACCATCACCGGCACTCTACCTTGACGATGTGCATGGGCGCACCCTGTCTGCCGCTGCAAACCCTCGTTCGCCGGCCTGTCCCGATTGCCACGGGAGCCACCGCGCCGCAGTGCCCGATACCAGGGGCGCCGTGATGATCTGCGGGAATTGTCACACGATGGAGTACGCCTATTTTCAGGACGGACCCCATGGAGATTCCCTGGCCAGGACAGGAGAGCCGTCCTGCATACACTGTCACGGTTATCACGGGATCGTAGCAACGGGGATCGATGAGATCATCGGTCAGATCGCCGACAACTGCCAGGGGTGCCACCAGGCCGGCAACACCGCCTGGGAGACGGGACGGAAGATCGATGAAGGCCTTGGGGTCGCCATGAGCTTTCTCAGTGGCCTGGTCAGCAAGTCTGAGGATTTCAGGGCTTCCGGTGTGGACACCGCTGAAATGGACAGGCTGTACAGAGAGGCCCGCGTCCAGCTCCTGCAGGTCGAATCGGCCATCCACTCCGTTGACAGCCAATGGGAAGAGTTGACAGGAATGGCTAAAGTGAAGATGATGGCATCCTGGGACCTTGCGAGGGACTACAACCTGGAGAAAGGGATACGAAGGGTCGTTCTGCTGCTCATGGCCCTTCTGGCCGCCGCCATTCTCGCCCTGCTTTTTTATAAACTCAAGCTCGTCGAAAAGGATCAGCAAAGGAGGCACCTGCTGGGCAGCCCGGAGGCAATGCAGAGGGAACAGGAGTATCGCCGCAAATGAAGGCCGCGGGTAAATACTTTTCCCTGATTCGTAGATTGCGGTTCTACGAGATCCTGCTCCTTGCATGCATAGCTATCGTGCTCGGTGCCTGGAGCGTCAAGGAGATAACCGAATCCGCCCTTTTCTGCGGAAGCAGCTGCCACGTCATGCGACCGTATTACGAGGACTGGAAGACCTCGGCCCACAGTACCGTGCGGTGCGTCGACTGCCATCTCGAACCTTCGGACGAACAGCAGTTCGTGCCCCAGTTCAAGGCTGTCAGCCAGGTCGCCAGCTACCTGACGCGTACCTACGGCGAACACAGAAGGGCCGAGGTAAGCGACGCCAATTGCCTGAGGGAAGGCTGTCATTCCAGGAGGCTCCTGGACGGTAAAGTCACCTTTTCAGGGACCATCCGTTTCGACCACACACCCCACCTCCAGCAGCTCAGGAGAGGCAAGATCCTCAGATGCACAACCTGTCATTCCCGCGTCGCCATGGGCGAGCATGTAACAGTGGTTCTGGACCCCTGTTTCCTGTGTCATTTCAAGAACAGGGAAAAGGGTACGGCCACGATGGAGTGCCTGCTGTGTCACAGCACAGGAGGCGAGGATACCACAACACCGGGGGGCGTCTTCGATCATCGCACCATGAGACAGAGGGGTGTTCCCTGTACCAGCTGCCACCAGTCCGTCACCAGGGGCAACGGAGAGCTGAGGGCCGCATCGTGCCAGGAGTGCCACGGGCAGCCCATGGAGGAAGCTCTTGGTGAACCTGTCGAACTGCTTCACCGGGTCCACGTCACCGACCACAAGGTTGAATGCACGCTCTGCCATGAGCCGATACAGCATTTCATACCGGATGAGGCTTCCCCTGAAGCCCTCTCCCTTTATTGCAGCTCCTGCCACGAGGGTAAACACAAGGGCATCCTGGACATGTTCCGGGGGACAGGGGCCAGGGGGGTGGCTTCTTCGCCATCGCCGATGCACAAGGCCCACGTGGGCTGCAACGGCTGCCACATCGTGACGGATCCGGATGCTGGAACACGGGCGTCCTTTGCGGGCATGAACATGATCGCCGTCAAGGAGGCCTGCCGGGCGTGTCATCCTGCAGGTTATGCTCAAAAGGTCGTTCAATGGGAACGGGACATTTCCTCGGCCCTTCAGGCCGCAGAAAGGAAACTGAGGACTGCGGGCGAAAAACCGGGCGACGGACCAGAGGGCGACCCCCGCTCTCGCCGCATCCTCGAAAACACCCGGTACAACATCCTCTTTGTCAAGAACAGCGCCCCCATACACAACAGGGACTATGCCGTTCAGATCCTGGAAAAAGCTGCCCAGGACCTGTCAGGCCTTATCGAACAACCAGAACAGAGGTGAGAAAATGGCTTTCAAAAAAGTAAGTCGCATCAAAATACCGGATGCTACGATCAGACGCCTGTCCCTTTATGACCGATGCCTGGAAGGCTTTCTCAAGTCGGGGAAAAAGGTCGTTTCGTCTTCCGACATCGCGAGGAAGTGCGGCACCAATCCGGCCCAGATACGAAAGGACTTCGCCTACTTCGGCGAGTTCGGCGTACGGGGAGTGGGGTATTACGTGGAAAACCTTCAGGGCGACATCAAGAGGGCTCTGGGAATCGACCGCTCGTGGAACTGCGCCCTTGTAGGAGCCGGCAACCTGGGGTTTGCTCTCCTCGGCACCGACTCCCTTGCCAAGCGCGGTTTCAAGATCTCGGCCATCTTCGAGCGCGACCCCATCCTCGTGGAGATGGGGAGTTTCCAGGGCATCCCCCTCTACCCCATGGAAGAGATGGTGCGCGTCATCCCCGAACTGGGAATACAGATCGGCATCATAGCCGTTTCTCCGGATAGCGCCATCAAGGTCGCCCTCAAGCTGACAGACGCCGGTGTGAGAGGCATCCTTAACTTCACACCCACCACCATCAAGGTCCCCCCCGGGATCATCCTGAAAAATGTCGACTTCGCCATCGACCTGGAGGGGATCGCGTTTCAGCTTAACAACGAATAGAAGCCTTGTGGAGGCGAAATTGGAAAATGGAAATTGGAAATTGGGAAAGAAGTAATGGCCTCCATCTAATTTCTAATCTCTAATTTCTTTTGGGACAGACCCTTATGAAAAAATTCGAGGAACTCGTCATCCAGAGGGGGAGGGAGTCGGCCTCCCTTATGGGGCAGTTCTGTTCCGAGAAGGCGGGAACAGTGGCCCACATAGCCAATACCATCGTCAAAGCCATAAGAGCGGGGGGGAAGGTGCTGGTCCTCGGCAACGGCGGCAGCGCGGCCGACGCCCAGCACTTTGCCGCCGAACTGGTGAACAGGTTCCTCATGGAAAGGAAAGCCCTGCCCGCAGTGGCCCTCACCACGGACACCTCCGTTCTGACCTCCATCGCCAACGATTACTCTTTCGAACAGGTCTTCAGCCGTCAGGTCGAGGCGCTCGGACGGGAGGATGACGTCCTCCTGGCCATCTCCACAAGCGGAACATCGCCCAACGTTCTGAAAGCCCTCGAACAGGCCAACCTGCTGTCCATGGTCACCATCGGCATGACCGGCAGCGATCCCGGCAAACTCTCTCCCCTCTGTGATATCTGCATGGATGTTCCCAGCGGTTCGACCCCGCGGATCCAGGAGGTCCACCACATGGCCCTGCACATAATATGCGAGATCATGGAGATCATGCTTTTTTCCCATGGAACCTGAGGACCGGTATCCCCATACTCCCTTGA
>CP070698.1:1724500-1732493 GCA_020349685.1 bacterium
AGGGAGAAACCTCCCGGTTCCAGGGTGCGGGCGGGCGCCCCCACCGACAGGGCATGGGCGGCGGGGACGGGGCTCAGTACCACCGCAACAGCCAGAGCGATCAATATAACAGCGGATTTTTTCATGGGGATCTCCATTGATTTTTGTTTAAAGTTTACGGGTCGCAGTTAAGTGACTGAGAATCTACGTAATAACGTATCTACGTATCTATGTAACTAGGTATCTATGTGTCTAAGTAACTATGTGTCTAAGTAACTATGTATCAAAGTAACCATGTGTCAAAGTAACTATGTGTCAAAGTAACTATGTGTCTACGTAACAAAGTATCTATGTAACTAAGCACCTGTGTTTATAAACACTTAGATACGTAGATACATAGATACTTAGTCACCTAGACACCTAGACACCGCTCTTATACGCTTCCTCACACTCCTTCGAGCAGAAGTAAACCGTGTTTCCCCTGATGCGCCGCTTCAGGGCGGCGCTGACCGGAAGGTACACTCCGCACCGCGGGTCCTTGACCATCTCCTCTCCCGCTTCCGCCCGGTCCCCCGTATCCGATGAGCGGCCGCCGAAAAGCTCCCGCAGCGACCAGTACAGAGCCAGGCCGAGAATCAGCCAGATCAGGGTGCGCATGGTTTTATCCCTGGGAAAGACCGCGTCTGAAAGGCCTCATCTCCGGGGGTTCCCGTGGATGAGGGCCAGGGTCTCGCTCCGGGTCCTCTCATCCCTTCTGAAGGACCCCCGGACCGCACTGGTGACCGTGATGGCGTTGGGCTTCCGCACCCCCCTCATGGACATGCACAGGTGTTCCGCCTCGATCACCACCATGACACCCTTGGGGCTCAGCCCTTTCATTATGCTTTCAGCGACCTGAGTGGTCAAGCGTTCCTGGACCTGCGGCCTGGACGCGTAGGCTTCGAGGACCCGGATGATCTTGGAAAGTCCCACGATCCGGCCCTCTTCGGGTATGTAGGCGACGTGGGCCATTCCGGCAAAGGGCAGCAGGTGGTGCTCGCAGACCGAGTAGAGAGGGATCTCCCGGATGAGGACCATCTCCTCGTGGCTTTCCCCCACCACCGGCACCAGGTGCCGCATGGGGTCTTCAACGACCCCCGAGAAGATCTCCGAGTAAAGATCCGCTACCCGGCGAGGTGTGTCCAGCAACCCCGGGCGGGTCACATCCTCTCCGATGCCCTCGAGGATGAGGCGAACCCCTTCCTCAATCTTCTTCCTGTCCATTTTCGACCTCCGAAATGTAGGCTGCCACCACCCTCTCCCTCATCGTCGCGGCCGGGATCCCGGCCTTTTCCGCAAGCCTCTGAACATCCTCGAATTCCGGTTTGAACCTCCACTGTCCGGACGGCGTGCGCCACCTTTTGAAGGACACGGGACCGAAGGGCGTTTTCACGGTAACTGTTTCCCTCTCGAGCACGGACCGCCCCACCCGCCAGTACCTCAAGCCGGCACTGCCTGAAGTCTCCAGCACAACATCGATGAGAGACTGCCTTTCGCCCTCCATGGCAAGGATCCTGAGGAGAACCCCCATGCGCCCCTTTTTCGTGAAGGCCGGGATTACGTGAACCTCCCTGGCTCCCGCGGCCTGCAGAGCCCCGGTAACCGGAGCGAGGTATTCAGGGCTCATGTCGTCGATGCCGCACTCGATAATGACGGCGCCGTGCTCCTCCGGATCCCGGCTCTCTTCCCCCCTGAAGATCCTCAGGAGGTTGGGGAAGCCCTCGAAGTCCGCGCTTCCCGCCCCGCACCCCGAAAGGTGGATGGTCATGGCGCCCATCGGCCCGAAGCCGTCCACGATCTCCCTGAGGATGGCGGCCCCGGTGGGTGTCGTCAACTCGGCCGCGGGACCCTGGGAAAAAACCGCCACGCCTTCAAGGAGATGGGCCGTTGCCGGAGCGGGGACAGGCATCATGCCGTGGCTCGTTTGAACGTATCCGCTGCCGACGTTCACGGCGCCGCACAGCACTTCGTCGGGACCGAGATGATCCAGAGCAGCCAGGGCCCCCACGATATCGGCGAGAGTGTCCTGACCGCCGAGTTCGTGAAGATGGACGGGGCCTTCCGGTTTGCCGTGGGCCTTGCGCTCGGCGTCGCCGAGAGAATCCAGTGTCCGCAGGGCGCCCCGGACGACTGCATCCGGCAGCCGAGCCGCACGCACGCACTCCTTCATCTGATCGAGTGTGCGGCTCCCGGGACCGCCGACAACCTTCACATCACAGGTGATGCCGGCCAATCCGGACCTGGCCACAGCGTGAGCCGAAAGCTCCACCTCCCCCGGGATCACCGCCTCCACAGCATCGGTGATGATCTCCAGTGGAACTCCCACCGAGAGGAAAGCCCCGAGAAACATGTCCCCGGACACGCCGGAAAAGGGGTCGATGTAGAGGATGCGACGACCAGTGGTTTTCATCTCACATCTCAAATCTCATATCTCAGATCTCATAGTTACAGGGAGAATGGAAAATGGAGAAGTGGAAAATGGAAAGGTGCGGCATTTAAATTCTCTATTTTCTATTTTCCATTACCTGATCAGGCATTGCTTCCCAACATCAAATGCGCCGCCACGGCCGCGCCGTACCCGTTGTCGATGTTGACCACGGTGAGGCCGCAGGCACAGGATGCGAGCATGGTTAAAAGGGGAGTGAAACCGGCCAGGGACGCTCCATAACCGACGCTGGTGGGGACACCGATAACCGGGACGGAAACGAGCCCTGCCACGACACCCGGAAGGGCGCCCTCCATGCCCGCGGCGACGACGATAGCCCCTGCATCCCTCATCTCGCCGCTGTGAGCGGCAAGCCTGTGGAGGCCCGCGACACCCACGTCGTAGGCGCGCATCGCGTGCCTGCCGAGGAACGCCGCTGTTCTTGCCGCCTCCTCGGCAACGGGAAGATCCGAGGTCCCCGCCGCCATTACGAGCACCGGCTTCCCGCCGGCCGGGGGGAGGGAACCGAGCTGCAGGGTCCTGGAAATAGGATCGTGGTCCGCTTCAGACCACCGCTCCTTCACCAGGGCAGCGGCCTCGTCCGAGATCCTGGTCACCAGGACCGGGTCGCCGCCATTAGAAAGCCTTTCGACGATGCCCAGGATCTGATCGGGCGTCTTGCCCTGGCCGAATACGGTTTCGGGAACACCCCGGCGGAGGTGCCGGTGGGTGTCCAGGTGGGCGTATTCCATGACGGCCGAGGGGAAGTCAACAAGATCCGCGAGTCCCTCGTCGGGGGAAAGGTCTCCGGAGGCGATGCGCTTCAAGATCTCGAGGAGCTGGTTACGGTCCATAACGATCTCAGTCCAAAGTCCAAAGTCCAAAGTCCAAGGAAAAACCGGGTGGCTTTCTTCCCCGCCCTTCGCCCTTCGCCCCTCGCACTAGTTTGTCCTCCAATTAGCTGCCTTCAATGTGTTTTCCATGAGGATAGCTCTCGTCATGGGGCCGACCCCTCCCGGCACGGGAGTGATGAGGCTTGCCACCTGGGCCGCATCCGGAGACACGTCTCCCACCAGGGTATAATTCTTCTTTTCGAAATCCGCGATCCTGGCCGGATCGTCCAGAAGCAGCTGGGGGGCCTCCTCGCGGCTGATGGAGTTCATACCAACGTCGATGACCACGGCGCCTTCCTTTACCCAGTCCTTCTTGATCATGAGGGCCCGACCCACAGCTGCCACAAGGATATCCGCTGACCGGCAGACAGCTGCCAGATCCGTGGTTCGTGAATGGCAGATCGTCACCGTGGCGTGGCGGTGGAGGAGCATCAGAGCCATGGGTTTGCCGACGATATCGCTCCTTCCGACCACAACGGCATTTTTCCCCTTGGGATCGACCCCCTCCTCGTCGAGCATGCGCATGACCCCTGCCGGCGTGCAGGGAACCAGAACTTCCCCGTCTCCGCGGACCAGTCTGCCCACGTTCCTCGGATGAAAACCGTCAACGTCCTTGGCGGGGTCGATGTGATCCAGGATGGTCCGGGTGTCGATCTGCCCCGGAAGGGGCAGCTGAACGAGGAGGCCATCCACCTGTCGGTCCCTGTTCAGGGCATCCACCAGGTCGAGAAGCTGCCCTGTTGTCGTCTCGGCGCTAAGTTTGTGGGAAAAGGACTCTATTCCACACTTGGCGCAATCCCTGATCTTCATCCGCACATAAACGGAGCTTGCGGGGTCCTCACCCACCAGAACGACTGCGAGGCCCGGAGGGCGCCCCTGCTCCTTACTGAACTGGTCCGCCTGGACCGACACCTCATTGAGCACCTTCCCGGCTATCGCGTTTCCATCGATCAACTTCCCACTATTCATGGTGGATCTCCCATCGCAATTCCATATTTCAGGTTTCAAACTCCAAATTTGAAAAATCTCATTTTAAATGGCACCTTTAAACCGGTACTCTGACAGATTCCTTACACAATGGTACTGGGTACTGGGTACTGGGTACTGAGTACTGCTCTAGTATAACTCATAGCTCCACCACATTCCCCCTCAGCGTCCGCACCGTGAGCACCCCTGTCTGAGTATCAAACTCAACCGTCCGCCCGGCGGTACCTCCCACATCCTCTGCCGCCAGCCCGATACCGTTGTCGCTTAAAGCCTTTCTGACAGCCAGTATATTCCTCTCGCCGATGCGCCTGCCTGTCCCCTTGAACTGGCCCGCGAACATGTCGGCACCACCGGCGATCTTGGCGATGAGATCGGACGGCCCTATTTCCCTTTCGCCCATCTCCCGGACCATGGCTGTCACCGCCGAATCGGCGAATTTTCCGGGCGAAGCGTTTTCCTTACCGGTGTGGGCCATGGGCAGCAGGATGTGTGCCATGGAACCCAGGGCCGCCTCTCCGGCGTGCAGGGTGATGGCAATGCAAGACCCCAGTCCGTAGGTGACCAGTTTGTCGGGTGGCTCGGCGAACTTGAGCTCGGCTATCCCCACAATGATGGATCTCATGAACCGGCTCTCAGCCTTCCAGCCGCTTCCAGAAGAAGTTCGATCCCTGCCTGACCCGGGATGAGGACCGATCGCACCAAGCTTCCACCTTCTGGACCGGTTAACTCCAGGACAAGAACCGTCACCTCGTCGGAGAAAGCGCCTATCTCCGCGAGCATACTGTCCAATATAGCGCCCGCCATATCCTGAACAAGGAAGGGCGGGAGGCTGACAACGACCTTTTCAGAAAGGCTGGAAAGGACCGTCAGCAGAGTTCCCGTGAGGATGTTGCCAACCTCGGTGAAGGCTGACCTGCGAAGATCATCCTCCTCCGCCGAAGGAAGCAGGACCGCCTCCAGTTCACTGATCCCCTTCTCCGGGAAAAGGAGGAGGGCGTTCCCCTCCATATCGCCCTGAAAAGGGACGAGGACACCCATGGCTGGCGCATCGAGCCCCCCGAACAGGCCAGGGATCTCCCGGATCTTTTTACTGACGATCTCCGGATCAGCGATGCGGACATGGATACTGGAAAGACGGGAGAGGGCGCTGCCGGCCTGGGCCGCGGCGATGGCCGCAACCTCCGCGACAGCAGCGACCTGTTCCCCTGTAAGAAGGAGGGCCGTTGGCCTGTCCTCAATCATCCGTCTAGAAAAGGGCGCCCAGATCAAGTATCGGGACGATCCTGCCGTCACCGAGAACGGTCATGCCTGAATACCTTTTGAGGTGCTGGATGGGGTAACAAAGCGGTTTGACGACGATATCCACCTGGCCGACAACGCTGTCGACGACCAGACCCACCGTTCTGTTCGTCGCCTCCACCAGCACCACGTTGTACAGGGAGCGCCCGTCGGTTTCCCGTTCGATCCTGAGAAGTTCACCCAGATCGAACAGGGAGATCAGTTCGTCTTCGAGATTCAGATACTGTCGTCCCTGGCTCTCATTGACCTCCTCACTGGTGACCCTGATGGTTCGGGCTACCCTCGTGATGGGAATGGCGAAGGTGTGGTCGAGAAGGGAGATGAGAAGCATCTTCACGATGGCCACGGTAAGGGGGAGCTTGGCGGTAAAGGTCGTTCCCTCACCGGTCTGGCTCTGGATGGAAAGGGATCCACCGAGGCTCTCAACCGTAGACTGGACCACGTCCATTCCCACGCCGCGCCCCGAGACATCCGTCACCTCGGCGGCGGTGGAAAAACCCGGCCTGCAAACGAGCATAACCGTCTCTTCATCGCTGATGACCTTTGCCTGGTCGGCGGAGAGGATCTTCTTCTCCACCGCCTTCTTCCGGATGGCATCGAGGTCCATCCCCCTGCCGTCGTCAATGATCTCGATGTAGACCATGTCCCTTTCACGGTAGGCCCTGAGAACGATGCGTCCCGTCTCATTCTTCCCTGCGGCAGCCCTGCCCGGAGCGTCCTCCAGGCCGTGATCCACGGCGTTTCTCAGAAGGTGGATGAGGGGATCTCCCAACTCCTCTAAAATGGCGCGGTCAAGCTCGATGTCCGCACCGATAACCTCGAGGGAAACCTTCTTGTCGCTCTTGCGGGCCAGATCGCGGACCACCCTGGGCAGGCGCTGCGTGACCGTCTCCAGGGGCATCATCCGCACCTTCATGACCTCCCCGTGGAGTCCGCTCACGAGGTGATCCACCCTGGTCAGAACCTGGTCCAGGTCTCTTGACCCGCTCCCCGCGAGGAGATCGTTAAGACGACTTTTTGTGACGATGAGCTCTCCGACCAGGTTGATGAACGAATCTAAAAGGGCGGTGCTGATGCGCACGGTCTTCGCGGCAGTGGCAGCCGGAGCCTGCTCTTTCGGTTGAGGGGCCTGGGCCGCCTCGGGGAGGCCTGGCATTTCCACCACTTTTGCCCGCGGAGGCTCTTTTTTGGCGGCCGGCTCCGAAACGGTGACCTGACCCATCTCCGCCAGGGACCCGATGGTTTTGAGGATCGCATCCTTATCCACCCCGTTTATCAGGATCGTCACCTGTCCGGCATATTTCCCGGCCTTTATCTCCTCGATGGGAGGATCGGTCCGGAGGACCTGGCCGATGGATCCCAGTTTCTTGACAGCGAGGTAGGCACGGGCCGCGGGAACAAGGCTTTCAGGAGCGATCTCGAAACGCACCGTCAGGCCTTCCTCAATTTCCGGATGAGGCACCGGCGCGTCCCGGGGGGCATCCGGAGTTAGAACCGCGGCCTTTCCGACGTCAGCATCCTGTTCGGAAGCAGCCTCGGGCTGTCCGGCGCCCTCCTCCGGGACCGCTGCGTCAAGGCCGGGGGCCTTTTCAGGCTCTCCTTCCTCGTCTCCGGGCTCTCCCTCCTGCAGGTTTCCCTTGGTCGCGTTCTGGACCCTGGAAAGAAGCCGGGAAACCTCTATCTCTTCCACCTTGCGGTCCTGCTCGACCGCATCGACCATGTTCTCGAGAGCATCGACACCGTCGAGGAGGATGTCGGTGACACCTGATGAGACCGCCAGCTGCCCCTTGCGGACCACATCCATCATGTCCTCGAGGTGGTGGCTGAGTTCGGATATCAGACTGTAACCCATGGAAGCGGACATTCCCTTAACGGAATGCGCGTGACGGAAAAGTTCATTGATGCTCTGCTCGGATCCCGGTTCCTTTTCGAGCACCAGGATGCACCTGCTCATACCCTGGACATGCTCCCTGGCTTCCGAGATAAAAAGGTCCTTGTATTTGGACATGTCCATAACGGTCAAATCTCTCTATCTGCCATTTTCGAATTGAGAATTGATCCTTCCTATCCGCAATCCGCAATGCGCAACGCGCAATTTATTCCCACCTTTTCAATCTTCTCTGATGCACGGCAAAATAACCGTGGTCGGTTCCGGCAATGGTTCGTAACCGCTGTTTTTCAAGACACCAGAACCAGACCCCGGACACTCTTTCTTATCCGCCCCGCGTCTCATCGAGGATGCGGACCACGACATCGAGAACTTTTTCGGGCTGGAACGGTTTGACGATGAAGTCCTTCGCCCCCGCGTCCAGCGCCTCCATGACGAGGCTGTCCTGACCCAGTGCGCTGCACATGATCACGTTGGCCCCTG
>CP070698.1:1732593-1739309 GCA_020349685.1 bacterium
ATGATCACCGTCATCGTCGATGAGACCGATGAGCAGGGTCGGACGGTAGGCCAGGTCATCCTCCCCGACATGAGCAACCTCAACCTGGTGATCCTGAGCGCCGGGCTCGGATGGTGGCACGGGGCCGACGACCCGGAGGACCAGATCCTCAAGGACGTTCAGAGCTCGGCCAGGTCGGCCGGGCGGGGGCTCTGGTCCGATCCGGATCCGGTCCCCCCCTGGCAGTGGCGCAGCCGGCCCGCAAAACCGGTCCCTTCACAGCCTGTCCAGCCTGCGATCACCGAGTCCCTGACTCCGGCCCTCGACGAGGCGGGGCAGTGAACCTGAACGCCCTGACCTTCGAGGCTTTCCCTGCCGTAAAATCTGACCGGCCCCTTTGAGAGCAGTTTCCTGCCAAAAAAAGAACCCACCCGGCCAAACCTAAATTACAGGCGCTATACTTTCCCATATATCCTGCCCGGGGGCTCAGTCCGTGAAGAAGTTATCCGTTGTCGACGCCGAAAGGTGCGTGGGATGCCAGTGCTGCATGTTCGCCTGTTCCAGGCGCACCAACAGCCACGGCCTTTCCGAGGCGTGCATAGGGGTCCGGTCCAGCGGGGGCATGGAGCACGGGTTCATCGTGGTGGCCTGCAGGGTCTGCGAGAACCCTCCCTGCGTGAGGGCCTGCCCCGTGGACGCCCTGACCAGGACCGAAAAGCGCGGCATCCACCTCACGGCCGAAACGTGCATCGGGTGCGGCAGCTGCGCCCAGGCCTGCGTGGTGGGCGCGGTCTACTGGGACAGCGAGATCAACAAGCCCATGATCTGCGTCCACTGCGGCTACTGCGTCGAGTACTGTCCCCACGGCGTGCTTCAGCTCAGGGAGAAGTAGGAGCCCGACCATGCTCAAAAACGATCCCCTGACCAGCGTGCTTTACATCAACCTCACGACGAAACAGTACCGTGTGGAGATGAGGCCGGATCTGTTCGAAGCCGGGATCGGCGGCACAGGGGTGGCCACCAGCCTCCTGGCGCAGAGCTGCCCCGAGGGGTGCGACCCCCTGGGGCCCGACAACCCCATCGTCCTGGCCGTGGGTCCCATGACGGGGCTCTTCCCCCTCGCCTCCAAGACAGTGGCCATGTTCAAGTCGCCTCACACGGGCAACCTGGGCGAGAGCCACTGCGGGGGCAGGAGCGCCGTCGCCATCAGGATGGCCGGTTACGGCGCCATCGTCATCGAGGGGAGGAGCCAGATCCCCGTCTACCTGGCCATCCACGGCAGCGAGGTGCACTTCAGGGACGCCTCCACCCTGTGGGGGATGACGAGCAGCCTCACCGTGGGCCGTGTCATCAGGGAGAGGGAGCCGGGCACCGGCCTGCGCACCATCATGCGCATCGGAGCGGCCGGGGAGAAGATGGTCACCTACGCCTGCGTCGCCGCCGAGACCTACCGCCACTTCGGCAGGCTGGGCCTGGGGGCGGTCTTCGGCAGCAAGAATTTAAAGGCCATCGTGGTCTCGGGCAGAAGGTCCCTGCCCGTGGCCGACGACCGGAAGTACCGTCAGCTCTACAAAACCATCCACAAGGAGGCGACGGCGTCCCCGGCCATGAAGAAGTACCACGACCTGGGAACGCCCCAGAACGTCCTGCCCCTGAACAGGATCGGCGCCTTCCCCACGAGGAACCTGCAGGCGGCGCGTTTTGACCAGGCCGAGAACATCTCGGGGGAGGCCTTCGCAGAGAAATACCTGGGCAGGCGCCTGGCCTGCTCCCATTGCCCCGTGGCGTGCATCCACATCGCCGCCCTCAGGGAGCCTCACGAAGAGGAGCCGTATTTCTACAAGACCTCCATGATCTCCTACGACTACGAACCCATCTACGCCATGGGGTCCATGCTGGGGGTGGGGGATCCGGAAGGGCTTCTGCGGCTCCTCGACAGGGCGGAGGTCCTCGGACTCGACCTCATGACAACGGGTCCCGTCCTGTCCTGGGCCACGGAAGCCATGGAAAAGGGCCTGATCTCGGCCGCAGACACGGACGGCCTGGATCTGAAATGGGGGGACTGGAGAACCTACCTCGAGGCCACCGCGAGGATCGTCGAGCAGCCCAATGATCTATACAGGGCCCTGGCCCGTGGTGTGGAGCACGCCTCGTCCATCTACGGTGGGGAGGAGTTCGCCCTCGCCCTGGGGGGGAACGAGATGCCGGGCTACCACACGGGGCCAGCCGCCCACGCCGGTTGCCTCGCGGGGGCCAGGCACAGCCACCTGGACAACGCCGGCTACAGCGTGGACCAGAAGGTCCTGGTCGAAAAGGCCCTGACCCCGCAGGAACTGGCCGAGGTCCTCGTCCAGGAGGAAAGCTGGCGCCAGGTGCTTTCCTCCCTGGTGATCTGCTTTTTCGCGAGGGAGATCTTTGACGCGGACACGGTGGTCAGCTGCCTCGAGATGGCCGGCTATCACATGGACGCTGCCAGGCTCCGGGAGGTCGGAAGGGAGATCCACAGGGAAAAGTACCGCTTCAAGGTCCGGGAGGGCTTTTCCCTCGACGGCCTCAGGATACCGGGGCGCCTCCTCGAGACCGGATCCCCGGTCCCGTCCTTTAACGAGGAATATCTTCGGGCAACGCTGAAATATGTGGGCCGGATCCTCGATGTCAATCCACCGCCGGGCCAATAACCAGGGCACGCTTTTTTGACCCAGGTCAATTTTCCCCACCCATCATTTGTGATAAAAAACACTTGTCGTGGCAGGGAGAGGGTTTGATGGGGTGCACTGTTTTCCACTGTTGGCAATAGGCTCAGGCCAGAAGTGCTCCTGGAGCCTTTCTGCAGGCGGTGCATGGTTCTGACCCGAAGAGGGGGCCGCCTGCAGCCGGAGACCATATAAACCTGACCGAGGACGGGAGGTGGTAAGGAGGTTAAGGTGTACGACGAACTGTACAGATCGGTGGTAAATGTCTTCAAGGACAGAGAAACTCCTTTGAAAGGGGGAAACACATGAGGAGAAAGGTATTGCTTTCATTACTTGTGCTGGTCGCCTGTTCCCTGATGGCTGCGGGCCCCGCCGCGGCCAGGTTTTCCGAGCAGACCAGCGAATGCCTCGAGTGCCACACCGAGGGAACCATGGGCATCGTCAAGCAGTGGGACAAGAGCAACCACTGGAACGCCGGTGTCGGCTGCTACGAATGCCACAAGGCTGAAAAGGGCGACAAGGACGCCATGGACCACAACGGTTTCACCATCGCCATCCTCGTCTCGCCCAAGGACTGCGGAAAATGTCACGAAAAAGAGATGGCCGAGCAGCAGGCCAGTCACCACGCCGAGGCGGGCAACATCATCAACTCTGCCGACGGCCTCCTGGGGCAGACTGTGGGCGGCCCGCCTGCGGTGGCCGTGGGGTGCCGGCAGTGCCACGGCTCGGTCGTGCTGATCAACAAGGACGGCACCCTGGATCCGAGCACCTGGCCCAACACCGGGATAGGCCGCATCAACCCGGACGGCTCCAAGGGGTCGTGCTCGGCCTGCCACACCCGGCACCGGTTCAGCAAGGAGCAGGCGAGAAAGCCGGAGGTTTGCGGCAAGTGCCACCTGGGTCCCGACCATCCCCAGCTGGAGGTCTACGAGGAATCCAAGCACGGCATCCTTTACAGGGCCTTCGAGGATGAGCTCAACATGGGCCAGCCCAAGTGGGTGGCCGGGGTGGACTATTTCGATGCCACGACCTGCGCCTCTTGCCACATGAGCGCCGGCGGCAAAGAGGACGTGACCCACGACGTGGGCGAACGGCTCAGTTGGAACCTGAGGGCTCCGGTCTCCAAGAAGATGGAAAACTCGGAGAAAAAGAGGGCCGCCATGGAGCAGATATGCTCGGCCTGCCACTCCGACGACTTCGTGGGAAGCTTCTACAAGCAGCTCGACGAGTTCGTGGAGCTCTACGACACCAAGTTCGCCATCCCCGCCAAGGAGATCAGGACGATGCTCCACGAGGAGGGCGTGATCCCCGCGGGCGATTTCAACGACGAGATCGACTGGATCTACTGGGAACTCTGGCACCACGAGGGCCGCAGGGCCAGGCACGGCGCCGCCATGTCCGGACCCGACTACGCCTGGTGGCACGGCCTTTACGAGGTGGCCAAGCACTTCTACACGGAGTACCTGCCTGCTGCCAGGGAGCTTTCCGAAAAAGCCGGCAAGCCCGAGGTCTACGAGGCCATCGTTAAGAAGTACCTGGAGAGCGACGAGCGTCACGAGTGGTATCTCAAAGGGTTTGACCAGAAAAAGCTCGAGGAGATCCAGAATTACTACCAGGAAAGGTACCAGCAGAAGGTGGACTGACACCGGCTCGACCGTGCAGTGTACAAGCGGGGGCGGAACACCGTCCGCCCCCGCTTTTTCACGGGCGCGCCCTTCCACAAGAAGGCGTGCAAGGTCAGGGTCCCCGAAACTAAACTAAATAGGAGGCATGTTTCAGGAAAATGGTAGGATTTTTCCCAATCAATAAGGGGCATTTCCGAGGAAATCCACGTAAGTGCTTGAAAGTAAAAGAATCTCCATTCAGGCAAGGACTTTGCTATGTAGGGGTCGGGTGTGGGGCCCAATCTGGTCATTAACCGGGAGGTCTTTCATGAAGCTGACAACGGATTGCCCCAACTGCGGAACCGTTATTACGAGCAAACGGTGGCAGGAGCAGGACTGGTTCTACTGCCAGACGTGCCAGTCAATGTTCTTTTCCCACGAGAGCCTCAGGGAGAACTGGCCATCGCTGTACAGTTCCCTGGTCAAAGGGGAGAAGGATCTTTTGCCACCAGCCTGATCGAGCGGCTTTCCCTCCTGTCGCGGCGGCCGCCGGGTGGCCGCCGCGTTCATCCCAGGCTGACGGATCAGGGCAAGCGGCCATGATCCGGGCAGGCGCGCCATGGTTTCCTCAGGCATGAAACCCTCTCCGTCCGGCACCTGGATGCCGTTCCTCCTTGTGTGCGCGGTTATCGGCGCTGCTGTTTCCTGCACACCCCGGACCACACAAAGATCCTCCGACCTCAGCGAGATCCGCCAGCGCGGACACATCGTCATGATCACCCAGAACAGCGGGAACACCTACTTTCAGTACAGGGACCAGCCTGCGGGTTTCGAATACGATCTCGCGGCCGAATACGCCAGGTACCTGGGTGTGGACCTCGAGATCGACACCCCGGGATGGCTCGAGATGTTCGACAAGCTTGAACACGAGGCGGGCGACTTCATCGCCGCGGGAGTGACGGTCGTCCCTTCCCGGAAAAAGCGTGTGGACTTTTCCGATCCGTACCTCAACGTGCGCCAGCAGGTGATCGTCCATCACAACAACCAGGGTATTCAGAGAATCTCTGATCTCAACGGCAAGACGGTTCATGTCCGGGCCGGAACATCCTACCAGGAGAGGCTCGCTGAGCTCCTGAGCCGGGGCGTGGAAATGGAACTGGTCCTGGTTCCCAACGTGACCACGGAGGAGCTGATACGCCGGGTTGCCGATTCCGAGATCGAGATCACGGTTGCCGATTCCAACATCGCCCTTTCCAACAGGCTCTACCATCCGGACATAAGGATCGCTTTTGCCATCTCCGAACCTCAGCCGCTGGCCTGGGCTGTGCGGAAGGGGAACAGGGAACTTCTCGAATCGATCAACGGCTTTTTAACCCTGAAAACAGAGGACGGAACGCTGGATCGGATCAAGGCCCGGTATTACGGTAAAAGGGAGAACCTCAGCAGGGTGGATCTGAAGGCGTTTCACCGGAAGGTAGAGACGCACCTGCCGAGATACAGGGAGATGATAGAGGAGGCATCAACGCGGCACGGGTTCGACTGGCGTTTTATAACGGCCGTGATCTACCAGGAGTCCCACTTCAATCCGCGGGCCAGGAGCTACACGGGCGTGCGGGGTCTCATGCAGGTGACGCAGAAGACGGCCCTTGAGATGGGGATCGACAACCGCATGGACCCCAGGCAGAGCGTGGAGGCGGGGGTAGGTTATCTCGCGGGACTTTATCAGCGGTTTATGGATATCGATGACGAAAAGAACCGATTGCTCTTCGCCCTCGCCAGTTACAACATCGGGTACGGCCACGTGCGGGACGCTCAGGACATCCTCCGCCTGAAGGGGCGCGATCCAGGGTCGTGGGCGGCTCTGAAAGAGGCCCTCCCTTTGCTCAGCGTGCCCGAGCACTACCGGGAAACGCGGTTCGGGTACGCCAGGGGCCACGAACCGGTCCGGTACGTGGAGAACGTCCTGACCTACTACGACGTCATGAAACTCCGGACGAGAGAACTGAACGGCCAGGACCTGGTGGACTCCCAGGAGCCGGAGGCGAACGCGAAGTCTGTCGGCGAGATAAAGAGCCTGTCGGCAAGAGGGCTGTTCCTGCCGGAAATGCTCCTGCTGCTGTAGGAAAACCGCCCTCCCGGTTAACCTGCCGCTTTAACTTGAGTAAAAAACTACACATTTTCGTTCACAAAATAGCCTGCATGTCCCCTTTTCCAAATCCCCTCGGCGCGATGCCAAAGGCGCTGAGATCAGCACTCTCCCTGGGCTGCAGGAAAAACCGTTTAAAAACAATGGGTTGGATTTAAATGGTTATGCCTGGCAAAAAAGGTGGCGGATTTTTTCCGCGAGGGTACGGATTTTGCTAACCTGTTAGGAACATTTAGATTTTTTAACCGAACTAGGTTCGAGGAGCTTGCGGCGATGTGCGCTCACGCTGACCAC
>CP070698.1:1739409-1744823 GCA_020349685.1 bacterium
ACATAGCCAGCCCCATCCTCCTGCTGGGCGGAAGGGGAAAGGCTGCGGCCAGGGCCTCCGCGCGTCAGGGTTAGGCTGCTTGAAGCTTCGGTAAAATCCTCCTTGAGGCCCCTTGCAATGAGGTCCAGACCACCGGCCTGGCTGCACAAGGGATTTTACAGGTCCGTCTACCATGACTGATATCCTTGTCTGGGCTCTCTTCGGGAGTGTCGTGATCGTGGCCCTTCCGCTTCAGCTGCTGGGGCTGCCCGGTACCTGGCTTCTCGCCGCCGATGCTTTCGTCCTCTGGTGGCTCAAAGGTCCGGGTTACATCGATTCCAAGACCGTCATTATCCTGGCCTTCATGGCTTTTCTGGCCGAGATCCTGGAGTTTCTGACCGCGGTGCGTGGAGCCCGCTCCGGGCCGGTTATCGGGGGAGCCGGAACTGCCGCAGTCGCGGGCGCTTTCGCGGGGGGGCTTTTCGGCGCACCCATCCTCTTCGGGCTCGGTGCCATCCCGGGTATGGCCATCGGAGCCTGGTCGGCGGTCTTTACCCTGGCCCTTGTGCGCGGGTCGACCATCACCGAGGCTTCTCGAGCAGCACTGGGGGCGATGGCAGGCAGGATCAAAGGGGCAGCTCTCAAATTGATCGCGGCGGCGGCAATGGTTGCAGTGATCATCACTTCACTGGTATTCTGAGCCCATGAGCAAAGAAGATAAAAAGTGGTTCTTGCGACCCCAGGACCCCAGGACCTCCCAGCGAATAGCCGAGGCCCTCGAAACAACGCCCCTGGTCGGACAGGTCCTCCTTAACAGGGGATACGGCGAAATCGAAGAAGCGGCCCAATTCCTCAACTGCCAGCTGGCTGACCTCATCGACCCATACGCGCTCCACGGGATGGAAAAAGCGGTTAAGAGGATCATCTCTGCCATGGAGAAGAGAGAGAAGATCCTGGTTTACGGCGATTATGATGTCGACGGTGTAACCGCGACCTCATTGATCCTGCTCTTTTTGAGGGATCTCGGGTTCACGACACATTACTACATCCCCAAGAGGGTCGAGGAAGGATACGGGGTCAACAAGGAGAGCATCCGGAAGTTCGCAAAAGAGGGGATCGGTCTTATCATTACCGTTGACTGCGGCATCTCGTCTGTGGATGAGATCGCCTACGCCAACTCCCTGGGGATGAGCGTCATCGTCACGGACCATCATGAACCACCTGTCAAACTTCCGGAGGCGGAGGCCCTGATAAATCCCCTCGTTGCCAAATGCGCATTTCCCTATAAGGCCCTTTCCGGTGTCGGACTGGCCTTTTACCTTGTCGCCGGATTGAGGAAGGGGCTCAGGGAGGCAGGTTTTTTCAAGGACGGGATCGAACCTTCCCTTGTGGAATACCTGGACCTGGTCGCTGTGGGGACCATTGCGGACATCGTTCCCCTGACCGGGATCAACAGGATCCTGGTCCGTGCGGGGCTCGAACAGATCAACCTCAAGCCCAGACTGGGCATCAGGACCCTCCTGGAGGTCTGCGGGGTTCAGCCCGGCCATGTGGATTCATCCTCCGTGGCTTACAGGCTGGCCCCCAAGATCAATGCCGCGGGCCGGCTTTCCGATGCCATGAGGGGTGTACTCCTTCTGACAACCGACAGCCGCGAGGACGCAGAGCGGGAAGCCGGTTTTCTGGATGTGGAGAACGACGAAAGGCAGAGGATCGAGAGGAAGATCTATTCCGAGGCCGTGGAAATCATCCAGTCAGGCGGCATCGAAGAGGAACACCGCAGC
The DNA here is from genome assembly GCA_020349685.1 of bacterium. Classification (GTDB taxonomy): domain Bacteria; phylum BMS3Abin14; class BMS3Abin14; order BMS3Abin14; family BMS3Abin14; genus JALHUC01. Next base: position 1,741,173 of record CP070698.1, read on the forward strand.
ATCGTTCTGAGTTCGGCGGACTGGCACCCCGGTGTTGTGGGCATCGTGGCCTCCCGCCTCATGGAAAGGTACTATCGGCCCACCGTTCTTCTCTGCCTGGAAAGCGGCATCTACAAGGGATCAGCAAGGGGGATACCCAACTTCCACCTCTTCCAGGGGCTGTCGCGGTGCCGCGATCTTCTCATTGAGTTCGGCGGACACAAGTACGCCGCGGGCGTGAAGGTTGCGCCCGAGAATCTGGAGAAATTCAAGGAAAGGTTCGAGTCCGTCGTGCGCGAGATGGTCCCCGAGGAAGGGTTCACTCCCGTCATGATGCTGGATGCGCAAGCCAACCTGGATGAGCTCGGTCTGGAGCAGGTCGTCAAGTTTCAGGATCTCTCTCCCTTCGGAGCAGGAAACCCCGAACCGGTGGTTCTCATCAGGGACGTACAGATCCTGAACCCCAGGGTGGTGGGAGGCGATCACCTGAGCTTTACCGTCCGTCAAAACGGTGTCTCCATAGGGGCCATTGCCTTCCGCCAGGCCCATGAGCTCGAACGCCTCGCTGAAAGGATGGAACTGGCCGTCGTTCCCGAAGTGCAGAGCTGGCAGGGCGTCAGCCAGGTGAAGCTCCGCGTCAAGAGCATGAGACCTGCCGAGGGCCATTCCGACCGTTAGACGCCCGCACGATCCCTTACCCGGGCAACACTGGGAACAGGATTCCCCTCCGAGCTGTGCTATCATAATCCTATTAACTAATCGCATTTTACAGGCAGGGGTGTTCCAGCATGGACAGCGCTTACCTCACGCCCTTTGAAAGATCGCTGGTGGAGAATCTTTTACCGTCGGTGGGGGAGGAACCCGCCCCCGGACCGGAACGGGAGACGCTCCTTTGCGAGGTCCGGGAATCGTGTCACCGACTCGCGGAAACCATCGGGGTGAGAAAGCAGATCGACAGCTTCCTGGCCGAGGCGGGCAGTATCGAGGAGATCGGAGCCCTTCTCCTGACCATCATCACCGTAGGGGACTTTTTCGGTTACAACAGGGCGCTTCTCCTTCTCACTGATCCCGATGGGGAGCACATCAGGGGATACGCGGGCATCGGCACCCTCTCGAAGGAGGAAACCTGGAACGTGTGGGCCGACATCCTTTCCGAGGGTGCTGGTCTGGAGGATCTCGTCAAAAGGGCCGTTATCAACTTCAGGGCACACAACGAGCGGTTGACCCCTCTCCTGGAACGGCTGGTCGTTGCGCCCGGTCAGTCTGACAGTGCGGCCATGGCCTTTTTCGAGCAGACCTCGAAGGTTCTCGACCGCCCCGGACAACCTGATGGAAGTGAATGGCTCTTCGATGTCCTCGGTGTTGAGCGCGTGGGGACCATACCCCTGTTGGGATACTACGGACATTTCGGGGTCCTCCTGGTCGATAAATTCGCCTCCGATCTTCCCCTCTCCATGGAGGGTATTCATGTTCTTGAAGGCTTTATCAAACCCTTCGTCAACGCCCTGGAAAAAGCTCTCATCATCCAGCGTTACCAGGAGAAGGTCGCTCAGCTTCAGGAAGCCAAGGCCCTTATCGAAGCTCAGCAGGGTATGCTGATCAGGATGGAAAGAAAGAGTACGGTAGGCAGGTTTACGGCCACGATGGCCCACAACCTGCTCAATCCGGTCCTCTCCATGTCCGGGCACCTCGTGAAGCTCGCCAAGCCGGAGATAGAGGCGGTCTCCCGAAATGAGCTACTTCAGGCCCTGCATCAGGACGTTCGCGAGCTTGAAGAGTTCCTCAAGGACTTCATCTCCCAGATGCAGACGGAGTTTCCCCTGCGCCACTTCTGGGACCTGAACCACCTCATCGGGGAGGTCATATCGTCCTACCGCTGTTTTCATACCGTCCTTCCTCCCTCCATCGCTTTCGATGAGGGGGATATCCCTCTGGTGCTGCTGGATTACGAGAGGGTCACGGGTGCTCTTTCCAGGATCATGGGTATAGTGAGTGTTCTGCTAGGAGGGCTGGACGGTTTGACGGTGACCACACGGAAGGAAGGATCATCCATCCATTTAAGCCTTGCGGCAACAGCCCCGTTTTCCTTTCCAGCCGGTTGGACGGGAGACCGGATCAGGGATGAGGTCAGGCGGTTAAGAGAGTTTCTGGCCGATGAGGAGATCGAGTTTGAGCAGGGACCCGGTTCTTTCGAGTTGATATTCAAACTCTGAAAATGTTCAGTCTGAAGGGGGACAGGTTCTTATGAAAAGGCGCATACTGATCATCGATGACGAAGAGGGGATCCGGGATCTTTACCGCCTGGAATTGGAAAACGAGGGATATGATGTCTTTACGGCTCCTGGCAGCAAAGAGGCCCTGAGAATCCTGAAGAACGAGGGGGTCGACCTCGTCATACTCGATATCAGGCTCAAGGGCGAAAATGGGCTTGAACTGCTTCAGAAAATGTCCGGATCCCACCCCCAGATACCGGTCATTATCTCATCGGCTTACAGCAGCTACCGATCCGATTTTTCATCATGGCTGGCAGAGGGCTATGTGGTGAAGTCCACAGAAACGGGTGAACTTCTGGAAGAGGTGAAAAAGGTTTTGAGGAAATTTTATCCCAAGGGGAGAAAAAAGGTATGAAGGCGGTCGTTCTGGCGGGAGGTTTCGGAACCCGGATCCAGCCCCTGACATCCGGTATTCCCAAACCCATGCTCCCCCTCATGAATCAGCCCATGCTGGAGCTGATCCTGGCAAAGCTGGACGCCCTGGGCGTTGAGGAGATCGACCTTCTCCTCTATTTCATGCCGGAAAAGATCCGGGATTATTTCCAGGATCGGTGGAAAGGACGCGCAAGGCTGCGGTTTATCGTTCCCGACGCAGATTATGGAACGGCCGGTTCCGTGAAGTTTTCTCCAGGTTCACTCAAGGAAACAACACTGGTGATCTCCGGGGACCTGGTTACGGATATCGATCTCAAGGCAGCCGTGGATTTTCACCGGGAAAGGTCCGCCGCAGCCACCATCGTGCTCACCTCCGTGGCGAACCCTCTCCAGTTCGGTGTTGTCATCGCCGACGGGAGGGGCCTGATCAAGAGTTTTCTGGAAAAGCCGGGCTGGGGAGAGGTCGTGAGCGACACCGTGAACACCGGGATCTATGTACTGGAACCTGAGGTGCTCAAGATGATCCCGGCCGGGAAACCCTTCGATTTTTCCAAGGATCTTTTCCCCAGGCTTCTGAAAAGGGGCAAGGCCCTTTATGGATATGTGGCTTCCGGTTACTGGCGCGATGTGGGGAACCCCGATTCCTACCGCAACGTCCACAGGGACATCTTCTCAGGCAAGACGAGGATCCCCCTCCCTGGGGTAAAGACCGAATGCGCGGAAGGTGTCGCGTGGTTGTCCGATGGAGCCAGCCTCTCGAGGGGCGCGCGCATCAGGGGTTCTGTCGTGGTGGGTCCCGGGGTTCACCTCCCCAGGGGGCATTATCAGGATTCCGTTTTCGGTCCGGGATGCGACATTTCGCCCGACTGCGTCTTCGAGTCATCCATTCTCTGGTCGGGAGTGGCGGTGGGGGGGCGCAGCAGGTTCGTCAACGCTCTTGTCTGCGATAATGTGCGTTTCGGGGAGGGAGTCTATATACCCGAGGGTGCGGTCATCGCATCAGACTGCATCCTCGAAGACGGCG
>CP070698.1:1744923-1754768 GCA_020349685.1 bacterium
ACTTTTTATCTTCTTTGCTCATGGGCTCAGAATACCAGTGAAGTGATGATCACTGCAACCATTGCCGCCGCCGCGATCAATTTGAGAGCTGCCCCTTTGATCCTGCCTGCCATCGCCCCGAGTGCTGCCCGAGAAGCCTCGGTGATGGTCGACCCGCGCACAAGGGCCAGGGTGAAGACCGCCGACCAGGCTCCGATGGCCATACCCGGTATGGCACCGAGCCCGAAGAGGATGGGAGCGCCGAAAAGTCCCCCCGCGAAAGCGCCCGCGATTGCGGCAGTTCCGGCTCCCCCGATGACCGGCCCGGAGCGGGCTCCCCGTACCGCGGTCAGAAACTCCAGGATCTCGGCCAAAAAAGCCATGGAGGCCAGGATGATGACGGTCCTGGAATCGATGTAACCCGGACCTTTGAGCCACCAGAGGACGAGAGCATCGGCGGCGAGAAGCCAGGTACCGGGCAGCCCCAGCAGCTGAAGCGGAAGGGCCACGATCACGACACTCCCGAAGAGAGCCCAGACAAGTATATCAGTCATGGCAGACGGACCTGTAAAATCCCTGGTACAGCCAGGCCGGTGGTCTGGACCTCATTGCAAGGGGCCTCAGGGAGGATTTTATCGAAGCTTCAAACAGCCTAACCCTGACGCGCGGAGGCCCTGGCCGCAGCCTTTCCCCTTCCGCCCAGCAGGAGGATGGGGCTGGCTATGTATATGGAAGAATAGGTCCCCACTATGACTCCCACGATGAGGGCAAAGGAAAAATCGTGGATCACCTCTCCACCCAGCAGGAACAGGCACAGGACCACGAGCAGGGTGGTCCCCGAGGTCAGGATGGTCCGGCTGAGAGTCTGGTTGATGCTGTTGTTGACCACGATGGAAAGTTGCTCCTTTGGCATCCGTCTGACGTTTTCGCGGATCCTGTCGTAAACGACAATAGTGTCGTTCAGAGAATAACCTATGATGGTCAAAAGGGCCGCGATGATCGGGAGGGTGAACTCCTTGTTAAAGATCGAGAAAACACCTACCGTGATCACGATATCGTGGATCAGGGCAGCCAAGGCCCCGAGGGCGAACCGCAACTGAAACCTCAGGGTGATGTAGACCAGGATCCCCACCATGGCATAGAGGATGGAAAGCATACCCTTGCGGCGCATGTCGGCACCAACCTGTGGACCCACCATTTCCACAAGCTCGAGAGTAACGCGGTCCTGGCCGAACCTTTGGCCAAGGACGGCAAAGACGTCATCGGAGATCGTATCAGCCTGCCCCTCTGCGCTCTTGAGTCGGATGGAGACCTTGTCTTCCCCAAGGGACTGGATGACCGAGGAACCCATTCCCTCCTCAGCAAGGGCGCTGCGGATCTCTCCCACGTCGGGCGCCTGATCGAACTTCACCTGAACGAGGGTGCCGCCAGCGAAATCGATCCCGTACAGAGGTCCGCCCTTGATCACAAGCGATCCTACGCCGGCGAGAGCGGCGACAAGGGAACAGATCAGGGCCAGACGCACCCTGTTCACAAAATCAACGTTTATGTCAGGTTTGATAAAGTCCATATTCTATTGAGCCTCCCGCTCTCAGATACTCAGTTCGTCGAGGGTGCGGTTCTCCAGCCAGGCCTCGAAGACAGTGCGGCTGACGAAGATGGCCGTGAACATGCTGGTGAGAACACCGATGCTGAGTGTGACAGCGAATCCCTTGACCTGGCCCGTACCGAACTGGAAAAGGACCAGCGCGGCAATGAGTGTGGTCACGTTGGCATCAACGATGGTCAGGAGAGCCTTCCCGTAACCGCCGTCGATGGCTGCCCGGACCGTCTTCCCGGTCCTGAGTTCCTCCTTGATCCTCTCGAAGATCAGCACGTTGGCATCCACAGCCATGCCGATGGTGAGAACGATACCGGCGATGCCCGGAAGGGTCAGTGTGGCCTGGAAAAGGGCCAGGACGGCCATGATCACCAACAGATTCATGATCAGGGCTATATTGGCCACGAATCCCGAGAACCGGAAGTAGAAGACCATGAAGACGATGACCAGGGAAAAACCGAAGATAATGGACATGAGCCCCTTTCGGATGGAATCCGATCCCAGGGTAGGGCTGACGCTCCATTTCTGCAGGATCTTGACAGGCGCGGGCAGGCTGCCTGCTCTCAGCACGATGGCGAGGTCCGTAGCCTCGTCGGGGGTGAAACTACCGGTGATGGAGGCCTGTCCCCCTGCGATCCGTTCCTGGATAACTGGGGCCGAGTAGACGTTATCGTCCAGAACGATGGCAAGCCTCTCCTTGACGTGGTCCCCCGTAACCTGTTCGAAAATGCGGGCTCCCACGCTGTCGAAGGTCAGGGAAACATAGGGCTGCCCGTATTGGGAATCATAGCGCACCCTGGCATCCTTGATCGTGTCGCCGGTCAAAAGGATCCTGTCCTCAAGGACGTAGGGGATCCGCTGGATCTGCCTGCTGGCGGGATCGTATTCCTTGCTGTACAGGAGAACGTCACCCGGCGGAACCGCCTCGGGCGAGGCTCCCTCATCCACGATCATGAACTTCAAAACAGCCGTTCTCTTGACCAGAGAAATGGCCCGCTGGGGATCCTCGACACCGGGCAGCTGCAGGAGGATCCTGTTCTCGCCCTGGCGCAGGATCGTCGGTTCCGTCACGCCGAACTCGTCCACGCGGCTCCTGATCGTCTCAACAGCCTGGACGACGGCGTTCTCCTTCAGCCGGCTGACCTCGCTGTCAGGGTAGCTGACGATTAAGCTGGTCTCGCTTTCCTCGGTGACGATGGTATCCGGAAACTCGGTCCGGATCACCTCCATCGCCTCGTCCCGGTACCTGTCTCTTCTTACCTCCACCAGGAGACGATTGAACCCGGTCGTTTCGGCTCTCCTGAGACGGATCTGCTCACCTCTGAACGTGGTCTTCAGATCGCTGGCCATCCTGGTCAGGCCGTTGTTGACAGCCTCCTCGGTCTGAACCTCGAGGAGCAGCTCCATGCCTCCCTTCAGGTCCAGCCCGAGCTGGACGGCCTTGGAGGGCAGGATCCTGCTCCACCATCCGGGAAGTGTATCCGTGAGCGAGGGTGTCACCGAGACAAGGGCGCCGATGAGGACGATCAATACAATGATCAGCCTTGCTTTCACTCTGATGCGCATTTTTCCTCCTGATACCGATCAATACCCTTTGTTATTCGTCGCCCTCCAGAGTGGATGGATCGACCTTCGCGGAGATGGATTTCTTGATGACCTTGACCCGGACCTTGTCGGAACACTGCAGTGTAACGACGTGCCCGTCGATCTTGATCACGGTCCCGTAAAGACCGCCATTTGTGATGACCGTGTCTCCCGCCTTGAGCGCATCCAGTGTGGCCTGGTGTTCTTTAGCCCTTTTCTGCTGGGGACGTATGAGCAGGAAATAGAAGATGGCGAAAAGAACGATAATGGGCAAGAAGGCACCCAGACCGCCTGGTCCTCCCGCTGGCTGGGCGGCATAAGCAATACCTGTAAACATTTTTTCCTCCTTAATCAACGGCATCAGCGCCGTCTTGAATTTAATTGAAACCAGAGACTGGAGATTGGAGGTGATAAAAAAATTGTTGCGATTGTTCCAATTTCCATTTTCTAATTTCTAATATCCAGGGATCTGCTCCCTCACCGATGGGAATCCTGGGAATCGAAAGCTTCACCCGCTCGCCACCCTTTACCCACCTCTTCTCTAAAGTCGGCAAAAGAACCAGCCAGGATCGCTTTCCGCGCCCCGGATACAAGTTGGTGATAATAACTCAAATTGTGGATTGTGCAAAGCCGAAATCCCAGCATTTCACCTGTCGTGTACAGATGTCTCAGGTAGGCCCGGCTGAAATGCGTGCAGGTGTAGCAGGAACACGCCGGGTCGGGAGATCCCGTGTCTTCCTTTAACGCGCTCACCTTTACCGAAAGCTTTCCCTCACTCGTAAAAAGGGTGCCGTTCCTTGCGTTCCGCGTGGGCATGACGCAGTCGAACATGTCCATACCCAGCTCGATCCCCTTGAGGAGATCCTCGGGGGTCCCCATACCCATGAGGTAACGGGGTTGTCCTTCCGGAAGGACCGCGGCTGCGGCGGTGACCGCCTCCCACGTGTCTTCTCTGGATTCCCCGAGGGCGAGCCCGCCGACAGCGTACCCGTCGAACCCCATTTCCACCAGCCCCCGGGATGATTCGACTCTCAGGTCGGTGAAGGTTCCGCCCTGGACGATCCCGAAAAGAGCCATGCGCTCTCTTTTCCGGGCGAGGAGGCACCTTCGAGCCCACCTGCTGGTCCTTTCCACGGCCCTAGCCACGGTTTCCCGATCCGAAAGCGGATCGATGACCTCGTCCAGGCACATGGCGATGTCTGTTCCCAGCTGCTCCTGGATCAAAACAGCGAGTTCCGGGGTGATGCTGTGCCTGTCCCCGTTGAGGTGGGAACGGAAGTCCACCCCTTCCTCTGTAACGCGCGCCAGTTCGGAGAGACTCATGATCTGGAATCCTCCGCTGTCCGTGAGGATGGGGCCGTTCCACCCCATGAAACTGTGGAGCCCCCCGGCACGCTGGATTACATCGGACCCCGGCCTCAGGTACAGATGATAGGTGTTGGAGAGGATGATGGTGGAACCGGCGGCCTCAAGTTCGTCCGGGGTGACTGTTTTTACTGCACCGTAGGTACCCACGGGCATGAAAACCGGTGTGGGAAAGGAACCGTGGGCAGTGTCGAGGATCCCGGCTCTGGCGTTGCCGTCGGTGGCGACCAGACTAAATCTCATATCTCAAATCTCACATCTCAAGTAAACAGGGGTACGCTTTTAATCTCAGATCTCATATCTCAAATCTCAAAAAAAGCAAATTTTTCTCGAGGTTTCTCTGAGATCTGAGATTTGAGATCTGAGATCTCCATGTTCATCGAAGTAAGGAACCGGGTCTTTATTCGATGAACATGGCGTCCCCGTAACTGTAGAATCTGTATTCTTTCTTCACGGCCTCCCTGTAGGCCGTCATCACGAGGTCGGTGCCGGCAAAAGCACACACCAGCATGAGCAGTGTTGAGCGGGGGAGATGAAAATTGGTCAGCAGTGCGTCCACCACGGAGAAACGGTAACCCGGGTAGATGAAAAGACGGCTCGACCCTTCTCCTGCTCTGACCCGGTTGCCGTCGAAGGCCGATTCCAGGGTCCGGACAACGGTCGTGCCTGCGGCAATGACCCTTCCGCCTCCCCCTTTGACGCTCTCGATCATGTCCGCTGTTTCGGGCGGTACGATGTATGTCTCCTCCTCCATGCGGTGGGCAGTGATATCCGGGGTCCTGACCGGCTTGAACGTGCCGTGTCCCACGTGGAGAGTGATATTGCAGATGGAAACCCCTCTTTCCCTTATGAGGGCAAGGAGATCCTCGTCAAAATGCAGACCGGCAGTGGGAGCGGCAACAGCCCCCGGGCGACTGGCATAAACAGTCTGATAGCGTTCCCGGTCTTCTTCATCGGAGAAACCTTTCCTGCGATGGATATAGGGCGGGAGGGGAACCTGGCCTAATTTTTCAACAGCCTCGTCAAGGCCGGTATCCTTTCCTGTGACGGTAAAACCCTCTGAACGGCGCCGGATGATCAGAGTGCGCCCGTTATCCAGAACCACGCTGTCTTCCTCGCGAACCCTGCGGGCCGGACGCACCAGACAGGGGACCTCTTCCCCTTCCGCAGGCAGCTTCAAGAGAAAGATCTCAACCGCGCCGCCCGTTTCTCTCCTGGCGGTGAGGCGCGCAGGAAAAACCCTTGTGTCGTTGAGAACAAGGAGGTCTCCTTCTGCTAGAAAGCCGGGAAGGGAGTAAAAACCGTGGTGACCGATGCTTCCGCTCTGCCTGTCGAGATGCAGCAGCCTCGACCCGGTTCTCGCGCGGGAAGGCCTCTGGGCGATGAGAGATTCTGGGAGGGAATAATCGAACATCTCGAGAGACAGGGGCTTCTTAGGGGTCACATTCCCTCCCGGAAGAACACAGGACGCAGCACGCAGCACGCAGGAGAAGATCTTTTCCCACCGCACGCAGATCGCAGGACGCAGGGGAACACTCAACGCCACTTGTAATCATGATATTAGTTAAATGGATCAGTTGACGTGGCATTATTCTTTTTCAACTTATTGTGTTTTGATTTGGATTTTATTCTGCGTGCTGCGTTCTGCGTGCTGCGTACTTTAGTAGGCGCGACGAACTTCCGCGCCTGCGTAATATTTCCTCAAAATCTGCCGGTAGTCCATTCCCCTCGACGCGCTGCCCCGCGCCCCCCACTGGCACAGTCCGACACCGTGGCCGTAACCCGTTCCTGTGAGGATGATCCTTTCTCCCGACTTTCCCAGGGCAAATCGCGTGCTCAGGAGCCGCCTGTAGCCTATCTGTTTTCGGAACTCTCCGGCATCGACCAGAACACGGCCCTCTCCGGTCTCAAGATAGAGGGTTTTCACCCGGCCGTCGCCGGATCTCTTGTGAATGCCCATGAAACGCAGGCTTGAAAGGTGCGGGACCAGGGTCTGTACAGCCTCCACGATCTCCCCCGCGCTCAAGGGCAGGTTCCAGCGGGCGTACGGAGCATCCTGGCAGGTTCCGCACGTGACAGACTCATGGGCCGGCCGTGCCACACCCCAGGCATCGAGGGATGAGGTGGTGCTCCCGCCGCAGGATGAGTGGAAGAAGGCCTGGATAAGCTCTCCGTCCTTGTAAAGGACCTGCCCACGGGTCATTTCAACCGCCTCTAAAGCCCGGACATCCTCCGAGTGAACGCCGGCATAAACCTGATCCGTGACATCGGTTTTAAGATCGAAATAAACAGATCCGCGGCTCATCTGGTAAAGAGCGTAGCTCCTTGCGGCCACAACCTGGGCCTTAACGGCTTCCAGAGGCCATGAGGAGTCGATCTCGCCGTTGACAACGCCGGCAAGGTAGGATTCCAGGGGCAGGTGGGAGACGACCATCAGTCCACCGGAACTGTTTCGAACCGTGAGATATCCTCTTCTCCGGAGTCCTGCGTATTGAAGCATCCCTTTATCGGCCTTGACCCTGAAAAGGGATTCTTCTGAATGGGATCCTTCCAGCCGCACGCCCGCACGCCAGGGACTGAAACCTGCCATCCGGACACGGCCGATGACAGGCTGCCAGATCCCTTCTTCCAGTTTTTCAATGAGCAGGGAATCACCGCTGATGACCGCCCTTGGAAGGTTTTGACCCAGGAGGAGGCGGACGGTGGGGGAGCTTTCACCGAGAACGGGCAGGGGTGAGACGGCAAACGCTATCAGGATGATGACCAACAAAATCGGATAATTGCGGATTGACGATGGCGGATTGAAGACTGTCTTAAAAACCGGCTCCGGCACCAATTCACGACCCTCTGGACTCAGGCCCTGCTCCCGTTGTCGATCCTCAATTCGAAATCCGGAATTGCTGCTGCAGGTTCACGCCAGCAGGCGGGATAGGGCGACAAGAGCAAGGCCCGCGATAATAGCGGCGAGGCCGAAGCCCCTGAGATAGGATGTCGGAAGTTCGACGATCCTGGCGACAAGCTTCTTTACGGCTTCAGGTCCCAAAAAATAGGGAAGTCCCTCCAGAATAAAGGCGAGCCCGAGGGCAGCGATGAATATGTGCCATTGGAAACGCATAGGCAGCAATCCGTGATTCGTGATTCGTGATTGGTGATTCGTGCAAGGAAACTACCTGCATATTTTGATGTCAAGTAATAAATTGATCTTATCAAGAACAAAAGAATTTGTTGTTGGGAATTCTCTATGATGGAATGTGTGGTTTATCACACATTATATTCTCTGGGTTTCCGATTCACCAATAACGAGTCACGGGTCACGGCTCCTCCCCTTTTATTGCGCGGCACCACGTATTCTGTTATAAGTACAATTCTGAAATCTTGATGATATTCTTCCCAGGGGGGGAGACACGGTGCCTTCAAATCCGCTCCTTTGCCGGATCAGGAAGTAAAATGACATGACATCAGGTCTTTTCACCACTCTTTTGCTTATCCTCGCCGTTCTTTCGGGCGGCGGCCTCGCCTACACCCTTAACTATCTTCGCAGGCTGAATCGGGCCGCGGAAGATTCTCACGATAAAGCGGCCCTGTCTTCCATCCCCTCTTCCCCTGTACCTATCCTCTCCCATATCTCCAACCGCATCGCCTTTATGGCGGAGGCCCTTCTTGAACAGAAAAGGGTGGAGAGTTACCGGCAGAAGATGACCGCCATGGAGAAACAGGAGATGGCCCATCTGCTGGAAAAGGAGACCCTGTCGCGTCAGCTTGAGCGTCAACTGAATGAAACCAGGCAGGCCAACCTGATGGTCTCCGGGCTCAACCGTGACCTGGAGCAGATCAACGTCAGTTTAAACGAGGCCATCAACCGTCTCTCGGCCCTGAACCAGATCAGCCGTATGCTGGGAATGGAACACGACAAGAAACAGATCTACAAAATGGCCGTTTCCCTTCCCGTAGAACTGCTGAAAGCGGAGGTCGGCCTTCTGATGCTTCCCGAAATTGGCACGGACGATCTCGTGATCGAATTCTCCCATGGGATCACAGGCGCGAAGAGCGGTATCAGGCGGACCATCCCCAACGGCAGCGGAGTCGCAGGCTGGGTGGCGTCCAATAAGAAACCTCTCCTTGTATCTGATTTCGACGATCAGAACCGTTTCCCTTCCTTCAGTTCGCTCGGTTACAGGCGGCGTACAGCCGTATCGGCACCCATAATGATCAAGGATGAACTTATCGGGGTGATCTCCCTCATCAACAGAAGAGACAACACCCTCTTCAGGGAGGAGGACAGGACCCTTCTCGCCACCATCGCCTCGGAAACAGCCATGGCGATCAACAACGCACTGCTGCTCGAAAGGCTGCAGCGTGGGTACTTTTCCATGGTGCAGTCCCTGATCGTTGCCGTGGAATCCAAGGATGTTTACACCAAAGGACACTCGGAACGCGTCACGCAATACTCGCTGCTCATAGCCGAGCAGATGGGCCTCGATATCGATCAGCTGGAGGCTCTCCAGCAGGCGGCGGTCCTCCACGACATCGGGAAGATCACCATCGAGTTGAGCATCCTGAACAAACCGACGACCCTTGATACGGAGGAATACGACAAGATCAAGGATCACCCTCTCACCGGATTCAAGATCCTGGAACCCATTGACTTCGACGAGAGGATTAAGAAGTGCGTTCTCCAGCACCACGAGAGGATGGACGGATTGGGGTATCCCAACGGATGCGTTGATCAGGACATCCTTTTCGAGTCCAGGATCCTGGCCGCCGCGGACGCCTTCGACGCCATGACCACGAAACGCCCCTACCGCAACCCCCTCACCATCCAGGAGGCCCTTCTGGAGATGAGAAGGTGCGCAGGCACCCAGTTCGACCCGGACGTGGTGGAAGTCCTGACGAGGGTGGTCAACGCCATGACGAACCTGGACGGGGTGGCCATGGTTCAATGATCCCGCTGGGATCATTGAACCAGTCCAAAGTCCAAAGCCCAAAGTCCAAAGAAAGACCGGGGTGACCCGGTTATTTTGTGCCTGAATTTAAACAGAACGCAGAACGCAGTAAAACACCCGGCCGCTTGATGCGGCCTATTTTTTTAGCTGAAAAAGCGATGATGGCAATTGAACACAGAGGACTCAGAGGCGGCCCTTTGCGGGACGTGCGGCCTACCAGCGGGCCGCCTCTGCGCCCTCTGCGTTAATGCTTTTCCGCACTTGGAAGAATTACTTTTTACCCGTTCGCCTGCTGCGTGCTGTGTCCTGCGTGCTGCGTTCTCGGCCTCAGGCTAGAGGAAGTGTAAAATGGAAAGTAGTGCCTTGGCCGAGAA
>CP070698.1:1754868-1762707 GCA_020349685.1 bacterium
CCCGGGCCAGAAGATCCAGAAAATACCTCTGCCAGGAGTACCAGCCGTAGATGAAAAAAAGACCCTCGACAAAAGCGGCCAGGACACACAGTCTCAACACAGGCTGGCTGAAGCCGAACCTCACACCATCCAGAAACACCTTCCTGGCCTCGGCACCGAAGGTGGAAACACTCAGGGGCCGGCCCTCGAAACCGAGATCCCTCATGAGAAGGACGGTGATGAAAAAGGTGGGGACGAGAAGCGCCGCCCTGGCCACATAGGGCCAGGACAGGTGAACCTGCCCCAGCATTCCGCCTCCCACGGTTCCGACAAGCATGGCCGCTGAAAAAACGGCCTGGCCTTTGGCAAAGACTTGATCATGGGGTTTGTCGTAACCGGTGTGGTCCAGCGCATCGACAAGCCACGCCTCCACTGCCCCGGTAAAAAAGGTGAAACCGAGACCGATGAAAAGGGATATCAAGGCAAAAGCGCCCACTCCCCAACGGAAGCTTGACGCAGCCACATAAAGGATGGTGGTCACGAACAGGACAGAGATGCACAGGAGAAAAGAGGCTTTCCGGCCGATGGTATCGGCGACAACCCCGGTTGGCACCTCGAAGACCACCATCCCCGCCGTAAAAAGGGCATTGACCACCATCACCTCGAAGATGTCCAATCCGGCGTCCATCAAAAACAGGGTGTTGATCCCCCATATGACCGACACGGACAGCGTGTAAAGCGCGGTGATGGTGTAGTAGGTTTTAATGACCCGCCTCGAGGTGATCATGTAACGATAATAAAGGAGCCAGGGGAAGGGGAAAAGGGGTTATTCCTGTGAACCGAAACGCCAGCGGAATTCAGTTTCTCCCACCCCCTTTCATTTTTTCCCCTGTTTCTGTTAGAATTTTTCCAGACGGGTATATTGGGGGTGAATAGTTGGATAATTATCTCCTGTCGCTTCGGAGAGAAATTCCTGAACGTCTGCACCATATCCTGACCTGGGATTTTATTCCGTGGAGCTCCGTGAAGAACCGTCACGGTGACCTTCCCAACACGCCGCTTATTGCTCTCCTCGAGGCTTATCTGCGCCTGGACGATCTCCTGGATATGGAGTCCCTCTCATTAATGGAGATCCCCCCCCCGGATTCGGGAGGGTGCCTCAGGTGCGGTTCCTGCTGCACCTATCTGCGACCCGGGGCCGTTTCCGGCAGGACCTGGCGCAGGTGGGAGAGGTCGGGGATGCCGGTGGCCTATTTTTACAGTCCCTTCAAGGGAAAGGACACCCCTTCCTCGTACACATGCTGGTTCAACAACGGCGTCAGGCTCCGGATGTGCCCCTTCCTCCTGCTCAACCGGATGGACGGAAAACCTTTCTGCTGCATCCACCACCTGGGCCGCCACCATCGTCCCAGGGCCTGCTCCCGCTTCGCGCCCAACCCGCCTATCTGCCAGACAGGGGATTTTGTGCCGGTGCCTTGAAAATGCCGTGATTGGTGATTCGTAATTCGTGATTCGTAAATCCCCTTAACTATATCAGGGCATTCACCATGTCGAATCACGAGTCACGAGTTACGAGTCCCGGAATTTCCCCTTTCTGCTATAATGACATCGCACCGGTACCCGGTTTAATATGTTCATCTCAAGGAGGATCCCGTGACAGACCTTTTGCACAGGATTATCGAGCACGTCAGTTTCGGCATCAGCCTCATCGGAGTAGCGGTTGTCCTATGGGGAACGGTGGAGGCCATCATCGCTTTTTTGAAGGACAAACTGGGAGGCGCCAGGACCAGTATCGCCATGGATGCGAGCATGCGCCAGGAGCTGAGCGCCCACCTTCTCCTTGGTCTTGAGATCTTCATCGCTGCCGATATCATCAGCTCCGTGTCCAGCCCCACCTGGGAAAAGGTAGGCATTCTGGGGGCCGTGGTCGGCATCAGGACGGTCCTGAGTTATTTCCTGACCCTTGAGATGGAAAAGGAGAGGGCGCTGGCCGGCGTGCAAAAGGTTGCCGAGGCAGAAGAATGATCCAGAGCGGCCAGTCCCGATAATAGAGTTTATCTGTCATGCTTCCAGAGTGGGGGCGTTCATAAAGGTCGCATCATGGAAAGGTTCTTGAAGACTCTGGAAGAGTTGCTGCCAGACCGTCTCCATGCAATACTGGCATGGGACTTCCTTCCCTTCCGCCAGATAAAGGAAAGACACGGCGATCTGTCCCGTCCTCATCTGACGGCCCTGTTTGAATCCTATCAGCACATCGGTGAAAGCCTCGACCTGGAAGTCCTCGCGACCCGGATCATTCCGGTGGAGTCCTGGGGGTGCATGCGATGCGGCTTTTGCTGCACATCCATGCGGCCCGGCTCCGTGAGCGCCTCCGTCTACAGAGGATGGGTCCAGTCGCAGGCACCCGTGGCAAGGTTTTACAGCCCCTCCGGTCTGGGAACAGGGAACCGGGGTTACAGCTGCTGGTACCACGGTGGTGTGCGCCTGAGGATGTGCCCCTTCATGTTCATCAACGGGAACGACTCCAGGCCGTTCTGCGCCCTTTACCACATGGGTGACAGCTTCCGCCCCTCCGTCTGCTCGCGTTACGTCCCCAGGCATGGCACCTGCACCACACGGGAATTCAGGCCGGAACCGTGGGAAAGCAGATAAATAAAAAACGGAAAATGGAGAATGGAAAATAGAAAATAAAGGCGGACAAACTCCTCAGATCTTTCACCTTGTCCCTACAGACACGTTGACCACTATCGAAAAGCTTTTCCCGATTACCCTCCGGCTCCTATAGATCGACCTCCATTCTCTATTCTCTGTTCTCCATTTTCTAATTTCTATTTTCCATTCTCTATTTTCCATTTTCCATTCTCTATCTATTCCGCATTCCTCACCGGAAGCGCCCTGTAGCCCCGGTACTGGGTCTTCCGGGCGGAATACCGGTATCCCCTGGCAAAGTCATAGGCCAGCGCCGAGATGGCGTACCTCTCCGAGACAGACTCGACCTCAGAGGACCAGACGAAACCGCAGGTGATTTCCACCTGAGGCGCCGACCGGACCTTCTTTCCGCAGATGGTCTCGTGGCGGTCCTGGTCGTGGTCAAAGAGAGACTCCAGCTCCTTGATCGTCGGCATGCGCCAGTCAGCATAGGCACCCAGGATGATGTTTTCACAGTAGAGTTTGGCGTCCTGCCAGGTGATATTGCCCATGTTGTCCGTCTGGGCCCACATCAGGCCGGTCCTTGTGTCGGTTACGGTGCCGTCCCCGTTGTCCACAAAACGGTCCTGGGCTTCGGCCACACCCGTGGAAAGGAAGAACAAACACACGGACAGCGCCAGAAACACTAAAGACGGGAATCCTCTGCTTGACGGGCTCATCACCTTCCCCCTTTTCGAGCAGTTTCCAGATAGGTTTATTGTACCATTTATATTTTTTTTCGTTTTGGGATCCAGGGCCCTCCCCCGGCCTCAGAGTTCAGGTCTTACCTTCTCAAAATTTGAACGATTTTAAAAGGTCTTGAAACCGGGCCCCGGCCATGGGTTTTTCCCCTTTTATTCAACCACGCCAGGGGATGCCTGTCCATTTACCGGAAGACCCCACAGACCCGACTCGGCGAACCGGGATTTTTCCCGCCGTCACAAATGTATCTTTCCTCCGGGATCGGCTGACAGTAAGGCTCCGATAGGACTTTCAGGGGGGACGGTGCAATTGATCTTGCGATCATTCCTTCCCCCTGGTGATCCCAGGAAGAATGCCTGCGCCTTACCCATAAATCACTGGAATCTGCGACCCCGATTCACTAACATTCACGGTATGTCTTCTGCGTTGGGAGGAGACCGGCCATAAAGGGGGCTGCACGGTTATGAAGACCAGGCAACGGATAAGAACAGCTTTGATCCTGATGTCCTTTTTCCTCTTCCCGGCCACCTTCTATTACTTCTCGCCGGCCCTCATCCTCCAGGCCGCCGCGCAGGGTGTCGTCAACGGCAGCTTCATCATGTTCGGACTGCAGTTCCTGAGCTCCCTGGTTCTGGGAAGGGCCTTTTGCGGATGGGTCTGCCCCGGAGCGGGATGCCAGGAAGCCCTTTTTAAGGTAAACGACCGGAGGGTGTCCAGGGGCGGCTTCATCAAGTGGTTGATCTGGGTGCCCTGGATCGGCGTCATCGCAGCCCTCGCCGTCAGGAGGGGCGGCTATGAGAGGGTGGATTTTTTCTACGAGACCCTCTACGGCCTTTCCATCTCCAATGTCCAGGGCCTCATCGCCTACCTGGTGGTTCTTCTGGTCCTGATCGTCCTGCCCGCGATGATCGTTGGAAGGCGGTCCTTCTGCCGCCACCTGTGCTGGATGGCGCCGTTCATGATCCTCGGCAGGAGTCTCAGGAACGCCTTTCAATGGCCATCCCTGAGACTGGCGGCCACCTCCGAAAAGTGCTCCCACTGCCACACCTGCACCCGGAACTGCCCCATGAGCCTCCCTGTGGAAGGGATGGTTGAAAGAGGCCAGATGGAAAACACCGAGTGCATCCTGTGCGGTTCGTGCGTCGATGGATGCGACTTCGGTGCCCTGAGCTACGCCTTCCTTCGCCGGACCTGATCCCCCCCACCGATCCCGGCACTGCACGGCGAAGCACAATTCCGGGATCGCCCGAAGGTTCCACCTCCCCTGACATTGCCCTGCTTTTAAACTTTTCAGACCCGCACCGACTCTAATTGTAATGTTACCTGCTATATTTATTAGTAATGATTTTAAGGAAGGACAGGCTCTTAAAACCATGGGCCGCGTTCCATCGCCCGACAGTCGAGAAGCACACAGGCATTTATTATGGAAGCCTTGAAAAACCTCCTGTCAACCCTGAGGATGAGGATATTTCTCCTTTTCGGCCTGCTTTTCGTGGCGATCCTCGTGGTGGACCAGGCCATCGAGAGGTTCGGTCTACCCCTGGCCTCTTTCGAGGGAAGGTTCAAGGAAAGACAGCGAGAGGCTTTCAGGGCCCTTGATCTTACGGCAGACCTGAAAAAGGAACGTTTGATCCTCTGGATCGAGGAACGCAAAGCGGATCTCAATGTGGTGGCCGAAAGCCCGGTTATCCAGTCCTCCCTCGCCAAGGTTGAAAAGGAATTCCACCAGGTCGCCGCGGCCGGAAAGACCGATGAGGAGTTCTGGGCCAGGATCAGAAGGGGGGCAGAATACAGGGAGATCAGGCAGCACATCGACATCATGATGAACAGCTACCAGGCCTACGAAAGGATCGATCTCGTGGACCTTCATTCCGGCGTGGTCATGGTATCAACCGACGAAACCGTTCAAGGATACTATATTTTTGACGATGTGACCGGCCTATCCGACCTTTCCTCCTTGAGAGGCTATATGGTGAATATCTGGCGTCACCCCGAGGGACACGATCTCGATATGCACATAGCCCGTTCCATCCGTGCAACGGGGGCAGAGGAGAGCGGTCTGGCCCTTCTCATGCATATCGACACCGGCCACTTCCTCGAGCCGCTGCTCCACACCGGCGGCGGCCTTGGAAAGACGGGCGAAGCCCTTCTTGTGGACAGCCAGGCAGGCATTCTCACCCCGCTCAAGTTTCCCCTTCCGGAAAAAGGGGAGGCGGTTCCTCTCGAATACCGGATCCCAGCGGAACCGGCACGGCTGGCCGCCAGCCGTGAGGAGGGGATCATCTCCTCAAGGGACTACCGCGGTGTCCCGGTCCTGGCGGCATACCGGTTCATCGAGGTATCCCCTGACACCAGCTGGGGGCTCGTCGTGAAGCGCGACGCGGCCGAGGTCTTCAGCGGGTACAGGCGCGAGAACCTCCTGTCCCTCATACTCATTATCGTGGGGATCTTTTTCGTTGTGGCCTCCACCTACTTCCTGGCAGACAGTCTCACAGGAC
This sequence comes from bacterium, assembly GCA_020349685.1. Classification (GTDB taxonomy): domain Bacteria; phylum BMS3Abin14; class BMS3Abin14; order BMS3Abin14; family BMS3Abin14; genus JALHUC01. The sequence continues at coordinate 1,760,736 of CP070698.1, forward strand.
CTCTTTCAGGCGTCAGCGAAACCGCAAAGAGGATCCGGGAGGGTGACCTCACCGCGAGGGCCAGGGTCGAGGGCACGGAGGAGGTGAAGGTCCTGGCCGAAACTTTCAACGCCATGGTCAGAGAATTGAAGATCTACATGGACCAGCTTCAGGAAAAGAACGAAGAGCTCGAAGCCTTTGTCTATACGGCCGCCCACGACCTCAAGAACCCTCTCATCGGCGCCCAGGGGTACCTCAACCTCCTGAGCAGGACCCTGCCCGGAAAGCTGAACCACAACCAGGAGCATCTCCTGGAGAGGACCACCGTCACTCTGCAGCGTTTCGAGCGCATTCTCGACGACCTCCTCGAGTATTCCCAGGTCCGCGCGGAACCCCCCGAGACGGGCAGCGTGGACCTCGACTCCCTGATCAAACGCATCAAGGCTGAACAGTGGGAGAGGATAAGAGGGTCGGGAGCCAGGATCATCGTGCAGGAAAACCTCCCGGAGATCCAGTTGAACGAGAGCCGCGCCTACCAGATCTTCTCGAACCTGGTCTCCAACAGCCTCAAATTCACCCGGAACGGGGTCACTCCGGTGATCGAGATCGGCATGATCCCCCATCCCCAGGAAGCGGTGGCCGAGAATCACAGTCTCTTCTTCGTCACCGACAACGGGATCGGCATCGACCCGATGTGGCACGACAGGATCTTCGGACTCTTCGAACGGGTGGATCAAAACAGGGGTGACGGTTCCGGTACGGGGCTGGCCATCGTCCGGCGCATCATCCGGCAGGTCAGCGGCAAGATCTGGGTGAAGTCGACCCGCGGCTCCGGGGCAACTTTCTATTTCAGCCTGCCCACCTCCTGATGGAAATCCGCTTCCCGCATTTAACCCGCTTGAAAAAGTGTTTTTTCTGAAAAAGCCTAATGTTATGTTATAATTTTCACTACATCATGTCCGGAATCACAAATTATGATCCCGGCATGACGTTTCCCTTACATGATCCTATAAATGTCCCGGAAGTTTGAAGCCACCCGAATCTTGGGGGGGCCGGGGTATCATCAGAGTGGCTATCCTGGGACACTTATGGACGGAGCGGGGGAAGGTTCACACCTTCTCCCGCATTTTTCTCATCGATCCTATCAAGCAAAGGGGAAGTATTCGAGGGGGGCAGCGAAAATGAAAGAGGAAAGGGAACGAAGCACAATCCTGGAATCCGGAAACTTCGGTGGTAATATGCCTGGGTTTTTTGTACCCTCCGGTCACCCGCCCGGCACAACCTTTCATTCGGCTTCGGGCTCTGGAAGACACATCCGGGACAGCGTCTTTCCCATGCAGGTCCTCGAGAGCAAGAAGAAGATCGTCATCCGGGCCAACATCCAGAACCTCAGCCGGGATCACCTGGAGATCTTTATAACCAGCAAGGAAGTCATCATCTGGAGCTATTTCCAGTCCCCCGTTAAGCAGGGTAACAGCGGCAAGGACACGGAATGGCGGGTGATCTACAGAAAATATCCCTTGAACACCACCGTCGACCCCGCCTCCAGCAGAGCGAGCTTCTGGGAGGGGCTTCTCAGGATCGAAATGGCCAAGTGCGACCTGGCGGTCACCGAGGGGCAAAGAAAGCTCCCTATCATGGAGGGACGCCCGCGGGATGTCCTCCGCGGGCCATAGCAGTCTCTGAAACATCGGTCGATGGCGGCCGGTTGCTCCGTTGTGGTGACCGCGTTTCGGGATTTCCATTCCCTGGCAAATCAGATTTCATTCAGTAGAGGCGTACCTTTTCTGAGAGTGGGTTGCCCAACTCCCTGACCCCCGGGGTTACGGAGCGTGCCCCCTGTTTCGGCTGTCGCCCCTGGACTTGGGCCAGGGGGAAGATGAATTGAGGCCGCCCCCGTCCGTCTTGAGGGCATACAGGTTCCCGTACAAGCGCCCGATGAAGAGAGTGCCATCGCTTTTTAGCGCCGGTGAGGCTCCCGTGAAGGCCTGGA
>CP070698.1:1762807-1773861 GCA_020349685.1 bacterium
AGCTTGAGCTCCTCCTTGCCGAAGGCGCCGGGTTTCCTTGAGACAACCGCAATGGCTGCCTTCAGCGGTTTATCACTATCTTTCATGAAACACGGTATGGCGGCAAAGGAGACGACATCCGACAATTTTTCTCCCTTGCGGAAGAAAGGCGACCTTTTGACCGGCCTGCTGCTTATAACGATCTCGGCCCCTTGGGCGTCCCCCAGTCCCTGGATGGACTCAAGCTCGCTGAATCTCCTGATGAGAAGGCCCATCTGGCTGGATTCCTCCCTGAGGATCTTCTCGCTCCCCAGCTGTTCGAGAAGGTTCCCCTTGGAGGCCGCAACCGTGAGACCCTCATCGTAGAGCATGACAGCTGCACCGTCACACTTGGGGACCGCGTCCACCACCGCATCGAGCGCCTTGGCCGCAATGAACTCCGGTTCCAGAGACTGCGTCAATCCCCGGGCATATCTGGATACGGCATCCCTTGACGACAGATCCGTTGTCAGTCTCTGCAGGTTGCCGGCCGTTTCCATGGCCCTGAGGATCAGCAGGCCGAATTCGTCCAACAGCCTTGCAGTGGAATTGTCCAGGGACATCGAGTTGACCTTCTCGCTGTCGAAATAAAGAACGCAGCGGATCTTGTCCGCGGAGGTGCCGTCCTCCGCGTCCTTTCCCCACTTCGGGTCTTTCACGATCTTGACGAGAAACGATCCGACCTGGACATCCTCGGGGTAGAAACTGAGGGATTTCCTGGCTGAAGTGGCGTCGGAAACACAGAGGATTCCTTCCCGCTCCCTCGTGATGTGGATAAAGCCCTTGTCCCCTGGAACAAGCCCCTCGATGATCGGGACGCCGCTTTTTACGGCGGCGGCCCGCATCCGGAAAAACCCTATACTGTCATCGTCCGGGATAAGAAGGATGCCCGTTCGCGCATTGAAGATACGGCAGCCCCACCTGAGGAGCGGCTGGAGAAAGTCGTCCTCGTTCAATGCAATGGCCACGGCCGAATCCTCACTCCGTATCCGATCAGTGGATTCCGGAAAGCTTTCTTCCCTGATCCGCTTCATCATCTCCCTGGCATCGCTGTTGATCCGGCTGAGCTGGGACCGCAGGTGCGATATATGCTTTCCGTCCCTCCACATCCTGACACCCAGGACCGCGCTGTAGAAAAGCAGCGCACCTGTCCAGTACAGGAGCTCCGGGTCCCCCTCGAAGAGGAACCTGCCGCCTGCGGCAAGGGAAAGGATCAGGGCCGGGACCCAGAAGAAATGGATGCGTCGTGCGAATACGCTCAAAGGGTAGGCGATAAAGAGCAGCAGGGGGATGAGGGTGAGGGAGGCATAAAAGGCCTGGACCACGGCACCGGCAAGGACGCACAAGGTGAAATGGATCGAGGTGTCCGTTCCCAGCTGCCTGACACCCTCCCCGCGCTTGAGCATCATCGTGACGGCCAGGGCCAGAGAGCCGCATCCCAGGGATGCCTGCGCAAGAAAGTAGAAAAGCTCAGGTCTGCGGTCCGAGGCCGCCAGGGGGAGGACAATGGAAGCGGCGAGCAGGCCCACGGTGACCAGGAACAGACGCTTGATCCCCGGGGCGTAGGCGTCGGCACTCATTTACTGTTTTTCTCCGGGCGTTCTTTTAGTATGAAGACCGTTTCCCCTTCCCGAACCATTCCCAGTTCCGTCCGAGCCAGGTATTCTATGGTGGCCTGGTCATCTCTGAGCAGACTGATGTGCTCGGCAAGCCTGACGTTGTTCTCCTGAAGGTCAAGCACCCTTGATCTGAGACCGTCCCTCTGCTCGACCATCTCCCGAAGCCGTATAAAGCCCCTTTCACCCGCGGCGCTGTAAACAAGGAACAGGCACACGGCCAATACCAGAAGCAGCAGCAATCTGCGTCTCGGGGGAAACGGTCTCACCGGGAAAGGTCCGCCTTTTCTTTCAACAGCGCCTCCTGATCCTCAAGGGCGGCGTAGCACACCTGTACTTACCGCCGCTCCGGCTGCAAAAAAGTTCACGCGACCTGCATCTTCTCTATCTTGCGGGCCCATGTCTGCAACCTGCTTGTGACAAGACCCTCTTTGGGGCTCTCCCCGTAAATGTGAAAACAGGCATGGTTGGAGCTTGGGTAGATCAGGACCCAGCCATCATCATCCTCGAGACGAACTCCTTCTATGGCTTTGGTCTCTTCCCCCAGCTCCTCTATCAGGGTGCGCATCACCTGGCCTTTGGCCTCCCAGGCGCATGGGACGATGCTGTGCTGCAGATAGGCCTCTGGAAGGGAATCCACGAGGTCTCCCAGGCGGGCACCGGAAGCGACCATCATTTCCATGGTCTTTAAGAGGCAGAACATGGCATCAAAGGATGGGTGAAAATCGGGGAAGGCAACACCACCTTCCAGGTTCCCTGCCAGGAAGGCCGACCCGGAGTATGCTGCATCTAAGATCGCGCTGGTGCTGATCGGTGTCCTTATGACACTGGCATCGTGCTCCAGCGCCAGCTTCTCCAGGTTTCCGCTCGCGTTGGCAGGGACGGCGACCGTGCATCCCGGGTTCATCCTGAAGGCGAGCAGTGCAAGGATCTGGAGCATCTTTCCACCGTCTATCCACCGTCCCCTTTCATCGATGAGTGTAAGGGTTTCACCGTTGGTGCTCAGGATCGCGCCGAGGTTCGCCTCGAGCTTCTGAACGTATTCGGAGACCTGCCCGACAGCTCTGTCGAACTGCCTGGTGGTGCGGATCACTCTCTCCTCGTCGATATGAGAGTTCAGGGAAACCACCTCCGCGCCCGTCCGGCCCAGAAGGGCCGGCAGGATCTTGATGGTCGTGCCGAAAGCATAATCCACGATAAGCCTCATCCTGGATCTGGAAACGGCCGTCAGGTCAAGGTTTTTCAGGAAGGCTTTCTCGTAGGATTCGGAACCGTACTCCGGGGCGAGAATGGATCCTGAGTTCTCAATGGAAGCTCTCCTGAAATCCATTCTGAAAAACAGCCTGTCGATCTCTCCCCGCTGGGAGGCACTCAGCTCCCTTCCATCCTCGCCGAAGAGCCTTATTTCAAGGATCTCGGGATCAGTTGGGGTCCTCCTGACGTGCATCCCTCCCACATCTCCCTCCGCCCTGATGAGGTGCCTGGCAACAGGGATGGGGATAACGCTCGCCTCGTGCACGCCCACACCAACAGAAAGAATGCCGGAAGAAATGGCCTCACTGATCATCCGGGACGATCTGTGGATCCCTCTGGAGAGGGACACCGTGGAATGCTCGGGAAACAGGGCGCCGAAGGAAGCTCCCAGCCTGGCCGCGAACTCGGGCGTTATCTCCCTGTTGGCAAGTCCGCTTATAATGCCCCCTGTAAAAAGGGTGCCCCGCCAGCGTGATCCCCAGATAAAATCGTTGGACAGGACCGCCCCGTCTTCCACAACCTTCTCGGGCCAGATCCTCACGCCTGCCTGAATGATACTTCCCCGGCCGATGATGCAGTCCTCGCTAATGACCGACCCTTCCTCTATGTTGGCCCGGATCCTGACCTGGGTCCTGGAACCGATGACGCTTCCGGCAACAAAACAGCCACGCCCGATCAGGGCGTCATTCCAGACGACCGAAGACCTCATACGAACGTTGGGCTCCACAGTGACGCCGTGCCCCAGGAAGGAATCCCGGATCCGGCACCCGTCACTCACCTTGACCCCGTCACCGAGAACGACGGTACCGCTAAACCAGGCTTCCTCGGAAACCTGGGCACCCTTGCCCAGGTACAGAACGGCCTCGTCGAGCACCTTCATGTCACCGGGGATGTCCAGCGATATGGTGCCTGCCGATATCTCGCGGTGCAGCTGGAGATATTCCACCGCATTTCCCACGTCCTTCCAGTAACCCTGGGCGACGTAAGCGCCAAGAGGCTGACCATCATCCAGGAGCCGGGGAAAGATATCCCTCGAAAAATCGCTGCTCACACCCTCCGGGATCCGGTCGAGGATCTCAGGTTCCATGATGTATATTCCCGTATTGATGGTATCGCTGAAAACTTCCCCCCAGGTCGGTTTCTCCAGAAAGCGCGTGACCTGGTCGTCCTCATCGGTGATCACCACACCAAAGGGAAGAGGGTTGTGAACCCTCGTGAGGACCATCGTGGCCATTTCCTCTCGCTCTCTATGGAACTCCCAGGCATGGGTCAGGTCAAAATCGGTGATGACGTCACCGCTGATGATGAGGAAAGGCCCATCGATGACCTCCGACACGCCACGAACGGCGCCGGCTGTGCCAAGGCCGCCGGGAGGATCCTGGTGATAGGTGATCTGCGCTCCGAAATCCCTGCCATCCCCGAAATGTTCCTCGATCGTCTCCGGAAAAAAGTAGGTCAACATCAGGATCCGCCTGAACCCGTGCCTCACCAGAAGCCTGACGATATGTTCGAGCATGGGGCGGCCGGCAACGGGCATCATCGGCTTGGGCCGTTTGATGGTCAGCGGTCTCAGCCTGGTTCCGTATCCACCTGCCATGACGACGGCTTTCAAACCTGCTCCTCCCTCTGGACAGACTCCCGCCAGGACCGCAGGATCCGGCAGGCACCAGAAAAGGGTAAAGTGCAACTCAACACTTTAAATTTACACATATTAGACCAGGTGGCAAGGTGGGGTCAAGGAAGGGAAATAAGCGTCTGGTGTCTCGTGACCAGGTTCAAAGGCCCAGGGTCCGGGACCCCGACTCGATCCGCCATTTGCAGTTTTACCTTCCACCCCTCTTTCCAGAGGTCATCACGCCGTTTCCGTTTGTATTTTCAATATGAAATGATTACATTTAAAAAACATCGGCATTAGAGGAGGTTTTTCATGATTCTGAACACGCTTGCGTACTCTTTACTATCTATGGTCATTTTAACTCTTACTTCGATAATAGTCCTGCCCGTTTCGGCCACGGCCCTGCAGGTCGCGTCCGGCGTGCCTGCGGCAGGGCCTTCAGACTCCGCAGGGGGGGCGGCCTGTGATCTGCCCCCTGACCTGAAGGTTGATGACAGCGGTGAGGACCGACGGGGGACCGGATCACCTGTAATGGATACGCGCGCTCCTGAAAAATACAGTATGGCTACCTTTGCCATGGGCTGATTCTGGGGTCCGGACTCCCTGTACGGGAGTCTTGACGGTGTGATCAGAACACGTGTGGGCTATGCTGGTGGAACCTTTCAGAACCCCACTTACCGAAGGATCGGCGACCACATGGAGACGATCCAGATCGACTACGATCCTGAACGTGTCAGCTACGATAAACTTCTGGAGGTATTTTTCTCCGGTCATGATCCCACCTGGCCCTCGCCCGTCAGACAGTACGCTTCGGCTATATTCTTTCACGACGAGGAGCAGGAAAAGCTCGCCTTGGAGGCCCTCGATAAAGCCGGTAAGAATACGGGTAAAAAGGTCTCAACGCAGCTGCTGCCCTACGCCGGCTTTACCCGCGCAGAGGACTACCATCAGAAATATTATCTGAGGAGCGTCCCCGGTGTCGCGGCCCTTTACGACGGCCAGTTCCGGGACCAGGACGCCTTCACCGACTCCACCGCCGTAGCGCGTGTGAACGGATATATCGGCGGCAACGGCACGGTGGAGCAGCTGGAGAAGGAGAAAGAGGAACTGGGGATCACCGACGAGGCCATCGAAGCGCTGAAATGGATATTGAGGAAAGCGGGGAAGTGAAAGCGGTATCTGGAATCTAGTATCTAGCAGGCTGCTGAAAAACCCCGACGCTGAAAAAGTCCACGAGGGACTTTTTCAGGATCCTGCTAGAGTCTAGACTCCAGACGCTAGACTCTGGATCGGGTCTCCAGCGGAAGTCCCCTTAAAACCCAGTCCCTGTAGCTGTCGTTGTAATCATGCACAGGACCGAAACCCATCCTGTCCAGCTTGCCTGCCACGAGGCCGCTGGCGGGGCATTTCCAGTCGTTGCTGTAAACGACGATCCTGACACCCAAGGGAAGCAGTGCCCCGGCCCGCTCCTCCACGTCCATGTTGAGGAGCGAAACGGCGCCAGGCAGATGGTCGACGGCGTAGTCCTCCTCGGCCCGCGCGTCCACAACGACCATCTCCTCTCCGGAATCCATCCACGTCTTCAAAGTATCAGCGTCGATCTGCTCGACCATGGTTTATCCTCCCAGAAAAAAAGACCTCCCGTGTCGAGGCATTATCATCCCGGATCTATGTGTTTTAGCGATAGCTGCAACTCTGGCCAAAGTCTTTCGAGAAGACTCTGCGGGACCACGGCCAAGGGAAACTCTCTTTCCCTCCGCTAACCCTATTCCCTTCTCCTGACCCCCGACCCCTGGCTCCCGGCTCCCGATGGCCGGAGCCCGGTATTGCTTTTGCCGGCAACCCGAACCAGATGGTGGATACTGAATCTGCTCCCTTCCACTTTACCCTTTCCCCTTTCCCCTTTTAGTGATACAACCCCCTACCCTCCCTGACATCCGAGGCCAAAAGCTATATAATCGGAGTGTCAAACTGCATCTGCTGATGGGTCCGGACGCCGGGCCTCTACCAAGGAGTTTACCTTGCTCGGAAATCTCAAGATAGCTTATTTTACCATGGAGATCGGCCTCCGGACCGGGATTCCGACCTACAGCGGTGGTCTCGGCGTGCTCGCCGGGGACACCATAAAGTCCGCCGCCGATCTCGGGCTGCCTGTCGTGGCGGTCACACTCTTGTCCCGCAAGGGATACTTTACCCAGGAGCTGACAAGCGACGGGACCCAGATCGAGCACCCCGTCCAGTGGAACCCCTCGGACCTCCTCGAGCCTCTTCCCCACCAGGTCTCCGTCCAGATCCAGGGCCGCAAGGTAAAGGTGGGTGTCTGGCGGTACGAGGTCCTCAGTCAGACCGGCGGCAGCGTTCCCGTATACTTTCTCGACACCGACATCGAAGGGAACACGGACCAGGATCGCGAGATCACGCACCACCTCTACGGAGGGGACAGCACCTACCGCCTGAAGCAGGAGATCGTCCTGGGCATCGGCGGTATCCGCATGCTCCAGGAACTTGAGATTGACATCTTCAAATACCATCTCAACGAAGGGCACTCGGCCCTCCTGGCCCTGGAGCTTCTCAATTGGCTGCGCCGGGACATTACGACGGTCTGGGACGAGAAACTGGTGTGGGATGTGGAAGCTGTCCAGGAGCGGTGCATCTTCACGACCCACACCCCGGTAGAGGCCGGTCACGACAAATTTCCCTATGACCTCGTCACCAGCATCCTGGGTGAGATCGTCCCCCTTGAGATCATGAAGGAGCTCGGGGGCACGGAACACCTAAACATGACCCTTCTGGCTCTTAACCTGAGCAATTACGTCAACGGTGTGGCCAAGAGGCACGGGGAGGTCTCCCGGGAGATGTTCCACGGGTATCACATCCACAGCATCACCAACGGCGTCCACTCCCACACGTGGACATGTGAGGGCTTCCGGGAGCTCTACGACAGCTATCTGCCAGGCTGGGCCAACGAACCGGAGCTGTTCGTCCGGATCGACACGGTCCCCGACGAGAAGATCTGGGAAGCCCACGTGGCTTCCAAGAACAAGATGATCAGCAGAATCCGCGAAAAGACCGGTGTGAGCCTTTCCCCGGAGGTGCTGACCATAGGTTTCGCCCGCAGGGCAACCAGCTACAAACGGGCCGACCTGCTCTTTTCCGACCTTCAGCGGTTGAAAAGGATCGGGGACGGGCGCCTTCAGATCGTTTACGCCGGGAAGGCCCATCCCAAGGACGAACCCGGCAAGGATCTCATCAGGCGCATCTTTACGCACGCGAGGGAACTCGCCGACCATGTCACCGTCGTCTATCTGCCCGACTACAACATGGAAACGGCGTGCTGCATGGTGGCCGGGGTGGATCTGTGGCTCAACACCCCCTTGAGGCCCATGGAGGCGTCCGGCACGAGCGGCATGAAAGCCGCGCACAACGGCGTTCCGAACTTCAGTGTTCTTGACGGCTGGTGGGTCGAGGGACACATCGAGGGTGTGACCGGATGGTCCATCGGTCCTGAGCCCAGTGGAAAGGACAGGGACGGGCGCAACGGTAAAGTGGATGAAAAGGATCTTTACGACAAGCTCGAGAAGGTCATCATGCCCCTTTATTACGGCAACCGGCCGGGTTGGATCCGTGTCATGAAGAACGCCATAGGCAAGAACGCCTATTATTTCAACTCACACCGCATGATGCGCCGGTACGTGACCTTCGCCTACATCTCGACCCACTCCACCGGTGAAGACGCGGCTGGAAAGTACTGAAAAGAGCCGAGGCAGCTAGGACCAGGGGCAGGATCCTGAACCCGGATGCGATTCCGTTTCACTCCCTGTAAAAGAGATACACGCATGCAGATCCACTGGACTCCGGACTATTTCGCGTAAACGCTGTAGTCGATATCGGGGAAGATGTTGTCCGCCTCCTCCATCGCCCTGAGTTTATCCTCGTCCCAGCCGTCGTCCAGAATAGCGTCGAGCTGGTTGAAGCGGTCCACGTGCAGATTGAAGCGCTTCTGAGCATACTCAACGCTGGTCCCCATGGTCATGATAAAGGGCCAGTCGCTGGATTGGGCAAGGAGAAGTTCGCGGGCCATCTGGTTGAGGATCCTCCTGCGGAGAGGATCGGGTGCCGGATACTGGCGCGCCCTGCCCGACATCCTGATGGCCGCGTTGTGCAGGTACCTCCAGATCCAGTCGTTGGATCCGTTAAGCCACACCTCGTAATATCCCTTGTCGCCCCAGCTTGAGGAGCACGGTGTAGCCACCTGGTGGGTAGGGTTCTCCTCCAGATACCGGGCAAGGGTCACCGGACGGATGATGGAATCGGCCATGCGCCGGAAAACGTGTTCCAAAAAATCGGGGCCCTCGAACCACCAGTGTCCGAAAAGTTCCGCATCGTAGGGCGAAAGGACGATGGGCGGTTTGTCCATGAGCCCTGCCAGGTGCTCTACCTGACGCTCCCGGTTGAAGACAAAATTGGCCGCGTGCTCCCGGACCCGCTCCGCTGCCCTTTCAGGTTCATAGAGCTCCTTGTGCTCCGTATCTCCGGTTATCCGGTGATACTTGATACCTGTGAAGGTGCGGATGCCGTCGGGGCTCACATAAGGCCTGATATACTCCATGTCCAGATCGAACCCGGCATCCCTGTAAAAATCCCTGTAGGCCTGGTCTCCCGGGTATCCTTCCTTGGAGCTCCACACCTGCTTGGATGACTCGTGATCTCTTGCAAAGGCCGCGACACCTGCAGGCGTGTAAATGGGCGCGAACACACCGAAAAGACTTCGCGGCCTCGAATAGAGCAGACCGTGGCTGTCCATGATGAAAAACCTCAGGTTGTATGCAGCCAGAACCTCATCGAGCCCCTGGTAGTAGGCGCATTCAGGGAGCATGATCCCCGCTGGATCCCGCCCGAGAAGGCGCCGATGGGTGTTCACGGCCACCTCAATCTGCGCTTTGACGGAAGGGGGGTGATAGGCGAGCAACGGCAGAAAACCGTGGGTGGCACCGCATGTAACGATCTCCACGTGACCACTGTCAGCCAGACTCCTGAATCCCGCCAGCACGTCCTTACCCAGGCTGTCGACGAAAAAGCGCCGCTTGATCGTGAAGCGGTCCATGTAAAACCTGGCCAGCCTGTTAAGCTCCGGCTGGTCACGGGTGCGGAGGATCTCCTTTTCGGCGAGTTCGATGGTGCGGGCCATGTATCCCGTGAACCTTTCCATCAGGAGCCTGTCAGCGAGCATGGATGCCAGAGTGGGCGTCAGACTCATGGTGAAATGAAAGGGAACGCCTTCATCGCGAAGGATGGAGCACCTCCTCAAAAGGGGAAGATAGCACTCGGCAAGAGCCTCGAAAAACCAGTGCTCCTCGAGAAAATAATCGTATTCGGGATGCCTGACGTAGGGCAGGTGAGCGTGCAGGAAAAGACCCCAGTACCCGGACTTCATGGCAGATCCTTTCCCCGCCCAAGCGGCCAGGAGGAAACCGGCACCCCCGGTCCCGGAGGGCCGTAGACGCCCTCCCTTTCAAGGGGTTGACGGTCGCCGCCAGACAATCGGAAGATCTCCTCAAACTCCCTTCGACGCGTCATCCAGAGGGTATCGAGCTCCTCGGAAGGGGCGTCGTCGGGTAACCTGATCCGGTTGGATCTGGCGACGGTGGCAAACCCTTCGGCGCCGGGAACAATCAGCTCCGATTCGATCTCCATTCCGGACCGGGGAAGGTGAATGTAATAGGTCCCCGACCGGCCCCGGACACTTTCGGACAGGATCTCGTCGCCGTCCTTAACGGACAGGACTCGCAGGAAGATGCTTCCGGGTGGTTCCTCGTCCAGTTCCCAATAGGCGAAAGCGGTCCTGGGCTTCTGCGGAAGGACGCACAATCTGTTCTCTCCGAGGAAACGGGGAAGCGTCGGCGTCCCGGCCCCGACCTCTGTCTTAAAGGCCTTTTCCGCAGGGATGGCCGCGCTGGACGGTACGGGAACCCCGGGTTGACCGGCTTTTGAAAGATCGGCCAGTGCCCGGGCCAGCTGCACCTTGGTCATCCGGCTGCGGCCCTTCACGCCCGCTTCTCTCGCCAGGGCGGCAAGTTCCTCCTTTTTTTTCTTCATGTAACGTTCCATCGGTATCAATCCCTCTCTTTTTCTGTCAGTTCCCTGTACAACCCGGCGTATTGTCTGGCGGACCGGCGCCAGGAATTGTCCTGTTTCATGATCCTGGGTACGATGGATGCCAGGCGGCCATCGTGGTAGATCTCTCCTGCCCTGTGCAGGGCACATAGGATGTCCCCCTCCAGAACCTCCCCAAATACGATTCCGTTGCCCTTTTCTCCTTCCGCGTCGAGATCCGCGACCGTATCTGCCAGACCGCCTGTGGCCCGCACCACAGGAACAGCACCGTACCGCATGGCGATCATCTGGCCCAGGCCGCAGGGCTCAAAACGGGAGGGCATGAAAAAAAAATCGGACCCGGCATAGATCCTCCGGGCCAGCTTGTCGTCAAACCCAATATTTACCGACACGCGACCCCTGAGCGGCGCAGCGGCTACTCTCAGGGAATCCTCCAG
>CP070698.1:1773961-1792907 GCA_020349685.1 bacterium
AGGAAAATGCCGGGCTTCTGGCTATGTATTCCATTGAGCTGAACCGCCGTTTCTCTTTTCCCCTGACTATCCTCCTGTACCCGTTCATTATCTTCCCCGCTGCCATCACGACGGGACGGCACGGCAAGCTGACTGCCTTCTCAGGCAGCCTGATCCTTTTCCTGACCAGCTTTTTTCTCTTTTCCATTGGATCGAACATGGCAAGGCAGGGAATGATCCAGCCAGCTTTGGGTGCCTGGTTCCCGGTCCTGTTTCTGATAATTTCAGCTTTAGCCATATTCCCCGCCTACATCTTCAGCCAGAGGCTGCGGCCATGAACCGGCTCGACAGATACGTGATCAGACGCTGGCTTCTTTTTTTCATTCCCGCCATGATCGTTCTCGGAGCAGCCTACCTTTCTTCGGACGCCGCTTTCACGCTCTGGGAATATATAAAGAGAGGGTTGTCCCCCGGCCACATCGCCATGCATTATATTCTCAAGACTCCCAACATCCTGTACCAGATGGCGCCCATCGCCTCACTCATCGCCACTTTGCTCACCATGTCGGCCATGAAGCGTTCCGGTGAAATGACGGCAGCCTTTGCCAGCGGGGTGGGAGGAATGAGGATGAGCGCACCGGTCCTCGCTATTGCTGTCGTCGTCAGCATGATGGCTTTTTATGTGACCGAATACATGGCCCCCGGCGCCAACAGGATCAGCCGGGATCTCGTGCGCAATGAATCCGGAGCAGGATCCTCAGTGGTTGGAACGAAGAGAATCTGGCTCCTGGAAGGAAACCGGGTCATACACATACGATCCGTCGAGGACGAAGGGGCCCGGCTCAACCACTTGACGGTCCTGCAGTTCGAGGGGAAAGGCCTGAAAGATCTGGATCTGAGGATGGATGCCGAGAGTGCCGTTTGGACCAGCGGCGCATGGAGAGCCGATAATGTTGTCATGCGGCGCTTCATGAATGGGACCATGACCGATTCGGGAGTTTTAAAAGACCTGCTCCTGCCCATTCAAATCAGGCCCGAAGAGTTTTACAAGGTGAGGAGAAAACCGGAGGAGATGAGCATGTCGGAGCTCAGGAGCTATATCCTGAATCTGAAAGCCGCCGGTCTCCCGTACGTTACCCATCAGGTCAGTATCTACCAGAAGGTCTCAACCGCAGTCATATCGCTCATTTTTACTGTGATGGCTCTCCCCATAGCCTTCATCATCCCCATCCGAGGGGGTGTCCCTATGGGACTCGGGCTCAGCATCCTCCTCGTCCTCGTCTTCTGGTCCCTCTTCTCCCTGGCGTTGACCCTTGGCTATACGGGAATTATCCCTCCCCCGGCTGCAGCCTGGTCGGCGCAGCTGCTGGCGCTGATCCTGGGCCTGGCCGCACTGGCGCTGATCAAGCACCCGAGGCTCACTTAGTGTCGGGTATCGGAGTGTCGGAGTATCGGTGTATCGGGGAAAGCGCTAAATCGCAGTTTTATTTTCCATACGGATACCCTGTTACGCCAAAACTCCGACACATGTGCCTAAAGTTAATGGCCGATCTCCTTGACCGATGCGCCGATACCCCGTTACCCCGATACGTCCTTTCCTCCCGGGTACCGGGTACCGGGTGCCGGGTATTTCCTGAATCCCCCCAGACTCCCCATCAGCCCCACTGACAGGGTCAGATCAATGCTCGACACCGTGAGGAGCGCGGCATAGTTCCCCTCCGCCCACCGCGACAGCCATGCGCCAAGCGATATCATCGAAATCAAGAAAATAAAGAACCCGACCCTGAAGAACTGCCACGGCTTCGGGTCAGGCAGGGTGTCGATGCGGGTGAGGTTCCTCCGGCAGCTGGGGAGAAACAGGTATCTTGCCTTGAGACCACCTGCTGTGACAGCGACGAGGAACGGCAGGTAGTTGAGTGAGGCGCCGGGCCTTATATCCAGGGCCTGGGTGAACAGAGCGTACCCTTTGAGGAACAGGACCACTCCACCTGTGATCCAGGTGAGAAGGGCGAGGAGCTTGAGGGTGGAGTGGGAGACGGGCATGAGGATAATCTCAAATCTCAGATCTCAGATTTGCACACACCTTCAAAAATCATTTAATGCAAACCGGCACACAGGATTGTGATCATATCGCTTTTGGAGGCACAAAGAAAGCCGGAGCATATACTCCGGCAACTTTTTGAGATATGAGATCTGGGATTTGAGATTTGAGGTTCGATCAGGTCCCCATATCCCAGCTGTTAAGGTATTTCTCCTGCTCCTCCGTCAGCACGTCGATCTGAGCGCCCTCAGCGGCGAGCTTGAGCCGGGCGATCTCCTGATCCATCTCCCGGGGGACGGGGTAGACGGCGTTGTCCAGGTTCCTGGCTTCCTTTACCATGTACTCGGCCGACAGCGCCTGGTTGGCAAAACTCATATCCATGACGCTGGAGGGGTGTCCCTCGGCG
The DNA here is from genome assembly GCA_020349685.1 of bacterium. Taxonomy (GTDB): domain Bacteria; phylum BMS3Abin14; class BMS3Abin14; order BMS3Abin14; family BMS3Abin14; genus JALHUC01. Next base: position 1,776,388 of record CP070698.1, read on the forward strand.
GCCGCCAGGTTGATGAGTCTCCCCTCACCCAGGACGTACACCCTGGTGCCGCTCGCCAGGGCATGCTCCACGACGAAAGGCCTGATGTCCCTCTTGCTCTTCGTGATCTCCTCCAGACCGTTCAGGTCCAGCTCGACGTTGAAGTGGCCCGAGTTCGAAACGATGGCCCCGTCCTTCATGGCGGCAAAGTGCTCCTTGCGGATGACGTGGATGTTCCCTGTCACGGTGCAGAAGAAGTCGCCCACGGGCGCTGCCTGGTCCATGGGCATGACGGCGAAACCGTCCATAAGAGCCTCAAGAGCGCGGACCGGATCGATCTCGGTCACGATGACCCTTGCTCCCATTCCCTGGGCGCGCATGGCAAGACCGCGGCCGCACCAGCCGTATCCGACAACAACAAAGGTGGATCCAGCAACCAGACGGTTGGTAGCCCTGATGATGCCGTCGACCGTGCTCTGACCGGTTCCGTACCTGTTGTCGAAGAGATGTTTCGTGTCCGCATCGTTAACGGCGACGATGGGGTACTTCAGCACCCCGTCCTTGGCCATGGCCTTGAGCCGTATGACTCCGGTCGTCGTCTCCTCGGTCCCTCCGATGATGTGCTCGAAAAGGTCGTTCCGCTCCTGGTGGATCACCGATACAAGGTCGGCACCGTCGTCCATGGTCAGGTGCGGCTTGGTATCCAAGACCGCCTCGATGTGGGAGTAATAGGTCTGGTTATCCTCACCTTTGATGGCGAAAACCGGGATACCGTCATGCTCTACGAGGGACGCTGCCACGTCATCCTGGGTGCTCAGCGGATTGGAGGCGCAAAGGGCGACATCGGCACCGCCAGCCTTGAGTGTCTTCATGAGCTGGGCTGTTTCGGTGGTCACATGGAGACAGGCCGCCATCCGGATCCCTTCGAGGGGACGCTCTTTTTCGAAACGCTCCTGGATAAGGGCCAGGACCGGCATGTTCTGGGCAGCCCATTCGATGCGCAGCTGACCCTCCCTGGCCAGTTTGATGTCCTTGATATCGTATTTCATGGTGACGTCACGCCCCTACCGCCGATTTGATATCGGCGGTCCTGTCTGTGCGCTCCCAGGTAAACTCGGGTTCCTCGCGTCCGAAGTGCCCGTAAGCGGCTGTTTTGGTGTAGATGGGCCTCAGGAGGTCGAGCGTCTCTATGATCTCGCGCGGCTTTAGCGGGAAAACCTCCCTCACGGCCTGGGCTATGCGGTCCGGGGATACCTTGGCCGTCTGGAAGGAGTTGATCATGACCGAAACCGGATCCGCCACACCGATGGCGTAAGCCAGCTGAACCTCGCACTTGTCGGCAAGCCCCGCGGCCACGATGTTCTTGGCGATGTATCTGGCCATGTAGGAGGCCGACCGGTCCACCTTGGAGGGATCCTTACCTGAAAAACAGCCGCCTCCGTGGCTTCCCTGACCACCGTATGTATCAACGATGATCTTGCGTCCGGTCAGTCCCGTATCCCCCATGGGTCCCCCTGTCACGAACCTGCCGGTAGGGTTGATCAGATATCGGGTGTTCTTGTCGAGCATCCCGGCAGGCAGTGTCTTCTTTATGACCTCTTCGATGATCCCTTCCCGGAGCTTTTCATTGGAGACGTCGGGCGTGTGCTGGGAAGCTATGACAACCGTGTCGATGCGCACCGGAATGTCGCCCTCGTATTGGATGGAGACCTGGGACTTTCCGTCTGGTCTCAGGAACTCGAGGATGCCCTCCTTGCGCACCCGGGCAAGCTGTTTCGTCAGCATGTGGGCATGGACAATGGGCATGGGCATGAGGACATCGGTGTCGGTGCAGGCGTATCCGAACATAAGGCCCTGGTCGCCGGCTCCGCCCGGGTCGACCCCCATGGCGATGTCGGGGGATTGCTTGTGGATCGTGGTCAGGACTCCGCACGACTCCCAGTCGAAACCCATTTCCGAGCTGTCGTAGCCGATCTGCCTTATTACTGAGCGCGCGACCTCCGGGATCTCAACATAGGTGCTCGTGGTGATCTCACCGGCGATGACGACAAGCCCGGTCGTGGCCAGGGCTTCGCAGGCCACACGGCAGCCGGGATCGTCCTTGATGATGGAGTCGAGAATGGCATCGGAGATCTGATCGCAGACCTTGTCGGGATGGCCCTCCGTCACCGACTCCGAGGTGAAAAGAAAATCGGTCATACTCATGTTTGAACTCCCTTCAGAAGAGACTGAATAGTATTAGAAAAGCAACTCATTTAGATAACAGAATAGAGAAAGGTGAGCAAGAGGGAAGGACTCATTTCCAATCCTGGTCCTGGTCCTGTTCCAGTTCTGGTTCTAGGTCCAGGTCCAGGTCAAGGTGTGGGCCGGCTGTTCATGCCTTTTCCCCGAATCCGCTCAGCACGAGTTTTTTCAGAACCTTGAGTGCTCTTTCCTCGTCGGGACCCGTGATCTCCATGACTATGGTTTCGCCCCTTGCGGCAGCCAGGGTCAGAATTCCCATGATGCTTTTCCCGTTGACCCTTTGCTGACCCTTGTTCAGCCAGATCTCGCAGTCAAATGGGGAAGCGGCCTCTACCAGCTTGCCGGCAGCCCGGGCATGCAGACCAAGTTTGTTGGGGATAACCAGCTCTACCCTGACCATGGAATACTCATTTCGAGACCGAGAAGACCCAGCAGAACCGCGACGATCACAAGGATCGCGAATACCGCAGGCATTTTCCACTGCCTGCGGAAGAGACAAAAGGCTAAACCGAACAGGAGCATGGCTGTCCCAGGGGTCTGGGTACCGAAAGCCACCATTCCCAGGATCAAACCCATAGCCGGTGCGGCGAGATGCTCGAGTATTTTCGATAACTTCTGCCCGTTGAGTCCGGCAGCCCCCTTCAGTGGCTCATGGGCGTTCCGATACCCGCGCTCAAGGTAAGCCCACCTGTTCCTCAAATGGACACAATTATAGACAATGAGGAAGAAGACAGGTGCAAGGACAGCGATGAAAAAAGAAAACGCGAGGCTCACCAGGATAACAACGGGAAGCAGGGTGGCCCAGTAAAATCCATCTCCCATGGCGCCCAGAGGCCCCATAAGGTTGTTCCGGGCCCTCACACTCTCTTCCCCCTTACCCTCCTCCTCCAGTCTGGCAACAACACCGAGGATATAGGGAGACATGTAAGGGTTGGTATTGAAATATCCCAGATGGCGATAACACGCCTCCCTGAAACCGCTTCCTGCAGCCTTTCTCAACCATGGGAGAAGGGAGAAGAAGAATCCAAGCCCCTGCATCCGGGGGAAATTCCACGATGCCTGGATGGACAGGGAACGGATGAAAAGGTTCAGGCGATCCATAAAGCGCATAATCAGTAAAGGGCCCTCCAGATACCCAGGCCGGCACCGAGAACAAGCCCGAGGGTGAACCCTTTCCATCCCCTCCTGGCGGTGCGATCGGAGGCAAGGCCTGCCAGACCGGTGAGGAAGGGGATCATGGCCACAATGGAGAAACGGGCAAGGAGGGGTCCTGAGCCCTTTATAAGGTAGTTAAAGGAGATAACCAGAACGGTTCCTGCCAGCAGAAAGGACCCACCGTGATACAGGCCAGCCCTCAGAGCCGACATGAGATGCTGGAGCTGCACGAGGTCGGTGCGTCCCAGCCTGAGGTAGACCATGGCCCTGTGAAAAGCCTTTTCGTTGCTGCGCCTCCAGTGGATATTCACTGCCCTGTCGAGAAACACTGTCGGTACACCGAACAGGACGGCAAGACCGATCAGTTCCATGGTCGGTCGGGGGCCTGGATACATTCCGATGAGCAGGACGCTGATAAGCGAGGGGAAAAGGGGATGATGCGGAATAAAGGAGCCGACGGGAAGGGAGCTGAGGAAAAACAGTTCATAGATGAGCCCCAAAATGACTCCTTCGGCAGGAACGCCCAGGACAAGGCCCAGAATAAAAGACGCGACCATGGGCCTGGAGATCTGGAATTGGCCGAAGGCGTTGCGGTCAAGGCTCAGGATCCCTGCCACGAGGGCGGAAAGGAGGATCTTTGTGACAGCAACCGTCATTGAGAATCGCCGGGCTCTTTGAGACAGCTGACAAGATCCAGAGCGGCGGCATCCGGAACCTCTCTTGCCTCGACAGCGATCCCCCTTTGAGCCAGGATCCTGACCATTTCAAGATCCCTGCTGTTCAGGTATACGGAAGGAGTGATCTCTGTGCCACCCTTAATGTTGTGGAGGTTCCCGACGTTGATGCTGCTCAGAACCACACCCCCTTCCAGAACCTCAAGGACGTCGTCGAGTCCCGCGAACAGAAGGAGCATCCTGGACTCACCTGAACTGCTGATAAGGGTTTTCAGCCCCCGTAGTGGGGTAACCTTCAGTTCAATGTGATCGGGCACAATGAGCCGCATCAAGCGGCACCTGTCTTCTTCCAGACAAACGGTGTCGCTCACCACGACGATCGTATCGGCCTGCACGTAAGGGGTCCACCCCTCCACGACCTGACCGTGCAGCAGCCGGTCATCGACCCTGGCCAGTACGACAGGCATCCTTCAACCCCGCGCCAGATACTCCGTGGCCACCTTGATATGACTCCGGCCGTAGTCCCTGAGGGTGGACGCTGCTTCATGCAGGGTGGTGTCCCTTTCCAGGCTGCGGAGCTTCGTCAGCATCGGCAGGTTAACACCCGTAACGACCTCTATATCGTCCTTGCCGAGAAAGGAAAGGCTTATATTTGATGGGGTTCCACCGAACATGTCGACGAGGAGGATGACTCCCTTGTCCCCCCTGACTTCTTTAATGGCTTTTACGATGCGTTCCCTGGTCATAGCGACATCATCCCCGGCCTGCACCGATATCGAACGTATCGGCCCGCTTTCGCCGGTTATCATGCTGCAGGTCTCAAGCAGCGCCTGCCCGAGGCTCCCGTGGGTGATGATCACGATCCCTATCTGGTCTTTCATGTTCTCACACCTCCGGTAGGTCGCGGTGCCGCACCTGGACCCATAAGTGGTCCCGATCCCTGAAATATTGCGACATCCTCTCGACAATTGCAACGGACCTGTGTCGTCCACCTGTGCACCCGATGGCCACTGTGAGGTAACCTCTCCCTTCGCGCAGGTATCTCGGCAGCAGGAACTCCAGAAAGGATTCGAGCTGGCCCAGGAACTCTCCGGCCCCATCGGCATTGTAGACAAAGGAACTGACTTCGGGGGTCCTGCCGTCAAGGTCCCTGAGTTCCTCCACGAAGAAAGGGTTGGTCAGAAACCTCACATCGAGGACCATGTCCGCTTCCTTTGGAAGACCGTTCTTAAAACCGAAGGAGAGGAAGGTCAGGAGCATCCTTTCTCTTGTACCGGATGTCCGGAAACGGTCGGCCACAAATTTCCTCAGATCGTGATAACCCAGATCGGATGTGTCCAGATGGATGTCTGCCGACTCCTTGAGCGGCTCTAAAAGCTGTCTCTCCCTGGAGAGCGCCTCAAGGAGCGGGAGGGAGTGGTCCAGGGGGTGAACGCGTCTCGTTTCACTGAACCTTTTCTGCAGAGCTTCCAGAGAAGCCTCCAGAAAGATCACCTTGATACTGTAACCGGATTCCTTCAGTGACCTGATGACCTCGGGATAGCTCGATACCGACTCCCCTCCCCTGATATCCATCACCATAGCGGCCCGGCTGATGGTCGAACCGCTTGTGGAGGCAAGATGGACAAAAGAGGGCAGAAGGTCAATCGGAAGGTTATCGACGGTATAATAACCCATGTCCTCCAGGGTTCGGAGCACAGTCGTCTTACCGGAACCGGAGTAGCCGGATATGATAAGTAATTGGGAACTGGTCATTCCATGGATTCCAGGTCTGGTTTACCCGTATCCTGGGTTTGGCTGGCCAACCTCTCGTTCAGTGTTTTATCGAATTCCTTTGCGGCATTGAAACCCATACGCCGCAGGAGATGGTTCCTGGCGGCGACCTCGATGATCATAGTCAGGTCGCGCGCCGGCCTCACGGGGATGTTCAGATAAGGGATCTCCAACCCCAGCATGGAGTAGGTGTTATCTTCAAGGCCAAGGCGCTCCACTTTTAAGTCATTGTGCCACTCGACGAGCTCAACGACGAGTTCGATCTTCTTGCTCTTCCGGATGGAGGAGACACCGAAAAGATCCCTGATATTCAGGATCCCGAGCCCCCGGATCTCCATGTGGTATTTGATCAGATTCTCCGCGCTTCCGAAAATGGCGTCCTGCATCTTTCTTCTCAGGACGACGACATCGTCCCCTACAAGCCGGTGCCCGCGAGCGACGAGACCAAGGGCGCATTCGCTCTTCCCTATCCCGCTCTTGCCGATAAGGAGTATGCCCACGCCGAAGACATCCACCAGACAACCGTGCACGGAGGTTTCCGGGGCAAGGACATCCTCCAGGTAGACCGTCACCCGACGGATCAATGATGAGGTTATTTCAGGGCTTCTGAGAAGGGGGACCTGATGAAGTTCGCAAAGGTTGACAAGCGACTCAGGTGCAATGAGGTTTTTGGCGATGATAAGGCAGGATACACCCGCAGAGCAAAGCTGGTCCATCCGTTCGTCACCCAGGTCCTGGTCCAGGGTTTCAAGGTAGGACAATTCAGTGGCACCCAGGATCTGGACCCTGTCTCTGTGAAGCTGGTCCAGGAAGCCGGCCAGAGCCAGTCCGGGCTTTTGAATGCGCGCGATGCGGATGGCCCTGTCCATGCCCTTCTCACCGGCGAGGATCTCCAGATCAAGATCCTTGTACAGGTGGTCATAAAGGTAGCGGACAGGAATGCTGATCATCCGTCCCCGCGGTCATTCAGTGCCGCTGGTCCTCCTCTTCTATGGTGTGGTAGAGTTTGTCCCGGTCATCGGTACCGAGAAGTGTCTTGCGACACTCCGGGTTTTTGACGATGCGGGAGATCCTTGCGAGGGTCTTCAGGTGAAGCCCGGCTGAGTCCTCCGGCGCAACAAGAAGGAAGAAAAGGTTGACAGGCTCACCGTCATGGGCATCGAAATCCACCCCGTCGGGTGAGCGGCCAAAGACCAGCAGGATCTCGTTGAGCCCGCTCAGCCTGCCATGGGGTATGGCGACGCCGTGGCCGATACCTGTGCTGCCGAGCATCTCCCGATCCAGCAGAATACTGACCAGCTTCTCCGGATCATCGATCTTGCCGGACTGATTGAGGTGATCGACCATCTCCTTGATCACGCCCTCTCGTGAGGAAGCGTTCAGCCGAGAGATAACATCATTTTCCGAAAGATAATCCACGATCTTCATGACCTCTAACACACTACTCCTGAATCTGTGGCTCAATCAACCCAAAATGACCATCGTCCCGAACGTAGATGACGTTGAGCTGGTTGGTCTGTGAATTGTTGAAAAGAAGGAAGTTCTTGTTCAAAAGCTCCATCTGCATAATGGCTTCATCGACGGTGATGGGCTTGAGAATGATCTCCTTTTGTTTTTTTATCTCGGGCCCGGACAACTGCGAAGCCATCTCGGGTAAAACGGTGTGGCTGGCCCGGAACTCGCGCACCGCCTCCCTGGTACCATGACGCACGATCTTTTCCTTGTATTTCTTGACCTGGCGATCCAGCTTGTCGACGACCAGGTCGATGGAGGAATACATGTCGTTGGTCTCTTCCTTGCCCTTGATGATGATCCCGTTGGCGTGGACGGTGATCTTGGCGATATGCCTGTATTTTTCCACCTGAAGGATGGCCTGAGCGTTCACCGGCTCGCTGAGGGGTTTGAGGACCTTTTCAAGCTTTTCGGCGGCGTAATCCCTAAGGGCATCACTTTGTTCCATCTGCTTGAATGAAACCTCTATTTGCATGGTAATGGAACCTCCCTTCAAAGGTTATGGACCTAAACATAATAAACAAACCAAGTCAACCCCGCGAGAGCTGGTTAACACAGCACCTCACAGGGTTCATTTATCTGGAGATGATCGGCCTGAGGGGATCTCATCTTGTCCTTTTTTGACTTTACCATTGTTTTGGCTGCTTCGCTCCCATTACTATCTTACCACGACCGTGAAAAGCGGTGTGACTAGAGCCCGGTCGACAGAAAAACTTTCGGCCAGAGCCTTATGGAACCTCAGCTGATCTTCTTTCTCCTGGACGAAGGAAGGATCTTCATGGACTCCCTGTACTTGGCAACGGTTCTCCTGGCAATATCAACCCCCTCGAGCCTGAGCATCTGTGAGATGGCCTGGTCGCTGAGGGGTTTTGCCGTGTCTTCCGCCCCGATAAGATCCCTGATCTTGGCCCTCACGCTCTCGGAAGCCATCATCTCTCCCGAAAGCGTCTGGATACCAGGGTTGAAGAAGAACTTGAGCTCGAACAGGCCATGGGGGCAGTGAAGGTATTTATGGGTCGTTACCCGGCTGACGGTGGATTCATGGACGCCGATGTCATCGGCCACATCCCTCAGTACCATCGGTTTCAGATGCCTGATTCCGCGCTCGAAAAAGTCCAGCTGCTTTTCAAGGATACTTTTGGTGACACGGTAGATCGTGCGCTGCCGCTGGTCGATGCTCTTTATGAGCCAGGATGCCGAGCGTATCTTTTCCAGCAGGAACTCGCGATCCTCCGCCTTCATGGAGGATCCGTGCTTCAACAGCTCCCGGTAGTAACCGTTGATCCTCAGTTTGGGCATCCCGTCGTCGTTGAGCATGATGGTCCACTCATCACCCATCTTGAACAGAAAAGCGTCGGGTGTGACATAGATCGACTCCGTGCCGCCGAAGGGCCTGCCCGGCTTGGGTTCAAGCTCCTTGAGGAGGTCCAGGGCCTTCAAAACTTCCGATCTCGATACTTCCATCTGCCGGACGATGGTGTCGACATCGCCCCTGGCCACGTCATGAAGATGTTCACGGATGATCTTCTCTACCAGTGAACCCTCAAGCTCCAGGAACCTTATCTGGATGAGCAGGCACTCGACCAGGTCCCTGGCCCCTGCTCCCGGCGGATCGAACTCCTGGATAACCCTTAGCACATTTGGACCGACGGCTTCGATATCAGGCCCCAGAGGATGCAGGATCTCCTCGAGAGGAGTCTCCAGATAGCCGTTGTCATCCAGGTTCCCGATAATAGCCTGTCCTGCTGTCATTTCCTCTTCAGTGAGCCGGGTCATCCGCAGCTGCCACATGAGATGTTCCTGGAGAGTGTCAGGCCTGGTGATCATCGCCTCGAAGGACGGCCGCTCCTGTTCTTCGCGAGCCTGGTAAGGGAGGCTCTGGCTGGATTCCAGGTAGGATTCCCACTCTGCGATATCCTTCGGGATGGAAAGCGTGTTGATCTCGTCTTCCCTGTCACTGTTGCTTTGGGCAGGTGCGTTGGGATCCTCGGGCTGGTCAATGGAGAACTCGGTCTCGTTCTCCGGCGGTGCGTACTCATCCAGAACGGGATTTTCCAGCAACTCCTGCTGGACGATCTCCGAAAGCTCCAACCTCGACAGTTGTAGCAGGCGGATCGCCTGCTGAAGCTGCGGTGTCATCACCAGCTGCTGCTGCTGTTTTAACTGTAGCTGTGTTTTAAGGTCCAAAATGCTTTACCTCAAATCTCCACCAGGTTGAATTTCAAATTTCAACTGATCCAAGATCTAAAATCCACCGTCCGAAGTTAACCATGTCCAAATCTCATACTGATTTTCCCATTACTATTTCCGTTACTATTACCCGTTCTCCCCGTGCCCCCACGTCTGGCGGCTTTTATCAGACACCAGACCCTAGACACTAGACACTTCCTTATAAGCTAAACCCCTCCCCAAGGTAGATCTTCCTCGCCCGCTCGCTGCGAATGATAGTTTCCGGAGGACCTTCCTCGAGGATCTCCCCCGCGGCCAGGATATAGGCTCTGTCGGTGATACCCAGTGTCTCCCTGACATTGTGGTCGGTTATCAGGATCCCGAGACCGCTCTCCTTCAAACCCCTGATGAGCTTCTGGAGTTCCACGACCGTTATGGGATCGATCCCGGCGAAGGGTTCGTCCAGGAGCAGGTATGTCGGCTCGGGAACGAGGGCCCTGGCGATCTCGGCTCTTCTTCGTTCGCCCCCTGAAAGGGATCCGCCGAGGGTTTCCCCGAGATGGGTTATACCCATGGACTCTTTCAGCTCCAGAAGCCTTCCGGCCCTGTCGGCCTTGCTGACACCAACCGCCTCCATAATAGCGAGGATGTTGTCGTCGACCGACATCCCCCTGAAAATAGATGACTCCTGGGGGAGATAACCGATCCCGGCCCGGGCCCTGCGGTGTATGGGCCACCCGGTGATGTCAACGCCATCCAGCTGGACTTTGCCTCCACTGGGACGGATTAGACCCGAGATCATGTAGAACGTTGTCGTCTTGCCCGCCCCGTTGGGACCGAGAAGTCCCACGACCTCACCGGGAGAAAGGCTGACGCAGACATCCTTGACCACTGTTCTGCCACGGTACGATTTCTTCAGATATTCAGCGCTCAGCGCGGTTTTCATCAGGGTCGATCCCCCTCCACCCCGAAGAGAGCCTTCACAGGACCCATAAAGGAAGCCGTACCCTCATCGAGGGAGTATACGATCCTTTCCGCTTCAATGGTGGTTTTCTCCCTCATCAGGCGGGGAGCCCCGGTGAGCTCAACCATTCCGGACTTCAGGTCGAACTCGGCCATGCCGGCTTCGAGGCGGTCGTTTCCCCTGGTCAGGACAATATTGCCAGAGGCCTCACCTCTCAATATCCTGGAAGGGTCGGCCTCATCGGTATGAACCTTGAGAGTGTCACAACCCATGACCACCTCCGCCATGCGCACCTGAACCTTGCCCTCGAATTGGATATCTCCGGTCTTTTCCTCTATCACGAGGCTCTCAGACCGTATGGTCACACCCTGCTCGGAGGCGCACCAGGCGGACGAGGCCAGGTAAAAAACAGAGAACGCAGCCGCAAACAGTCGAATTCTCAAGGCCGGTTGCTCCTGCTGTCAAGGGTTGTCCTCACGCCACCGCTGACCATCGCCATCCCGGAGTCTATCCTGTACCTGGCCGATTTCCCGAGAACCTCAAGTCCCAGGCGCTTTAAACGTACGCCCCCACCCGCAACCATGACAGCATCCGCGCCATTCCATTGCAGCTCTGGCGTTTCCAGCCTGGAACCAAGCCCACTGGCGACGATGACATTCCCTTCGAGGTGAAGGACCAACCTGGACGCTTCAAAACGTCCCTTGTCACTGATCACCGTCACTCGCTCAAAACCGTTGGAAAGCATCCTGGCTGACACCTCCTGCAGAAGAACATCGCCCTGTGCGTCATAGGTGGCTTTAACGGCCCTGATCTCCCACCGGCCGTTAACTGTTTCCTGGGTGATCCTGAACCCGGTCATCTCCACATCCGAAACGGCACCGGTCGTCTGTGGAAAAAACAGGAGAAGACAGAGACCAACTGTTTTCAGATGACCTCCAAGAAGGGTTTCCCTCCGGCTCTTGAACCGGGATAGCATAAAACTAGACTAACACAGTGCAGAGTGAAAGGAAAGATTATGGCGTGATTGTTGCATGCGCTGCCTCTGGTGGGCATGAAAGGATACCAGGAACGTATCCGGAAGAGTAAATAGCTGTTGCAGGTCGGGTAGAGCGAGATTGGAGATTAGAGGTTGGAGATTAGAGATTAGAGATTAGAGATTGGAAATTAGAAATTAGAAATTAGAAATCAGACCAAACAGTTGTGCTCTTTATCATTTTCCATTTTCTATTATCCATTTTCCGGTTTAGCGTACTTCCAATTATATGTACCGCTCCATGAGCTCATCAAGGAGTCCCTGCTCCCGAAGGATAAGAAATATCAGCTCCCTGGCTGCCCCTTTGCCTCCGTGTGCATCCGTCGCGAAATGTGACAGGTCCAGGACCTCGGGTGCGGCATCGCAAGGGCAGCAGCCAAGACCCACCGAAAGCATGACCGGAAGGTCCACCACGTCATCCCCCATGTAGGCTATTTCGGCAGCGGAGAGCCCGGTCTGATCCATTATCTCACGAAGTGATTCGCGCTTGTCCTTGATCCCCTGGAAGACCAGCCCGATGCCCAGTTCGTCACATCTTCTATTGACAATATCGCTCTCGCGCCCGGTTATGACAGCGACGGTCAGACCAGCCCTTACGGCCAGCTTGATGGCGTGACCATCCCGGACATGGAACGATTTTATCTCTCCTCCCGATGATGTATAGGTGATCTGGCCGTCGGTGAGCACGCCGTCCACGTCAAAGGCGATGAGCCTGATCTTCTTGGCCGCCGCGATAACGGCAGGAGAAACCTTTTTCACTGGAGTATTTTCCTTTCCACTTTCCCCTTTTCCCTTTCCCCTGCGTCTTAAGCTATCCCCGCTTTCAGGATGTCGTGCATGTGAACCACGCCTGTGACCTGCTTATCGTCGTCCACGACGACCAGGCTGGTGATCTTGCTGCTCTCCATGATCTGCAGCGCCTTCGCGGCGAGGGCTTCGGCGTTGATGACCTTTGGAGTAGGAGTCATGACCTGTCCGGCCGTGAGGGAGAGGGGATCCGATCCCCCTTCCAGCGACCGTCGCAGGTCCCCGTCCGTGATGATACCGAGGAGTCTGCCTCCATCGTCCTGCACGGTGGTAAAGCCCAGCTGTTTGGAGGTGATCTCGAAGAGGGCCTCCCGCATGGTTGTCTCTTTTCTGACGCAGGGGATCTCCTTGCCGACGTGCATGATCTCCGATACGGTGAGAAGGCGTCGTCCGAGGGCTCCTACGGGGTGGAAAAAGGCGAAATCGTTTTCCGTGAACCCGCGGGCCTCGAGAAGCGCCACCGCCAGGGCATCGCCCAGGGCCATGGTGACCGTCGTGCTGGCTGTGGGGGCGAGGTTGAGCGGGCAGGCCTCCTCCGTGACCGATATGTCCAGAACGACATCCGCCCTCGCCGCCAGGGTGGAGGAGGCACCCCCCGTCATGCTGATGATGGGAATACCCAGCCTTTTGACGGCCGGCAGCAGCCGGATGAGCTCCTGGGTCTCTCCGCTGTTTGATACAGCCACCAGGACATCCCCCTTGGCGAGCATTCCCAGGTCGCCGTGCCCCCCCTCCGCGGGATGGAGGAACAAGGAGGGCGTCCCGGTACTGGCAAAGGTGGCTGCTATTTTTCTGCAGACGAGGCCCGATTTGCCCATGCCGGCAAAGACCACCCGGCCACGGCAGCTTTTGAGAAGATCCACCGCAAGGGCGAACTCTTCACCCAGTCTGGACCGCAGCGCCTCGATGGACTCTTCCTCGATCCGCAGCACTCTCCGGGCACTCTCGAGGACCTTGTCATGGTCCATAATTAAATATCCTCGCAAAAAATTTCTTCGAGCCATTTTGGGAGGCGGGGGATGGTTTCCTTCGCCCGCCAGCCGGAGTGAATCCGCCTGGTTCCACCCCCACCCCAGGATATGCGCTGTGGATACATCCCGAGTGATGGACTTTTAGCGAGTCCCTCATATTCCGGCTCATGGTCCTTCTCCTGAAAGGGCCCGATAGATAGCCATCACCTGTTGCAAAAGACCTTCCAGTTGATCCAGGGGCCACATGTTGGGGCCGTCGCAAGGGGCCCGGTCCGGATCCGGATGCACCTCCATGAACAGGCCGTCCACGCCGCACGCGACAGCAGCCCGGCAAAGATGGGGAACATACTGCCTGAGGCCCCCCGAAGAGGAACCGAGCCCGCCCGGAAGCTGGAGGCTGTGGGTGGCATCGTAAACGACCGGGATGCCAAGTTCCCTGATCATGGGAAAAGCCCGGAAGTCGACCACGAGGTTGTTGTATCCGAAGCTCGTACCCCGCTCCGTGATGATCAGGTTGCCGCCGCGGTCGGCCTTGCCTGCGATCCCCTTGACGTCCCAGGGTGCCAGGAACTGGCCTTTCTTGATATTCACCGGTTTCCCAGAATCGGCGGCCGCTGTCAGCAGGTCCGTCTGCCTGCACAGGAAGGCCGGTATCTGCAGGAGGTCAAGGACAGGTGCCGCCGCGGCTACCTGGGACGCGTCGTGGACATCGGAGGTGACGCAAACGCCGATCTCATCCCTCACCGCCTGGAGCACCTCGAGCCCCTTTTCGAGGCCCGGCCCGCGGAAGGAATTCACGGAGGTCCGGTTGGCCTTGTCGAAGGATGCTTTGAATATGTGGGGTATCCCCAGCCTGGAACAGGTCCTTGAAAGGGCCCCGGCTACCTTGAGGGTGCTGTCCCTGTCCTCGATGACGCAGGGGCCGGCGATGAGAACGGGAGGAGCTCCGCGCCCTATCACCACATTGCCGATCCTCACCTGTTGCTCAGCTCTGCCGGTCATTTACCCTTATTCCTGTTGGCCAGGCTCGCGGCAATGAACCCGGCGAAGAGCGGGTGGGGCTCCCACGGCCTCGACTTGAATTCAGGGTGGAACTGACATCCCACAAACCAGGGATGATCGCCGTGCTCCACCATTTCCACGAGACGCCCGTCGGGGGAGGTTCCCGATATGATGAGCCCTTTCTCCTCGAGCAGCCCCTTGTACTCGGGGTTGAACTCGTAACGGTGCCGGTGCCTTTCCGATATCTCCCGGGATCCGTACACCCCGAAGGCCCGGGTGCCTTCCTCGAGGACGCACGGGTAGGCTCCGAGCCTCATGGTACCGCCCTTGTCAACGATGTCCCTCTGCTCCGGGAGCAGGTCGATGACGGGGTCCGGCGTATTTTCGTCGAACTCCGAGCTGTTGGCCTTTTCGAGTCCTGCAACCGAGCGAGCGAACTCCACGACCGCAAGCTGCATACCGAGGCAGATCCCGAAATAGGGGATCTGGTTCTCACGGGCATGGCGGGCGGCGCGGATCTTGCCTTCCGTTCCCCGGTGGCCGAATCCCCCGGGAACAAGGATCCCGTCCACATCACCCAGAAGCTCCTCAGGTTCCCTCTTTTCCAGTTCCTCGCTGTCGACGAACCGCAGAACCACACTGGCGTCGTTGGCCATGCCTCCGTGGACGAGGGCCTCGTTCAGGCTCTTGTAGGACTCGACCAGGCTCACGTATTTGCCCACTACAGCAATAACCACCTCACCTTTTGGATTCCGGGCCTTCTCGACAATATTCTTCCAGACGGTCAGGTCGGGCATCCGGGTCCACATGCCCAGATGTTCGATGATCTGCTGGTCGAGACCCTCCTCGTGGTACACGAGAGGAACCTCGTAAATGCTCTCCACGTCTCTCGCGGTGATCACCGCCTCGGGGGTCACGTTGCAGAAGAGGGCGATCTTGTTCTTGATGTCCTGCTCGAGGGTCCTGTCGGTCCGGCACAGCAGGATGTCGGGCTGAATGCCGATCTCCCGCAGTTTCTGCACGGAATGCTGGGTCGGTTTCGTCTTGAGTTCCCCGGCCGTCCTGATGTAGGGCACGAGGGTGAGGTGAATGTAGATCACGTCCTGCCTGCCCACATCGGTCTTGAACTGTCTGATGGCTTCCAGGAAAGGAAGGCTCTCGATGTCGCCCACCGTCCCGCCGACCTCGCAGATGAGGAGGTCCACACCGTCGGCGGCCTGACATATCATCGATTTTATCTCATCAGTGATGTGGGGGATGACCTGGACCGTTCCCCCGAGGTATTCGCCCTGTCGCTCCTTGTTGATGACCGAGTCGTAAACCCTTCCTGTGGTGAAGTTGCTCTTCCTGGACATGGGTGCGTGGGTGAACCGTTCATAGTGCCCGAGGTCCAGATCGGTCTCCGCGCCGTCATCCGTCACGAAGACCTCCCCATGCTGGTACGGGCTCATGGTGCCCGGATCCACATTGATATAGGGATCCATCTTCTGGAGGGTCACCGTCAATCCCCGCGATTCCATGAGAGCGCCGATGGAGGCCGATGCCAGCCCTTTTCCCAGGGAGGACACAACCCCTCCCGTTACGAAAATATACTTGGTCTTCATGGCGCCCCCTCAACTTTACCGGGTACGGGATCAGCCGGTCCCGCAAGCTTTCCCTTCATCATCCCCTCCACTCTCTCCAGATCCTCCGGCGTATCCACACCTAAACCGTTAAAATCATCGACTCTCACGACCAGGATGCTCATCCCGTTCTCCAGGGCTCTGAGCTGTTCCAGGTCCTCCGTCCTCTCCAGCCTGCCGGCAGGCAGGGAAATGTATTTCATCAAGGCAGCCCTGCGATAGGCATAAATCCCTATATGCCTTAAAGCCTCCTCCGAACCTTCCCGCCAACCGTGGGGAATGCCAGCCCGCGAGAAGTATAGCGCAAATCCATCCTTATCGGTCACGACCTTGACGATATGCCTGCTGGAAAAATCCTCTGCCGACCGGATGGGAACGGCAACGGTAGCAATGTCGGGAACATGCTCTCCCCTGTGAACCTGGACCACCGCGTCGATCACAGCTGGTTCAATGAGCGGTTCATCGCCCTGAACGTTGACGATGACGTCAGCCTCCAGGCCGGCGGCAACCTCGCCCAGTCTGTCCGAGCCGCTCCGGTGGCCGGCATCGGTCATGACACAATCACCCCCGAAGCCGCGGACGGTATCAAAGATGCGCCTGTCGTCGGTAGCGACG
>CP070698.1:1793007-1806064 GCA_020349685.1 bacterium
ATAAAGGTAATGCCGCTGGCCTCGCAAACCTCCGCGAACTCGGGGTTTTCAGCCAGGAATCCGTATCCCGGGTGGATCGCTTCGCAATCGGAGACCTCAGCGGCGCTGATGACGGCCGGAATGTTCAGGTAGCTCTGGAGCGGATTGGCCGGGCCGATACAGATCCCCTCGTCCGCAAAGCGCGTATGCAGAGCTTCACGGTCAGCCTCCGAATAGATGGCTACCGTCTTGATCCCAAGCTCTCTGCAGGCGCGGATGACCCTGAGGGCTATCTCACCCCTGTTGGCGACGAGTATTTTGGAAAACAGCTTCAAAATGATCAAGCCAGGTCAACGATAAAGAGAGGCTGACCGTACTCGACGGGCTGGGCGTTTTCGACCAGGATCGTCGAGATCTTTCCGGTGACCTCGCACTCTATCTCGTTCATGATCTTCATCGCCTCGACGATGCAGAGGACCGCTCCCTTGCTGACGGCGCTGCCCACCTCCACATAGGGCGGCGATTCCGGCGAAGGCGCGCGGTAGAAGGTCCCCACAATAGGGGATGTGACGAGGAACTGATTCTCCCCTACGGTGAGCTGGTCGCCCGGTGGGGACGGGGCCTGAGGGGCAGGTGCGGCTTCTGCCGCCGGCGCCGCCGGTGGCGCCCCGACCACCGGGGCTTCCCTGTACTTGACCTGGACCGCCTCTTCCAGAAGACCGCCTTTCCTGATCCGGATCTTGTTCTCCCCTCGCTGCAGGGTAAAATCCTGGATGCCATAACGGTCCAGAAGCCTCAGAATTTCTCTGATCTCCTTGATATCCATTCCGATCACTCCTATCTCACCCGTTCGATATACTCGCCCGAGCGTGTGTCGACCTTCACAACATCCCCCTCTTCCAGAAAGAGGGGTACGTTTATCACCGCGCCCGTTTCCATTTCAGCCGGCTTGGTCGCGCCTGTGGCGGTGTCGCCCTTGACGCCCGGTTCGGCCTTGACGATGGTGAGCTCCACAAAATTGGGCAGCTCCACACCCATGGGTTTTCCGTTGTACAGCTGGACGGTCACCTCGAGCTCCTCCTTCAGAAAACCCTGAATGTCGCCCAGATCATCTGCCGTGATCAGGACCTGCTCGTAGTTCGCAAGGTCCATGAAGTGGAACCCTCCATCGTCGCGGTACAGATACTGCATCTGTTTTTCCTCGAAATCGGGTCTTTTCACCTTGTCACCCGAACGGAAGGTCCTGTCGATGACGTTGCCGGTGGTCAGGCTTTTGAGCTTGGTGCGGACAAAGGCTCCTCCCTTGCCGGGCTTGACGTGCTGAAACTCGACGATGGTGAAGGGTTCCCCCTCCAGTTCGATCTTCATTCCCCTTTTAAACTGATTGGTGCTTATCAATTCCTGCCCTCCCCGTTCGCTGATCTCCGCGATGCCGGTTCATCTCGAGTCCCTGACAGGTTGTGCCTAAACCCTCGGGCCCGCCCTCCCGAACCACTTCCGGCAAGGTCCGGTCCCTGGAAAACCGGTGCAGGTGTTACTCGAACTCCTTGATAAGGCGGGGGACGGCCAGCCGCATGAGGTATCGGGTCTTGCCGTGGTTGCCTTCCGGGCCCAGCGCCACCGCTATGAAATAATCATCCGTGACAAGCCTGAGGATGAAGATATTGCTTTGCGTACTGATGAAGACCTCCTGGACCTGTCCCGCGTCCAGGGACCGGGAGGCCTTTTGGATGCTCTTTATGGCCGCTGCGTACTCTATTCCAACCGTCTGGATACTGCAAGCAGGATCGACGATGTGCTCACCGATAGCGATGCCGTCCATACCCATGATCACCGCTCCCTGAACTCCCTCGGATCGATCAACGATCTCTTTGAGCACCTTTTCGAAGATCATGATCTCTTCATCCTTTCCGCATTTTCCAGCAGAATTTCCAGGGTCTTTAATACCTCCCTATTTTCATCGGATGGTGCAGGCCGGGCCTCCGGAGCCGAAGCGCGCTTCTGGACCTCAGGAGGCAGAGGCCCTGATTCGAAAGTGGCTTCCGGCTTCAGGGCATTGAGTTTGAGCCTCACAGCCTCGTTACCGGGCTCTTGCTCCAGTATCTTGCGGTATATGCCCACCGCCTTGTCTGTCAGCCCCTGTTGCGCATAAAGGTCGGCCAGGGTTTCAGTGGAAAAGTCCCGCTCGGGACCCGCTCCCTGCCCTGGAACGGAAAACTGCGACCCCCCTGCTTCCGGCGGCGCCGGTTCGGGCGGTCTCCCAGTTGCTGCCTCCGCGGGTCGAACTTCGATCTCCTGGATCGGTTCAGGGGACTGTACGCGTTCCTGGACCGGAGCGGGTTCTGGAGCGGGTGCGGGCTCGGGTCGCGCTTCACGCGCGGCTTCCGGGATCTGCCCAGGAGGCGGCTGCTCCGGTGAGGCAGCCATCTCTGGAGCCGCTTCCGGAGCGGTGACGCCGGCCGGGGAGGACGGCACCCACGCCGGTTTAATGGCTTCCGGTTTTTCGAACTGTCCCGCGGCCGGAGGAGCTTCTTCAGGCAGCGCATCCTCGGAATCCGCCGCAGCGGCCTCTCCCTCCATGATGAAAGCGGCGGCCTCCGGACCCAGTTCGTCCAGGGACTCGATCTCCATGGCCTGCTCGATCTCCTCCTCCTCGATCACCGTGGCTGTCATGTCCTGGCCGACAGCTTCTTCGGCGGTAGGGGCGTAAATTTCGGCTGCAGGCGGAGAAGGTTCTTTCACATCGACAGGCGTTATATCGGCCGGATCATCCGTCTCACCACCTGAAAAGGAGAACGTTTCTTCTATGTCCCTCGTGGGCAGAGGGGGGAGTTCGACCCCGTCGATGGTCGTCGGCTTCTGTTCGTAGGTGACGATCTGGGCTTTTTCGGTTAAAGACCCGTCCTCCTCTTCCATGTAATCCATGGTTGGGGGGGGCGTGGCCTTGCTTTTGACCTCTTCCAGAAGCCTGGTCACCTCATCATCCTCGGGGCTGAGCATGTTGGCCGCCTCCAGTGCTTTCAAGGCACCCTGATTCTCGCCCTTGTCTTGGAGGACCTTGCCCAGGAACTTCTGGCCCAGGTAACTTTCCGGCGTTTCCGTGACAGCCTTTTGCAGGATCTCCGCGGCATTATCGAGCTCACCCTTCTCGTAAAGGGCACGCCCCAGCACTACCAGTCCGCCACTGTACCCGGGGTGCACCTCCAGCCCGGCCCTGGCCACCTCTATGGCTTCATCGAGCCGTCCGGCTTTTCGGTGCGCTTCAGCAAGGGGAGCGAAAGCCCTGGACCGGGGGTCCTCCGCCAGCATCTTTTCGTAGCGCTGGATCGTATCATCGCTCATGGGAACCTCCAACTTTATCCGCGGCTGGCGCGGATTGGAGAATGGAAAATGGAAATTGGGGAATAAGACAGATCGGCTTGCCTTTGTTCTATTTCTCCATTAGCTATTCCCCGGCCCGAGCTTGTCGAGGGGTCCATTTTCCATCACCTGATGCTATGGGATTAAGCAATTCAAGTCAAAGGGAAAAGAAAGTGAACAGTGAACGGTGATCGGTGAACAGGAGGTTTTTGCCGCCCGAGACCCGGTTCACACGTACAATGCTCACAGTGATTAAAGTTTTTTAACGTAGGTTTTATACCCCTCCAGGTTCCTGAGCATCTCGTCCATGGAATCTCCGCCGAACTTCTCGCACATGTGCCTGGCCAGTACAATGGCTACCATGGATTCCCCGATAACACAGGCCGCGGGAACGGCCGTAACATCGGAACGTTCCACAGCAGCCTCGACTTTCCTCTTGCTCAGGATGTGGACGGACCCCAGGGGCTTCATGAGGGTCGGTATGGGTTTCATGGCCGCTGAGACTACGATGGTCTCTCCATTGGAGATCCCCCCCTCGATCCCTCCGGCGTTGTTGGTCTCGCGGTAAAAGCCCCTGGTCTTGTCGTGGAAAATGGCGTCGTGCACCCGGGATCCCGGCAGCCGGGCACCCCCAAACCCCGAACCGACCTGGACACCCTTGATGGCCGGGATACTCATCACGGCGGAGGCGAGGTCCGCATCGAGCCTCCGGTCCCAGTGGACATGACTTCCCAATCCCAGCGGCACATCGAATGCCCTGATCTCGAAAACACCTCCAAGGGTCTCACCCTCGGCTTTGGCCTTTTCGATAAGCCGGATCATCTCCTTTTCCACGGTCTGATCAAGACAGCGAACGGGGGAGGCCTCGGCCGGCGCTCCTTCCCTGGGTTTGTTAAAGGACGCCTCGGAACTCCTTGAGTCGCCTATGGAAAGAACGTGCCCGCCGACAAAGACGCCGCAGCGATCCAGAAGGGCCTTCGCCACGGCCCCGACGGCAACCCTTGTCGCGGTCTCCCTGGCACTGGCCCTCTCCAGGATGTTCCGGAGATCCTTGTGACCGTATTTGATGCCTCCGGCCAGGTCCGCGTGACCCGGTCTCGGGCTTGTGACCGACCTGGCATCGAGGTTTCTGCCCTCAGGGGCCATGGTGTTCTGCCAGTTCTCCCAGTCCTTATTCCTGATGCGCATTGCCAGGGGGCTGCCCAGGGTTTTCCCTCCCCTGAGACCTGACATGAACTCCACACGGTCGCTCTCGATCTCCATCCGCTTTCCCCGCCCGAACCCCGACTGCCTTCTGGCCAGCTCCGCGTTGATGCGTTCGGAACTGACCTCGAGGCCCGCCGGGAGACCTTCCAGGATCGCGACGAGGGATTCACCGTGGGATTCACCCGCTGTCAGAAATCGCAGCATGATCCATGACCTCCTAAAAAAAGCGCATCCGCCGCAGTCCGACGGATGCGCTCGTGCCTGTGTGCGGTCGCTTATCCCTCCACGATGGAGGCATTGATGAAGATGAGGAGTTCCGCCCTGGTGTTCTCGGTGTTCTTGTTCTTGAACAGCCAGCCGAGCACCGGGATCTTGGAGAAGAAAGGTACGCTGCTGCTTCCCTCGGTCTCGTTCTCGGTGAAGAGACCTCCGATGACAGCGGTACCGTGGTTCTGAAGAATGATCTTCGTCTCCAGCTTGTGGGAGTTGACACCCGTGAAGATGTTGTTGTCGAAGACCGCCTGCTGGCCCTTGCTGTCCTTCTCCACCGCGACTTCCATGAAGATATCGTCGTTGCTCGTCACCTGTGGCGTGATCTTCAGCTTGGTCCAGATATCGGGGAAGGAAACCTCCGTCGTGGTCGTCGCGCCTTCGTCAGAGACCGACGTAGAAGTCCGGTTCTCCGGGAAGGGGTTGTTCACCTCGATGTTGGCCGTCTCGTTCTGGATCACCAGCAGGGACGGGCTGGATATGATCCGGCCGTTGTTTGTCTGCTCGAGGGCGCTCAATCTCAGGTCGAGGTTGGTGAAGTTGTCCACGTTACCGAAGGTGAACCCGAGAACGGTATTAGCGTTGGAGGCGGGCATGTTCACGAGGGCCCCGCTGAAGGAGGTACCGGTGGTACCCGACTCACCGAAGACCTGGACGTCGCCGTCGTTGTAGACGCCACCCCACTGGATGCCGAGGTTCTTCACGTAACTCTCGTCAACGATGACGATCCTCGCTTCGATCCTCACCTGAGGTGTCGGGATGTCGAGCTCCGCGACGAGATCCTTGATCTTGTTGATGTTCGCCTCGATGTCCTTGACGATGAGGGAGTTGGTCCTCTTATCCGTTGTGATGGACCCCCTGCTGCTGAGGAAGGAGCTCAACTGACCGACAAGGTCCTCGGCCTTGGAATAGCTGATGGGCACGATCTGGAGGACGAGGTCCTCGACCTTGATCTCGGCTTCCTTGGCCCTCAGTGCCGCCAGTCTTTCCCCTTCCAGGACGGTCATGGGGGCGATGCGCACCACGTTGCCCTCGCGTATCTGGCCCAGACCCTTGGTCTTGAGGATGATATCGAGGGCCTGATCCCAGGGAACATCCCGCATGCGCATGCTGATCTTGCCGCCCACGCCTTCGGCCGTGATGATGTTGAGTCCGCTGACCTCGGCGATGAGCCTCAGCACGTTCAGAAGGTCGGCGTTCTGGAAATCGAGGGTGATCCGCTCTCCCGTGTACATCGGCCCCTGCTCCAGAACGATGGGAGCCTGCTTCTGGGGAGCCTGTTTTTGCACCTCGGCAACCTTTTGCGGAGCCGGAGCCGGGGCAGGCGCGGGGGCCGCGGCGGGTGCCTGGGCCTCAGGCTGCACAGCCGGGGGCGCCGCTTCCACGACCGGTGCTGTGAGAGACACGGTGAGGGTGCCGCCCGTCTGGTCCAATTCGTAGGCCGTGCCTGCGGAGAAGGTCAGGCTGACCCTGGCCCCGACACCGCCCCTCGGGTTGTAGGAGCTCAGGGACTGGAGGGCTCCCTCCATATCCCGGGTGTCCTGGCTCCGAACAAGGCTCCTCGGGAGTTCGACATCCCTCAGGTCCACAAGGAGGTGGCTTGCGTCGGGCTGGGAGACCTCGTACTCGACAGGAGCGTCCGAGATGATCAGGACGGCACCGCCGGAAGCCTCCGCACGATACCTGATATCGGTGACCCCGCCTTCCGGCGCCGGCACAACGGCCGCCTCGGCAGACACGGGCTCAACCTTTTCCATCGCCGTTCCGGCCGACGTCTCGACAGCCGATGGCGCGCTTTCGGCAGGGGGCTCGGGCGCAGGAGCTCTGGCTTCCTCCGGCTCCCCGACCTGCTGCGCCTGGCCGATAGCCTCCACACCCTCGCCGAGGCGGAGCACCAGTCTGGAACCAACGGACTCGACGGCGTAGGGCGGGACCTGGTCGCCTGTCATGTCGAGAACGAAACGCAGTTTATTCTGGTCGTAGTGTTCACCGACCCGGATCCTGCTAACGCCACCCATCTCCACCGGGATCCTGCTCGGCGCAAAACCCTTGGCCACATTCTGCACATCGATAACGAGGCGGGCCGGGTCGGAAAGATCCATTGTCAGGTACTGTCCCACGGTGCCGTCAGCCATGAATTCCACAGTCAGGCCGCCATCCGTTTCCTCGAAAAGAACACTGTTGATAAAACCGGCCGGAGGGAGATCCTCCTGGACCGGAGCAGCGGCTTGGGCCGCGGTCTGGGCCGGCTCGCCGGCAGCCTCCCCGTCTGATGGCAGCTCGAGCTCGACAACCTCCACCTCCCGGACGGGCGGTTCCTCGCCCGGGGCCTCGGCCGCAGGCACCTCCTCGGCTGACGGTCCTTCCTCTGAAACGGTCACGGGCTTGAGAAAATCGATGATAACGGTGTTGTCGGACCTTGAGGTCTCATAATCCCAAAGCTCGAGCAGGGAAACCTCGAGCCGGCCGATCCGTCCGGCATCCTCATCGAACTGGATCGGACTGACAGTGGACACGTTCCCCAGATCCACCGGGATCTGGTCACCGAGCCCTGTCACATCGGTGTCGGCCAGGTCCACGATGAGCCGGAGGGGCTCCGAGAGCCTGAAAACCGTGTAGGCAAGGGTCGTCGTCCCCTCTATGCTCAATCTGACCCTGTCCGGCAGTTCCTCACCTGTCACCGATGTGACGCTGGCCAGGGCCGCCTCCTCCGCGGGCGGGCGCATCTGGCTCTTGGGAGCCGCACACCCGCTCGCTACCAGGGCGAGGACCACGAGAAACCACGGCAGTTTTGCGATAGCACGCTTCATCACAGATTCTCCCCTTCTTTTTCGCGTAACCTGAGAGCCGTTTCCTGTTTGAAACCCCTTCCCAGGTAATCCTCAAACTGTTCCTCTACGATTACTTCGTCCGATGTTATCCTTACGATCTTGCCCTTGTGCCGGCCCATGGGCGTCCCTACCGTCACGATGTGGGCCTTGCCATCGGGAGTGATCACGTGGGCTATGGATCTTCTGCGGCTGACGATAATGCTCTCCACCCTCATGTCGGTGACCGGAACCCTCTGAAGCGGCGTCAACTGTTCCTCCGGTATGCCGTCCTCCGTGACCTTCTTGACGCGCAGCAGCGATCCGAAGGGGTTCCTTTCCGAAACCTTGTAGCTGAAAACGACGGTCTTCTCCTCGCCCTGGGCCGTTCCGGTTTCGGCGGGCGCCTCCTTTTTGGAGGGGACCGCCACAGGAGGCAGGGGCTTGGGCGGAGGCGCCTTCTTGCAGGCCGGACCCACTGCCAGGGGCACTGCCAGAAGGACCAGGAGTATGGGCAGCAGTAAACGGCTTGGAATTCTCATTTTTTGCCCCCCGTCTCGACGTACCGGTAGGTCGTCGCAAGGGCGCTGATGTCAAGGAGGATAACGCCGCTGCGCTCATCCTCCTGGGCGTTGCCCATGGTGATATCACTGACATTGATGATCCTCGGCAATTTGCTCACCGCGTCGAGGAACAGCCCCATCTCGTGATACCCTCCCTTGACCTTGATCGATATGGGAACTTCGGCGTAAAACCCCTTGTCCACATCGTTCTGGGGACGGATGTAGATCACCTCGAGACCGTTAATGCCCCCCAGATTGTTGATCGTCTCGAGCAGGTTCGGGATCTCCCTGCTGTTGGGCAGCTCCTGGACGACCCTGCCCAGCTGCTGGTTGAGCTTTTCCACCTCCTCCTTGAACCGCGGGAGGTTTCTCGCGATGGCCTCGTTTTCATTGAGCTTGGCCTGCTTGTTGCTCAGGTCGTTCCTGAGCCTCTTGATCGTCCGGGCCTTCCCCTTGTAACCCAGCTGCCAGTAGAGTCCGAAGATGATGAGCACGATGACCAGAACCAGGATGGCCTTCCTGGCCGGGGAGAGGTTAGCGATGGTTTGCGCGTCGATAGCCATTCCTTGATCCTCCCTTTCGCCAGATCAGCCCTTGCCGCCAGAGGGGACCACCATCATCCTGAGGCTGAAATCGTTCAACTTGACCTTACGGTCTCCGACCGTCATTTCCTTCTGGCTCGTCTGGTCGAGCCTGATGTCGTCAAACCAGTCGGAGGCCTCCAGGTTCCTCATAAAGCCGGCGATGTCGTCCGTGGACAGGGACTTGCCCCGCAGCACCAGGGTGTTCTCCCTCTGCTGGTAGAATTCGAGCCAGACCTGCCCCGGTAGAGCCTTGTTCAGTTCATCCATGTAATGAACCTGCACCTGCCGATAGGTCTTCAGCTTGTCAATGACGGCGATCTTGCCCTCGAGGACCTTTTTGTCGGCCTTGAACTTCTCCACTTCCTTGACGATCTTGCTGAGCCTGGTGATCTCCTGCTCCACCTTGGTGATCTGCAGCCGCAGGTCCTTGATCGTGCGGTTGAGGGTCGAGTGCCAGGTGTAGACCCCGACGAGGGTCAGGACCATAACGAGAGCAAACAAGGTCTGCTCCTGCCTGGCGCCCATGCGGCGCCGCTCTTCACGGACCGGTAAAAGATTGATCTTTATCATCGGTCATGCGCCTTTCTTATGGCCAGTCCCACTCCGACACCCAGCATCGGGGCCAAGTCCTCGATCAGGTCCGGGTCGAACTTCTTTCTGTTCACGGCGATGGCCTCCAGGGGATTGACCATTTCCACCTGGATGCCCAACCGCTGCTCAACGGCATTGATCACGCTTGCGACCTTCGCCCCTCCGCCGCACAACGATACGCGGCTGATCTGGATATCGGGGTTGGAGGAGTTGAAAAAGTCGAGGGACCTCTGGATCTCCTGCCCCAGGTTTTCGGAGATGACATTCATGATCGGCCCGACGTCATCGGGCCCTTTCTCCCCGACCGTCTCCCCTTTCTTGAGGAGCTCCGCCTCGTCGTAACTGACCTGGAGCTGTTTCTGGATCGACTCGGTAAACTGGTTCCCTCCAACGGAAACATCCCGTGTGAATATGGACACGCCGTCCCTGATAATGTTGATGTTGGTGGTGGATGCGCCCACGTTCACCAGGGCCACGACATCTTCGGGATTCAGGATATAGTTGGTCTCGTACATGTTCTGCAGGGCGAAGGCGTCCACGTCCACCACCACCGGGTTGAGTCCGGCTTCCGACACCACCGCGGTGAGGTCGTTGATGACGTCCTTCTTCACGACAACAAGGAGGACCTCCATCTTGTTCTCGCCCCCCACCGTCCCCATGATGACGAAGTCCATATTGACCTCGGAAGCGTCGAAGGGGACGTACTGCTCGGCTTCGAACTGGATATTCCTTTCCAGCTCCTCTTCGGTCATCTCCTGGACCCTGATCTTCTTGATAATGACCGAGTGGCCCGACACCGACACCGCCACATCCTTAACCTTGAGCTTCATCTCCCGTACCATGTCCCGGAGAGTATCGGTGATGACACCGGCATCCATGATGGCGCCGTCAACGATGACCTCCTGAGGGAGGGGACGGGAGCCCATGTTCAGGAGCCGATATCCCTTGCCCGTCTCCTTGAGCAGGACGATCTTGATGGAACTGGAGCCTATGTCGAGACCGGCTAAAGCTTTGGAACCGCCAAACAGTGCCATCTGTCTACTCCTCTATTCAAGGAAAACCCTGTTTCGCTCGTCAAGGGTCAGGCCCAGGGCCTTGATGATCTTCCTCTTGGTCTCCATGCGGCACGGGTGGCCCTTCTCCACTCTGTCTATGGTAGGGATGGAGAGATCGGCCGCCTTGGCCAGCTCCGACTTGGACATCAGCTTGGCTTCCCTGATGGTCCGTACATTGTTGGGTTTGAGCTGCACCTTTTTCCCCTTTTTCATGGTCTTCCTCAAATGAACATTGAAGACAAATTTTGCAAAGTTTTATGAAATTTTACAAAATTTGTACAAATAATGAAAAATAAAATAACGTTTGTCAAGGGGAAAAATTAAAAAATCTTTTCTTTACAGTAGCTTGCATTCGAAACTTAAACAAAAAACACAAGACTTTGTGTTTAAACTACCATTTGGACACAATATTTTGTGGAAAACATTATTTTTGAATTTCCAAATTGTAATTACGGTTTGAGGATAGAAAGCAGATCTGAAAACCACCCCCCGTGAAGGCAAAACTGGTGATCGGTTATCAGTGATTGGTAATCCGTAAATTGCTCCTCTTCTTTGGACTTTGGTCTTTGGTCTTTGGCCTGTCTTTAATACACTCTCCTCCACTCCCGCCTGGTGAGCTTGATGATGTTCTGGCCCCCCGGCACCCCTTTGGGAAGGTAGTTCTTGAGGTTGGGGACCTGGTATATATCGGGAACCTGGGCGAAGTTGACAAGACCGCCGATGACCGTGCCGGCGAACTTGGACTGCTTGTTGAAGTTGATCTGCCCTTCAGCGAAGTAGAATCCGGCGTGGATGTTCCCCGGCTTGCCGGAAAAGGTGATGTCGTTGGGCGTCACCACACCGAGGCTGTTGATGTCGTCGGCACCCGTGACCCCCTTGAGGTACCCCTTGGCGGGATCGGGGCTGAAGTCGCCCCGGATGCCGAGGTTCCCGCTCACATAAAGGGTTCCGCCGTCGGCCTGGTCGAACCCTCCCGAGCTGTCGCCGTACACCTCGTAAGTTATGGTGTCGTTCCCATTGGCCTGACCGAAATCCAGGTCGCCCAGGATGACCACATTCCCCTTGATGGTAAGGGTATTGCCGTCGAAGAAGAAACCGTTTCCTGCCCCGTCGTCGTAGGTGTAGGGCCCGTCCCCCTGGTCGATCTTGTTACCGAAGGCCGTGGCGGCGTCGATCACCACCCCTGAGCTGGGCAGGGAAGAGGCGCACCCTGTGCCCTGGACCCAGTCCGCGTAAATGGAGGTGGCGATGGCGGCGTCGTTGCCGCCGGACTTTGAGGCGATGCAGGTATCCAGGTCCAGGCCGTTGTCGTCGAAGACCTCCTTCAGCCCGTCGTAGATGGAGGGCAGGGGGACGTCCGGGACCTCGTTGGAGAGGTTATTGTTGTAGTAGTGGGTCCCCACGCTGGCGTCGTTGGTGTTGGAGACATTGGTCATGCCGTCCACGTAGATGCCCTCCACTTCGTTGTTGCTGCCGGCGTACCCGATCTGGGCGGAGTTGGCCTCGACGGTCAGATCACCCCCCTTGACCCGGACCTTGGTTTCAAGGTCGGTCACCGACGGGAGCATGTCGTAGAGGTCGTCCCCGGGAGCGAGGGGGTGGTGCCCCGTTGAATAGTTGTTGGTGATCTTGATGTTGGCCCCCATGGTCAGGGTCCCCCGCGAGTAGATGGAACCCGCCACGTTGGTGCTCCCCTGAAAATGGCCCGAGACCCCGGCGCCGGTGAAGATAGCGTTGTTGTAGGGGGAAAGGTCGTCCATCTTGAGGTGGTACTCGATGGCCGCCGTGCCTCCATTGCCGTAACCGTGGGACATGACGTAAACCTCGTCGTTGTCCTGTCTGAAGAGGTAGAGATCGAAGGTGAGGTTGTTCACCGTGTGGCCACCTCCCAGGGTCAGCTTCTTGAGGCGGGAGTCGCTGCTGCCGAGGTACATGTCCAGGGAGCGGACGTCAGCGTCGAAGGTGGTGCTGCCGGTGCCGTCGGCCACGGATACCGTCTCGGCCCAGCCGGGGAAGCTGTTGTTGGCCCAGGCCGATCCTCCCTCGGTCTGGAAGTCGTTGATGAGCATGAGCAGGCCCCTCTCCAGGCCGGCTTCCGCGGCGTAGAACACCTGGGAGGAGATCTTCTGGTTCTGGGCCATCTTGATCTCGACGATGGAGGTGTTCAGCACCATTGTGCCCAGGACGGTCAGCACCGTGATGAGGAACAGGGACAGCACCAGAGCTGTGCCCCGCTCGTTGCCAAGCGGTCCCCTTCTGCATGTCTTTACATCCGTGAACATCTTCATTACCTCCCCATGGCCTGTCAGTAGAGGTACTCCGTCCAGGTTTCAGTGGTCCAATCCCAGTACAGGCTGCCTAATTCGACATACAGTTGTGGATCTTGGAAGTAATAAGTGAGCCATATATCTACTGGGGTGTCGTTGGGCAGAACAAGATCGTAGGCCGGGTAAGTGAAGTTGAACTGGCCCTGGGAATCCGCTGCCTGCTCGTAGACCTTGGTTACCCAGCTGAAACCGTCGTCCCATCCAACCTCTGCCTTAACGAACACACCTGCCGCCGGCTGCCCGTCCAGGAACACCAGACTGCCGGAAACAGAGAACTCGTCGTCGGTGGAGGTGTAGAACACACTGCTGTAATCA
>CP070698.1:1806164-1833180 GCA_020349685.1 bacterium
GCACACGAAGTTCAAGGCGGAGGTTTATGTATTGACGAAGGAGGAGGGCGGCCGCCACACGCCGTTCTTTGATGGCTATCGTCCTCAGTTTTATTTCCGCACGACGGACGTGACGGGTGTGACGACGCTTCCTTCTGAGGTGAAGATGGTGATGCCTGGCGACAACGTGTCGATAGAGGTTGAGCTGATCACTCCCATCGCGATGGAGAAGGAGCTTCGCTTCGCCATCCGTGAGGGCGGCCGCACGGTCGGCGCCGGGGTCGTCAGCGAGATCATCGAGTAAAATAGATCCGAACGGCAGGTTTGACACCCCTTTTGTGGAGATAAAGTGAGATGCGTGTGATCATTACGCTGGAATGCACGGAATGCAAACAGCGGAACTATACGACAACCAAGAACAAGAAGAACACCACCGAGAGGCTGGAAATCAAAAAATACTGTCGTTTCTGCGGGGGGCACAGGCCTCACAAGGAAACGAAGTAAACCGAGTTCCGTCGCTTTTAAGGGGAAGGCCAGTAGCTCTAACGGTTAGAGCACCGGTCTCCAAAACCGGGTGATGGGGGTTCGAATCCCTCCTGGCCTGCCATCAACCCTTTCAGGCGATGGAGGGGATTTTTGCGTTGTTATCGACCGGGGATACCTTCATATGCTGAAAAGGACACGCAGCTTTCTGACCGATGTCAGAGTTGAGCTGAAAAAGGTCTCATGGCCCTCCAGGCAGGACACCATCGCCTCCACCGGTGTCGTCCTGGTGGTGGTTTTCATTATTTCATTCTACCTCGGGTTCATCGACATCCTCCTGAGCAGAATGGTCACCTCGCTCTTCGGATAGCGGATCATGACTGGAGCAAAAGATATGAATTGGTTCGTGGTCCACACCCACACCGGGTTCGAGAGCCAGGTGCGCGAGGCGATATTGCAGAAGTTCCGCGAAAAGGGGAAGGAAGAGGATCTCGGCGATGTCATGATCCCCTCAGAGGAGGTAGTGGAGCTCAAAAAGGGTAAAAAGAAGATCTCCTCGAGGAAGTTCTTCCCGGGCTACATCATGGTGCAGATGGTCATGAACGATGAGACCTGGCACCTGGTCAACAGCCTGCCCAAGGTCACAGGATTCGTGGGCGGATCGAACCCCGCGGCCCTGTCACCGGACGAGGTCGTCAAGATCCAGCAGCAGGTTGTGGAGGGGGCCGAACGGCCCACACCGAAGGTGGTCTTCTCGGTGGGTGAGAGTGTGAGGGTTGTGGACGGACCCTTTACCAACTTCAACGGTATGGTGAAAGAGGTCAACGAGGAGAAGGGCAAACTCAAGGTCCTGGTCACCATATTCGGTCGTGCTACATCGGTTGAGTTGGAGTTCCTCCAGGTGGAGAAGAACTAGCTGGAAGCTGCTAGCTGACGGCTATTGGCGAAAAAGCAACAACCCGCGCCTGGGAAAGGCGCCCGGATCGCTGACCATCGCGCCTGGGAAGGGTGCCCGGATAAGTGACGGGAATAATATCACTTTTCCGTAGAGCTAAAGTTTCACGAGAACTTTTGCGATTAACAGTAGTACCGTTAGGAAACCGAAAACCACGCTTTTCGGTTTCCGAGGAGCAGGAAGTCCCGCAAGGACTTTCTGCGACCCTAACAATGGAAGGAATTGCAGATGGCTAAGAAGGTTATAGGTCTCATAAAACTTCAGATCCCGGCCGGGCAGGCCAACCCCTCTCCCCCAGTGGGACCTGCGCTTGGACAGCATGGTGTCAACATCATGGAGTTCTGCAAGGCGTTCAACGCCCAGACCCAGGAGCAGGGCGGAATGATCATCCCGGTGGTGATCACGGTCTACGCTGACCGGTCCTTCAGTTTTATCACCAAGACGCCTCCCGCCGCCGTGCTTCTCAGAAAAGCGGCCGGTATCGACAAAGGCTCCGGTGAACCCAACAGGCTCAAGGTGGGCAAGGTCACCAAAGCACAGGTTGAGGAGATCGCCCGTACCAAAATGCCGGATCTGAATGCCTACAGCATTGAAGAAGCCATGAAGATGGTGGAAGGCACGGCACGCAGTATGGGGATCGTTGTAGAGTGATAGATCGGAAAATGGAGATTAGAGATTAGAAATTAGAGATTAATGTGCTCTTTATTCTAATTTCCAATTTCCAATATCTAATTTCCGTTTCAGGAGATCGAATATGAAAGCAGGAAAAAGATTTGCGGCTGCGGCCGAGAAGGTGGATCGCACTAAGGCCTACGATTTCGAGACGGCTATCGGGATCGTCAAGGAGACGGCTGTCGCCAAGTTCGATGAGACCATCGAATGCGCCGTCAGACTGGGTGTCGACCCCCGAAAGAGCGACCAGATGGTCCGCGGAGCCACGGTCCTGCCCCACGGCCTGGGCAAGGTGGAGCGCGTCCTCGTCTTTGCCAAGGGCGAGAAGGACAAGGAAGCCAGGGACGCCGGCGCGGACTATGTAGGTGCGGACGACCTGGCCGAAAAGATCCAGGGTGGATGGTTGGAGTTCGACAGGATCGTGGCCACACCGGACATGATGGGAGCCGTCGGCAAGCTGGGCAAGATCCTCGGCCCACGCGGTTTGATGCCCAACCCCAAGCTGGGGACCGTGACCTTCGAAATCACCAAGGCTATTCAGGAGATCAAGGCAGGAAAAGCGGAGTTCAAGACCGAAAAGAACGGAATCGTCCACTCCTCCATAGGGAAGGCAAGTTTCAGCTCCCAGCAGCTGACGGAAAACCTGACGGCTTTCCTGGATACTCTGCTCAAGCTCAAACCGGCTGCCAGCAAGGGGCGTTATTTCAGAAGCATCACGGTCTCCTCCACTATGGGGCCGGGGGTTAAGATCGATCCTGTCTGGGCGGTTAACGCACTGAGATAAATCAGGACCGGCCTGATAGGCCCGTCCAATGAAACTATTTCCGAGGTAGTTCGGATCCATGCAAGATGACCGGGTGGCTCTCCTCCCGGGGAGAGCGGTCGGATCGCGTCACGCGAGGCGCGTGACGCATTGCCCGTTGACGACATTGTTCACTGCAGGCCACACCGGAAGTTCCATGACAGCCGGGACCGCCGTAGCCCTGAGATTCCTCAAGGGCGAAGGTGGTTTAAACGCTCTTTATGAGCACCCTGCCGAGACGCGGTGTGAATCTAAAGCATTCCATGGGGCGATCCTGGAAGGCTGCGGACCACTTCTAGTCTCATCCTGTCATAAGTCTGGCCGGCGTACTGAACGTCACGTCAGGAAACCGAAGGAAAGGAGGAGACGAATTGGGACGAGCTGATAGAGAAAAACAGGTCCAGGAGCTTCACGAACTGTTCTCCGGGATCGAGATGGCCGTGCTCACTGATTACAGGGGGCTCACGGTCGAGGAGATCTCCGACCTCAGGACGAAGCTACGTGATGCCGAGGCCCGCTTTCGCGTCGTAAAGAACACGCTGTCCATCCGCGCGGCAGACGGGACACCTCTCGAGGCCGTGAAGGAGTATTTCACGGGGCCCGTCGCGATCCTTTATACAGCAGGGGATCCGGTGGGTCCGGCCAAGGCCCTGATGGATTTCATCAAGGGCAACGATAAGCTCGAGGCCAAAGTAGGGATCTTGGCAGGCATCGCCATCGAGACCGCCGACATCAAGCGGCTCGCCGAAATGCCGAGCAAGGATGTCATGATCGCGCAGGCCTTGGGTTCAATGAACGCTCCCGTAACCAACTTCGTGCGAACGCTGTCCGAGATACCAGCCAGCTTCGTGAGGGTACTCGGTTCCATTCAACGCCAGAAAGAGGCCGCCTAGGCCCTTTCAGATAATTGGAATCAATTTTGATGGACTCACAAAAGCCATCAACGCGCCTGTAAGAGGCGCCCAGATCAATGACCCTTGATTCAAGTTATTGATCTGTGAGGAAAGCGGAAACGACGCTTTTCGCTTTTCGGTGGAACAAAAAGCCGCGAATGGACTTTTTGTGACCCTGTCAAAGGTTTCGTATCAGGAGGAAAAATACGATGGCAGATATTAAGAAGGAAGATGTTGTCCAGTTTATCGAGAACATGAGCGTTCTCGAGATGGCCGAGTTCGTCAAGGAGCTCGAGGAGAAGTTCGGCGTGTCGGCCGCCGCTCCGGTGGCCATTGCAGCCGTTCCCGGCGCCGCCCCGGGTGCCGCTGCCGAGGAGGAGAAAACCGAGTTTGACGTTGTCCTTGCCGAAGTGGGAGCGGAGAAGATCAAGGTCATCAAGGTTGTCCGCAGCCTTACGGGCCTGGGCCTGAAGGAGGCCAAGGACCTCGTCGACGGTGCCCCCGGCAACGTCAAGGAGGGCGTCTCCAAGGAAGAGGCCGAAGAGGCCAAGAAACAGCTTGAGGAGGCCGGTGCCAAGGTGGAGATCAAGTAACCCGGCGCTTCCCTGATTTTGAAGGGAGGAGGCCTGTGAAGGCCTCCTCCCATACCTGCTTTTAAAGCACAAATGTTTTTTTGCCGTATCCACGTGAGGTGAGACGATGGCACAAGCCGCAAAACCCCACATACCGCTGCGTAGAGACTTTTCCAGGTTGCCCTCCATCATCGGTATGCCCAATCTGATCGAGGTTCAGAAGGAATCCTACGAAAAGTTTCTGCAGATGAACGTTGACCCGGAGCAGCGGGAAGAGATTGGTCTCCACGCCGTCTTCAAGGGTATTTTCCCCATCGAGGATTACTCGCGGACGACCCTTCTCGATTACGTCAAGTACGACATTCTGGAGTCAAAATTCGACGTACAGGAATGTCAGGACAGGGGCATGACCTTCGCGGCCCCTCTTAATGTCACTATTCGCCTGATCCACCTTGAGGTCGATGAGGACACCAAGTCCAAGAAGGTTCGCGAGGTCAAGGAACAGGAAGTCTACCTGGGAGAAATACCTCTCATGACCGCCAACGGGACCTTTATCATCAACGGGACCGAGCGGGTCATCGTCAGTCAGCTGCACCGGAGCCCGGGTGTCTTCTACGAACTGGACAAGAGCAAGTCCATGATCGGGGGCCGCCCTCTCTATTCGGCGCGTGTCATCCCGTATCGCGGATCCTGGCTTGATTTCGAATACGACGCCAAGGGGCTTATCAATGTGCGCATCGACAGGCGCCGCAAGATCCCCGCTACGATCCTGCTCAGAGCCCTCGGCTATAACCCGGAACAGATCATCCGCCTCTTCTACCCCATTGACCATATACGCCTGGAGGGGGGAAAGGCTTACAAAAAATATCAGCGGAAAACCGTCGAGATGCAGAACGTTTCCAGGGACATCGTCGACCCGGCCACGGGTGACGTTCTCGTCAGGGAAGGACGCAAAGTCTTCGCCTCTTCGGCAAGGAAGATCGAAACGGCCGGTATTACCGAGTTCGAGATCGACCTTGCCACCGACCTTCTCGGCCGGCACCTGGCGACTCCCGTGGTGGATACCTCCTCGGGTGAGATCATAGGGGACTGCAACGACGAGATCACGGAAGAGATGCTCGGACAGATCACCAGCGCCGGCGTGATGGAACTGGAGGTACTCTTCATCGACAACAACCGCTACGAGAGTTCCCTCAGGGACACCCTGGCCACCGACAAGGTCCTGAATGAGGAAGACGCCCTTCTGGAGATCTACAGAAAGCTTCGTCCCGGTGACCCCCCCACCCTGGAAACGGCCAAGGCCCACTTCGACAGGCTTTTCTTTTCGGACGACCGCTACGACCTCTCCCGGGTGGGACGCCTGAAGATCAACATCAAGCTCGAGGAGGAGCTCAAGGAGGTTTTCGGCGGCGAGGTGCCGCCCCTCGAGGCCCGTGTCCTCATGAGGGAGGACATCGTGGCCATCATGAAATACCTCGTCAAGCTCAGGAGCGGAACCAAGGAAGCGCTCGCCGACGATATAGATCATCTGGGAAATCGCCGCGTCCGCAGTGTAGGCGAACTCCTCGAAAACCAGTTCAGGATAGGCCTCGTTCGCATGGAACGCGCCATCAAGGAGCGCATGAGCATCCAGGAGATGGAAACGGTCATGCCCCACGACCTCATCAATGCCAAGCCGGTGTCGGCCGTGGTGAAGGAGTTCTTCGGTTCCAGCCAATTGTCCCAGTTCATGGACCAGACCAACCCCCTTTCCGAGATCACGCACAAGAGGCGCCTTTCGGCCCTCGGTCCCGGCGGGTTGACAAGGGAAAGAGCCGGTTTCGAGGTCAGGGACGTTCATCCCACGCACTATGGAAGGATCTGCCCCATCGAGACCCCCGAAGGTCCCAACATCGGGCTTATCTCCTCACTGAGCACCTATGCCCAGATCAACGAGTTCGGTTTCATCGAGACGCCCTATCGCAAGGTGGAGGATGGCAAGGTAACCAGCGAGATCATCTACCTGTCGGCTCTGGAGGAGGACAAGTATTCCATTGCCCAGGCCAACGCCCCCCTGGACGGCAAAAACCGCTTCCTGGACGACTTCGTTGCCGCCCGCGTCGGCGGCGAACCCACCATGGTTCCCAAGGAGGATGTCCAGCTCATGGACGTTTCCCCCAGGCAGCTGGTTTCCGTTGCGGCCTCCCTGATCCCCTTCCTCGAGAACGATGACGCCAACCGCGCGCTCATGGGATCCAACATGCAGCGGCAGGCCGTGCCCCTTCTCACCACGATGGCTCCCCTCGTCGGGACAGGGATGGAAGCGGTTTCGGCCAGGGATTCAGGCGCCGTGGTCATCGCAAAGCGCAGTGGACGGGTGGAGAGCGTCGACGCGGGTCGCATAGTCATCCAGGTTGATGAATCCGAGGAGGAGAAGGAAGGCGTGGAGGGATCCTCCAACGTTGATATCTATCACCTGACCAAGTTCATGCGGTCGAACCAGAACACCTGCATCAACCAGGTGCCCATCGTCCAGCCCGGCCAGCACGTGGCTGCCCGTGAGGTTATAGCGGACGGTCCCGCCACAAGCATGGGGGAACTGGCGCTGGGCAAAAACATCCTCGTGGCCTTCATGCCATGGAACGGGTACAACTTCGAGGACTCCATACTCGTCAGCGAGAGGCTTGTCGAGGATGACGTTTTCACCTCCATCCACATCGAGGAGTTCGAGGTGATGGCCCGGGACACCAAACTGGGCAAGGAGGAGATCACCAGGGATATCCCCAACGTGGGAGAGGAGGCTCTAAAGGATCTGGACGAGTCGGGGATCGTGCGCATCGGGGCGGAGGTCAAATCCGGAGATATCCTCGTCGGCAAGGTAACCCCCAAAGGTGAGACACAGCTCACGCCGGAGGAGAAGCTCCTCAGGGCCATTTTCGGAGAGAAGGCGGGTGATGTCCGCGACACATCCCTGCGTGTGCCGCCCGGAGTCGAAGGCGTCGTCATCGACGTCAAGGTCTTCTCCAGGAGAGGCATGGACAAGGACACCCGGGCTCAGACAATCGAGGACGATCAGGTCGCCCGCTACATCAAGGACAGGGATGACGAGATCAGGATCGTGCGAAACTCGATGTATGAGAAGATCCGTTCCACAATTCTCGGCAGGAAGCTCGCCGCGGACCTCAAGGGGCCCGACGGCAGCGCCCTGGGAAAGAAAGAAGGTAAGGTGACGGCCAAGATCCTGGATGAACTGCCGAAGGTCAAATGGTTCGACATCCCCCTTGCCGATGCCAAGGCCCTCGAGCGCATGATGAGCCTGCGCCGGCGGTCCGAAAACCAGGAGCAGATGATCCGCAAGCTTTTTGACGGAAAGATCGAAAAACTTCGGAAGGGTGATGAGCTTCCGCCGGGTGTCATCAAGATGGTCAAGGTTTACCTGGCGATCAAGCGCCAGCTGGCTGTCGGGGATAAAATGGCCGGACGCCACGGCAACAAGGGTGTCCTCTCGAAGATCGTTCCCATCGAGGATATGCCCTACATGGAAGACGGAACCCCCGTCGATATGGTTCTGAACCCCCTGGGCGTTCCCAGCCGTATGAACGTGGGCCAGATCCTCGAAACCATGCTCGGTTGGGCTGCCAAGGGTATCGGGCAGAAGGTCGGGCGGATGCTCGATGAAAGCGTCTCCATAACCAAGCTCAGGGGTATTCTCAAGGATGTTTACGGCGCTGACAAGACCACCGAAGCCGGCAAAAGGCTTAAAGCGGCCATCGACGAACTGGATGATGATGATGTCCGGACCCTGGCTCAGGACCTGAAAGAGGGGGTCCTCGTCGCCTCCCCGGTCTTCGACGGAGCCAACGAGGATGAGATCAAGGATCTCCTCAAGATCTCCGATCTGCCCCTGCGGGGGCAGGCCAGGCTCTACGATGGAAAGAGCGGAGATCCCTTCCACCGCACCGTGACAGTCGGCTTCATCTACATGATGAAGCTCCACCATCTCGTGGACGACAAGATCCACGCCCGTTCCATAGGGCCTTATTCCCTCGTGACCCAGCAGCCTCTGGGTGGTAAGGCCCAGTTCGGCGGACAGCGGTTCGGCGAGATGGAGGTCTGGGCCCTGGAAGGCTACGGAGCTGCCCACACGCTGCAGGAGATGCTCACCGTGAAATCGGACGACGTCGCTGGAAGGACCAAAATGTACGAGGCCATCGTCAAGGGTCACAACAACATGGACGCCGGCCTGCCCGAATCATTCAACGTCCTGGTCAAGGAGCTTCAGAGCTTCTGCCTGGATGTGGAACTTTTGGAAGAAGAGGAAGTTTAGAAGGACCGTATACAGCCACGTTTTCTGAGTACTGGGTACTGTGTACTGGGTACTGTTTCCTGGAGGTATTAAATGCCTTTGACCGATTTTTACAGTGAGTACTTCGACCGGCCGAAGTATCCTACCAACTTCAACGCCATCAGGCTCAAGCTGGCCTCGCCGGAAAAGATACGTGCCTGGTCCTACGGCGAGGTTAAAAAGCCAGAGACCATCAATTACCGCACCTTCAAACCGGAGCGGGATGGTCTTTTCTGCGCCAAGATCTTCGGTCCCACAAAGGATTACGAGTGCAACTGCGGCAAGTACAAGAGGATGAAGCACCGCGGCATCGTCTGCGAGAAGTGCGGTGTGGAGGTCATCCAGTCCAAGGTCAGGCGGGAGAGGCTCGGACACATCGAACTCGCCTCCCCGGTAGCCCACATCTGGTTCATGAAGGGGATCCCCAGCCGTATCGGCCTGATGCTGGACATGTCCCTGAGAGAACTGGAGAGAGTGCTTTACTTCGAGGAGTATATCGTTCTCGATCCGGGTTCCGAGGAAACA
This sequence comes from bacterium, assembly GCA_020349685.1. GTDB lineage: Bacteria > BMS3Abin14 > BMS3Abin14 > BMS3Abin14 > BMS3Abin14 > JALHUC01. The sequence continues at coordinate 1,815,370 of CP070698.1, forward strand.
GGACTCAAGCCGAACGAGCTCATCTCCGAGGACCGTTACCGGGAACTGCGTGAAAAATACGGAGATACCTTTATCGCCGGCATGGGAGCCGAAGCGATCAAGGAACTCCTCATGAGGGTGGACCTTGACCTTCTTGCTGTGGACCTGAGGACCGAGATGCTCGAGACGAACTCCGAGGCCAGGCGCAAGAAGGTGGTCAAGAGGCTCAAAACGGTCGAGTCCTTCAGGGAGTCGGGCAACCGCCCGGATTGGATGATCCTTGATGTCATTCCCGTCCTGCCACCGGAGCTCCGCCCTCTGGTTCCCCTGGATGGGGGCCGTTTTGCGACCTCGGATCTCAACGATCTTTACCGGCGGGTCATCAACAGGAACAACCGGCTCAAGAGGCTCATGGAGCTGAGGGCTCCCGAGATCATCGTCCGCAACGAAAAGCGGATGCTTCAGGAAGCCGTGGACGCCCTCTTCGACAATGGCAGGCGCGGGCGTCCCATAGTCGGCTCCAACAAGAGGCCGTTAAAATCCCTTTCCGACAGCTTGAAGGGGAAACAGGGGAGGTTCCGCCAGAACCTGCTGGGCAAGCGTGTCGACTATTCCGGCAGGAGCGTTATCGTCATCGGACCTGAATTGAAGCTGCATCAGTGCGGCATACCCAAGAAGATGGCGCTGGAGCTCTTCAAGCCTTTCATCTACCACAAGCTCGAACAGTACGAGCACGTCACGACCATCAAGAGCGCCAAGAAGATGGTGGAAAAGGAAAGGCCCGAAGTATGGGATGTTCTTGACGAAGTGATCCAGGACCACCCCATCCTTCTCAACCGGGCGCCGACCCTCCACCGTCTGGGGATCCAGGCCTTCGAGCCTGTTCTCATCGAGGGGAAGGCCATCCAGCTTCACCCCCTCGTGTGCGCTGCTTTCAACGCGGATTTTGACGGGGACCAGATGGCGGTCCACGTACCCCTGTCCCTCGAGGCCCAGATGGAGTCCAGGACGCTCATGCTGGCCACCAACAACGTCCTCTCTCCGGCCAACGGCCGGCCCATAGTGGTGCCGACCCAGGACATCGTACTCGGAGTTTACTGGATGACCAAGGAACGTCCGAGATCGAAAGGGGAGGGGATGGTCTTTCCCAATTTCGATGCCGTCCGGATGGCCTATGACAGGGATGTTGTGGCCCTTCAGGCCGGTATCAAGGTGCGCTACGACGGTGAGATGATCGATACCACCGTTGGACGCGTGCTGCTCTATGATATCGTTCCCGACGAGATCCCCTTTGTCATGGTCAACAGACTGCTGCGCAAAAAGGAGCTTGGCGAGCTTATCACCAACTCCTTTATGTGGGCGGGCAACGAGAAGACCATTTACCTGCTCGACAACCTCAAGGCGCTCGGATTTTCCTTCGCCACCAGTTCCGGCCTTTCCATCTGCATCGAGGACATGAACATTCCGGCGAGAAAAGCAGAGCTTCTCGAGCGTGCCGAAAGGGAGGTCACCCAGGTTCAGACGCAGTACACCGAAGGTCTGATCACCGACGGGGAACGCTACAACAAGGTCGTCGACATCTGGGCACAGGTGACCGAAGAGGTGGCCAACGAGGTTATCAGCTCCTTGGAAGAGGAAGGCGTAGAGGGGCTTGGCACCTTCAACTCCATCTACATGATGGCAGACTCGGGTGCCAGGGGCTCCGCCCAGCAGATCCGCCAGCTGGCCGGGATGCGCGGTCTCATGGCCAAGCCTTCGGGAGAGATCATCGAGACGCCCATACGGGCCAACTTCCGGGAGGGGCTGAAGGTCCTGGAATACTTCATCTCGACCCACGGCGCCCGCAAGGGTCTGGCCGACACGGCTCTTAAAACGGCCAACTCCGGATATCTCACGCGGAGGCTCATCGATGTCGCCCAGGAGTGCATCGTAACGATGGATAACTGCGGGACCCTCGACGGCATCGTCGTCACCTCTCTCGTAGAGGGTGGTGAGGTTATCCAGCCTCTCGAGGAGAGGATTCTCGGAAGGATCGCACTGGAGGATATAAGGGACCCTGAGACCGGTGAAATGATCGTCCAGGCATCACAGGAGATCGATGAAGAGGGCGTTGAAGAGATCGAGAAGCGCGGCCTCGGTTTCGAGGGTGTTCCCATAAGGTCGGTCCTGACCTGCAGGGCCAGACGCGGTGTCTGCGCCAAGTGCTATGGACGGGATCTGGCCCGCGGGCTGCTCGTGGCCATGGGAGAGGCTGTGGGGATCATAGCCGCCCAGTCCATCGGTGAGCCTGGCACCCAGCTGACCATGAGGACCTTCCATATCGGCGGTACGGCCAGCAGGCACGTCGAACAGACTTCGCTGGAAGCGCCCATCGACGGAACTCTTCGCTTCCTCAACCTGACAACCCTGGAGAACCGGTCCGGTGACCTCGTGGTGATGAACCGCAACGGCGAGGTCGCCATCGTCGACGAGACCGGACGGGAAAAGAAACGTTATCCGGTTATTTACGGTGCCAGATTCAAGGTGGGGGATGGCGGTGAACTGAAAAAAGGGATGCTTCTCGCCGAATGGGATCCCTTCAGCACCCCCATTCTCACGGAAGTGGATGGCAGGATCAAATTCGGTGATATCCGCGAGGGTGTCACGATGAAGGAACAGGTGGACGAAGTCACCGGCATCGCCTCGAAAGTGATCACCGAATATCAGGGCACGGATTTCAAGCCCAGGGTCTCCATCAAGGACGAAGAGGGGAGGACCCTCAAGGTTCCCGGTACCAAATCCACAGCCCGTTATTTCATGCCCTCCAACGCCCTCGTCATGGTCAATGAAGGGGATGAAGTCAGGAAAGGTGACATTATCGCCAAGATCCCCATCGAGACAACAAAAACCAAGGACATCACCGGCGGTCTGCCCAGGGTAGCCGAGCTTTTCGAAGCACGGGTGCCCAAGGAACAGGCCACGATCAGCGAGATCGACGGTGTGGTCAATTTCGGACGGGATGTCAAAGGTAAAAGGCGGATCGAGGTCCGCCCCGATATCGGAGAACCTCGGGAGTATCTCATTCCCAGAGGCAAGCACATCAGCGTCCACGAAGGAGACAGGGTCCGCGCCGGAGAACCCCTCATGGACGGATCCCCCAACCCCCATGACATTCTCCATGTCCTGGGTGAAAAGGAACTGCAGAAATACCTCGTTAACGAGGTGCAGGAGGTCTATCTGCTCCAGGGCGTCCGCATCAACGACAAGCACATCGAGGTGATCATCCGTCAGATGCTCAGCAAGGTCAGGATCGAGGATGTGGGCGACACCCGATTCATGGTCGGAGAGCAGGTCGACCGCGCCGATTTCGCCGAGGAGAACGAACGGGTGATCAAGGATAGTGGACGCCCCGCCACCGGCAAGCCGATCCTCCAGGGTATCACCAAGGCGGCTCTCAATACCGAAAGCTATTTCTCCGCGGCTTCCTTCCAGGAGACGACAAGAGTGCTCACCGAGGCCAGCATCTCGGGCAAGATAGATTACCTGCGCGGCCTCAAGGAGAACATCATCGTCGGCCGTCTCATTCCGGCCGGCACCGGACTCAAGCGCTATCAGGACCTGGGCGCCCTGCCTTCCGAGATCCCGGAGGAGGTCCAGCAGGTCATGCAGGAGAAGGAGGGGGCGTAAGTTCCCTGAAATGAAAAAATCCAGACGGTTAGCGGGCGGTCCCGGGGCCGCCCGCTTCATTTTTCCGGGAAATTTGCGGGTTTCAGCTGAGAGCCGTGAGCCGGAAGGCACTGCATTTGTCAGTTTTTTTGTGATGAATTGTGATCTGACACCTGGGACCGGGGAGCTTCCTGCTTGTTTGACAATGATTTAGCCCAAAGCTGACAGGTGACAGTCCATAGCTCATAAAAGCTTGACAAATATCTTTTTCACCTATAGTATCACCGAGTTTTTCCCTGAGCGGATATCTGCCTTTTCTGAGGACAGATCCGTAAAGAATTACCGGTTCTTTTCAATGGGTTACGTATTTATGAACCGGTGGACGGGGAGCTGGCACGGGTCCCAAGAAGGGTGGAATGTGCCGCTACAGGCTCCTTATGCCCTTTAGGGGGCATTTTGGGCAGGATCAGGCCTGGTCGAACAGGCCAAAGCTGAGGAGTTAAAGCATGCCGACATTGAACCAGTTGGTGAGAAAAAGCCGGAAGAAGATCGTCAAAAAATCAAAGACTCCGGCGATGCAGCAGTGCCCGCAGAAACGCGGTGTCTGCACGCGCGTCTATACCACGACACCCAAGAAGCCGAACTCGGCGCTTCGAAAAGTTGCCCGTGTGAGGCTTACCAACGGGATCGAGGTTACCTCCTATATTCCCGGTGTGGGTCACAATCTGCAGGAACACTCGGTGGTCCTCATCCGGGGAGGCAGGGTCAAGGACCTGCCTGGCGTCCGGTACCACATCGTGCGTGGGACGCTGGATACAGCTGGTGTGGCCGACAGGCGGCAGGGTCGGTCGAAATACGGGGCCAAAAGGCCCAAGTAAAGCCGGAGGCGAAAGATGGCTCGAAGACGCAGTGCTCAGAAAAGGGAGATACTCCCTGATCCAAAATATAACGACAAGCTTGTCACGAAATTCATCAACAACCTGATGCTTGACGGCAAGAAGAGCCTTGCTGAGAAGATCTTCTACAGCTCCATGGATCTTATTCAGTCCAAGGAGAAGGATGATCCCCTCGCCCTTTTCAAGAAAGCGGTGGAGAATACCAAACCGGTCCTTGAGGTGAAATCCAGAAGGGTCGGAGGCGCCACATATCAGGTCCCCGTTGAGGTGAGATCTGACCGGAAACAGGCCCTCAGCATCCGATGGCTCCTTTCCAGTGCCACGGCGAGGACAGAGAGAACCATGGAAGAGAGGCTGGCAAACGAACTTATCGACGCTGCCAACAAGAGGGGCGCCGCTATTAAAAAGAAAGAGGACGTCCACCGTATGGCCGAGGCGAACAAAGCCTTCGCCCATTACAGGTGGTAGAGGAGGCGGCATACGCGCAGCGTTGCTGAAAAATCTTGGCAAGGCAGTATCAGTTAAAAAATCATCGGAATATCGGCATCATGGCCCACATCGATGCCGGTAAGACAACCACTACCGAGAGAATCCTATTCTATACCGGGGTGTCCCATAAAATGGGGGAGGTCCACGACGGCGCTGCTGTCATGGACTGGATGGAGCAGGAACAGGAACGCGGCATCACCATCACTTCCGCCGCGACCACCACCTTCTGGAAGGACACCCGCATCAATATCATTGATACACCGGGGCACGTGGATTTTACCGTAGAGGTGGAGAGGTCCCTGCGTGTTCTGGACGGGGCCGTCGCCGTGTTCTGCTCTGTGGGCGGTGTTGAGCCCCAGTCGGAAACGGTCTGGAGACAGGCAGACAAGTACAGGGTTCCCAGGATCGCGTTTGTCAACAAGATGGACCGGACCGGTGCTGACTTCAACAGGGTCGTCCGGATGATCCGGGACCGCCTCGGTGCGACCGCCGTTCCCATCCAGCTTCCCTACGGGGCGGAGGATAAGTTCAGCGGCGTCATCGATCTCGTCAGGGAGGTCATGTACACCTTCGATGACACGGCCCTTGGCGCCACCATCGTGGAGGCGCCCGTGCCGGAGGAAATGGCTGACGAGGTGGCCTCTGCCCGGGAGCAGCTCATCGAATCACTGGCCGACATGGACGACAGTCTCATGGAGCTCTATGTCGAGGGCGCCCAGATCGAACTCGACCACATCAAGTCCGTCATCCGCAAAGCCACTCTCGACCTGGCCGTTGTGCCTGTCATGTGCGGGAGCGCCTTCAAGAACAAGGGAGTACAGCCCCTTCTCGATGCTATCGTCGATTACCTCCCATCGCCCCTCGATGCCCCTGATATGACCGGGCGTCTGGTTTCTGACGGCAGCGATCTCTCCGTGAGAGCGGACGACGACGCGCCCTTTGCCGCCCTGGCCTTCAAGATCATGACGGACCCCTTCGTAGGCCATCTGACCTTCATCAGGATCTACTCGGGGCACCTTGCCGCCGGCAGTTATGTTCTCAACGCGACATCCGGCAGGAAGGAGCGCATCGGGAGGCTCCTGAAGATGCACGCCAACAAGCGCGAGGACATCAAAGATGTGTATTCGGGGGACATCGTGGCCTGTGTGGGGCTCTCCAAATCCATGACTGGCGACACCCTTTGTTCTCCTGAAAGGCCGATCCTTCTAGAGGAGATGGACTTCCCCGAGCCGGTGATCTCCATCGCCATAGAGCCCAAGACGAAGGCTGACCAGGAGAAGCTTGGCACGGCCCTCCAGAAACTCTCCCAGGAGGACCCCACCTTCAGGGTCACGACCGACTCTGATACGGGACAGACACTCATTGCCGGTATGGGGGAACTTCACCTGGAGATCATCGTCGACAGGCTGATGCGCGAGTTCAAGGTCGGAGCGACCGTGGGCCGCCCCCAGGTGGCGTACAGGGAGACCATCACCGCTTCCGTCAAGGCCGAGGCACGCTTCATCAAGCAGACGGGCGGGCGTGGTCAGTACGGGCACGTCTGGCTCGAGATGGAGCCCGGCGATCCCGGCAGCGGCATCGTGTTCGAAAACCGGATCGTGGCAGGAGTCGTTCCCAAGGAATACATCCCCGCGGTGGAAAAGGGGGTCATGGAAGCCTCCCAGCAGGGAATCCTTGGCGGATATCCCGTTCTGGACGTGAAAGTGGCCCTTTTTGACGGTTCCTTCCACGAGGTGGATTCATCGGAGATGGCGTTCAAGGTTGCCGGGTCCATGGCATTCAAGGACGGGGCCAGAAAGGCGGGCGCTGTGCTGCTAGAACCCGTAATGGACGTGGAGGTCGTCGTTCCCGAAGAATATATGGGCGATGTCATGGGGGATCTGAGCGGACGCAGGGGCAAGGTGTCCAGGATGGATGAAAGGGCGGGAGCCAAGGTCGTCGACGCCAAGGTTCCCCTTGCCGAGATGTTCGGATATGCCACCGAGCTCAGGTCCATGACCCAGGGCCGGGCCACGTACACCATGCATTTCGCCCATTACGAGAAGGTACCGGTAAACATTGCAGAGGAAGTACTCGCCCATTCGGGCGTTGCCTAAAGGATCCTTTTAGGAGCTGACCACTCAAGGAGGAGACGATGTCCAAGGAGAAGTTTGAGAGGACGAAGCCGCACGTGAACGTGGGCACGATTGGTCACGTTGATCACGGCAAGACGACGCTCACGGCGGCGATCACGAAGTGTTTGTCGAACGCTGGCGGAGCCAAGTTTGTACCGTTTGATGAGATCGACAAGGCCCCCGAGGAGCGTGAGCGCGGTATTACGATCGCGACGGCGCACGTGGAGTACGAGACGGCGAACCGTCATTACGCTCATGTTGACTGTCCTGGTCACGCGGACTACGTGAAGAACATGATCACGGGCGCGGCGCAGATGGACGGAGCGATTTTGGTGGTGAGCGCTGCGGACGGTCCGATGCCTCAGACGCGGGAGCACATTCTTTTGGCCCGTCAGGTGGGTGTACCTTACATTATTGTGTACATGAACAAGGTTGACATGGTTGACGATCCTGAGCTTTTGGAGCTTGTGGAGCTTGAGGTTCGGGAGCTGCTCAGCGCGTACGAGTTTCCCGGGGACGACATTCCGGTCATCAAGGGCAGCGCGTTAAAGGCGTTGGAGCACGGTTGCGGTGACGCGGGTTGTGCGGATTGCGGATCGGTGTTCGAGCTCATGGACGCTGTTGACAGTTACATACCTCAGCCTGAGCGTGTTATCGACAAGCCGTTTTTGATGCCTGTTGAGGACGTTTTTTCCATTTCGGGTCGCGGGACGGTTGCGACGGGCCGTGTTGATCGCGGGATCATCAAGGTTGGGGATGACGTTGAGATCGTAGGTATCCGTCCGACGCAGAAGACGGTTGTGACGGGTGTTGAGATGTTCCGGAAGCTTCTTGACCAGGGTCAGGCTGGCGACAACGTGGGTCTTTTGCTCCGCGGTATCAAGCGTGACGAGATCGAGCGCGGTCAGGTAGTCTGCATTCCCGGGAGCATCAATCCTCACACGAAGTTCAAGGCGGAGGTATACGTGTTGACGAAGGAGGAGGGCGGCCGCCACACGCCGTTCTTTGATGGCTATCGTCCTCAGTTTTATTTCCGGACGACGGACGTGACGGGTGTGACGACGCTTCCTTCTGAGGTGAAGATGGTGATGCCTGGCGACAACGTGTCGATAGAGGTTGAGCTGATCACTCCCATCGCGATGGAGAAGGAGCTTCGCTTCGCCATTCGCGAGGGCGGCCGCACGGTCGGCGCCGGGGTCGTCAGCGAGATCATCGAGTAGCACGATCCGCCCCCGGATCGTGCATTGAAAAGAGCAAGCAGAGGAGCGGCAAGGTGATGGATCAGCAGAAAATACGGATTAAGCTCAAGGCGTACGACTACAGGGTCCTGGATACCTCGGTCACCGAGATCGTCGAGACCGCCAGGCGCACAGGGGCCAGGGTCTGCGGTCCCATCCCGCTGCCGACGAGGCGGAGTATCTACACGGTCCTCAAGGGACCGCATATCGACAAGAAATCCAGGGAGCAGTTCGAGATCCGCATCCACAAGCGCATGCTGGACATCGTCGAACCCACTCCCCAGACGGTGGATGCCCTCATGAAACTGGATCTTTCCGCAGGCGTAGACGTGGAGATCAAGCTCTCATAAGGGGAAAAGGACATGTCTCAGATGGAAGTTCTCAACATAAAGAATGAAGTCGTGGGCAAGGTGAACCTGGCTCCCTGGTGGAGTGAAAGGCCCAATACCCCCCTCATTCATCAGGCGGTCGTCACGGCCAGGGCCGGCGCCAGAAGGGGGACCCACTCCACGAAGGGCCGGACCGATGTCAGCGGCGGCGGAGCCAAACCCTTCCGGCAGAAGGGCACGGGCCGTGCGCGCCAGGGGACGATCCGCGCCCCGCAGATGCGCGGCGACGGGATCGTTTTCGGGCCCCAGCCGAGGGACTACTCCAAATCCCTCAACAAGAAGATGTCCCGGAAGGCCCTGCAGAGCGCTCTGGCCTACAAAGCGGCCTCCGAGAGCCTCCTTGTCGTCGACGATATCACCCTTGAGGCCCCCAAGACCAGGGAACTGGTTGCCGTCATGGACCGTTTCGACATCATTAGTGCTGTCATCGTCGTCAAGGACATATCGGAAGAGATTGAGAGGGCTTCTGGGAACCTGACCTGGGTCAAAGTGGTCACTCCGGAGAGGGTCAACACCTACGACGTGCTCGCCTTTGACACACTCATCGTCACTTCGGACGCCCTCGAGGTGCTGGAAGGAGCGTTGTCCCAATGAGACCCTACAGCAAAGTGATCATCAGGCCCCTCCTGACCGAGAAGAACGCCACCTTGAAGGAAGTCCACAACAGGGTTGCTTTTGAAGTTGCCCCGGACGCCAACAAGATAGAGATCAAAAAGGCAGTGGAAGAGGCCTTTCAGGTTTCGGTCCAGTCGGTCAACGTGCTCAACGTGCGCGGCAAGGTCAAGAGGCTCGGGCGGAATATGGGCCGCCGACGTAACTGGAAAAAAGCCATCGTCACCCTCAGGGAGGGGAGCACGATAGAGTTCTTCGAGGGAGTATAAAAGCCTGTCGTTGAGAACCCGTCAGACTTTTATCCTGAATTTCAGGAACCAAAGCAGGAGCGTATAGAATGGCAATCAGGAACTTAAAACCGACATCGCCCGGAAGGCGCTTCATGACCGTCAACGACTTCGCGGAGGTCACGACGGACAAGCCCGAGAAAAGCCTTCTCATGCCTCTCAAGAGGAAAGGCGGGAGGAACAACGCCGGTCGCATCACGGCATGGCAGCGCGGAGGAGGCCACAAGAGGCGTTACCGGATCATCGACTTCAAGAGGAATAAGCCCGATATCCCCGCCCGGGTCAAAAGCATCGAGTACGATCCTAACCGCAGCGCCTATATCGCCCTCCTGGCCTACGTGGATGGTGAGAAAAGATACATCCTCGCACCCCAGAACCTCAATGTCGGGGACGAGGTTGTCAGCGGTGAAAAGACCGACATAAGACCCGGAAACGCCATGAGGCTTCGCAACGTCCCCCTTGGAACCCTCGTCCACAACGTGGAGCTCAAGGCCGGCAAGGGCGGACAGATGGTTCGCAGCGCGGGAAACTATGCCCAGCTCATGGCGAAAGAGGGCGATCACGCGACCCTCAGGCTTCCGTCCGGCGAGATCAGGATGGTGCGCCTGGAGTGCATGGCCACCGTGGGCCAGCTGAGCAACCCGCAGCACGAAATTATCTCTATCGGTAAGGCCGGGCGGTCGAGATGGCTCGGCAAAAGGCCCAACGTCAGGGGCGTCGCCATGAACCCGGTCGACCACCCCATGGGGGGCGGAGAAGGCAAGAGCTCCGGAGGACGTCATCCCTGCACGCCGTGGGGGAAACCCACCAAGGGTTTCAAGACGAGGAAGAGAAACAAGAATTCCGATCGCTACATCGTCAAGAAGCGATCCTAGAACGGGAGGGTAGCGTTGGCCAGGTCCATTAAAAAAGGTCCCTTCGTGGATGACCACCTTTTGAGCAAGGTGAGGTCCATGCAGGAGAAGGGTGACAAGAAGGTCATCAAAACATGGTCCAGAAGGTCCATGATCATCCCCGAGATGGTGGGTTACACCTTCGCTGTCCACAACGGGAAGAACTTTATCCCTGTTTTCGTGACCGAAAATATGGTCGGTCAGAGGCTCGGTGAGTTTTCACCTACGAGGACGTACAAGGGGCACACATCCAAGGCCGACAGAAGAGGCAAGAAGTAGTTTTGCCCTGAAAAACCTGAATATTGAGGAATAGTCATGGAATCGACAGCAAAAGCAAGGCATGTCCGGATAGCGCCGCGGAAGGTGAGGCTTGTCATGGACATGGTCCGGGGCAAGCCGGTGGAGGAGGCGCTTCAGACTCTCGGTCTGGACAGGAAAGCCGCGTCCCCCATCATCGCCAAGGTGATCAGGTCCGCCATGGCAAATGCTGAGAACAATCACGACATGAGCACGGACGGCCTCGTCATCACCAGGGCTTTTGTGGATGAGGGGCCGACTTTGAAAAGGTTCATGCCACGAGCCATGGGTCGTGCCACCATGATCCGAAAGAGGACGAGTCACATTACCGTTGTCCTCTCTGAGAAGTAAGGAGGCAAGTTTTGGGCCAGAAAGTTCACCCGAAGGGTTTCCGCCTGGGCGTGATCAAGGACTGGGATTCGCGCTGGTACGCGGAAAAGGACTACGCCAAGCTGCTGCACGAAGATATCCGCATTCGCGGTTATATCAAGGAGCGGCTCTTTAACGCCGGTGTGTCGAACATCATCATCGAGAGAACAGCCAAACGGGCAAGGATCAATATCCACGCCGCCAGGCCCGGGATCATCATCGGAAAGAAAGGTGCCGAGGTCGAGGGGCTGCGCCGCGAGATCCAGAAGATGACCGAAAAGGACATCTTCATCAACATCGTCGAGGTGCGCAAGCCGGAGGTTGAGGCGCAGCTCGTCGCCGAAAATATCGCCGGCCAGCTCGAAAGGCGTGTTGCTTTCCGGCGCGCCCTCAAGAGAAGCGTCTCTTCGGCCCTCCGCTTCGGTGCTGAAGGTATCAAGGTCATGGTCGCGGGACGTCTCAACGGTGCGGAAATGTCGCGCCGCGAGTGGTACCGGGAGGGCCGCGTTCCTCTCCAGACCCTTCGTGCGGATATCGATTACGGTTTCGCGGAGGCCAGGACCACCTACGGGATCATTGGTGTGAAGGTATGGGTCTTCAAGGGGGAGATCACAGGAAACGAGTCGGCCGGAGACGAGCTCAAGGCCTGATCAAACGATGTAACACGGGGCCCTCACCAGGTTCCCGTCGGGAGACTGCGTCATGTTAATGCCCAAGAAGGTCAAGTTCAGAAAACAGATGCGCGGACGCATGAAAGGTGCCGCCACGCGCGGCAATAAACTCAATTTCGGCGATTTCGGCCTCCAGGCCCAGACACCCGGATGGATCACCTCACGCCAGATCGAGTCCGCACGTATCGCTATAACGAGGCACGTCAAAAGGGGGGGGAAGGTATGGATCCGGATCTTTCCCGACAAGCCGGTCACCAAGAAACCCGCTGAGACCAGAATGGGTAAGGGTAAGGGTTCCCCTGAGGCCTGGGTAGCTGTTGTCAAACCCGGCCGCATCCTCTACGAGCTGGAGGGCGTGCCGGAGTCCGTTGCCAAGGAGGCCATGAGGCTCGCCTCACACAAGCTTCCCATCAAAACCAAGATCCTGATCAGGGAGGAACTGTGATGAAGGCAAGTGAACTCAGGGATCTGACGCTGGACGAGCTGCGCCAAAAAGAAAGCGACCTGAGCGCGGAGCTCTTCAACCTGCGTTTTCAAATAGCTACCAACCAGCTGGAGAACCCCATGAGACTTCCGCTGGCAAAGAAAAATCTTGCGCGGGTCAAGACAGTGATCGCTCAGAAGGAGCGGTCCGCCGAGAGGACTGAGTGATGTCGGACAACCAGAGCAGCCAAAGGAAAATAATCAGCGGTACTGTGGTGAGCAACCGCATGGACAAGACAGCTGTTGTCCAGGTCCAGCGCCGTTTCGCGCATCCGGTATTCAAAAAGTATGTGAGCAAGCGGGTCAAATACAAGGTCCACGACGAAAAGAACGATCTGAACGTGGGCGACACCGTGAGGATCATCGAGACGCGGCCGCTGTCCAAGGAAAAGAGATGGCGTCTTCTGGATATCCTCGAGCGGGGTCCGCAGGACTGAAACCCGCATCGTTGAGAGGGACTGAGAAATGATCAAGGTTGAAACCATGCTCGACGTTGCCGATAACAGCGGCGCCAAGAAGGTCCTCTGTTTCAGGATCCTGGGCGGCTCGAGGCGCAAATCGGCCAGCGTCGGCGACATCATAGTCGTCTCCATCAAGGAGGCCGCGCCTGAATCGAAGGTGAAAAAGGGGGATGTCCACAGGGCGGTCATCGTCCGGACCAAGAAAGAGGTCCGCAGACCTGACGGATCCTACATCCGTTTCGACAACAACGCCGCGGTCATCATCAACGAGGCGCGGGAGCCCATAGGTACGCGTATCTTCGGCCCCATTGCCCGGGAGCTGAGGGGGAAAAACTTCATGAAGATCGTCTCCCTCGCACCTGAGGTCCTTTAGGAGGGCGCCATGGCTAACATCGCTATCAAGAGAAATGATGTCGTTGTCGTAACGGCAGGGAAAGAAAAAGGGAAAAGAGGCAAGGTTCTCCGTGTCCTGAGGGACAAGGACAGGGTGATCGTTGAGAAGGTGAATTTCATCAAACGCCATCAGAAACCAACCAGTGCCCAGAAACAGGGTGGCATCATCGAGAGGGAAGGACCGGTTCATCTTTCCAATGTCATGCTGTTCTGCCAGAAATGCGGAAAAGGCGTCCGGACCCGCAGACAGCGGCTGGATGACGGAAATGTCGTCCGCCTCTGCGCCGGCTGCGGTGAGTCCTTTGACTGATCGGGAGTGTTCGGATGAGTGACATTTTAAAAAGGTACAGAGAAGAGATCGTGCCTGCCATGATGAAGACCTTCAACTACGGTAACGTCATGGAAGTGCCGAAACTGGAAAAGATAGTGGTCAATATGGGACTGGGTGAGGCTCTTGAAAACGCCAGGATCCTGGATACCTCCATGGAGGAACTCTCCCGCATTACGGGGCAGAGGCCGGTCCTGACCAGGGCCAGGAAGTCCATCGCCAACTTCAAGCTCCGCGAGGGCAACCCCATCGGATGCCGCGTGACCCTGAGAAGAAAGAGGATGTACGATTTCATCTACAGGCTTCTCAACATCGCCCTGCCGAGAGTACGGGATTTCAAAGGCGTGTCTACGAGGGGCTTCGATGGGCGTGGCAACTACACCCTCGGTATCCGGGAACAGCTCATATTCCCCGAGGTCAATTACGATGATGTCGAGAAGATCAAGGGCATGAACATCACCATTGTGACGAGTGCCAAGACCGACGAGGAAGCCAGGGAGCTCCTGGATCTAATCGGTCTGCCGTTCAGAAAGTAGGACTGGAGGAGAGATGGCTAAGAAAGCCCTAGTTAACAAGGCCAGACGAAAACCCAAATACGCTGTCCGCGCCTACAACAGATGTCCCATCTGTGGCCGGTCCCGTGCGTACCTGAGACGCTTTGCCATGTGCAGGATCTGTTTCAGGACCCGGGCCCTCGCCGGAGAGATCCCGGGCGTCGTCAAGGCCAGCTGGTAGGAGGATTGTTGATATGTCCATGACAGATCCCATTGCTGACATGCTTACGAGGATCCGTAACGCCCTCATGGCCGGCAAGGAGAAGGTTGATGTTCCCGCTTCCTCGCTCAAGGAAGGTATCGCCAGGATTCTGAGAGATGAAGGTTACATCATCAACTACAGGATGATCGAGGATACCAAGCAGGGTGTCATCCGGATAACCCTCAAGTACGGAGACCCGGACACACCGGCCATCGAGAACCTGCAGAGGGTAAGCAAACCGGGACGACGTGTTTATGTCGGTGCCAGAGAGGTGCCGAGAGTCCTCAACGGACTCGGCATAGCCATCCTGTCCACCTCCAAGGGGATCCTGACCGACAGGGAGTCGAAGATCCAGAACGTCGGTGGAGAGGTGCTCTGTTACATCTGGTGAGAAGCGTGCGTTCGCTGCCTGCCTGCGGGCGGTACAGAAAGAGAAATCTGGAGAAACAGCCATGTCGAGAATAGGAAAACAGCCGGTTCACCTGCCCAAAGGGGTTGAGGTCAAACTTGACGGCCGCAGGGCCACGGTAAAGGGCCCCAAAGGTCTTCTAAGCCGTGACCTCCCGCAGGGGGTCAAGATCGAGGTCGGCAGTGACAGCCTGCAGGTCCTGCCACCGGCCAGGCCGAAGGAAAAGACCTCCTTCCAGGGCCTGACGCGCACCCTTTTGAACAACATGGTTGTGGGTGTGTCGGAGGGATACAAGAAGGAACTGGACATGGTCGGCGTTGGATACAGGGCCATGTCCAAGGGCAAAGCTCTCGAGATCCACGTGGGCTTTTCCCACCCGGTGGAGTTCGCCCTTCCCGAGGGCATTTCCGCCGAGGTGGACAAATCCAACCGAATAACCATCAGCGGTATCGACAAGGAAAAGGTCGGCCAGACAGCGGCTGATATCCGTGCCATCAGACCCCCGGAACCCTACAAGGGCAAGGGGATCATGTACACAGGGGAAAAGATCAGGCGCAAGGCCGGTAAAACAGGCGTTTAGAAGCTGTTTTGGAGGATCACTCAAGTGGGCAGGATCGAGGATAAAAAAAGAACCCGCGTACAAAGGCGGAAGCGCATCAGGGATAAGGTCTACGGGACTGCCGAAAGGCCGAGACTCTCGGTCTTCAGGAGCACCCGCCACATATACGCCCAGATCATCGACGATGACATGGGGTCCGTCCTCGCGAGCGCATCGACCATGGATGCGCAGCTGCGCGGATCGAAGAAGTACGGCGGAAATGTTGATGCGGCTCGCGAGGTTGGAAAGCTCCTGGCCGAGCGCGCGGCGACGAAGAAAATAGAGGTGGTTTCCTTTGACCGCGGTGGTTTCAAGTATCACGGTCGCGTCAAAGCGCTTGCGGAAGCCGCCAGGGACGGGGGCCTGAAGTTCTAGAACGGCAGGATCCCAGACACGAGACAGGACGATAGGTGCATAAGTATGAAGAGAGCCTTGAAGCAACCTCTTAGGGACGTGACCATCGATGAGACGGAACTCATCGACAAGGTCGTATTTATCAACCGTGTAGCCAAGGTCGTCAAGGGTGGGCGGAGATTCCGGTTCAGTGCCCTTGTGGTTGTTGGTGACGGCAAGGGCCTGGTTGGCGTCGGTTACGGGAAGGCCAACGAGGTACCCGAAGCTATCCGCAAGGGGATCGAGAACGCCAAGAAAAGCCTTTACAGGATCCCCCTGAAAGGCGCGACTCTCCATCACCAGGTCATCGGTCGGTGGGGAGCTGCCAAAGTCCTCCTCAAGCCCGCGAGTCCGGGTACCGGCGTTATCGCCGGTGGACCCGTTAGGGCGATGATGGAGGCCCTCGGCGTCAAGGACATCCTCACCAAGTGCCTCGGGACCAACAACCCCAACAACGTCCTTAAAGCCGCCCTGCAGGGCCTCCTTGCCATCAGGAGCCCCGAGGACATAGCCAACGTCCGCGGCAAGAAGGTCAGCGAAATCCTGCACGGCTAGGAGTATGTCTAAGAACACTACACATACTCCTAGATAGAATTTGTCGGCCCATGGAACTACAGGTTTATGAAATATAAAGCGAAATTAAATGGTTATATCGGAACCGATCCAGATTCTTTCAAAGGGTGGGTCCCGGAAAGCTGGACCAAGGCCTTTAGAAGGCAAGCAGCCGACAAATCAGCTAGCAGCGTGATGAAGTTCCACGGCACGCTGCTAGATAGGGAGACAACGTGATGTCCAAGATCGATGTGACACTGGTGAAAAGCACCATAGGCAGGCCAGGAAAGCACCACAAGGTCGTGCGCAGCCTGGGATTGAGAAAACTCAATCAGACGGTCCGGCATGAGGATAATCCCTGCATAAGAGGGATGGTCGAGAAGGTATCCCATCTCGTCAGGGTTGAGACCGTGGAGGAAGAGTAGATGCTAGACAGACTGAAGCCTGCAAAGGGTGCGGTCCAGAGCCGCAAGCGTGTCGGTCGCGGTCCGGGCAGCGGCCTGGGCAAGACCAGCGGCCGGGGCCACAACGGGCAGTTATCGCGGTCCGGCGGAAAGGTGAAGGCCGGATTCGAGGGTGGACAGATGCCTCTTCAAAGGCGCCTTCCCAAGCGCGGTTTTACCAACACCTTCCGCACTGAATACACGGTGGTCAACCTTCGGGACCTGGCCCGGGTCGAGGATGTGGATGTCATCGATCCCGATCTGATGGTCAAGCTCAGGCTTGCCCGCAAGGGGATGCCGGTCAAGGTTCTGGCACAGGGAGATCTTTCCCGTGCCGTCACCATCAAGGCCCATAAAATAAGCGCATCGGCGGCCGCCAAGATCGAAAAGGCCGGCGGAAAAGTAGAGCTCATCTGAGGGGGAGCCATTGATTTCCAGCCTGATGAACATCTTCAAGATCCCTGAGCTGAAAAGGCGTATCTTTTTCACTCTCGGCCTGCTGGCCATCTTCAGGGTGGGGGCTCACATCCCCACGCCTGGCATCGACGGCATAGCCCTGGGTGAGTTTTTCAGGCAGGCGGCAGGGACCCTGCTCGGCTTTTTCGACATGTTCGCGGGCGGTGCCCTGGAGAGGATGGCCATTTTCGCCCTCGGGATCATGCCCTACATCTCGGCCAGCATCATCATCCAGCTTCTGACCGTCGTTATCCCCCACCTTGAGAGGCTCTCCAAGGAAGGGGAGGCGGGAAGGCGCACGATCATCCGTTACACGCGATACGGGACCGTCGGCCTGGCCGCTTTCCAGAGCTTCGGGATCTCCATCGGTCTCGAGCAGATGACGAGCCCCGGTGGCGCAGCCATCGTTCCCGTTCCCGGTTGGGGTTTCCGGTTCATGACCGGTCTCACCATGACCGCCGGAACAGCCTTCATCATGTGGCTCGGCGAGCAGATAACAGAGCGAGGCATCGGGAACGGGATCTCCCTCATCATCTTCGCCGGTATCGTAGCCAGGATGCCCACTGCCACAGGACAGACCTTCACTCTCCTGCGCACGGGTGAGATCTCGGCATTCATCATGCTCTTCGTCCTTGTCCTCATGGTGGCCGCGGTCGCCTT
>CP070698.1:1833280-1847108 GCA_020349685.1 bacterium
GGGCCGTCTGGCCGACGTGGCGCCGACGATCCTGAAGATCATGGGGATAGAGCAGCCTTCGGAAATGACTGGAACACCACTCTTTTAGAGAACATTTTCCCATGACTCGGAGACACGGGGACACGGAGACACGGAGAAAATGTTTCCCCCGCGGCGCTGCGTCGAAGACATTGAGAAGATCTCTCCCCGACACCCCGTTACTCCGATACCCCGATACCAGAATTTTTCTCCCCCTCACCCTCTCACCCCCTCTCCCCCTCCCGGGCATCAAGAAAACCGGTTCAGGCACCCATTTTGCACAGACTTTTGTATGATTGTGCAAAATGTGGTGCGTGGTTTTCTTGATGCACTCTACCCCCCTTTCTGCCTTATCTGCGGCCGGCTGTCTGACGGGCCCTATCCCCACTGCTGCCCGGACTGTTTCCGCTCCTTCGAGCCCATCGGGACGTCGTGCTGCGAGCTCTGCGGGGAGCCGTTCCAGGACGGGCAGGTCCCGCATGTGTGCCTTTCCTGTATCAGGCGACCTCCTCCCTTCGACTGGTGCCGCGGAGTTCTTCTTTACCGGGGCGCCCTGGCCGAGGCGCTGTCCAGGCTGAAATATTCCGGAGCGCTCCCCTTGCTGCAGCCCCTGGTTGAGGCCCTCCTTTCCAATCTGGGGGCCTCAGGTCCTCTCCCGGTTGTGGATGCGATAGTGCCGGTTCCGCTTTCCCTCAAGGGGCTATGGAAGAGAGGGTTTAACCAATCAGTCCTCCTGGCCACGCCTGTGGCGCGGCATCTCAAGGTTAAGGTCCAGGAGGGAACGCTCAGGAAAAGGGGAGGCAAGCCGCAGGTGGGTATTGCGGCGTCCCAAAGGCACCGGAACGCCATGTCATCCTTTCTTCCGGGCCCGTCCATCGATCAGGTGAAGGGGAAAAGACTCCTGCTTTTTGATGACGTGTTTACAACAGGAGCGACGGCAAGGGCCTGCGCCGGGATCCTGCGGGCAGAGGGCGCGAAGGTGTCGGTCCTGACGCTGGCAAGGGCGGGGAAGGCGAGTGTCTAGTGTCTGGTTCTGGTTTCTGGTAAAAAAACAGGTCTCCGCTATTTACTCTGGAACTGGACGCCAGACACCAGAACTAGACGCTAGACACCAGAACTAGACACCAGAACTAGACACTGGTTTTCAGTACTTCCACCATCTCCCTGTGGATCCTTCCGTTGCTTGCGAGAACTTTTGATCCATCCATCTTCAGTTCCCTGCCCTCGAAGTCGGTCGTTACGCCTCCGGCTTCCCGGATGATGAGGGCCCCGGCTGCGATGTCCCAGGGCTGGAGGTTCAGTTCCCAGAAACCGTCCAGCCTCCCGCTGGCTACGAAGCAAAGGTCGAGAGCGGCGCTCCCGCAGCGGCGGATGCCTTGCGTTCTCAGGGCGAAATTGCTGAAGTGGTCCAGGTTCGTTTCTGCCGTGTGCCTGATGTTGTAGGGAAAACCGGTCCCCAGGAGACTGTCATCGAGCTGCTGAGTCGAGGAGACCCGGATGGGCAGAGCGTTGAGGCTGGCTCCCTGCCCGCGGACGGCTGAGAAGAGCTCCTCCGATACCGGGTTGTAAACCACGCCGCACAGGACATCCTGTTCGTGGGCGACGGCGATGGATATGGAAAATACAGGGAAACGGTGCGCGTAATTTGTGGTCCCGTCCAGCGGGTCGACGATCCACCAGAACCCTTGGGAACCCTTGATGTCAAGGTCTTCCTCGGCGAGGATACCGTGATGGGGGTACTTGAGATGGACCTCCTTCCTTATGAGGTCCTGGGCGGCCCTGTCCATTTCTGTGACGAGATCCAGCTCCCCCTTGTGGTCAACGGAAAAATCGGTGAGAAGGCGGTCTTTGAGGAGCTGCCCTGTAAGGCGGGAGATGCGGATGGCATCCTCCAGGAGATCGGAAGGGCCGGGCTGTTGCTTATCGAGCGGGGTCAATGGTATTAGAGTCTAATTGCAGCTTAGTTGTCGTCTACCAGCTTGAGACCATCGCTGCCCTTCTTGCGGTAGATCTTGATGGTGCTGCTGCAATAGGAGCAGTAGACGGATTCGCCGGGTTTCTCGTCACCGTCGAGGGTAAGATCCGCATCGCAAACGGGACATTTGTAATCCTTCATGGCAGGCTCCCTTGGACTGTGAAGTGACCAGGATGAAACGATATACCAATATGGGCTTTCTGGCAATAATTCGCAGGGCTTTCCTGCCTCTTTTGTGTGCCGTGATGATGACGGGCCTCGTGGGCATCGGAGTCGTCAAGGCTCGCAAGGCAATGGCTGCCGTGGAGGATGCTTCCGCCGGGCCTGGATTTTCAGGATCCCGGCCCCGTCTCGAGGTGCTGGAGAGGAGGTTCTACCTCGCCTCGGAGGAGGAACGATCCCCGGTGCTGGACGAGATGCGTAAGCTGGGAACAGACGATGCCCTCGATTTCACCATGGATCTTCTCAGGTACCCGGACATCAAGGTCAGGCGGGAGGCTGTTGACGCCCTTAAAAAGTGGGGTCCCGAGGGCTACAAGGCTGTTTTCGGGGGCATGACCGATCCGGAGATCGACTGGCTGTGTGAAACGGTCTTCGTCGAACTGGGGCCGGCGGCCCTTCCTTTTCTCATCGATCAGTTGGGGCACAGCAGGCCTGACCACCGCGGACGGGCAGCCTACCTTCTGGGAAAGATCAAGGACCGCCGTGCCACGGGACCTTTGTACAGCAGGCTCAAGGACCCGGACAGGGATGTGAGGATCCAGGTTGTTCAGGCCCTGTGTGAACAGGGCGATGAAAGGTCCCTGGAGGGCATCCTCGACCTTTTCGAGTCAGAGGACGCTGGGCTGGCCGATTTTGTCATCAAGGCGGCCGAAAAGTTCGGGCCGAGGGCCGTTCCAACTCTCCGGGCGGCGTTAAAGAAGGGCAGCGTGAAGATCAGGAGCGGCGCGGCTCTGGCTATCGGGCGCATCAGGCTGCCTGGAGCGCTGCCCTCCCTTTTCGATGCCCTTGAAGATCCGGATGCCGGTGTTCGCCGAAGCGTGGTGAAAGCCCTGGATTCCTATCACAACGTGTCCACAGCCAGGGGTTTGTTCCTGGCGCTTCATGATCCGGACCTCGAGGTCCAGGATTACGCCACCACAGCCCTGGCCAGGCTTTATCCGGGTATTTCCCAGGCCCTCATGGAAAGGATCCGGGATGAGGACCCTGGCATCAGGAAGAACGTCATTGCCGCTTTTCGCAAAGCGGGGGATAAAGAGGCTGTGCCGTTAATCATTCGCGCCCTGGACGATCCGGACCCCGACGTGCGCATGTTCGCGGTCACAGCACTCATCGAACTCAAGGATCCCCGGTCCATCCAGAGCCTCATTGCCAGAATGAAGATAGAGGACACCATGGGATGGCTTGTCTCCTACGCCCTCATGGAGCTGGGAGAAGTGGCGGTGGAGGCGCTCCTGAAGGAAACGGGTGACGACAGCTTCTGCCTCACCCGGAACCTGGTCATCCTGCAGATGGGAGAACGGGCCCTCGGGGCCCTGCACGAAAGGGCCAGAAACGGGGAGGGCACGGCCGTGCGCTACAACGCCATCGCTCTCCTCGGGGAATTGGGCAGCCCCGAGAGCGTGACGGTTCTGGAGGAGCTTCTCCGTTACGAGGAGGTGGGCTGGGTGGCCGCCAACGCCCTCGGGAATGTCGGGGAGCCGGCCTGGGAGGCCTTGAGCAGCGCCGCTGCCAGGGAAGGGGTCGCCGGTGACAACGCCCGCCACGCCATCAGCAGGTTGTGCGACCCGAAACTCTACCTGGAGTTTGTCGAGGCCCTCGATTCAGACCACGCCGGATTCCGGAGGGCGGTAGCCGAGCCCCTGGTGGCCGCCGGGGGGGCGGTGGTTCCCCTCGTTGTCGAGAAGATGGCCCAACTGGAAGGACCCCAGTTCTCCGATGCGGTCGAGATCATCTGCAGGATCCAGGATCAGAAGGCCGTTCCTGCCATCAGCAGGGCCCTTTTCCCGGAAAACCGGGAATTGTCTTTTCTGAGGACGGAACAGCTTCAACAGCTCAGGCAGTAGTACGTCAGAAAGGGTTCATTGGAGCCGGTTCTGGCGCGCCTGCAAAGGGAAATGGATCGAGTCGGCAGCGGAGGAAGCCCATGGGAACGGGCCGTACCTTAGTAGAGAACCGCCAGGCGCGCTTCAATTACGAGATACTGGAAAAGGTCGAGGCAGGGATAGCCCTTCTCGGGACCGAGGTCAAGTCCATCCGGGAGGGAAAGGCCAACATCAAGGAGGCTTATGCGGACATACGCGGCGGCGAAGTGTGGCTCACCGGTGCCCACATCAGCCCTTACTCCCACGGCAACATTACCAACCACGACCCTTTAAGAGACCGAAAACTGCTGCTAACCGGAATGGAGATCAGCAGGCTCCAGGGCAAGGTCATGGAAAAGGGGCTGACCCTCATTCCACTGCGCCTGTACCTGAAGGGCCGGCTCATTAAGCTTGAGCTCGGGGTCGGACGCGGCAAGAAACTCGTGGACAAGAGGGAGGATATCAAGAAGCGTGATCAGCAGCGGGAAATACAGAGAGAATTAAAGGATCGCGGATGAGTCTTTCGATGCTGATCACGCTGGTGTCTGGTTTCTAGTGTCTTGTGTCTAGAAACAGGACATAGAGCAAAACAGGAATGGCGGCCTTAAGGCCGCCCGCTTATTAGCTAGACACCAGAATCTAGACACGAGACACTGTACCAATAAAAAGGTGGTCAAAAGCCCACCTTTTTATTGGTATTCCACCTGCTTGAAGCTCACCGTGACAATTTCCGTATCTTTCCCGTCGCGTTTCTTCTTCCCCGGCTCTACGGACAGGATCTTCACCTTTCTCAGGATCAGGGACTTGAATTGACCCAGGTCCGAGCCGGTAAGTTCGATGCGGATGTGAGACAGCTGGACCTTGCTCTGGCAGCACAGGGCGAGCATCCTGGAAGATCGATCGACCTCTTTTTCAAAGGAAAAGTCACCGAAGTGCAGTTTCCCTGCATTTCCTTCTCCATCCAGGGGAAGCATGGAACCCCTGGGCGCGGGCACGGAACCGAAATCGCACGAGATTACCTCGATCCAGTTGCGATGGGCGGGCTCGGGGCTGCTTCCGGGTATCCCGGGCATATAAAGGAAGGCGTAGGTGTCCGATGCAGCCCGTGCCGTGGCTGTCATTCCGCATAAAAAGAGCAGGGCCGATAGAAAAATGAAACCGCTGGTTCTGATTATCCCCCTCACAGCACAACCCCCGGTATCGGATGTTTCAGTGCCGGGTCAGGCAACGAAACAAAACTTTCTTTTACCTATTATAACAATACGTCAGGACCGGATCATGGTTACGCAAAGGATCCCCCGCAAGGGAGAGAACGGGATCCTTGTAAAGTAGACACCCGATAGAAGGTAAAGTTTAAGGATGTTTTCGGTCAGGGATACGGGTCTGAAGTTTGATGGAGGAAACCATGTCCGGGTCCATGAGGTCTTCGCGCCGGCTTTCCCTGATCAAATGTTCCGTATTTTTAACTGAGCGCCCTTGACACCCTGACTATTTATGTATATATGAACAGATAATCATATAGATAGAGGTGTTGCCAATGACGGATAACCAGGATCTGTGCCAGAGCAGGGTGATCCACGAGGAAAAGATCGCGCGCGCGCGCAGGAGGGCTCTCGGAGCGCAGGACGTAGACTGCGTCACGAGAACCTTCAAGGCCATGGGCGACCCCACGCGCCTGAAGATCCTGTGGGCTCTCGAGCCGGGCGAGATGTGTGTCTGTGACATCGCTGCCCATCTGGAGGTCACCGAATCGGCGGTGAGCCATCAGCTGAGGATCCTCAGGCACCTGGACCTGGTGTCCAACCGGAGGCAAGGAACAATCCTCTATTACAGGCTCAACGACCGGCATGTCAGCCAACTCATTGATCTTGCGCTGGAGCATGTGCGAGAGCCGTGATTCGTGAATCGTGAGTCGTTATTCGAACTTACTGTTTAAAAAAGCCTTAGAGGGCTATTTCCCAAATCACGAATCAAAAATGGCTGATTCAGCTTTATTGCAAATCACGAATCACAAATTACGAATCACGAGAAGGGAAAATGGCATTGATAAATTTCATCAATTTTACCGATATTGTTCTTAAGGAGACATTTTCCCTTCTTTTAGACGCCTCCCCTTATATCCTCTTCGGGATCCTGGTGGCGGGCCTGCTCAAGATGTTCCTGTCCACCGATTATATCGTGCGGAACTTAGGCAGCGGCCGCTTCAAGCCGGTTTTCAAGGCCGCCCTTCTGGGGATACCCATTCCCCTTTGTTCCTGTGGTGTCCTGCCGGCGGCGGCTTCCCTCAGAAAGCAGGGAGCGAGCAAAGGTGCTACCACGGCCTTCCTCATATCCACACCAGAATCCGGTGTCGACTCCATCGCCGTCTCGTGGGCTCTTCTCGATCCCGTCATGACGGTGGCGAGGCCTCTGGTGGCTTTCGTAACGGCCTTTACAGCCGGTCTGTCGCAGGCTCTTTTGGGGGAAAGCCAGGATGGTGTCGTAAAGAATGTGGACAACAGCTGCGCTGTAGACGGGTGCTGCGATGGATCGGACTGCGATCCCGTTGAACATAGCAACCACCATTCCTTCGGGGAAAAGCTGGCCGGAGGGATGAAGTACGCTTTCGGGGAACTGTGGGGAGACCTGGCGGGATGGTTTGCAGTGGGTCTTCTCCTGGCAGGGGTTATCACGGCCATGGATCCCGATGAGCTTGTCACGGGCTACCTGGGCGGAGGACTTGTCGCCATGCTGCTCATGCTGGTGGTGGGGATACCCCTTTACATCTGCGCCACCGCTTCCACCCCCATCGCCGCCGCGCTCATTCTCAAGGGAGTCAGCCCCGGCGCGGCCCTCGTGTTCCTGCTGGTGGGTCCCGCTACCAACGTGGCCTCCCTCTCGGTCCTCGTGGGCATGCTCGGGAAAAAGGCAGTGGCGATCTACCTGGGAGCCATTGCCGTCGTCAGCGTTGTGGCGGGATTGGCGCTGGACTGGTTCTATGGACTGTCGGGCATCGCCGCCAGGGCCGTGGTGGGTCAGGCTGCCGAGATAATCCCCGTGTCCTGGCAGTACCTTTCTGCAGGTGTCCTGGTCCTCATCTCCATCAAGCCTCTCGGACGGACCCTCAGGGGGTGGCTGGGGAAAATACGACCGGCGCGAAAGGAGACGGCAGCCGCCTCCTGCGGATGTGCTGGAGAAACGCAGTGTGTGGATTCCCTACCCCCGACCCCCGACCCCCGACCACAGACCCCGGACCCTGGCTTGCCAGCCGTTTGATCTTCCGCAGCTTTACGCGAAGGCGGAAGCTTCAAGCAAAGGCTGGACAGTTAGACACTAGACACTGCTTCCTCTCTCCCTTATAGTCCTCTGGACGCCCTCCTCAAAGAATTGTCCTGAGACGGTCGGGGGGGCGAAATACAGTCCAAAGCCCAAAGCCCAAAGACCAAAGGGGATGATCAGGTTTGAAGTTTGAGGTTTGAAGTTTGAGGTTTGTATTTAAAACCCAAAACTCAAAACTCAAAACAGGTTGACTCCAGTCAACTATGGAGGGGTCCATGCCCACTTACGACGACATCCGCAAGGTTATGATCATCGGTTCCGGTCCCATCGTCATCGGACAGGCCTGCGAATTCGACTACTCCGGCACACAGGCGTGCAAGGCGCTCCGTGCGCTCGGGTACGAGATCGTCCTGGCCAACTCCAACCCGGCGACGATCATGACCGATCCCGGCATGGCGGACGCAACTTACATCGAACCGCTGACCCTCGAGCGCATGAAGGAGATCATCGAGATCGAAAAGCCCGATGCTCTCCTGCCGAACCTCGGAGGACAGTCAGGCTTGAACCTCTCCTCCGAGCTTTCCAGAAAGGGCGTGCTCAGTGAAAACGGGGTCCGTATCATCGGCGTCACGGTGGACGCCATCGAACGGGGAGAGGACCGGCTCGCCTTCAAGGAGACCATGAAACGCCTCGGTCTCGACCTTCCCAGGAGCGAGATCGCCCGCAGTCTCGAAGAGGCCGAACGGTTCGCCGCAGAGCTGGGATATCCTGTCGTGATACGCCCGGCCTACACCATGGGCGGTACGGGAGGAGGTCTCGTCTACAACCGGGAGGAGCTCGAGGTCATCGCGGGCAGGGGCCTCGCGGCCAGCCTCGTGGGCCAGGTTCTTGTGGAGGAGTCGGTCCTGGGGTGGGAGGAACTGGAACTGGAGGTCGTGCGGGATGCCAGGAACCAGATCATCACGGTGTGCTTTATCGAGAACGTGGACGCCATGGGGGTGCACACCGGAGATTCCTTCTGCACCGCTCCCATGCTTACCATCTCCCCCGAACTTCAGGCCAAGCTCCAGGACTATTCCTACCGTATCGTTGAGGCCATAGAGGTCATCGGGGGCACCAACATCCAGTTCGCTCACGACCCCGAGACCGGCCGCGTCGTGGTCATCGAGATCAACCCCAGGACTTCCAGGTCCTCGGCCCTTGCCTCCAAGGCAACCGGGTTTCCCATCGCTCTCGTTTCGTCAAAGCTCGCCGGTGGGCTGGTGCTGGACGACCTGCCTTACTGGAAGGGGGGCACCCTTGAGCAATACGCCCCATGGGGTGAGTACGTGGTGGTGAAGTTCGCGCGATGGGCCTTCGAAAAATTCCATGACGTGCCCGACAAGCTCGGGACGCAGATGAGGGCTGTCGGGGAAGCCATGAGCATCGCCCGGACCTACAAGGAGGCGTTCTTAAAGTCCATCCGGTCCCTCGAGATCGGTCGTTACGGTCTGGGTTTTGCCAAGAATTTCAATGAGCTCGGCCTTTCTGAGCTCATGGAGCTTCTCGCCGAACCGTCCAGCGAGCGCCAGTTCATAATGTACGAGGCCCTGCGCAAGGGCGCCAAGGTGGAGGATCTTTTCGCCAGAACCCACATCAAGCCCTGGTTCATCGAGCAGATGAGGGAGCTGGTGGAGCTGGAGGAGGAGATCCTCAAGTACAAGGGAGGCGTGCTGCCGGATGACATCCTCGAAATGGCCAAGAAGGACGGCTTTGCCGACCGGTACCTGGCCATGCTGCTTCAGATCCCCGAAAAGGAGATCCGCCAGAGGCGCGAGGCTATCGGTGTCGTTCCCGGATATCAGGCGCTCCCCGTGAGCGGGGTCGAGGACGCGGCCTACTATTATTCGACCTACAACGTCCCCGATAATGTTGATACAAGCGGCCGGAAGAAGATCATGGTCCTGGGCGGCGGACCCAACCGCATCGGCCAGGGGATCGAGTTCGACTACTGCTGCGTCCACGCCGCTTTCGCCATCCGCGAGGCGGGCTTCGAGTCGATCATGGTCAATTGCAACCCCGAGACGGTCTCCACCGACTACGATACCTCCGATAAGCTGTACTTCGAGCCGCTGACGGTGGAGGATGTGCTGGCCATCTACGAGAAGGAAAAGCCGGAAGGGGTCATCGTCCAGTTCGGGGGCCAGACCCCCCTTAACATAGCAAGGGAGCTTCTGGAGGCCGGCCTCCCCATCGTCGGGACCTCCCCGGAGGCCATCGACCTGGCCGAGGACCGCGACCGGTTCAGGCAGATGATGGAAAAACTGGGTATTCCCATGCCCGAATCGGGAATGGCCAGCAACATGGACCAGGCACTGGAGGTGGCCGGGAAGATCGGATACCCCCTGATGGTCAGGCCCTCCTACGTCCTTGGCGGCCGGGCCATGGAGATCGTGAGGGACGAGGCCATGCTCCGGGAGTATGTTTCCCAGGCTGTGGTCGTCACACCGGACCGCCCCATCCTCATCGACAGGTTTCTAGAGGACGCCATCGAGGCGGAGGCCGACGCCATTGCGGACGGCAGCGACGCCTTTGTGCCGGCGGTCATGGAGCACATCGAGCTCGCGGGGGTGCACTCGGGGGACTCGGCCTGCGTCATCCCCCCCATCAGCATACCCGAAAAGCATATCGAGACGATCGTGCAGTACACCAGGAAGATCGCCATGGAGCTTAACGTGGTGGGGCTCATGAACATCCAGTATGCCATCTGTGATGACGCGGTGTACGTCCTGGAGGCCAACCCGAGGGCCTCGCGCACCGTCCCCCTGGTGTCGAAGGTCTGCAACATCTCCATGGCCAACATGGCCACCAAGATCATGCTGGGTGCCAAGCTGGCTGACATGAATCTGGAGCATAAGCGCATCCCCCATTACGGAGTCAAGGAGGCGGTCTTCCCCTTCAACATGTTCCCGGAAGAGGATCCGGTTCTCGGACCGGAGATGAGATCCACGGGTGAGGTCCTCGGTATGGCCTCCTCCTTCGGGCTGGCTTACAGCAAGGCCCAGGAGGCCGCCCTGTCACCGCTTCCCGCAGGGGGAACGGTCCTCATAACGGTGACGGACAGGGACAAGAACGCCATTTTGGAGGTGGCACGGAAGTTCTCGGAACTGGGATTCGAACTTCTCTGCACGGAGGGTACGTCCCGGTTCCTGGAGGAAAAAGGCATACCAAGCGGTGTGGTGAAGAAATACCACGAAGGGCGTCCCAACCTCGTGGATTCCATCAAGAACGGCCAGATACAGCTGATCATCAACACCCCCAGCGGGAAGACGAGCGCCGAGGACGACTCCTATATCCGTAAGGCCGCCATCAAGCACAAGGTTCCTTTCATCACGACGGCCACGGCGGCGCTGGCCGCCGTCCGCGGGATCGAGGAGCAGAGGAAGGAAAGGGGCGCCGTCAAGTCGCTCCAGGCGTATCACGGGGAGATAAAATAAGAGAAGTGTCTAGTTCCAGTGTCTGGTGTCTAGTTTCTGGTTCTGGTTTCTAGAAGGTTTTCAAAGCGACGGCTGAAGCCTCAATCCATATTTTTTTTAATATTCTTTTCCTCTGCGTCCCTTCGCGTACTCTGCGTTTAATTAGTATAAACCGTTTTTAAAACAACAGCTCTTTTGCCAGACACCAGATACTGGAACTAGACGCTGAATCTTGACGGCATGAAGCCGCCGATTTTCTTATCTATCAAGCAATCGTTTCTCGCCGTCAAGATTCCTTATCTCCGTCACGTCCTGGCTGACCTCGAGGCATCCCTCGTATTTTCCGCTCTCGTCCCGTATGGCGAAGTAGCGTATGAGGATGAACTGGCCGCCCATCTGGATCCAGAAGTCGGCGGTGTCCCTGCTGCCGTCGCGGAAGCTGTCGAGGATCTCCTGGACTACATGAACGCTGGAGGGCGGATGGCAGTTCTGCACCTCCCGTCCGATGATCCCGGGGCTGCGGGGGAAGATCCTCTCCGGCTGGGCCGAGTAATACTGGACCTTGTCCTGGGCGTCCACGAAGGTGATGTCCACGGGGAGGCTGGTGAGGATGAGGTCCAGCTGTTTCGGATTGAGGCCCCCGGTGGACAGCCACAGGGGCGCCTCACCTCCGCCGGGGCGGGGCGGCGGGGCTTCGCTCAACGGACCTGTTGAGGCCTGCCAGCCGGTCTCGGGTTCTATGAGGGCGTACCCGATCTCTTCGCTGCCTTCGAGAACCCGTCCCCAGTCGGACTCTGAGAGGATCTCCATGGCCATGGGAAAGAGGATGTTCTCCTCCTTGTAGATCATGTCGGAGATGATCGTCACAAGGGCGGTGCCCTCGCCCAAGATGATCTCGTTATCCCCGTTCTCGAGCCCTGTCCGGAGCTCCTTGAAGATGCTGCGGATATCGTCGTGCAGGGCCCACATGACCTTGGAAGGCCCCGTGACCCCGTGTTTTTCCAGCATGGGGAACAGCTGGTTTTCCTTCCTGAGGTAGTGTTTTTCGATCTGGGCCAGGTCCACGAACAGACCCTTGAGCTCCTCTATCCATGCCTGTCCGGTCTCCTGGTCCGGAGGATCGGTAAGCTCCTCGAGAAGGAACCGGATCCGGTCTGCCACCTCTCCCAGGGCCGCGTTTTCCTTGCGGAAGGTGTCCACGGGATGACCGGCGGGGACCTTGGGTGGTTCGGCGCCCTCGAAGGATTCCGCGAAGACCTGAACGTGGACATCGCAAAGGTTCTTGATCTCCTCGGCGCTGATCCCCTCCTTGATAAGAGACTGTTCCATCTCGGCGATCTCGGAGGCGGAGACCTCCCTGAGCATGGCGGCGAAGCGCGCCTTCTGCGTCTCAGGGGCGATCCCCTCGTGGAGGCCGCGGACGATCTCTTTTAACGATTCGATGCGCTCAGCCCGTTCCTCGGGCGTTTGGGCCGGTTTTTCCCCGGCGCCGGCAGGTGCGTGGATCATGGCCTCGGATATTTTTCTCGACAGTTCCTCGAAAGGAACGCCGCTTGTCTGGGCCGCGTGTTCGAGGGTGGCGAAGCGGCCGATGGTTTTCCTGAGCAGGGGGTTGCGAAGTTTCTTGAATTCCGGGGAAATGCCCACCAGGACCTCCAGGAGGTTGGGGTTCTCCTCGAGGAGCTGAAGGACTTTGGTGTTCTTGTCGATCTTCATAGGTCACCTCCGGTGGTGGTGATTGATTTCAGATCCCATCCGCTTTCCCTGGCGCCTGCCGATCAGCTTCCTCCTTCGCCTGAAGCCACGGAGGGCAGGACGGCGGACAGGGATTCCAGGTTTCGAAAATATTATCAACTCTGATGGAAAAAATATAACAGATCTGGTGAGACCCTGCGTTGATGCCGGTCAAGTTTAAATGCCGCGATTCGTGACTCGCGATTCGTGACTGGTAAAACAGGTGATCCTGAAAACCGTCGATACTCAGTCGATGCCGAAATAGAGGCGGACCAGGCGCTGGACCAGCCAGTCGGGCAGGAAGCGTCTTAGCTCCAGCAGCCGGGAATCGTATCCCACACGGTACCTGAACCGGGGTGAGCCGGCCCTCGCGATCCTCAGGACGGTCCTGGCGACCTTTTCGGGGTTTCCTCCTTTTTCCAGGTACCTTGAATACGCTTTTTCAAAGCGATCCTTAGGGATCGAGTATGCCGGCATATTCATCGAAGCGGCCGCCCTGTTTTCGCGGATACTCGTCAGGATGAAGCCGGGCTGGACGACCGAGGCGGATATCCCGGTGTGCTTCAGTTCCTGGCGGAGTCCTTCCGTGTAGAGGTTGAGCGCGGCCTTGGAGGCGGAATAGAGCCCCTCGAAGGGCATGGCGAAATCGGCAGCCCCGGAGGAGATGTTGACGATCCGGCCGTAACCCCTCTCCCGCATACCCGGAAGCACGGCGTTGACCATGCGGAAAGCTCCGAAAAAGTTGGTCTGGAACTGCAAGACCGCATCGGTGTCAGAGCACTCTTCGAGGGCGCCGAGAATGAGATAGCCGGCGTTGTTCACCAGGATGTCGACACCTCCAGCCTCCTGCGTGACGGCCCTTATGCACTCCGTTACCGATTGATCAGATCTTACATCGAGAGGCAGCAGCGCAACCTCCGGGATCTCCGGACACCGCTCCGGCTGGCGGCTCGTTCCGAAGACGCGATAACCCTTCTGTCCGAAGAGCGCCGCTACTTCGCGTCCGATCCCCGAGGAGACTCCCGTGACGAGAACGGTTTTAGGATCTGCCATACGCCCTTCCTCCCTTCTGAACCGACAGTGTAATACGGATCTACTCTCAATCAAAACTCTCTACCCCGGTGTCAGAGCACAAGGTGGGCAGGGAGCGAATACTGATCCACTCGTAATACCCCGGTGTCAGAGCACTTTTTGGTTGGTGATGACAGGTTTTGGCAACGTCTTTGCAAGGCTAACCGCATGGGACGGCCCCTGCGCATCATCCAGAACATCTACCCCTACCACCTGGTCTGCAGAACCAACAA
>CP070698.1:1847208-1856191 GCA_020349685.1 bacterium
CCAGAACGTTTCCTTTTCCGAGCCCATCGGCATCTTCGGCGATGCCTTCATTGTGGCCAAAGGGAACCCCAAGGGGCTTAGTAACTATCAGGACATCAAGGAAAAGGGAGCCGTTTTCGTAACAGGGGCCGGGTTCAACACTGTCGAGGCGGCCAAGGACGAAGGGGTCCCCGAATCGAAGATCATGCAGGTGCCCGGCATGACAGAAATTCTTGCCGCCGTCAGATCCGGCCGGGCGGATGCAGGGGGACTCACCTATTTTTCTGCTCTCAACCTTGCCAAGGAGGCAAAAGACGAGATCGAGGTGACGAATCCGTCAGCCCTTCCCGAGAAGTACCTGAACTGGGTAGGGATCGGCTTCCGCAATGAGGATGGCGACTTCCTGAAGAAGTTCAATGCGGCCTTGAAATCCTATCTGGGTACCGAAAAAATGCTCAAGGATGTGGCGCAGTATGGATACAGTAAAGACCAGCTGCCCGGAGACATGAAAACAGAGTGGGTTTGTGAGAACAGGTAAGCTCTTCCCCGGTGCGGGAACTCGATGAGTTCCCGCACCGCTTTTAGAGTCAGACCGTGAATTGCAGCGTGCCTGGC
The DNA here is from genome assembly GCA_020349685.1 of bacterium. Lineage (GTDB taxonomy): Bacteria > BMS3Abin14 > BMS3Abin14 > BMS3Abin14 > BMS3Abin14 > JALHUC01. The sequence continues at coordinate 1,847,803 of CP070698.1, forward strand.
TGCCATGGCAGAACAAGGCATCAACAAACGGCCTGATCCAGACCTTTCCAGGCAATCCGATGACATACGTCGAATTTCTGAAAGTATATGGCCCTCAACTATTAGAAGGGTCCGCAACTACGGGCATGCAGACTCTGCTGGCTGCTGCTCTGGCTATCATCATCGCCGTTACCGCCGGACTCATGCGGCTTTCGAAAAACCGCTTCGTCTACGGTGCGGCGACGGTTTACATCGAGATCTTCCGCGGAACGTCCCTGCTGGTCCAGCTTTACTGGATCTTTTTTGTCCTGCCCCTTTTCGGGCTGACGCTGGAAAAGTTCACTGCCGGATACCTTGCCGTAGGCATGAATCTGGGCGCCTACGGCGCCGAGCTGGTCCGCGGCGGGATCCTCTCCGTTCCCAAGGGGCAGTGGGAGGCCGCCACAGCCCTGAGCATGTCTCCGGCAAAAAGGATGGTCCGGATCATCTTTCCCCAGGCCTTTCTCAACATGCTGCCACCGTGGGGCAACCTGCTTATTGAACTCCTTAAAGGGACGGCGTTAGTGGCGCTCATCTCGGTGGCCGATCTCATGTTTGTGGCCAGGAAGATCAACGGGTCCACCTACATGTCGGCGCAGGCTTTCGGCAGTGCCCTCCTCATCTATTACGTCATGTCCAGGGCCGTGGTCACCCCGTTCATGCGCTGGCTCGAACTGGTGATGGCACGCAAGCTCGGGAGGGCTTGAGGATGTTCGACTGGCGCTGGGAATTTGTTCTGGATATTTTGCCGCGGCTGGTCAAGGCCACCGGCAACACGGTGCTTGCCGCCCTTCTGGGCTACGGCATCGCCATGGTTCTCGGCCTGGTATTCGCCCTGGCCCAGAGGACCCCTTTCCCCCTGCTTAACAGGGCGGTCCGCGAATGCGTCGAGTTCATCCGCTCCACGCCCCTGGTCCTGCAGATATTCTTCGTGTTCTACGTGGGTCCGCAGTTCGGCGTCATGCTGTCGCCGTGGACGGCCGGCATGATCGCCATCGGATTGCATTACGCCTCTTACCTGTCGGAGGTTTACCGGGCTGGCATCGACAGCGTGCCCAGGGGCCAGTGGGAGGCTGCTACCGCACTCAGTTTGAATCCGGTGCGCACCTATTCCCGCATCATCATTCCGCAGGCCATCCCCACGGCCTTTGCCGGAATGGGCAACTATCTGGTCGGCATTTTCAAGGACACGCCGATGCTTTCGGTGATCGGTGTGGCCGAGTTGATGCACACGGCCAACGCCATCGGTTCGGAACACTACCGCTTTCTCGAACCCTACACCCTGGTGGGGCTCATTTTCCTGCTGATCTCCCTGCCTACCGCCGCAGCGCTGAGAAAGACCGAGGCGAAGATCCGCAGGAAGCTCGGATTGAGGTCACTATGAAAGATTCGATGAAGGATTATCCCCTGAAGCTGGAGGGCGACAACATCCCCATGGTCCGGTTCCAGAACGTGACCAAGCGCTACGGCGACCTCGTGGTCCTGGACCACCTGGATCTGGACGTTCAGGAGGCGGAGATGGTGACCATCATCGGGCCGTCCGGGTCGGGAAAGACGACCGTGCTGCGCATGCTCATGGCCCTGGAGAAGATCAACGACGGGGTCATCTACGTCGAGGGCCAGCCCATGACCCACATGGTCAAGGACGGGACGCTGACCATGGCTGACAACAAATACCTGCGGCAGCAGCGCATGAACATCGGGATGTGCTTTCAGCACTTTAACCTGTTCCCCCACATGACGGCCCTGGAAAACTGCATTGAAGCTCCCGTGCAGGTTCTTGGACTCAGTAAGAAGGATGCCATTGCCCGGGCGGAAGATCTGCTCGACATGGTGGGGATGCTGGAAAAGGCCCACGAACACCCATCACGGTTGTCCGGCGGGCAGCAGCAGCGGGTCGCCATCGCCCGTTCCCTCGCCATGCGCCCCAAGATCATGCTCTTTGACGAGGTGACCTCGGCTCTGGATCCCGAGGTCATCGGCGAGGTAACCCAGGTTATCCGCAAGCTGGTGAGCAAACACAACCTGACCATGCTCATGGTGACCCACCAGATGGGTTTTGCCAGGGAGATCTCCGACCGGGTCTGTTTTTTCTACGATGGGAAAATAGAAGAGCAGGGATCTCCCGACGAACTTTTCGGCGATCCCAAGAGTGAGAGGACACAGCAGTTCCTCAGCGCCGTTCTGGAGGCCAACTGATCCTCCGCGTTTTAGCGCCAGAACACCAAAGGCAGCCTCTCGCAAAGCCGCAGAGAACGCAGAGAAAATCTTTTTAACAGGGATGAAGGGGATGAATGGGATGGAAAAACCTTAACATCACAATCCAGATGACAAGGTTGCCTCATCACGAATAAGGAACAACCATCCGCGGCTGTCTTCCCCTTGGATTTTGGATCTTGAATTTGTTACAAGGCACTAGATTCCTGTCCTCCCTGCGGCGAACTTACCCGCCGGCGGTTTGTCGCGCTTACCTGCTGCCAGGCACACCCAATCGGTGGGGCCCACGCCGATGCAGCTGCCACCGTCCAAACAGTCCGGCTCCCGGGAAAAAAGGGCAATTGAATTTAGAGTTTCAAAGTCGAAAAAATAAAAGAGCCCGGCAGGCGTGCCGGGCTCCTATCCCGGGATTTTCGAAAGGGTGGCCTCCGGTTCTACTTTGGCTGCCCACAGATCACTTTTTGTCACGTGTCAGGTCTGATCCCTGTCGGACCACCGGTCACGGATCACCCATCGCGGCTCTCAATATTCCTTCTGAAGAACGCCGGAAACAGATTCGCAGTGTTCCTGCCACAGCTTCCACAGCTGGTTGATGTCGTTGCTCAGGATGATGACGTCGTGCTTGACTCCCCTGGGGTCCAGGTGATGGTCTTTCAGAACGGCCTCGGTCTTAAAGCCGAGCTGATTAAAGGCCAGCCGCACGTCCTCCTGGAGGAGCACGATCTCGGAGACGATCTTCTGAAGGTCGGTGGTCAGGGCATTGGCGAAAGCTTCACCGATCATGATCCGGGCCAGTCCCTTGCCCCTGTATTGCGGCAGCACCGTCAAGCGGATGTTTCCGATGTGGCGGTTCCAGCTGTACCCGTTGCAGTGCAGGGTCGCGTTGCCCACGATCCGTCCCTCTTCCGTCACGGCCAGGATGGGCAGCACCTTTTCGTAGTCGAGGTTCTCGGTCCACTGATGGACGACCTCGGGGTTGATGACGTCGTTCCTCAGGTACAACCTCTCCTTTTCAGGAATGCCCGAGAAGAACTCGAGGAGTCCATCCTCGTCCTCCCGGACCATGGGTCGGAGGATCAGTTCCGTGCCGTCCTTGAGCGTTATCCTCTTCGGGTAATCATCGAGGTGCATGGCGTGCCTCCTGTCTAGCGTTCTGGTGCCCCCCTCTCGAAGAGAGGTCCAAGGGCCACCAAATGTGTTCGCAAGGCACTAAGCATATTGCGTACCAGGGTGCCGTCCCCTCATGCACGGCCCCGGGGCAAAAACACATTTACCTCTGTTTGCAATAACTTATGGAATGTTGTGGGTGTCCTGAAAGACACCCCTGACCGGGACGTGCCTCAGGTCAGGCATGATGGTTGTTGCAGGATGCAATAGACACGGCAGATGGCGTGGACTATCATTGACTGTGTAAGTGCCGATGTTCTGCTCCTCGGGGGGGCTCAGATATGCAGGATCCGGAGGCTTCGAACTACGATCCCGCGGTCACGGAAACGATCCTGGATTCCATTGCAGATGGCGTCTTCACCGTGGACCGCCATTACGTCATCACCTCCTTTAACCGGGCCGCCACCCAGATCAGCGGCATTCCGGCGGTCGAAGCCCTTGGGAGAAGATGTTCCGAGGTCTTTAACAGTGACGCCTGCGGTCCGGACTGTCCCCTCGTGAAAGCGATCCGTGAAGACCATTCCCTGATACGGTACCCCATCCTCATCGACTGCGGCGGTGGCAAAAGGGCCTCCATCAGCGTTACCGCTTCGCCCATGAGGGACAGAACCGGTATGAGTGTGGGTGGTATCGTCACTTTCAGGGATTTTTCCCTCATCGAAGAGCTGCAGCGAAAGGTCCAGGAGAGTGTCCCTTTCCAGGACATCATTTCCCGCAACAAGAGGATGCAGGAGATCATCACCCTCATCCCCCGCATCGCTGAAAGCGGGAGCACCGTGCTCATCGAGGGGGAAAGCGGGACAGGGAAGGACCTGATCGCCAGGGCGATCCACAACCTGAGCCTCAGGAAAGGAGGGCCTTTCGTTGTGGTGAACTGCGGAGCCCTGCCTGACACCCTTCTCGAGTCGGAGCTTTTCGGATACATGGCAGGAGCCTTTACCGACGCCAGGAAAGACAAGCCCGGAAGGTTCGCGCAGGCGAACGGAGGCTCTATCTTCCTCGACGAGATCGGCGACGTGAGCCCCGCTCTTCAGGTCCGTCTCCTGAGGGTCCTGCAGGAAAGAACCTTTGAGCCCCTCGGCTCCACAAAGACGGTGCGATCGGACGTGCGTGTCATAGCGGCGACCAACAAGAGCCTCTCAGAGGAGGTCGCCTCCGGACGATTCAGACAGGACCTCTATTACAGGGTGAACGTTGTACGCATCGGTTTGCCGCCCCTGAGGGAAAGATCGGAGGACATCCTGCCCATCGCCGAGAGTTTTATCCACAGGATGAACCGCGTAACCGGGAAAAACATCCTGGGTCTGTCACCCCGTTCCATCGAAGCGTTCATGAATTACCACTGGCCGGGTAACGTCCGCGAACTGGAAAATGTCATCGAACATGCCTTCATCCTGTGCCCCGATGGACTTATCCTGTGCGAGCACCTGCCGGCGACCATCCCCAGCCGGGGGAACGGTCCGGGCAGCAACCTGGCCGGCAAGACCCTGGAAGATATCCAGACAAGGGCTATCCGCAATGCTCTTGCCCGGCACCATGGGAATCTCTCGGCGGCCGCCAGGGAGCTGGGCGTGGACAGAACCACGCTCTGGCGAAAGCTCAAAAGGATGGAGGGAAGAGGATGAGGGCGGATATGCTGTTGCACAATACAACGGGCGCCATGCACCTTGGTTGCAGAATGCAGCGGTCATGGCTTTTTCCCGGGCCCGCTGTTTTTAAAAAGCAGCCCTGGAACAGGGTCAGACCTTAAAGCCCCTGTTTTGGTGGATCTTCCCGGGAAGGGGAGGTTTCTTTCTCCTCCTGGGGAGCGCCCCAGGTGAAATTGATCCTGGCCGAGGCCTTCTCCACCGGTTCGGTCATCCGGGTGAAGTGGCTGGCGACCGTCTCAACGAGCTTCTCCCTTGGGGAAGATTCGCCCCCCCCGGGGACCCTCACGTCCACGAGCTCCAGAAATACAGATGCGGCGGCTCGGAAGGGTGGGGGTGAAGCGTCCTTGGCCCAGATGGGGGAGACCAGGAAGGGGGGTGGCTCACCCCCGGGAAGTTCACCCGTATACACTTCCTTGCAGCGGATATCCATGTGGTTGTAGCTCTCTTCGACCCTGTCAACATCGTATGCTCCCAGGTGCTTTTTGATGAACCTCGGCATCTCCATGTCAAAGAGGAGGTCGAGAAAAGCAAGTTTTCGTGGACTGTTCCTGTTGGTGCTCAAGGTGCGGTATTTCAGAAGCCAGAGAAAGGCCCCCAGAAAGGTGACCGAAAAATAGTCCCTTTCAACACCGATTCCCTGAACCTGCCGGGAATCTGCGGCAGTTCCAGGGGGAAATTGGGCGGCCAGGGCTTCAATGATGACATCGTAGAAACCGTCGTGCCGGAAGGCACCCTGATCAAGTGTCGCCTCAAGGAAAGGACCTTCGAGAAAGTTGAGCAATTTCATCTTTTTTCTAAAAAGCATGGGCGATAATCCGTGTTCGCAGACCCCTGGGTCACCCTCAGGGCGGGTTCCCTTCTTGCGGGAAACCGTGATATGGAAAGCACAGGGCTCGCAGCTCAGAGCTCATGGCTCACCGGCTGGAGAGCCAGCTTTTGCCCCAGCCGGAAGGCTTCCTTCAGAAGGTCCTCATTGTCTCTTATCTCTCCCGCCTCCCAGGCCGACCCGTACACGGCGCCAACGAGAGTGGCGCCAAGGTAGTCCGCTATGTCCTCGAACATGCGCAGGGCGTTGACGGCGCCCGAGGTGTAGGGATCGGAGTCGGCATAGGCCAGAAGGACCCCGAAACTCTTCCCTTTCAGGACGTTCTTGTCTCCCCCTCCCACCGCGTACATCCTGTCAATGACAGCTTTGAGCTGGGCGCTCACCGAAAACCAGTAGATCGGGCTGGCAAAAACAATGGAATCGGCCTCCCTGAGCTTCGGATAGATCTCCTGCATGGCATCCTCGACCACACAACCCGCCGCATCCTCCCCCTGGCATTGGTTGCAGCCGGTACACGGGTTGATGTCCAACGCCTGCAGGAAAAGGGTCTGGGCATTTGCGCCTGCGTTTTGGGCACCTCTGGCGAGATGCTCCGACAGGATGGCGGTATTGCCTGCCTTCCTGGGGCTGCCCATGAGGATCAGCACCTTTTTTTCAATCATGACAGCTCCTGTCTGCTCGGGATGTCCGTGGAAAACGGAGCCTACTTTACAGCATTTCAAGGGAAAAAAAAGAGGGAAGTACCCTATGGGTGCTGCCCCCGTTTTCGAGATGCGCGTTTTAAAATTTAAAATTTGAGAGTATCAGGTGAAAATAAACAGCCCCCCTGTACTCAGGGGGGCTGGTGTTGCTCGGCAGTACTAGTTGCCGCAAAGTCCGTCCTCGAGCATTTGCTCTGTATATTTGAGGGTGCTCTCCATGCCGGAGGTCCTCTTTATCAACCTCATGCCGGATCTGCTGGATCCCGGTCGGGTGAATTCGGCTGCGCTCAACATTTTTATCACTCCTTTATTCTTCATTATCCTTAATTTCAAAGTAACCACGAATTGGTAAGTTCCAAGGAATTGAATCCTCTGCACGACTTTCACGGGATGGGACGCTGTGTGTGGTACACTGGATGAGAAGGTTTTTATTCAAAAGCAGGCACTCAAGAGCCAAAGGAGGTGGCACTATGATCAGGAGATCACTCTTTTTTATCCTGGCAACCGCCCTCTGTCTGTTCCCCGCTGCCGCAAAGGCCGTGGGAATAGGGGACAAGGCGCCGCTGTTTACCGCTGTGTCAGACAAGGGTGAAGTGAGGCTCGGTGACTACCTGGGACAGAAGAATGTCATTCTTGCTTTTTACTTCGCCATTAACACATCCGCTTGAAGAAGCACCGTCCTGGCTTTCAAAAAGGATCTCAACACCTTTGAAAGCCTGAACACCCAGGTTCTGGGTGTAAGCTCTGACAGCATCGAAACGCTGAAGGCTTTTGCCGATGAGAACGGCATTGCTTTTCCCCTGATCTCGGACGCCGGGGGGAAGTTGAAGTCCCTTTATTCGAACAAGAGGATCAACTACCTGATCGACCGCAGCGGTGTGGTCCAGATGATCCAGAACGGGATTCCGAAAAACGATTTCTTCATCCAGAAGATAAGGGCACTTGAAAAATAAATGGGGGGTGCCCCCAATGCCGGCGGAAGTCGGGGGGCCTCGGGTTCAGGGCGTTGCGCGAGGCCTCATTTAACCGGCAAAACTCCCTGACCGGAGCTATAATTAAAGTTGTAAAGGGGGTGAAGTCCATGGCGATCAGTCAGGAAGTGCGCCAGAGGGCCCAACGCTTCGGAGTTGGAGGTTTCGTAAAGCACTGGTACCACGAGAACGGCATGCCCGGCTGGACCAGGTCATGGCATGGATATCCCTGTCTGCACATGTTCGAGATGGGATTCATGCCTCCCTATGATTCCAAGCAGGAACTTGACCTGCTCAGGGTAGAGGCCGGGGAACTCGAAGTGACGCTCGGCGAGATCCGCAAGCGTATCAGGGAGCTCGAAACCTCAGGCAGTTGAGAAGAGGCGATGGTTCCACATCCGGTACCGGGCCAGAGAGTGTTGAGTCCGGTACCGGAACCGGCGAAGAAAAACACCGGCGTGCAGCCGGTTTTTTACGCTGGAGCACCTGTTGTGGAGGTTTCACGGCTCCTTGCCTGTTCCGGAGCGGGCCGGAGGGTCGCATTGTCAAACGGCCTTGGTGCTGGAAACCTTCCGGTACAGGTGATCAAGCACCCTTTGGTCCTTGGCAAGGCCGCCTCTAAATGCTCGATTTCTCCCTCCTGATTCCTTTATCTTGCTGGATTCGGACACCGTCATCGCCACCTTGACACCGTATGGAGTGTCATGTTCTACGACTCTCTCGTGGGTCGCCTGCCGCGTTCCGTCGGCATTGAGGACCACGACGCCGCTGTCGAGCACGAGGCGCATGTTCTCCTCCCTGTCCTCCCGGTCTTTCCAGCATATGTTCGCACAGTTGCCG
>CP070698.1:1856291-1876875 GCA_020349685.1 bacterium
TTTAATAGACGAATTCTTTCGACCGCCAACCAGGGAAGCAGGCCAAGACTGAAAGGTACCTGTGGGAGCCAGGTCGAATAACGCGGCTGGTTCGGGAAAGTTTTGGAAAATCCGGACGTTTTAAAAACACGTCCCGCGTGTTTCACCGCAACTTCCATACCAGTAAAATAATGTACTGCAGACAGCACATCTTTGATGCTCGCATCATTTTATTGCGGTCCTCCTCAACACCAGATCCTCCGCTATTGACGAACGATAAGATTTCATGTACACAACCGTGTTCTCCAACTAAACCATCCGCCCCGATGAGGATCGGGATGGATAAGATAGGAAAAGGAGGAACCTATCATGAGGCAGACCATTCTCGGTCGCAAGCTGGGCATGTCCCAGATCTTCGACCATCAAGGCAACGCCATCCCGGTAACCATCGTTCAGGCAGGTCCCTGCACCGTCCTTCAGGTGAAAACGGTTCAGACTGACGGCTACAACGCCATTCAGCTCGGCTTCGGCGAGAAGAAGGAAAAGCACACGACGAAACCTCTCCAGGGACATTTCAGGAAATCCGATTCAACCCCTAAGAGGCACGTGCGCGAGGCGAGGATAGACGATCCGAGTCTCTTCAAGGTCGGCCAGGTCATCACCGCGGGACTGTTCCAGAAGGACGACCGTGTGGACATTACGGGCACCTCGAAGGGCAAGGGCTTTGCCGGTGTCATGAAAAGGCACGGATTCTCGGGGTTCATGGCATCCCACGGCGTCCACGAGAGCAAGAGAGGCCCGGGCTCCATCGGCCAGTCCGCCGACCCTTCCAGGGTTTTCAAAGGCATGAAGATGCCTGGACAGATGGGGAACGAGAGCGTCACGGTCCAGAACCTCAAGGTGGTGGACGTCCGTGAGAGTCAGAACCTCATCATGGTCAAGGGGCCTGTTCCCGGCGGCAAAAACGGCCTCCTGGTCATCCACCACGCCATCAAGAAGGCGGCTCCGCCTCTCAGAGAACCTGAAACCGAGGAAGTCGAGCCCGTCCCAGAGGCCGTTGAAGAGGAACTCGATGCCGGACTGACAGCAGCCGAGGTCTCCGAGGAAAGCGCTCCAGTGACAGCGGAAACCGCCGAGGAGGTTCCAGCTGAACCGGTCCAGGAGGCAGCGGCGCAGGAAGAACCCGAGGCTGAGTCCAAGAGGGCTGAGAGCGCGGTTGAGGAAGAAGCGGGCGAAACCGCTGAGGAACCAAAGGAAAGCTAGGATCCAGAACTCACAGCGAGATCTCCCTTTCAGGGAGCTTGTCACCAAGGACATCCTGGGTGTAATATAAAGAGTTGCTAATCAAGGGAAGAGGGTGAATACATGTTCGGATTCGGCGTTACGGAACTGATCCTCATACTTGTCATCATCCTGGTTATCTTCGGCGCGGGTAAACTTCCAGAGATCGGGGCGGGTCTCGGCAAGGGGATCAAGAATTTCAAAAAAGCCACCTCGGGCGAGGACGAGATCGACGTTACACCCGAAAAAAAGAAGATCGAGGAAGGCGAAGAGGATAAAGCATAACCCCAGATCCAATGAAAGGCCCTTTCAAGCCGCACCGTCTGGTGCGGCTTTTTAATTGACATTTAAATTATTATATTCTAATAATAGTTTTAAAGTATATTCCGTATAAAAAGAAAAGGCTTGTGCCATCTGAAACTATCGGGAGATCGTGAAATGGATCAGGAAAAAACAGTACAGGCTGAGTATCTCAAGGCTCTCGCGCACCCCACGAGGATCAGGATCCTTGAACTCCTTGACGAGGAGGGCCGTTGCGTAACGAACATCGGGGAAAAGCTGGACCTCAAACAGTCCAACATCTCCCAGCACCTGGGAATCCTGAGGTCACGGGGCATTCTGTCCCTGCGCAGGGAAGGGGGGCACTCCATCTACTGCATCAAGGACACGAGAGCCCTCAAGATCCTGAAGCTGATAAAAAGCTGAACAAAGCAGAGTCTAGTGTCTGGGATCTAGGGTCTAGACACCAGATACTAGAAACTAGACACTCGACACTGTGATCGCCATGCGATCACTTTCCCAGATCCACGGCCACAAAATCCAGCACGGCCTGGGTTTCCTGGCCTCCCACGTACAGTCTCTGAAAAAGGAGGGCCGCTTCCGGCCCTACCTTCTCCGGCCTTTTAAAGAGCAGAAGTTTCTCCATCGTCCTGCCCGGCGGGATCGTTGTTGATTTGTCGTAGACCGCCTCTTTCAGATCCCCGAGGATCCTTTGCCGATCGCTTCCCCGAGGCAGCTCCATGTAAAGGTGGGCATAATTGTATGGACTCAGAAGGGGGCCCATCCCCACGGCCAGCCTGATACTCCCGGGATCCATCAGGAGCTCCCCGGTCGAGTTGTTCCTCACGTTGACAAGGAAGGTGACCAGGGAGACCTGCCTGAGCCCCAGTCCCAGAGGTTCATATCCCGAGTCCTGGAGGTAGGTCATCCTTTGTCCCGCGTCCAGGTATCTGGCGGAAAGGGTCACCTGACCGTTGTGGACGGATACCGTCGCTGCCTGGCCCTTGACCGGAGTCAGCTTGAAAACGCCGATGCCCTCGGACGCGCATGATGCCAGCGCGGCGGCGCAAAGGGTCACCAAGACGGCGAAAAAAACCTTCCGGTAACGCCGCATCCTAGATCTCACCATCTGTAACCTCCCCGATGTAAGCGGAAAGCCGGCTGATCCCCTCAGCGAGGTTTTCGGCCGAGTTGGCGTAGGAGAACCGGAGATGCCCCTCGGCCGAAGGGCCGAAATCGATTCCCGGTGTGACCGCTACCCCGGCCCTTTCCAGAATGTCAAAAGCCAGCCGGTGAGAGTCGGTATCCAGATGTCTGGCGTCAACCAGAACGTAAAACGCTCCCTTGGGATCGACGGGCACTGGCAGGCCGATCCCCCTCAACCCCTTCAGAAGCAGCATGCGGCGGCTGTTGTAGGTGCGGACCATCTCCCGGACCTCTTTTTCCGTTTGGCGCAGGGCCGCAATGCCGGCCCTCTGGACGAAGGCGGCGGCCGAGATGAAAAAGTTCTGCTGGATCTTCTGCATGGGCCTGACGAAGCGTTCGGGAGCGATGACATAACCCAACCGCCAGCCCGTCATGGCGTATAGCTTTGAGAAACCGTTGAGTACGAAAGATTCCCTGGTGTACTCGAGGATGCTGTGCTCTTGGGTATCGTAAACAAGCCCGTGGTAGATCTCATCGGATACCACGGGAACCCCCATCCCCGCGATCCGTTCCATGGTCCCCTGATCCAGGACCGCCCCTGTGGGGTTGCCCGGTGAGTTGATGAGGATGGCCGCCGTGGAGGGACCGATCCGTCCTGCCATGTCGTCAGGATCGGGCATGTATCCGCTGCTGGCGTAAACAGGCGAATAGACAGGCTTCCCTCCCAGGAACGACACGAAGTTCGGATAGCAGGCGTAGTGCGGATCGTTCATGAGCACTTCGCCGCCATCTTCGAGCAGGGCCGCGAAGATGAGCAGGAGGGCCGGAGATGTCCCCGGCGTGACGATTATGCGGCCCGGGTCCACGTCGACGCCGTACCGGAGGGCATAATGCTCGCTGATCGCCTCCCTGAGCTCCAGGATCCCCAGGCTGTGGGTGTACCTGGTCTCCCCTTTTCCAAGGGCCTCGATGGCCGCCTGCCTCACGACCTCCGGGGTCTCGAAATCCGGCTCCCCTATCTCCATGTGGATTATGGACCGGCCCTCCCTCTCCAGCTGCTGAGCCCTTTCCAGGACGTCCATGACGATGAAGGGGGGGATTTTTCGCGATCTTTCCGAAGGCTGTCGCATAGTGGTTCTCCGCAAAAGGAGTCAGGAGCCAGGAGCCAGAAGCCAGGAGATAGGAGACGGGCTTGGACCCTTTAAAAAAGATGAGATCTAATTTACCACAGAGGACAAGAACGAAAAACCCGGATTCCAGAGTCTAGACTCTAGATTCTAGACACTGATATCAAAGCGCGAAGCGCCTTGATATCCCTTGATTTTTCTCTTTTTCTTCTATACCTATAGATATTTTCAATAGGTCCCGTGCAGAACGGATCAAAAATCATGTTCTGCCCTGGTAGTGACTAGTGATTCGTGACTGGTGATCGGCAAACCAAAACAGACACAATGTGGTTTTACTAATCACTAATTACTAATCACCAATCACGAGTGCAGGAGAAACCTTCGTGTCTGCCTTTCTCGACCTCATAAGAGACCGTTCTCTTCTGTGTGACGGCGCCATGGGGACCATGCTCCAGGAGGCGGGGGTCGCTGCGGGCATCTGCCCGGAGCTGCTGAATGTCCAGGATCCGGATACGATCCGTTCCATCCACAGGGCCTATATCGAAGCGGGCGCCGACATCATCGAGACGAACACCTTCGGCGGCAACGCAGCCAAGCTGTCTTCCTACGGGATCGAGGACAGGACCGAGGAACTGAACCGGGCCGCGGTCCGCCTCGCTTTGGAGGCGGCCGGCGGCAGGGCCCTTGTGGGAGGCAGCATCGGCCCCACGGGACGCTTCGTCGCACCGGTGGGTGACATGACCTTCGATGAGGCCGTCGGCATCTTTTCCCGGCAGGCCGCCGCCATCGCGGAGGCCGGCGCCCACCTCATCCTTCTGGAAACCTTCACGGACATCAAGGAGATAAGGGCAGCGGTCATCGCCGTCAGATCCGTCACAGATATCCCCATTCTGGCCCTCATGAGCTTCGAGCCGTCGGGCCAGACCCTTCTCGGCAGTTCCCCGGAAGCGGCCGCTGTCACTCTGGAGGCCGCCGGGGCGGACGCTGTCGGTTCCAACTGCGGCCTGGGACCGGACGGTGTCCTCGAGGTCCTTAGAAGGATGTCCTCCGTGACCCACCTCCCCCTCGTGGCCATGCCCAATGCGGGCATGCCCCGCCTGGTGGGGGACAGGACCGTGTTCCCGGCCTCGCCGGCACAGATGACCGAGCACATTCCCGAATTCCTCGGTATCGGCACCGCCGTCATCGGGGGGTGCTGCGGCACCACGCCCGACCACATCACGGCCATGAGGCACACCCTCGATGCTTCGGGAAAACGCTCCGATCGCATCCTCACCGACCCGGGAGCAACGAGGCTCTCAAGCCGGGGTTCCGTTCTCTTCGTGGGCGGCGCCAGCCCCATCCGCGTGGTGGGTGAACGTCTTAACCCCACCGGCCGGAAGGCACTGGCCCAGTCCGTCCGTGATGGAAAATTCGACCCCTATCGCGAAGAGGCGGCACGCCAGGTCCAGGCGGGTGCCCAGATGCTGGATGTTAACGTCGGAGTACCCGGTATCGACGAGGAGAGGGCCATGGTGGAGGCAGTGCTCGCCGTTCAACAGGCGGTCGCCGTACCCATGAGCGTAGACTCCCCGAGGCCTGAGGTCATCGAGGCGGGACTTAAAGCCGCGGATGGAAAGGTCCTGATCAATTCGGTCACCGGGGAAAAGGAAAGTATGGAGAAGGTCCTGCCCCTTGCAAAACGCTACGGTGCGGCCGTGCTGGGACTGACCCTGGACAACAGCGGCATCCCGCCCACGGCGGAGGGCCGCCTCGCGGTGGCCAGGCGCATCCTGGATGCGGCCAGGCGGGCAGGCATCCCCGACCAGGATCTCCTCATCGACTGCCTCACCCTCTCGGCGGGAGCGGAACAGGAGAGAGTCGTCCAGACCTTGAAGGCTCTGTCCATGGTGCGCAGCGAACTGAAGCTGAATACTGTGCTGGGTGTCAGCAACGTCTCCTTCGGCCTTCCGACCCGTCACTATCTCAACGCCGCCTTTCTGGCCATGGCAGCCGGTTCGGGGCTCTCCGCGGCCATCGTCAACCCGCTGGACGAGATCTCCATGGGAATTCTCGCCTCTGCCAGGGTCATCCTCAACCAGGATCGTCAGGCCTCCGGATACATAGCCCTGTATTCCGGGACCGTGGAAAAAAAGAAAACCGCCTCCGCAGCGGAAGTTGGCGAGGAAGAGGCGCTGGGGCTTGCCGTCGTGGAAGGGCACCCCGAACGCGCCAGGGAACTGGCGCAGGACCTGCTCAGCAAGGGTACCGACCCCATGGCTATCGGGGAGAGCATCCTCATACCGGCCATGTCAGAAGTGGGAGAGCGTTTTGCCAGGAACGACTACTTTCTGCCTCAGGTGATGATGTCGGCCCGCGCCATGAAGGCCGCCTTCGAGCCTGTCCGGGAGGCCATGAAGGGGATGGATGTTCCTTCAAGGGGAAGGATCCTCATGGCCACTGTGGAGGGCGACATCCACGACATCGGCAAGAACATCGTGATCACCCTCCTGGAGAACCACGGCTACGAGGTGGTCGATCTGGGCAAGAACATCCCGGCCGATGAGATCGCCCGTGAGGCCGGGAAAGGCCAGGTGGATGCCGTCGGTCTGTCGGCCCTTATGACAACCACCATGGTGAGGATGAAGGAGGCCGTTGAGGCGATAAGGGAGACCGGACTGACGGTCCCTGTCGTGGTGGGCGGGGCCGCCGTGACCCGGGATTACGCCGCAGAGATAGGCGCCCAGGGATACGCCCGGGACGCCACGGAGGCGGTGGATGTCTTCAGCCGCTTGATCGCGAAGGGCAACTGATATGTCCTTCGACCTGAGACAGCTCAAGGCTTTCGAGGCTGTGGCAAGGCACGGCGGGTTCTCAAGGGCCTCGGAAGAGGTCGGTTTGACCCAGCCCACTTTGAGCACGCACATCCGGAACCTGGAGGACAATCTCGGGGCCCGTCTTTTCGACCGCGCCTCGAGAAGCGTCAGCCTCACTCCCACAGGGGTTCTCCTTGCCGATTACGCCCGCAAGATCCTCGCCCTTTACGAGGAATCCATCGAGGCCATTGAAGCTTTCACAGGCAATATCAGAGGCACCATCCATGTTCAGGCCAGCACCGTCCCCGGTGAATACCTCCTTCCCAGATGGCTCGTCAATTTTCACCGCCGGTACCCTGAGGTGCAGGTGATCCTCACCGTCAGCGATTCGGCCGTGGTTTTTGAAAAGATTGAGGGCGGAGAAATAGCCGTCGGCGTGACAGGAAGCCCGGGCAACCACGCCTCGGTGGAGAGCCGTCTCCTTTGCGAAGACACCATCGTCCTGGTTCGAGCTTCGGGGTCCGTGCCGGGTGGGCGGACGCCGGCTCTCGAGATCCAGGAGCTGTTCAATGTGCCCCTCATCAGGAGAGAACCCGGCTCCGGGACGCAGCTGGCCCTGGACAACACCATGCGGCAGCAGGGTATCGATCCCGAATCGCTCCGCACCATAGTGGCCCTCGGGAGCACCCGCGCCGTGATCGAAGGTGTTCTCGCAGGTCTGGGCTGGGCTTTCGTTTCGCGCAGCACAGTGACGAGGGAGCTCGAGGCCCGGATCCTTGAGGAGGTGCCTGTAAACGGGTTGAGCATCAGCCGTGGTCTTTACGCTGTCCGTCACAAGCGGCGCACACTGTCCCCCGCGGCATCATGTTTTCTGGAAGAACTGGTCAGGTCCGGCCTTTATCTGGCAGGCGATCCTGAAAGGTCTTGATGTGCTGGACCGTGGGTATATAATGAAGCGTTTATAAATAGGCCAACGAGAGGACCGGCAGGCACCACGAACGGACAGGTCATGCTGACAGGTTACAATACCGACATAAAACACGAAGGGACCATTTACCACGTCCAGACTGAGGATGGCGGTACCGAAAATCCCGTCATCGTCAGCCTGATCTATCAGGGCGGCAGGATCCTTGCCTCCAAAAAGACCAGCTACGCGCACATGCTGGGGGCGGAGGACCTCATCTCCCGTCTGAGGGATCTCCTGGAAAGACAGCACAGGGCCATGATCAAGGCCATCCTCACGGGTGGGGCGACAAGGGATCAGGGGCAGGCAAGGCCCGCAACGCCCCAGAAACCGGCGCCTGGGCAGGCTCAGCCCGCGGTCCAGGCGGCACCCCAGCCGAGCCAGCCGGCGCAGCCCCAGGCCAGGGTGGAAGCCGGCCGCCAGCCGATATCTTCCCAACCACCGCTGGAGATCCCCCCGGAAACGGTGACGGACGCGCCCGCAGACAGGGCCGCAGAAAAGAACCTCGATCAGGTTATCCTCGAATATCTGGCGTCGGAGATCGACAAAGATTGATGGGCTGCCTCGTACCCGTTACGAGCGTCAGGAACATTCATAATATTTCATGATCCAGCTCTTTCACGTCAGCAAGCTTTATCAGAAAGAGGTTCCTGCCCTACAGGACCTGAACCTTCATATCCCCAAGGGCGATTTCGCCTTCATTACCGGACCGAGCGGAGCCGGGAAAAGCACCCTCTTAAAGCTCCTTTTCGCTGAGGAGCGGCCCACCAACGGCCAGATCCTGATCCACGGACGCAACATCGCCCGCATGCCCGTTTCACGGATCCACACGCTCCGGCGTGAGATCGGGATCGTTTTTCAGGACTTCAAGCTGCTTCCCAACAGGAACGTTTTCGAAAACGTCGCCCTCGCTCTGGAGGTCCTCGGAATGCCCAGGAGAGAGATCAGCCGCAGGGTCTGGCTGATGCTCAAGAGGCTCGGCATCCACCACAAGATGAGAGCCAACCCGCTCACCCTGTCCGGCGGCGAACAGCAGCGCGTGGCCATCGCCAGGGCTCAGGTCAACGAGCCGACCATCCTTCTTGCCGATGAGCCGACCGGTGGTCTGGACGCGGAAGCTTCCCAGCGCATAATGGAGGTTTTCGCCGACGTCAACGCCAGGGGAACGACCGTCGTCGTCGCCACCCACAACCTGGAGATCGTCCGCACCATGGGACGGAGGGTCATCCACCTTGAGGCGGGACGGCTGGTGTCCGGAGGAAACCCTTGAACCGCCTCCTCTCCTCCATAGGCCGCGCCGCCACGAACCTTCGCCAGAGCTGGCTCATCAGCTCCATCACCATAGGCATCATATCCATCTGCCTTTTCCTGGTCGGAGGATACCTTCTCATAACCTACAACCTGCAGGGTGTTTTCGAGGCCTGGAAGGACCAGGTGCTGATCACCGTTTACCTCAGAGACGGATTCCCGGAGGACGATATCCTGCTGCTTCAGGACCGCCTCTCGTCTCTGCCCGAGGTCCACGCCGTTACCTACACATCCAAGGAAAAGGCCCTGGAGGAATTCGGCGCCATGCTCGGCGAAGACCGGTTTCTCATCGAGGGCCTGGACCGTAACCCGCTTCCGGCCAGTCTACAGATGACGCCCAAAGAGCCGTACCGGAACCTCGAGGGGGTCAGGACCATCCTCGCGGCCATAGGGGACGACCCTCTCGTCCAGGACATCCAGTACGGACAGGACTGGCTCGACAGGCTCGACAAGCTTTTCTACCTCCTCGATTTCGGTGCTCTCGTACTGGGACTGACCCTTTCCCTGGCGGCCGTGTTCATTATCTCCAACACCATCAAGATCACCGTCATGGCCAGAAGGGATGAACTGGAGATCATGCGCCTCGTCGGCGCCACCGAGGGCTTCATACGCCTGCCCTTCCTCGTGGAGGGCGTGATCCAGGGCATGGCCGGAGCCCTGATCTCGCTGGGCCTGCTCGGCGGCGTTCACCTCCTGGTCTCCACCCGTTCAGACCAGCCTCTCCTTAAAATGCTGAACCTCGATTCCCTCTCCTTCCTGCCCCTCACGGCCATGGGAGCCATTCTGCTGGGAGGTATGGTGCTGGGCGGTCTGGGCAGCCTGGCTTCCGTGGGGAGACATTCCCGATGAGGCGGTCCCTGGTCATACCGTTCGTGGCGCTGGTCGTGCTCATGGCGCCCGCGGCCCGGAGCGAGGGCCCCTCCGGAGACATCGAGGGGGCGAAGGAGAAGCTCGAGAACATCCAGAAACGAATGGGGACGGCGCAGGAAAGGATCAAAGAGAGCGAGAAGCGGGAGAGATCCATCCTCGGTTCCATCGAGGCCCTGGACAGAGAGATCGGCAGCGCCCGCCGGAAGATCAGGGATCTCAACACCCGGGAACGCGATCTCAAGGAAGGGATATCGGCCTCCGAGAGCCGCATCAGGGATATAAGACGGCAGCGGGAAAAAACCGCAGGATGGCTCTCCCTGAGGTCTGCCGCCCTTTACAAAGCGGGCCGCCTGAGTTATCTAAGGATCATACTGAACTCCACGGGGATCGAAGACCTCCAGAGACGATCCTATTATCTGAAGATGCTGGCCGAAAGCGATTCCGAGCTCTTTAATCTCTCCACTGAACTTTACAAGAGTCAACAGAGTCAGGTTGAGGCTCTTAAGTCAGCCAAAGATCAGCTTATCTCCACTCGCCGCGACCAGGAGGAAAGCCTCGCGGTGCTCGCGCGCAAAAAGCGCGAGAAGGACCTGATACTGGCTGCCGCCAGGGACCAGAAGGACAAGAACGCCACCCTGCTCAGAGAGCTGGAGTCCTCCGCGTCCCACCTGGAAAAGATGCTCTCGGCTCTCGAGCTTCAGGCAAAAACAGGTGAATCAGCCTTCGCCACCCTCAAGGGCTCCCTCAAAAAGCCGGTATCGGGAAAGGTTGTGCGATCCTTCGGGAGAAACCGCACCGGCAGGTTCAACACCTACACCATCTCCAACGGAGTGACGATCCAATCGGCCGAGGGCACCCCCATCCGATCCGTCTATAACGGAAAGGTCATCTTCGCTGACTGGTTCAGCGGTTACGGCAGGATCATCATCCTTGATCACGGTGGAGGGTACTACACGCTTTACGGACACCTGTCGGAGCTTAAAGTTGCCGCAGGCGACGAGATAGAGGCGGACAGGATCATCGGCCTCGTGGGAGACAGCGGCTCACTGGAAGGACCCGCTCTCTATTTCGAGATCAGGCTTCACGGAAAACCGGTGAACCCTTCCCCGTGGTTTAAAGGATGATTACATTTAGCCCTGTTGCTATTATTCATAAAGGCGCTCTACCGTCAGACCGGGCGCCGAGGAAATTCATAGATGTGACTGGATCGGTTTTAACGCATCCGGGGCCAGCCGTTCAGTCCTGGCAAAGAGAACGGATACAGCATCCATCTCTGAAAAGGAGGAAAATCTAATGAAAGCCGTCAGGTACATCAGGACCGGGCTGCTGGTCGCGCTCCTTCTTCTTGTGGGAGTGACAACGGACAATCGTAGCCCCATCAGCGACGCCCAGGCCTACAACGATCAGACGTATGACCAGATCCGGTTATTCTCTGAAGCTCTTTCCATAGTGCAGAAAAACTACGTCGAGGAACCGGAAACCCAGGAGCTGGTTCGAGGCGCCATACGCGGCATGCTCACCTCCCTGGACCCTCACAGTTCCTTCATGACCCCCGACATGTACAAGGAGATGCAGATCGACACCCAGGGGGAATTCCAGGGCATCGGCATCACCATCGGAACAAGGGACGGGATATTGACGGTCATAGCTCCCATTGACGACACCCCCGCCCACCGTGCCGGGATCCTTGCCGGCGACAAGATCGTGATGATCGAGGATAAGCCCACCAAGGATATGAGCCTCATGGAAGCGGTCAAGCTCATGAGAGGTCCGAAGGGAACCCAGGTGACGATCAGCATCCTGAGGGAGGGTGAGCCCGCCCCGATCAAACACACGATCACGCGGGATGTCATCCCCCTGACCAGCGTCAAGGTCAAGGACATCGATCGGAATATCGGGTACTTGCGCATCACCAATTTCGCGAAGAAAACCTCCACGGAGTTCGGAGAGGCTCTCGAGAAGATCCGCAAGGACAAAGGGGAAGATTTCAAGGGCCTCGTCCTCGACCTCAGGAACAACCCGGGCGGGCTCCTCGTATCGGCCATTGAGATTGCCGATCATTTCATCGAATCCGGACCCATCGTCACCACCAAGGGCCGCCTGCAGAACCAGAACTTCGCCTACAACGCCAAGACCAGGGGCACGGAACCCCAGTACCCCATGGTGGTGCTGGTCAACGGCGGTTCGGCCAGCGCATCTGAGATCGTGGCCGGTGCCCTCCAGGACAGCAAAAAGGCCATCCTCATCGGCACCACCACCTTCGGCACGGGATCGGTGCAGACCATTTACAGGCTGGGAGACGGCTCTGGGATGAGGGTCACCACGGCCCGCTACTTCACCCCTTCCGGCAGGTCCATCCAGGCCACGGGGATCGAACCGGACATCATTGTCCGCAACAAAGGCGGCACCCCCAGGGGGCACCTCAGGGAGAAGGATCTTACCGGTCACCTGGAGAACAACCAGGTCGAGGAGGACGGTGTCGACAGGGACGAACAGCCTGAGGAGGAAGGGCCCGCTCTGGATTTCATACCCGAGGATCCTGCCGAGGACACCCAGCTCATGAGAGCCGTGGATCTGCTCAAGGGTGTGGACCTGTTCAAGGAACTCCAGGACACGGCCAAAGTAAAGATCGAGGAGTAGGGATCTGTCCGCCGCTTCCAGCTCCGGGCGGCGCAAGACCCGGAAGAAGAAAAAAAAGGGTAAGATCAGCAGCCGGAACACTATCCGGCTGCTGATACCGGTTTTCGTTCTCATCCTGGTCGCGGCCGGTTTCTTGTGGTTCGGTAAAACGCCGGTCAAACCCAGGAAACCGCCTGCCGTGGACCGGGTCACGATCCCGGTCAGCCCCCTCGAAATGAAGGCGGTTGCCATCATCATCGATGATGTGGGACACAGCCACCCCGCCGCCAGGCCCTTTATCGAAATGGATCACCCTGTCGCCCTTTCCATTTTGCCGGACCGGCCCTTTTCCAGCGAGCTTGCCTTCGAGGCCGAGCGGCGGGGCAAAACGGTCCTTCTGCACCTGCCCATGGAGCCGGAGGACTATCCCAGGGTTGACCCCGGACCAGGGGCCATCCTTCTTACGCAGAACGCGGACGAAATAAGAGAGATCATAGGCAGAGAGATCGCCTCACTTCCCATGATCGCAGGCATCAACAACCATATGGGATCGAAAGCCACTGCCGACGCCAGGGTCATGGAAACTGTCCTAACGATCATCGCCGAAAGAGGACTTTTCTTCGTCGACAGCCGGACAACCCCGGAAACCATCGCCCTGGACCTCGCCCGGCAACTGGACATACCATCGGCCAGACGCGACGTGTTCCTCGACAACGACCTCAGACCTTCCGCCATCGACGCCAGGATCGATGAACTCCTGGACCTGGCAGAAAAAAACGGACGGGCCATCGGGATCGGACACGCCAACGTCGAGACGGCCAGGGCGCTGGAGAGGATGGCTGTAAAGGTCAGGGAAAGAAGGATACAGTGGATATCTCTGGAGAGCCTTATCGCCTATGCTGATCCTGGGAATTGAGACATCGTGTGACGACACGGCAGCGGCCGTCGTTGAAGACGGCCGCCGGGTGCTCTCCTCCGTGGTCCAGGACCAGGACGACCTCCATGGCCCCTTCGGAGGGGTGGTACCGGAAATAGCCTCGAGAAGGCATCTCGAGGTCATCGGCCCTGTCGTCCGCCGCGCCCTGGAGTCTTCCAGAACCTCTCTTGGGGAGATAGACCTCATATCGGTCACCGCGGGACCGGGGCTCATCGGTTCCCTCCTGGTGGGCCTCTCCTACGCCAAAGGACTGTGCTACGCGACAGGCCTGCCCCTGGTTCCGGTGGATCACATCCAGGGTCACCTGATGACCCTGGACCTGGCAGGGGGCACACCCCTTCCCTCGGTTTTTCTTGTATCATCCGGGGGGCACACGACCCTTTACCACATGGAGGGCGATGATCCTCCCGGCGTCCTGGGAACGACCCTGGATGATGCGGCCGGCGAGGCTCTTGACAAGGCGGCAAAGATGCTGGGCCTTGGATACCCCGGTGGTCCGGCCATGGAGAAGGCCGCGTCGGGGGGAGATCCAGCGGCCCTGGAGTTCCCAAGGCCCCTTTCCGGGCGGGACACGCTTGATTTCAGTTTCAGCGGACTTAAAACTTCCCTCTTTACCTGGCTCAAGCGGGAAGGTTATTTTGACCAGACAACGACGGGCAGGCGCCTTCCCCTCGCCATCGCCGACATCGCCGCGTCTTACCAGATGGCCGTGGTCGACATCCTTCTCGAGAGGTGTCTTGCCGCACTCAGGCACACGGGAGGCACAGAACTCGTCGTCGTGGGCGGGGTCGCAAGAAACGCGCTCCTGCGCAGGCGGGCCGCGGCCGCGGCTGTCGAGGAAGGGTTCGAGGTTCACTTTCCGCCGCCCCGGCTCTGCACGGACAACGCCGCCATGATCGCGGCACTCGGCTTCAGGGAACGGAAAAGAGCCTTGACGGATCCCCTTGAAATAAACGCTTACTCCACCAAAGCTCTTAAAGCTGGGACCGCACACCTGGCCGATCACCGGTCGGGAGGGCCGGCCGCCAGATCCGACAGAAAACCCGTAGGACACCACTAATTGTTCATGGCCCGAAAAACAATAATCCGCGCACTGCTTTTAACCCTTATCCTCATGTCTGGCTGCGCGACGGCACCGGACAAAACGACGCCTTCCCTTCCGGAGGGGCATCCGCCCACATCGAAGGGTACTGAACCTCCCGTTTTCAGGAACGCCCAGGCCGAAGCCTACGCCTCCTACATGTACGGGCTGATGCTGGCCGATGAGGGGCGCACCCGGGATGCCATCGGATTTCTGCAGATGGCTTCGCAGCTCGATTCCGGCTCACCCCGGATCCTTGACCAGCTCATGCAGATCTACATGGGAGAGGGCCAGGAGGCCGAGGCCCTTGAAACAGCTAAAAAGATCCTCCAGATGGACCCCCAGTGGACTGACGCCCACATCACGCTGGGGCAGATCTACCTGAACTCGGACCGTCCTGTCGACGCGGTGAACCACCTCGAGATCGCCCTGGAACTCGCCCCTGAACAAACAAACATCATCTTCCTTCTTGCCGATGCTCTGGAAAGGACGGGAGATATCGAGCGGGCCATAGCGTCCCTGCAGGAGCTGGCCGATTCCGAGGATCACAGGGCCATCGCCCTCTATTACATCGCAAGACTGCACTTCAAGTCCGGCGACACTCAGGCCGCCCTGGACCCCCTTGTCGAGGCTGTCCTTTTGAACCCCTCCTTTCTGAAAGGGGTAGCGGAACTGGGGGGGCTGCTGGAAAGCGAAGGACGCACCGAGGAGGCCATCCGATTCTACACCGGCTACCTGGAAAAGGACCCTGAGAAAACACCCGTCCGTGAATTCCTTGCCAGGATCCTCATCAGGGAAAAACGTTACGATGAGGCCAGGCACCATTCCGAGATCGTGCTTAAGGAAGATCCCCGCAACCTGGGGGCACAGCTGCTCATGGGACTCATCGAGGCCCACGACGGCAATCTGGAAAAAGCCCTCGAAATATTCAGCGAGGTCCGCCAGATCGCACCGGACAACTTCGAGATGATCGTTCAGATCGGCGTCCTTCAACGGCAGCTCGAGATGTACACGGAGTCCATCGCCACATTCCAGGACGCCATCATGATGGCCCCCAACAGGTACGAACCGCACCTGAACCTCTCCGTTGTCTACGATCTGAAGGGGGATCTTCAGCACGCCATCGAGAGCGCGCAAACGGCCCTCGCCCTGGAACCGAACCGCACCAACATCCGCACCTACCTGGCTCAGCTTTTTATGAGGAAAGACCTCTTTGGCGAAGCTGAGGAGCTCTTGCGGCAAGGTCTCGAGGACAGCCCTGAAGACACTTCTGTCCTCTACCAGCTGGCCATAACCCTCGACAGGAGCGGCAGGTTCGAACTGGCCGCGGACACCCTCAAGAAGATCATCGAGATCGATCCCCAACATTACGACGCCATGAATTACCTCGGGTATTCCTGGGCCGAAAGGGGCGTCAACCTGGACGACTCCCTCGCCCTCATCGAGAAGGCTCTCAAGATCCGGCCTGACGCGGCCTACATCATCGACAGCCTCGGCTGGGTCTATTACCGAATGGGCCGCTACGAGGAAGCCCTCGAGCAGCTGCTCAAAGCGGGCAGGGAGATGGAGGGGGATGCCACTGTGCTGGAACATATCGGGGACACATACGACAGGCTCGGCAAGGAAGATCTGGCCATCGAATTCTGGTCCCTGGCACTGAAAGCAGACCCCGGCAACGCCAGCATCCTGGAAAAACTCAGGAGCAAGGGAGCCATCGAGACTGCGCCATGAGAGGATACCGGTGGGGGATCGTAATCATCGCCCTAACGACGGTGCTGGGCGCAGCCTGCGCTCCCCGTCAGATAAAACCGGTGGCCGCGACGGATCCAGCGCCCCTTCTTAACGCGGTGAGGATGAGGGAATCCATCCTTGAAAGAGGGCTCTCCGGCACCCTGGAGCTGGCCTATAAAAACGGCAGGGAGCGCTTCAAAGGAAGCGTCTACATCGTGGCCTATCCCGACGGCCGGTTCCGCCTGGAAGTCCCCGCCCCTCTGGGGGGGACTTTTCTCGTCATGACCAGCGACAGCAAGGAGATCCTCGCCTTTTATCCGGGCCGGAACAGCGCCTTTCGCAGCGAGGTGGACGGAAGGTCCATCAACCCCTACCTGCCCTTCCCCCTGCCCCTGGACCCCGGCGTGCTCCCCGCCCTGATCATGGGGGTGCTTCCCGCGGAGGACACGGCCGTTAAAGCTCAAGCCTGGCTCATGGATTCCGGGGAGAAACTCCTCCGCGTGATACCGGACGGGAAAGATCTGCAGTTTGACTATCTCTTTGACGCGGAGCTTAAGGAGCGCATCAGGAAGATCACCGCCAGGGGCAGGGACCTGCAGATTTCGCTGCGCATCGGGCCCGGGCCGGACCAGCTCCCCGCAGACTTCGAGCTGCTCCTCCCTGAAGGCGCCCTTTCCGGACAGTGGGATTCGGTGGCGCCTTTCATCGGAGAAAAGGCCTCCCTCGTGCTTCGCATTCCCGATTCCGTGACCATCACCGACCTGGAAGCACTGCCGTGATCCGCATCCTGGCACCGGCAAAGGTCAACCTGTCCTTACGGATCGTCCGTCGCCGGGACGACGGGTACCATGACATCGAGAGCCTGGTGCAGAAGATCTCCCTGTACGACCGCATCACCATCCGTAAAGCGAAAGAACCCGGGATCCGGCTGACCTGTTCGGATCCTTCCCTTCCCTCCGGCCCGGGGAATCTGGCTCACGCGGCAGCGCAGCTCCTGCTGGAAGCCTCCCGGATCCGCGACATGGGGATACGCCTCCACCTCGACAAAACCATTCCCCACGGGGCAGGCCTCGGTGGCGGCAGCAGCGACGCCGCCGCCGTGCTCATGGGCCTCACCACCCTTCTGGACCTGTCATGGGACCGGGAAGAACTGGCTGATATGGGGAAAGAGATCGGTTCGGACGTCCCCCTTTTTCTCTATCCCTCCCCTTCTCTCATCACGGGCCGGGGTGAGAAGGTCCAGCCGTCGCCTGTCCTGGTCAACGCTGTATACGTTCTCGTTTTCCCCGGATTCCCGGTCTCCACAAAGTGGGCTTATTCCAATTTGCGTTTGACAAAAGAACCTGATAAATATACGATTTCTTCACTTTACAGGACCGCGGGGGGAGCGCTGCCTCCAGACCAGTGGAAAAGCCTCCTCGTGAACGACCTTGAGAATGTAGTAACCAAACGCCATCCAGAGATCGGCAGATGCAGGGAAGACCTTCTGAGTGCGGGCGCAAGCGCATCGCTGATGTCAGGGAGCGGTTCGGCTGTTTTCGGTTTGTTCAAGGACAGACCGGCGGCAGAAAAAGCTGCCGCCAGATTGATGGGTGATGGATCACGGATGACGAAGGTGGCTTTACCCATCTTCTCGTAAGCTACCGGGCTTAAGCAAGTCAACGGGCATCAACAGATCAACTGGGGAAAGGGAGGTGCTTTGATGAAGATCACCGATGTGAAGGTATTCCCGGTGGACGAGGATAAACTGAAAGCTTACGCAACGATCACTTTCGATAACTGTTTCATCGTCAGAGACCTGAAGGTCATCAGCGGCAACAAGGGCTACTTCATCGCCATGCCCAGCAAGAAGAGGAAGGATGGAACCTTCCGGGATGTCGCGCATCCGCTCAACAGCGAGACGCGTAAAATGATAGAGGACGCCGTGCTTCAGGTCTATGAAAAGGAAAACATTCCCGCCCGGCCGGCCTCATCCTACCACGACGAAGAGGTCAGGGATGCCCAAAGCCAGGGGACGGAGTACGAAACCAGCGAGAGTGAGGAGACCTCGGGTGAAGACCTGAGCTCCGAGGAAAGCGAAGTCTCAGGAGAAGAAGAGGGCCTGGCCGGCGAAGAGGAGGCCTCGACCGAGGAAACGCAGAACCAAGAGCCTGATCAGCCGGAAGAAAGAGAAAAAAGGGCTGAGGAAAATCCTGTTATCGAGCCTTCCGACGATCCCGAAAAGGCCTTCGGTTACGAAGAGTGATGGGCTTGTTACGACCCATGCCGCGTTCGGTAAGTTTCGGAAACGGTCAGTGTCAGTGGCATAGGGTATAAACGGCCCGGGCGGGCTAGCCGCGCCGCAGGCCAGGTCGCTCCGTGAAACGGGCAATACCCGAAACGGAGCACACAGCGATGAACTTCTGCTGGGGCGTCGACAAACGGTAAGTCACGGGACTTTGGAT
Source organism: bacterium (assembly GCA_020349685.1). Lineage (GTDB taxonomy): Bacteria > BMS3Abin14 > BMS3Abin14 > BMS3Abin14 > BMS3Abin14 > JALHUC01. Next base: position 1,874,853 of record CP070698.1, read on the forward strand.
CCCGCATCTGTAGGTTCGAATCCTACCGCCCCAGCCAAAACGACAACAAGACACAGCAAAGCGAGAACAAACCAGAGATGAACCGCCGCATCAAGCTGTTTACCGGAAACGCCAATCCCGAACTGGCCAGACGGATCTGCAACCATCTGGATGAACCCCTGGGAAACGCTGTTGTTAGAGAGTTCTCCGACGAGGAGATCATGGTCGAGATCTCGGAGAATATCCGGGGGGCGGACACCTTCGTGATCCAGTCCACCTGCCGGCCCGGCAACACCAACCTCATGGAACTCCTCATCCTCATCGACGCCTTGAAGAGGGCATCGGCCTGGCGTATCACAGCTGTCATCCCCTACTTCGGGTATGCGCGCCAGGACAGAAAGGTGGCGCCGAGAGCTCCCATCACCGCAAAGCTCGTCGCTGACCTGATCACCGTAGCGGGGGCTTCCAGGGTCCTGACCATGGACCTTCACGCCGGCCAGATCCAGGGCTTCTTCGACATCCCGGTGGACCACCTTTACTCCGCGCCTGTACTGCTTTCCTATCTGTCCAAGCTCAAGCTGGGGGATACGGTGGTCGTGTCTCCCGATGCCGGCGGCGTGGAAAGGGCGAGGGCCTTTGCCAAGAGACTCAGAGCCGGCCTGGCCATCATCGACAAGCGCCGGACCGGTCCCAACGTCAGCGAAGTGATGAACATCGTAGGTGAAGTCAAGGGCAAGGCGGCCATCGTTGTCGACGACATGATCGACACGGGCGGCACTCTTGTGCAGGGCCTTGAATCTCTTCAAAAGGCCGGCGCCGGGCCCATATATGCGTGCGCGGCTCACCCGGTTTTCTCGGGGCAGGCGGTCGAAAGGCTGACCAACTCGCCGGCCGAAAGGATCATCGTAACCGATACCATCCCCCTCGGTGAAAACGCGAAGAAGTGCGAAAAGATCGTTCAACTGAGCGTGGGTGAACTCCTGGCGGAAGCCATCCGCAGGATCCACAACAACGAATCCGTCAGCTCGCTGTTTGTCTGACGAGACGTTATATATGAAAAAGGAGGAAACACATTAATGTCAGCATTGAAGATCACAGCTGAGGCGAGACAGAGCACTGGCAAAGGCGTCGCGCGGAAACTGCGCGAAGCCGGCCGGATACCGGCCGTCCTTTACGGCAAGGGCCAGGACGGGGTTTCCCTGTCCCTGGACGGCTACGAACTCGGTCTGCTCCTTTCCAAACCCGGCGCGAAGACCAGCGTCCTTGAACTCGAGGTCCAGGGTGGCGGTAAGGGCGAAACAAAGAACGTCCTTATTAAAGATGTTCAGAAACACCCTTACAAGGATGTCGTTCTTCACATGGATCTCCTCGAGGTTGCCATGGACCAGGATATCTCGGTCATGGTGCCCATCGAGATCGTCGGCACCGCCAAAGGAGTCAAAATGGACGGCGGTATCCTGGAGATGAAGAGAAGGGAACTGGAGATCGTGTGCCTGCCCGACATCATCCCCGACTCCCTCACCGTCGACATCACCGAACTGGAGATCGGCGACAATATCCACGTCGAGGACCTGAAGGTCCCCGAAGGGGTTACCATTCCCCACGACGTCAACTTCACCATCCTCACCATCGTAGCCGCTGCTGTCGAGCCTGAGCCGGAAGAGGAAGTGGAGGGGGAAGAGGTCGAGGAAGCCGAAGCTCCGGAGGCAGAACCCGAAGCGGAGCCAGGCGAGGAGGAGTAAACCTCCTTGCAGCCTGACGCATGTGGCTGATCGCGGGACTGGGCAACCCCGGGCCCGATTATAGGGAAACACGGCACAACCTGGGTTTCATGGTCCTCGATGCCCTGGCCGCCCGATGGAAGATTCCTTTCGGCCAGGACGGAAAACACCTTCTCCTCGGGAGGGGGAGGAGAAGGGGTGAGAACATTCTCCTGGCCAAGCCCCTCGCATACATGAACAGGAGCGGCGAGGTGATCGGTCCCCTCGCCGCACGTGAGCGGTTGGAGGCCACCAGGGTCCTCATTATCGTGGACGACCTGGAT
>CP070698.1:1876975-1884328 GCA_020349685.1 bacterium
ACAGAACCAGGAACAATCCGGTAGCGGGGGAGGAAACCAGGGAGGCGGCAAGTAAATGCCGCGCCAGATTCCATCGGTGACAGGCATCGACGGGAAAAAGATCCAATAAAACATAAGTATCTGCCGGAAGGGCGCCCAGCAGGCGCCCTTTTCCTTTCAGGAAGAGCTGATAACCCCGGGTGACAGGCCTCAAACTTTGGTTAATAAACTGCCTTTTACCTGGGGCCTGGCCAAGTCATGAAATACCAGTCATCAGGGACTGGTGTTCGCCCAATTACACCAGGTGATTAACTTCAAGGATCCCCAATGGGAACCTTTCGTCTCGGCGTTCCAGAGGTATACTTATAATATAAAGGTGCTACTGGGGGTGATAATCTCCATTTCCTGATCTTATCTTTAAAAGAACATTCAACATCGGTATTTGAACCCAAAAGAGGGGACGAGGAGGGACGCTGAGCGAGGGGGTATTCATGAAACGGTCCGTAATGTTTTTGAGTCTGATCCTGGTTTCGGTTTTTCTGGCGAGTGTTCATGCCGTGTACGCGGATGAGCCTGCGCCCCTGGTGCTGAAAAAGGAATGCGTCATTATCGGCCGCCTCCTCGGGGTGGATGTCATGCTCTACCCCAAGGAAGACCTGTACCGAACGGACCGGCCCATCCCGGCCATGACGAGGGTCAAGGGTTTCGAGATTCTTAACAGCATCAGCGGAGAATGGATTCCCCTGTCCCTGTCCGATGACGGTTACTTCTGTCTGAATGTCGGGATGGGTGAGTACGAACTCAGGGGACGGGATTCTCAAGGTCGACCTTACCTCATCCATCGCTTCAATGTGCCTCTTAATATGGCGGTGAACCTGGGGACTTTCTGGGTCGAAACGACCAACCCGAAATGGGTAACCGTAGATCCGCTGCAGCTCTACGAAAGCACGGTCAGCTGGCGGCTGTACGGGGAGGGAGCCGGGCACATCGCCATGCGGATGATGCATGAGACCAGCAGGCAAGCCTACGAAGAGTGTGAGGAATGGTTTGCCGAATGCCACGAGGAGGCATACGAGCATTTCGAGAAGGTCATGGCCAGAAGGTAATACAGCCTTCAGATCGGAGCCTCTCCGATATTAGGGTCGGAGATCACGTTGCGGTGTTCATGGCAGACCCTGCCACGAACCTCGGCAGGAAAACTGCGACCCCGAAATCTATGCCGGTTAAACGGGATCATTGCCGCTCACCGCATGGTGAATGAGCTCCGGATCCTCTGGTGTCAGAGACCGATCTAGAGATCGATCTCATGGTGTCAGAGACCGGATAAGAGGAGCCAGAAACAGGTCACGGCACCCGGTGTACCGATAGTCCTTCAGCAGATACCCTTTCGGCACTTCAGCACCCCTGGATATGAACCTCCCCAGGACCAGATTCCGCGCACCTGTGCTCATCACCCGGGGGCTCCTTTTTCTGTGCTATCCTTTCCTGCAAGAGCGGATGTCGCATTGCACCGCTGCTTCCCGAAGCCGGCCTTTAAAGATGCCCGAGGTTAGTCATGGCCTACAAGATCGCTGGTATTCACGACTTCGAAGGTCCCTTTATCTCCTGGTACAGCCTCAAGGAAGAATCCGGTGTCTAACTCGTCCTCGACCTGCGCGCCGACGGATACCACATGATCGACACGGGCCAATCCGCAAACACGAGGCAGGAGGTGGCAGACCATGGCCGGAGGGAGTGCTGGGAGAAACACCGGGAGGGGACCCTTCATTACGCCGCCTGGTACGGCGATGAGAGCCGGCGGATGAAGATGTTCAAGGTCGTGACCGACAACTACGAGATCCCGTGCCTGGATTAGCCGGACGTTGGGCGGTCCGGCAGCAAACAGCCGGTCAAAGGTTTCAAACAGGGTCGAAATTTCCATTTTCCAGCTTCTAATTTTTTCCGGGGGGTCTTATGGGCGGGGAAAGGGACAGGACGGGTTTCGGGAAACTCGATCTCATCCTCCTCATCCTGCTTGCCGCCGCCAAGTTCCTGGTCCACTTTGCCGTCAACGCTGCCGGCGCCTACGGCTTTTTCCGGGATGAGTTCTACTACATCGCCTGCAGTGAACGTCTCGCCTTCGGTTACGTGGACCATCCGCCCCTGTCCATACTCCTGCTCAAGATCTCGAGGTTGGTCCTGGGTGATTCCCTGACAGCCATCCGCGTCCTTCCCGCCGCGGCCGGGGCCCTGACGGTGTTTCTGACCGGTCTCATCGCGAAGGAGCTGGGCGGAGGCCGTTTCGCATGGCTTTTCGCAGCCCTGTGCGTGATCCTGGCCCCCTTGCACCTGGGGTTGAACAGCTATTTCTCCATGAACTCCTTCGACATCCTGATCTGGACTCTCGCCGCCTATTTAATCATCCTCTGGATCCAGGGGCGGAACCCCGTCTGGTGGATGTGGCTGGGTGTCGTGCTGGGGATGGGACTGCAAAACAAGATCAGCGTCCTGTGGCTGGGTTTCGGGCTGGCTGCCGGTTTGCTGCTCACTGAAAACCGGCGCTTTATTCTGACACGGGGACCGTGGCTGGCGGCCGGGATCGCGGGATTGATATTCCTGCCGTACATCCTCTGGCAGGTGCCCAACGGCTGGCCGACGCTCCGGTTCATGGCCGGTGCCACAGGCAGCAAGATGCTCGAGGTTTCCTTCCTTCAATATGTGGGCACCCAGGTTGTGGAAATGAACCCCGTGCTCCTGCCGGTGTGGTTTTCCGGCCTGGACTGGTACCTGTTCGCCAGAGAGGGGAGACCCTACCGCATGCTGGGCCTGATCTATCTTTCCGTACTGGCCCTGCTGGTGTTTTCGGGAAACGCGAGGTCCTTCTATCTGGCTGCCGCCTATCCCATGCTGTTCGCCTCGGGCGCCCTGGTCCTCGAGCGGGTGTCGGCAGGTCCCCTGACGTTGTACAAGCGGGGTGCGCTCCTCGGGATCACCCTGGCGGGAGGGATCGCCATTGCCCCCATGGCTCTGCCGGTGATGCCGGTGGAGAAATACATCGCCTATTCAAAGGCCCTGGGCGTCGCCCCGAAAACGGAGGAGAGGATCGAAATTGGGGCTCTCCCGCAATTCTTCGCCGACATGCACGGATGGGAGGAGATCGTCGCGTCCGTGGCCGAAGTTTACAGGAGCCTCGATGTTGATGATCCGGGCCAATGGGCTGTTTTCGTCCCCAACTACGGTGTCGCGGGGGCCATCGATTTCCTGGGGCGTCAATACAACCTGCCGGCGGCCATATCGGGACACAACAACTACTGGTTGTGGGGCCCGGGGGATCCGCCGCCCGAAAACCTGATCATCCTGGGCGGGCGGCTGGATGAATACGATGAATGCTGTCAAGTCTATCAGGCGGGCACCACGGACTGCACCTACTGCATGCCCTACGAGGACAACGTCCCCATCTTCGTCTGCAGGAATCTGAGGGTCGACCCCCTGAAGGTGTGGCCCGGTTTAAGGAATTTCCAATAATATGCGCTCTGATGTCAAAGGTGTCAGAGCAAAAAATATCAGTGCCTGATACCAAAGGTGTCAGAGCAGGGATCTGGAACGGCGGATCTTAAAACCAGGTTTTGCCGTGGCCGGCCCGGGGGAAGCGTGCTTAAACGAGCCCCATGGCCAGCATGGCCTTGGCCACCTTGACGAAACCGGCGATGTTGGCCCCCAGCACGTAGTTGCCCGGCTCCCCGTACTCCTCGGCGGTCTCGAAGCACAGGTTGTGTATATTCTTCATGATCTGATGAAGCCGCTCCTCCGTGTGTTCGAAACTCCAGCTGTCCCGGCTGGCGTTTTGCTGCATCTCGAGGGCCGATGTGGACACCCCCCCCGCGTTGGCGGCCTTGCCCGGTCCAAAGGCGATCCCGGAATTGAGAAAAACATCCACACCTTTAGGGGTGGTCGGCATATTCGCGCCCTCCCCGACGGCGATGCAGCCGTTCTTGACCAGCATTGCGGCGTCTTTGCCGTTAAGCTCGTTCTCTGTGGCCGAAGGCATGGCCACATCACAGGGGATCTCCCAGATATTGCCTTTTTCCTTGTAGATGGCGTCCTTGTGGTATTTGACGTAGTCCTTGATCCTCCGTCTTTCGACCTCCTTGAGCTGCTTGATGAGGTCCAGGTCCAGGCCTTTTTCATGCAGGATGACGCCGTTGGAATCCGAGCAGGCGATGCACTTTCCTCCCAGCTGATGGATCTTCTCGATGGTATATATGGCGACGTTGCCGGAGCCCGAAACCGTGCAAACCTTGCCGTCGAAGCTCTGGCCCTTCGCCTTGAGCATCTCATCTACGAAGAAAGCGGCGCCGTAACCGGTAGCCTCCTTGCGCACCAGAGAACCGCCCCAGGCGACGCCCTTGCCGGTCAGCACTCCGGCTTCCCACTTGTTGGTCAGCCTCTTGTACTGCCCGTACATGTAGCCGATCTCACGGCCCCCCACTCCTATGTCCCCCGCCGGCACGTCCGTGTGCTCGCCGATATGCCGGTAAAGTTCGGTCATGTAGCTCTGGCAGAACCGCAGGATCTCGCAGTCTGACCGGCCCTTGGGGTGGAAGTCGGACCCGCCCTTGGCTCCCCCGATAGGCATTCCGGTGAGCGCGTTCTTGAAGATCTGTTCGAAGCCAAGGAACTTGATGATCCCGAGATAAACTGTCGGGTGGAAGCGGATGCCGCCCTTGTAGGGTCCCAGGGCGCTGTTGAACTGAACGCGGAAACCCCGGTTGATCATGACTTCGTGATTGTCGTTGGTCCAGGCCACCCTGAAGATGATCTGCCTCTCCGGTTCGCAGATGCGTTCTATGATCTTGTGCTGAGCGAACTCGGGGTGCTTGGCGATGACTGGCCCGAGGGACTCGAGCACCTCCTTCACAGCCTGGTGAAACTCCTTTTCGGCCGGGTTTCTCGCGATCACGGAGTCGTAGATCAACTTGATTTTGTCATCCATCGGTTTCCCCTTTCTCCCTTTCTTTCAATGCACGGTGTCTCCCCCGGGATCCAAAGCCATCCCGGGCGTTGTCATGACTTCTTCCAGTATCCCGGAAGATGCCCACACCAGGCCGGTGAGGATGGGAGGGCAAAAAGGGTCCTGGAAAAAGCTCTCTGTCAGTTAAATTATAGGAGAAAATGGACGAAAATTTATAAAACCAATTAAGAGTTTCACGAAAGTTAACTGACAGCCCCGGAAGTTGCCGCTGCCTTCCGGAAAAGATAGAGATAACCTTGGTAATAACCCTGAAAACATTGTAGACCGAATGGGTGAAGGGATAAGGGACAGGGTACAAGGTACAAGGCCCAGGTCTGGGCACCAGACCCCAGGCCCCACACCCCAGACACCAGACCCCAGACACTCTCCCCCCCTCCCTTGACATTCCCGCCCCATCTGGAACAATTGTCAGAAAGCTGCTTTTTCCATCCAGCCGGTCAATGGGGAGGTTTCCGTGTCCAGCGATGTCACGATCGTCCTTGGAGGCCAGGCCGGGCAGGGGATCCAGACCATCGAGTTCATCCTGGCCCGCGTGCTCAAGCGCTCCGGATACCACGTTTTCTCCACCAAGGAGTACATGTCCCGGATCCGCGGCGGGTTGAACACCATCACCCTCCGCGTGGCGGACCGTCCCGTCGCGGCGCTGACGAGCCACATCGATATCCTCCTGCCTCTGGATCCTGGTGTGCCGGAGCATGTCGGAGAGCGGATGACCGCCGATACCGTCATTGTGGGCGACGCCGGCGTTCTTTTAGCCGAGCGCGGGTTTCTGGAGGTTCCCCTCTCGAGCATAGCCAAGGAGGCGGGCGGGAAGATCTACGAGAGTACAGCCGCTGTCGGCCTGCTGGCCGGGATCCTTCAGGGGGACCCGGCGATCATGCGGGACTATCTCAGGGAATACTTCAAGGGTAAGAAGCCCGAGGTCGTAGACCACAACTGCATCGCGGCCGATCTCGGCTACGAGGCAGGCCGGAAGCTTCACGAAGGCGGATCGCTGTCCTGGTCCATCGCCAGGGACCGGCAAGCGGCCAACCGGATCCTGGTGAGCGGAGCCGAGGCCGTGGGCATGGGAGCCGTTGCCGGCGGGTGCAACTTCGTTTCCTCCTACCCCATGTCCCCTTCCACCGCGGTCCTGACCTTTCTGGCGTCCCACGACGAGACCTTCGGCATCGTGGCCGAGCAGGCCGAGGACGAGATCGCCGCCGTCAACATGGCGGTGGCGGCCTGGTACGCGGGAGCACGGGCCATGGCCACCACCTCGGGAGGGGGGTTTGCCCTCATGGAGGAAGGGATCAGTCTGGCGGGGGTCCTGGAGACGCCCCTGGTCATCCACCTGGCCCAGCGGCCCGGCCCCGGCACCGGTCTTCCCACCCGGACCGAGCAGGGCGACCTGGAACTGGCTCTTTACGCGGGCCATGGTGAGTTTCCCAGGGTGATCTACGCCCCCGGCACCATCGAGGAGGCGTTCTCCCTCACCGCCAGGGCGTTTAACGTGGCCGCCCGCTGCCAGGTTCCCGTCTTCGTTCTCACCGACCAGTACACCATGGACACCTACTACGATCTGGCCGGTTTCGACCTGGATGCGGTGACAGTCGAGAAGCACCTGGTTGAAACCAAACCCGGTTACCAGCGCTACCGCCTCACGGAAAATGGCGCATCCCCGAGGGGAGTACCGGGGTACGGCTCGGGCCTCATTGCCGCCGACAGCGACGAACACGACGAGGACGGCCACATCACCGAGAGCATGGCCGTGCGCAGGGCCATGGTCGACAAGCGGCTCGCCAAGGCCGGGCTGATCATGGAGGATCCGGTGCCTCCTGTCCTCACCGGACCGGAGGATTTCAAGGTACTCCTGGCCGGGTGGGGATCCACATGCCAGGCGATCCGCGAGGGACTGGAGCGGTCCGGACGGACGGACACGGCCCACCTGCACTTCCCCCAGGTCTACCCCCTCCCGCACCAGGCTCTCGGCTACCTGGAGCAGGCGGAAAAGTTGATCGTCATCGAAAATAACGCCACGGCCCAGTTCGGCAGGATCCTCACCCTGCACGGCGGACGCGAACCGGACGGGGCCGTTCTCAAATACGATGGGCTGCCGTTCACTGTGGAGGAGCTGGCCGACGCTATCCGCGAGATCGACTGAGAGGATCGTCATGGGAAAAAACCGTTTCGACATGGGCCGCATCGACATCGCCTGGTGTCCCGGGTGCGGAAACTACAGGATCCTGAAGACGGTCCAGGAGATCCTGGAGAAGATGGGAAAGACCCCTGAGGAGGTGGTCCTGGTGTCAGGCATCGGCCAGGCTGCCAAGACCCCCCACTACGTGAAGAGCCACTTTTTCAACGGCCTCCACGGGCGCGCC
>CP070698.1:1884428-1900086 GCA_020349685.1 bacterium
GAGGTGATCCGCAGTGAAAGAACCTGAGGAGGGTGCCCATGTTAATGGCCGGAGTTGATGTCGGATTCGGATTCACCAAGGCTACCGATGGTGAATCCTCAACATTGTTCAAATCCATCATCGGTGAACCTCAACCACGGTCCATGGACAACGATTTTTTCTCCAGTGAAACACTGCCGGGGCTTCACCTGACCCTGGACGACCGGTCCTATTTCGTCGGTGACCTGGCCGAGTCGGAGTCGAGGGTGCGCCAGTTCACGCTGGACCAGGCGCAGCTCGTCACTCAGCACTTCAAGACCCTCGCTCTCGCGGCCCTGTCCAGGGTACTGCCCAGCCGGGTGCCCTTTAACCTGGTCACGGGACTGCCGGTGGGGTATTTCATGGAGTACAAGGACATCATTACACGGATCCTGGAGGGCGAACACGCCCTGAAGATACACGACAACCCGCAGGGCAGTGAATATGTCCTTAATATCAACCGTGTCAGGGTCATACCGCAGCCTTACGGAAGCCTTGTTGATTATCTTTTCAGGGAGGACGGCACGGTCCTAAGGGGTGACGCAGCCCGTCAGAAGATAGGGATCGTGGATATCGGTTTTAAAACCACCGATTTCACGGTCTGTAAGGGGTTCCGGCACTCGGAACGCGGCAGCAGGACCACCGACACCGGTATTGCCAAGGCATTCACCTACATCTCCGAAGCCCTCAACGACATGAGCGGGGTCAACGTGGAGATCTACCGCCTGTACGATGCCGTGCGGGAGGGCAGCATCAAGATCAGGGGCGCGGAATACGACCTTACCAAGGTCAAGGACGAGGTCTTCGGCCGGCTTGCGACGGCAGTCATAAGCGACATGGAGAGGGTATGGGCCGATGACTGGGACCTGGACCTGGTTCTCCTGGCCGGCGGAGGAGGCGAAGCCCTCTTCGAGTATCTCAAGCCGCTGGTGCGCGGTGAACTGGCCCTGCTCAAGACGCAGGAGGATCCGCGCATGGGAAACGTCTTCGGGTATGTCAAATATGGTCGTTATTACTATGATTCAACCCCGGCAAAGGAGGTCTGATGAAAGGCAAGGTTTTTCTGTTTTTAGCCTTGCTTCTGGCCCTGGCCGCCATCCTGGCGCAGTTCTGGCCCCTGGACCGCACTCCGCCGGAGGTCCGTATACAGCCTCCCCCTGGTAAATACAACGAGGAGGTTCAGGTCACACTTTCAACGGAACCCGGAGCCGATCTGTTCTACGCCCTGGGCGAGGATCAACCCCTGCCTTACCTCGCCCCTCTCAAACTCAGGAAAGACGCTGTCCTCCGCTATTTTGCGCGCGATCGGTACGGAAACCTCTCCGGCGAGAATGTGGCCATCTACGAGGTGCGCCTCGACACGGTGCCGCCTGTGAGCGCCGCCTCCCCAAGGGGGGGGAGATATTTTCACCCCGTCTCCGTCCGCCTGCAGACGGAAGAGGGTGGAAGGATCTTTTACACGACCGACGGATCGAAGCCGACCAGCGATTCCAGTCTTTACAGGGATCCCGTGGCCCTGAAGAAGGACACAACCCTCCGGTTCTTCGCGGTGGATGACGCGGGCAATGCCGAGGAGGTTCGCCGGGAAGATTACACCATCAGGCTCGACAGCACGAAACCGGTCACCTTTGCCGAGCCGTCCGGCGGTCTTTTCAGACAGCCGGTCTCAGTCAGCCTCTCGGCTGAAGAGGGGACCGTGGTTTACTATACCATCGACGGCAGCCGGCCAGGTACGCGATCCCCCAGGTATTCCGAACCCATCCGGTTTGTCCGAAGCGGTGTCCTCAGGTTCTTTGCCGTGGATGAGGCGGGCAACAGGGAGAACGTCAGGGAGGAAAGCTACGTCATCGATACACAGCCGCCCACGGTAAAAGCAGAACCAGCGGCAGGCGCCTTTGCCGGGCCGGTCACGGTGGCTCTCAAATCCAGTGAGCGGGGCGCGATCCACTTCGAGATGGGCGACAGCGAGCCGAGCCTGTCCTCCTCCATGTACAAAAAGCCCCTGAACATAGCCGGGACCACGGTGTTGTCCTATGTCGCCGTGGACATGGCAGGAAACAAAAGTCCTGTCATGAGAAGCGAATACGTTATCGACACGGTTCCGCCGGAGGCTGTCCCGAGACCCCCCGGTGGAAAGTACTCCGGCAGGATCCGCGTCAAGATCGAATCCTCGGAGCCTGCCGACATCTTTTACACGATGGACGGTACCACTCCCTCCACAGGCTCTTCGCCTTACAAGGGGCCCATAACCATCAACGAGAACACGACCCTGTCCTACATCGCCGTGGACGAAGTGGGCAACCGCAGCGCTCCCGGAAGTCAGGACTACATCCTCGACAGCACACCACCGAAGACGAAAGCGGACCCGCCGGGAGGTACCTTCTCGGGAGAGGTCACCGTCAGCCTCCTGGGGGAGAAGGGTTCTGTCATACGCTACACCCTGGACGGAATAACCCCCACCGAGGCCTCCACCGTATACGAAAAGCCCCTGCGCCTTGCAAAGGACACCCAGCTGAAATTTTACGCCACCGACGGGTCCGGAAACAGGGAAGAGGTCAGGGCGGAGAAGTACTCCTTCGATACGAAACCGCCCTCGACAAAGATCGAGCCACCGCCGGGCTCTTACAACAAGCCTGTCAGCGTGACCCTTATCTCCGAAAAGACGGGCAGGATCTTTCTTCGCAGAGCCGGGCAGAAGGATTTTACCCCTTACAGCGGACCTTTCGTCATTGACAGGACGGAGAAACTCTCCTTCTACTCCCTCGACGATGCCGGCAACAGGGAAGCTTCGCAGGTGGCCGAGTTCGTGATAGACACGCAGCCGCCAAATACGGTGCCCTATCCGGCGCCGGGACAATACAACCCACCCATTACCCTCGAACTGAGGACAGAGGCCAACGCGACGATCCATTACACCCTGGACGGCACCCAGCCCTCGGAAAACTCCCCGAAATACATGGTGCCCCTGTCCCTGCGTGACAATGTCACCGTGAAATTTTTCGCTGTCGACAGCGCAGGAAACAGGGAACGGGCCAAGACCGCCGCCTACACCGTCGCGAGTGGAATCTGGCGTGACAACTCCAACGGTGTCTTCATCCATCCGAGCGTCATCGATGGCGATCTTCTCTGGGTCGGGGGAGAGGAAGGGCTTTTCAGGGTCCACATCGACACAAAAAAGAGGAGGAACTACACCACCTCCGATGGCCTGATCAGCAATTCGGTGAGAGCTATCGCCGTGGACCGGCTCGGCTTCAAGTGGATCGGTACCGACAAGGGAGTGTCCCAGTTCGACGGTAAGAGCAACTGGGTGACCTACGATTACAGCGACGGTCTTCCGAGCAACTTTATCAATTGCGTCGTTATCGACCCCCTTGACAACATCTGGTTCGGTACCGACAAGGGGCTGGCCATGTACGACCGCAAGAAATTCACGGTCTGGACCACAAAACAGGGCCTCCCCGACGACAACGTGACCTCCCTGGCCATTGACGCGGACGGTGTGTTCTGGATCGGGACATCGAAGGGTCTCCTCCGGCGGGAGGGGAAGGTACAGAAGCTTTTCACCGCGTCCGACGGACTGCCGTCAGACAGGATCCTCTCGGTCGCTGTGGATGGCAGCTGGAACATCTGGGTGGGTACCGAGGATCGGGGTGTGGCCAGGTATGACGGGAGGAAGTGGGTCCTGTACACCGACAAAGAGGGGATGCCCCGCGTCTCTGTGAGGGTCATCGTGGCAGACCTGGCTGAAAATAAGTGGTTCGGCACCGATTCGGGCGTTTTCAAGTTCGACAGCAGGGTGTTCACGCGATCGGAGACGGAAATATATAGATAAAAGGCCGTGATTAGTGATTCGTAATTAGTGATTCGTAAATTCTTTAACCAATCACCAGTCACAAATCACCAATTACGGAGGTAATTTATGGAATTAGCTTGTTCCAATTGCCAGACCAGCTACCGGATAGCGGACGAGAAGGTCCCGGCCGGGGGAGCGCGGGCCAACTGCCCGTGCTGCGGCCATCTCATCATCATCCCGGGGTCCGGCGTTATGGACAGGTCCGGCAGTCCTCTTATGGGGCCATCGGGAGCGGATTACGGCCAGACCATGGCATACGATTTTTCAGAAGTGGACCAGAGCCAGACCGAGATCTCCACTTTCCTGGAAAAAATTTCGGGGCAAGAGCCCTTCCTGGCGGAGGGAGTGGCCCTCTACCTGAGGGACATCCAGACCGGCCGGACTTATCCCCTTCCAGGTGCCCAGACGACCGTCGGCCGCAGTGGAAGCGACATAAACGTGGACGATCCGGAGGTTTCCAGGAGGCACTGCCTCGTCAGGATTTTCGGAGACCAGGCCGTCGTCGTGGATCTCGAGAGCACCAACGGGACCCATGTTCGAGGCAGGAAGGTTCAGACCACCGGAATAGGGTTTTCAGAGCAGTTTACCATCGGCAACACAACCCTTCAGCTGATGAAAAAAGGGGCGGAGTAGGTTCTCATCCATTTTATGAAGACGGAAATGCGCTCAGATAAAAACCTCCTCGACAGGAGCGGGATCCTTCCTCCCGGTTTTTCAGACGAGGTTGCCACCTTTTCGCGCAACGAGGCATCGGTCTTTTCTCTGCGGTGGAAGGTCTCCATCTCCTTTTCCGTCCTTCTGTTCGTGGTCGTAGGCCTCCTGTTCCTGGCTTTCATGAGGTTCGAGTGGATCTTCCTGTCCCGCGAGGGGGAGAAGAGAGCCCAGTCCCTTGCCAGTAACCTCGCCGTCAACGCGAGGGACCCGGTTCTTGCCCAGGACGACCTGAGGCTCGGCCCCATCACCGAATCGATCACTTTAGATGACGACGTCCGATATGCATACCTGATGGATCACCGGTCACGGGTTCTTTACCATTCCAACACTGAAAAGACGGGCCAGGTCTTCGACAAGGGCGTTCCCATGCCCGAAAGAGGGGTCATCCAGGTGTCGGCGCCCGTGGTTGTAGAGGGGGTCCAGGTCGGTACAGCCGTCGTGGGTCTGAGCATGAACCACATCACGGATGCCATGAAGTCCACCGCTGTTGGCCTGATCCTTCCCCTGGGCATAGGAACAGGGTTGGGATTGCTCGGCATCTTTCTGCTGACAGGGGTCCACGTGAGAAGGGTGGAGCTGCTGGAAAAGGCGGTGCAGGCGCTCGGATCGGGCAACCTTGATGTCAGGGTTGAAGACCGGAGTATGGACGAGATAGGCCGGCTTTCCAGAGGGTTCAACGGGATGGTCTCCCAGCTTCTAAGGACCAGGAAACAGATAGAAAAGAACTTCAAGGAAACCATCAGCGCCCTTGCCGAAGCAGTGGAGGCCAAGGATGCCTACACGAGGGGACATTGCGACAGGGTCGCCAGGATATCCCTTGCCCTGGCCCAAATGGTGGGCCTCGATATTGAGCGCTGCAAGGAGCTCGAACTTGCTGCGATCCTGCACGACGTGGGAAAGATCGGCGTTCAGGAGGGCGTTGTCGGAAAGCTCGGGCCGCTGAGCCAGGACGAGACCAGGGACATGAGGTGTCATCCCGACATCGGGGCGCGGATCCTCAGTCCCCTTTCATCCCTGCAGAAGGTGGGATTGTATATCCGGCACCATCATGAGCACTATGACGGAACCGGTTATCCCGACGGTCTGCAGGGTAGCGCCATCCCTCTTCCGTCGCGCATCATCCTGCTGGCGGACGCCTTTGACGCCATGATGACCGACAGGCCCTACAGGGCGGCCCTGACAAAAGAGAGGGCCTTTGACAGGATCCGGGAAGGTCGTGGGAAACAGTTCGATCCACGTCTGGTTGATTATTTCTTCGCATTGGACGAGGATGGCTATGTCGACGCCGTCTATGGCGTGAACCGGTAGTGTTTCCGGAGGGAGGTTGAGCCATCAAGCGTGTCACCGTCCTGTTTATGGCTGTGGTGTGGCTGGGGCTGGCCGGTTGTGCCGCGCTCGAAAAGGGAGCCGGGCAGCGATCCGAATGTTCGCGGGTCGCGGCCCTTTCCCGTGCGGGTGATCACAAACCCGCCGTGGACGCAGCCCGCGACCTGACAAAAGCCGGCCGATCCTGTCCCCCTGACATCCAGGAGCTGTTAAGGGGGTCCCGTTCCAGGATCGATGAGGCCGACCTCCACGTGCGCAAGGCCCTGGGCAGCAGAAAGGGTGGCGATCTCCTCTCGGCCCGGGCCGAGCTTGACCGGGCGCTGGAAATATACCCGAAGTACTACTGGGTGCAGACGCTGAAAAAGAATGTGGAAAGGTCCATCCAGGCGGAGCTCGACAGCCTGAGGAACGAGGCCAGCTATCTCGAGTCCAGGGGGGACGCCAGGGCCGCCCTTTCACGTATCCGGAGCGCGATAACGCTTTCGCCCGGGGATGGCGGTCTGGTATCGGAAGCGGCCAGGCTGGAAGATCTCATCGACAGGGAGCAGTCGGAAAAGAGCGTGCGGAAGCTTCTTGACCAGGCCAGGGCGCATCTTGACGAGGGACGCTTCATTGAGGCGCAGAGGGTTCTGACGAAGGGTGATTCCCTGGTGCTCCTCGGCACCAGAGGGGAGGACCTGCTTGTCGAGGTTCTCGAACAACGCCGGGAACATATCAGGCAGCGTTATGACGATGCCACGGAAAGGGAAAAAAAGGGCGAGATGGACGCCGCCGCGAACCAGATCCTGTATGTCCTTGATCTGACGGTGCCGGGAGAGGCGTTGTCCATCCAGGTCGTCCGTTTCGCGAGGCTCCTCGGGATGAAATTCTACTCTGCAGGCGAGCTTTCCAGGGCAAGGGAGCTCTGGGCCAAGGCCCTTACCTTGGAGCCAGACAACGCCAAGCTCCTGAGTTATGTCAAGGAGGTTGACACGCGTCTCGAAGATCTGGACCGTATCAAGAAGGGAGGGAAAGAAGCCGGTGGGGAATGATATCGAGGACCTGGTCAGATCCGCCCGCGATATTCTCTCCGCTTATGGCAGAGATTATGCCATCGGGGCGGTCCGGGGCCTGGCCGTGAGGAATATGGTTTCCATTGATACCCCGGAGCCGACGGAGGGTTTCTATCCCATCGTCAAGGTTCACGCCATGGCGCTGAGGGAGCTGGAGGAGATCTTTTACGATCACGTGCAATCGGGGGGAGACGAGGGCGGCAGAGAGGAGCTTATCCTGAAACTGGTTGAGGCAAAGGTTTGGGAGTGACAGGGAACCATTTATGATAAAAAATCCATCTCCAAGGCGTAATGTGCATCTCCTGGGAAAAAAACGGCCCAGGTTCCGTTACCTTCTTCTCATTCTCCTTGGCTTTGTTGTTCTGTGCGTCAGCAGCCCCAACACCCCTCCGCTGACAGAGCCCTTGGAGCAGGAAGCCCTTTTTCCGGAGGAGGTCTCACCTCTGGTCCAGGAAGACATGCCCATCGAGTCTCCCGTTACCGTTGAGGAGGAACTCGTTCAGCGCGGCGACACCCTCTATGACATCCTCCGCGCGAAGAAATTGCCCGAGTCCAAGATCCTGGCCGCCGCTCAGTTAAAGGTCGATGATATCACCCCTTCCAGGCTCGTGGCAGGCAGGAGCTACCGGCTTTACATCAGGGACGGCGAGGTCACCGAATATCAGTATGAACCGGACGACAAGAGGATCCTGAGGATCCTCTTTGAAAGCGAACCCCCGGTGATGCATTTGGAACCGATCCCCTACCAGGTTTTCCGGGTTCCCGTTTCGGGAATCATCCAGGATTCCCTTTTCGCGGCTGTGGAGGCCGCGGGCGAAAAGGCGGCGCTGGCCATGGACCTGGCCGATCTCTTCGCCTGGCAGGTGGACTTTTACAGGGATCTGAGAGGCGGGGATTCCTTTACGGTTCTGGTGGACAAGTATTACCGCGACGGGAACTTCGTCGGGTACGGGAAGATCCATGCCGCCCGTTTTATAAACAACGGGGACACGTATACCGGATTCCTCTTTACTCCCGGGGATGGCCGGGAAGACTATTTCGACGAAAACGGTGACAGCCTGAGAAAGCAGTTCCTTAAATCTCCGCTCAGGTTCCGCCGCATCAGTTCCGGTTTTTCCAACAGGAGGCTGCATCCCGTCACGGGGAAGGTGTCAGCCCACCTCGGGGTCGATTACGCGGCCTCCACGGGGACACCCGTCATGTCCATCGGCGACGGTAAAGTCCTTTTCAAAAAGTACGACAATGTCAACGGGAGGATCATAAAGATCAGGCACAACGGGACCTACTCCACCGCCTATGCCCACTTGAACAGCTTTGCAAAGGGGATCGGTACGGGCAGCCGTGTCCGCCAGGGGCAGGTCATCGGATATGTGGGCAGGTCGGGAAGGGCGACCGGACCTCACCTGCACTTCGCCATGTACAAGAACGGCAGGTACGTCGATCCGCGGCGCATCAGCGTGCCCAGGGCTTCAAGCGTGCCCGACGCTGACCGGTTAGCCTTCGAACAGAAGGTCAAGGAGACGTTCCCCCTCCTGGAAAACGGCCATCGCGAGCAGACCATGGCGGGCGGTATCTGAGACGATGTCCTACGTCAAGCAGATCCTTGCCTTCGACAAGGAAAACCTCCTCGACATTCTTCACTACCTCGTCAAAGAGATCGCAGGAATCAGCGATCTGCCTGACATCAGGGCCTACATGGAGGATATGCGCGGCGGCGCCCTCGAGTGCCTGTATACCTCTGATGGGGAGCTCGAGCGCAAGGGAGCCAGGATCCCGATGCAGATGCGCGATAACTCCCTTGTTAAATCCTATCTGGAATCCAGGATCCTGGACGGTGTCGTCCTGGGATCCGGCACGGATGACCTGCACAGGGAATGGTACGCGGAAAAGAAGGTTGTCAGCTCGGCCATATTCCCCCTCCTCCATGCCGGCCGTTCCATAGGGGTCATCAGCCTCGATGCGACCCATGATTACGGTGAGGTTCTGAGCAATCAGCAGCGAGAGGAGATCCGGCAGGTTCTCAAAAGGGTCATGCCGACCCTGGCCCGGGCCCACCGCTTCAACCAGAAGATGATGCTCAACCGGTACCTGGACCGGCTACGGAAAAGGGACGCCGCGAGGATCCTGCTCCAGGGCAGCTTCGAACTGGACCTTTCTCTGGATATAGCCTCCGTGCTTGTTTCGGCGGTCTCGCCCGTGCCTGAGGCGCTCAGGGCTCAGCGTGGAGGCTACATGGAGGTTCTCGCCGCCGCGTCAAAAAGCGCCTCCGATCTCAGTGTCTACGAAACCCTGGAGCGGATCAGCATCCAGGAGGGAAAAAGCCTCCTTTCCAGGCTGGTCATGCAGGATGGGGACAGGATCATCAGGCGGCAGGGGGCCCCGGCGACCCTTTTTTTCGAGGATATCCTTGTTGAGAATTTCGAGCGTTGGGACGTGTTCAACAAGCTGGCACTCAAAACGCTCCTCATGGTGCCGGTCGAGGGGGAGAGCGGCGAGATAATCTGCGTCGTCAACTACTTTACCAAGCGCCCCCACCGTTATTCCGAATCAGAGCTCAAGCTCCTCACTGGACATGCACGTACCCTGAGCGAGGGGATCACGGACGTGGCCGTGGAGCACTTCGAGATCAGGGTTCTCACGGAGATCGAGGAGCTCCTCGCGGAGGATACCGAACTGCCGGTGTTCCTCGGGAAGGTCGTGTCCCGGGCCGTGGAGCTTGCCGGTGCCGATTCCGGCACCATCGCCCTTGTCAGGGAGCGGGACCAGCGAAGATGGCTTGTCGTGGAGGATGAGGAAGGGCGGATCGTGGGGGCCAAGTCCCATGACTGGCGGAAGGCAAGGATCCCTATCCTGAGGGTAGGGGGAGAGGAACTCCCTCCTGAACTGCGCTCGCTCACCGGATATGTCGCCTTCACGGGCAAACCCTACATGTGTCCGGACACGGAGGCGGAAAGCGCACGGGGAGGGTTTTACAGGGATCTTGCCTCGGACATCCAGTCTGAGCTGGCGGTTCCCATCATGGTCGGGGAGAACGTTATCGGCGTCATCAACCTGGACAGCTACAGGAAGAACTACTTCGGTTCCGAACACCAGGGCATCCTTCAGCTCGTTTCACGCCTCATTTCCAGCCGCATAGCGGATTACCTCAAGATCACCGCACTCAGGGGAAAAGTGGAGCGCCTGCAAAAGGAGGTCTCCTACAAGGATCCAGGGGTCAGCTCCTACCTTCTGGGGAACATCATCGGAAAGAGTGACGCATCTCTCAGACTCGTGGAGCGCATCGGACGGTTGACGGTCCCGCTGACCAACCGCCTCTCAAACTGGAGGCGAGGTGGCGAAAAAGAGCTGGAACTGGGGCTGCCCACACTTCTCATCACGGGGGAGACGGGCGTAGGAAAAGAGTTCGTTTTCAACAACCTCTACAGCCTCCTCAACGAGAAGTACAGGGTGGGTGGAAAGCTGGCGGGGGAGCTGCCGCTGAGGAAGACGAACATCGCCGCCTTCACGGGGGAGCTGACCTACACGGAGCTGTTCGGCCACCGGAAGGGAGCCTATACCGGCGCTCACGCAGACCGAACAGGCATCCTCGAAGAAGCCGATGGCGGCATCGTGTTCCTGGACGAGATCGGGGACGCCGACCTGAAAACCCAGGTCCAGCTCCTTCGCTTTTTAGATTCCGGAGAATTTACGAGATTAGGCGACAGCCGCCTTCGCAGGAGCCGTGTCATCTTCGTTGCGGCCACCAACAGGGATCTTTCCCTGGAGATCTCCCGCGGCATGTTCAGGGAAGACCTTTACCATCGTCTGAGCGAGATGACCCTCAGGGTTCCTCCCCTTCGCGAACGGAGGGATGATATCCCGGATCTCGCCAAGCATTTTCTGGGCCGCCTTCACGCCACCTATGGCCTGGAGGGAAAGGTTCCCGTCCTGACAAGGGAGGCTGTGGCCTGCCTCCGTGAACTGGACTATCCCGGAAACATCAGGCAGCTGGTGACCGTTCTGCAGGGAGCCCTCTTCGAGAGTTCCGGGAGCGTCATAGGTCCGGAGGAAATACGCCGCTTCCTTGCCCTCGGGCAGGCGGATGAGAGGGATGCCACGGATGGGGCCGTCGGCATATATAACCGCATTCGGAAGGGCGAGGGCGACTTCTGGGACCTGGTGCACGGACCCTTCATGGAAAGGGATGTGACGCGCCAGGATGTTCTGGAGATCTACAGGATGGCCCATGGAGAGGGTGGCGGGGTCAAGGGTGCCGCACGCCTGCTCAGGGCCGTCCCGGAGGGGGGGGAGGAGGGGGCGCTGATGAAGTTCAGGAACTTCATGTACAAAACTGTCGGACTGGGACGTGAAAAATAGAGGGTAATGCGGCTCGCACTAATACATCATCTGCTTCGTTATCGCCCCTCGGAAATCCTCGACGTATGTCAGCATATACGCCTCCGGTTTCCTCAGGACTCTGGCCTCGGATCTAATGCACTATTGCGAGCCTCAAAAGCGCGGGTGTTCATGATGCACAATTGCATGCCTTGAATCCCAATATCTGGTGTCTGGCAATATCGTGCACCATTGCGACTATTTTAAAAATTTGGAATCTGGAATATGGAATCTGGAATTCGAATCAAAAAAAAGGACAAAGGAATGTTCTACGCGACCATGATCTTCGGCGTCCTGGCGGCCGTGCTCCTGTCCATCGGTTATTTCAGGGGGGAGGGGCAGCACATCGCCGGCTTGAAGGCAGGCTTTAATATCCTGATCCAGATCCTTCCCCTCCTGTTTCTGGCGTTCATCGTGGCCGGGATGGTGCAGGTCCTCATACCAAGGGAGGTCATCGGTCAATGGGTGGGCGCCGAGTCGGGCTGGAGGGGGATCCTTATCGGCACAGCGGCCGGAGGGTTGACCCCTGGGGGGCCCTTCGTGTCCATGCCCATGGTTGCCGGATTTTTCAGGGCCGGCGCGGGATACGGGACCATGGTGGCCTACATCACCGCCTGGTCTCTCCTTTCGGTGGCCCGCCTCCCCATGGAGGTCGGCATCCTCGGCTGGCGCTTCACCGCCGTCCGCCTCGCGTGCACCTGGTTCATGGCGCCCCTCGCTGGTTTTATCGCGAATGCGTTCTTTAAAATATGAGGCGATAAAACCAATATATATCTCAAATCTCAGATCTCAGGTCTCAGAAAAAGCTTAAAACATTTAAGGACCAACAACATAAAGTCTTGTTTTCTTTGAGATTTGAAATCTGAGATTTGAGATTCGACTTAATTAACTGTCCCCGTGAATTTGGGCTCCTCCCCAGGCACCGATATCTCACCGTAGTGGGCTTCATATTTCCCGACGTTCTCCATCAGCGCCATGGCGAACTGTTTGACGTGGCTGGGGGATGTGATGACCCTTGAAACCACCTTTCGCCTGCCGCCGGGCAGGGACATCATGAAGTCCAGAATGAACTCGGTGGGCGAATGCATGACGGTCGCGGCGTTGGAGTACCGGCCTGACTCCTCGGCCGGGTCGATGTGGATGACAGCTCTCTTTTCTTCGGACATGGGAAATCCTCCTCTCTCACAGGAGGGTACCAGTGAAAAGGGGAATGGGGAAAGGGGAAAGTGGAAAATAGAGCCTTCCACAAGGTTCAGGCTGGCAATTGGAGAATGGAAAATAGAGAATGGAGATTGGAGAATGGAGATCAAGGGGTCGATCCTTGGGGATGAGGTGATGAAGGCTCCTTCGGTGTAATTACTTCCCCGAAACCCCTTTACCCCGATACACCGATAACCAAATTGCTCGGTTAACCGCCCTGCTCCTCGCAGACGATCTCGACGATCCTGCTGCCGCCTGATTTCTTCGCCTGGTACATGGCCTCGTCCGCGCACTGAATGAGGCCCTGGACACTTTCACATCTGCCCAGGAGCGCCAGACCGATACTTAAGGTCAGAGGGTTGCTGATCTGGTTTTCCAGGTTGAGGATGATCCTGTCGAGGGTTTTAGATGCCTGCTTCAGGTCAGTTTCCGGGAAGACGGGCATGAACTCGTCTCCCCCGTAACGATAGGCGCTGTCGGTCCCTTTGCGGATGGAAGCCCTGATGACGGAGGCGATCTCGGCCAGGGCCTCGTCCCCCTTGAGATGCCCGTGGGTGTCATTGTAGGTCTTGAAATTGTCCAGATCGAGAAGGGCGACGCTAAGATCCCTTGAGGCCCTGACGGCGCGCGAGATCTCCTTTTGCCCCGGATCGGCAAGGGGAAAGTGGGGGGAAGAGACATTCCCTTTTTGACCTGGACCTAGACCTAGACCTAGACCTAAAGCGAGAGCTGGACCTGGAACTGGATTCGGATCGGGACTTAGGCCTTGACTAGGACCAGGACTAGGACTAGGACTAACATAATACCCAGAGCCACCAACCGGGAATGCCCGCATGTCCTCAAAATTACATATAGAAAACACAGGCTCTAAAAAGACCTTCGTCCGCATCGAAAAGCTGGTGCCGGGGGGGGACGGGCTCGGTCACCTGGACGGTAAGGCCGTTTTCGTTCCTCTGACAGCACCGGGAGACCTGGTCTCCCTCCGTCATGTCCGCCGCCGAAAAGGGGTGTTTTTCGCCGAGGTCGAGGAGGTCGTCGAAGGGGCTTCCAGCCGCAGGGAGCCGCCCTGCCCGTGGTTCGGGGACTGCGGCGGGTGCCAGTGGATGCACCTGGATTACCCGTCCCAGATCCACTGGAAGGAGGAGATCTTCAGGCAGGCCATGAGGGGGATCGCCCACCTCCGGGAGAGGCTCCCCGTCCTGGTCCACCAGGCTCCGGGGGAGTTTGGGTACCGCTTCCGGGCCAGGCTGCAGATCAGGGGAACAGCTGTCGGGTTTTATCGGCGCGCTTCTGACCGCGTCGTTTCCTGGGAACGGTGCCTGCTTCTGCCGGAGGCTTTGAATGGCGTGACAAGGCAGTTGAGAGGCTTTTTTAAGGGAAACGAACCGCCTCCGGCCCTCGAATCCTGCGAGATCGCCCTCAGTCCGGTGGAGAGAACCGTGACCTTGAACTGGAACTTCTCCAACGACCGGGAGGTGGGAGAGGCGGCCCGGATTATCATGGACGGCATGGAGAACCTCCTTTCCGGCGGGGAGTGCGTACTGGCCGGTCAGGCTGCCCGCAATTTACGCGGAACGGTCCTGGCGGAGAGAGGCAGGGGACTGACCCTCGAGATCGACGGGGTCCGCACGACGGCTTCGCCGGGGACCTTCTTTCAGGTCAACCCGGAGGTTAACGCCGTCCTGGTGCGAAGAGTCATGGAGCATCTTCGCTCTGAGGGTTCGACATCCCTGCTCGACCTTTACTGCGGCAACGGCAATTTCAGTCTCGCCTCCGCGGCCGCTGGGATCAGGACCGTGGGTGTCGAAAGCTCAGCGGGAGCGGTGCGCGACGCGGTTTCCCGCTCGGTTCAGGGCAGCCTTTTCATCGCCATGGACGCCGCCAAATACCTGGAGCAGGACCAGGAAAAACCCGACGCCGTCATCGTTGATCCGCCGAGGACGGGCTTGCCATCCAAGGTGAGCAGCCTGCTGGGGGAAAGGAAGGTCCCTTTGCTCATCTATGTTTCCTGCGATCCTTCCACCCTCGCCAGGGATCTTGCCCGTTTGACCGCGGACGGATACCATGTCTGTGCCATGGAACTTTTTGACATGTTCCCCCAGTCCTTCCACTCGGAGGCGCTGGTCGTGATGAAAAGGTGAGCCGCCCATGTCGACGGAACGCGCCGATCCGAGGGATACCTTCTCGAAAAGTGCCCAGCGGTACCTCGTGAGCAGGGAGCATCTGTCCGGTCCGGATCTTGAGGTCATCAAAAAGGTGGCTTCTCTTCATTTTCCGGAAGTAACCGTGGATGTAGCCACGGGGGCTGGTCATGCCCTCAGGGCGGCGTGTCCCTATTCGGGCTCGTGCGCCGCCCTGGACCTGACCATGGAGATGCTCCGGGTAGCCAGGGAACACCTTGCCGGCGCCGGGCTTACGAACATCCACTTCATCCAGTCCCTGGCGGACCACCTGCCCTTGGCCGACAGCAGTGTTTCGCTCCTGACCTGCCGCATCGCACCCCATCACTTCCCCAGCATCCAGGGTTTTTTAAGCGAGGTTGACCGCGTTCTTCATCCGGAGGGACAGTGTGTCATCGTCGACAGCGTGGTCCCCGACGATTCCGATTGTGACCGTTTCATCAACGATGTGGAAAGGCTGCGCGATGCCAGCCATGTTCGCTCCCACACACTTGAGCAGTGGCTGGGCTCTTTCGAGGCGGCGGGCCTGGAGGTGTCATCGGTGGAGCTTTTCGAGAGGGAGCATCCCTTCCGGGAGTGGGCTGCGCGAACGGGTCTCGACGAGAACGGGATCCGAACCCTCGAGTTGAAATTTCTCGAGGCACCTCACCATATCAGGGAGAGGTTCAAGGTGTGCCTGAACGAAGAGGGACAGATGGAATCGTACACTGACGAGAAGGGGATATTTGTGGCAAGGAAAGGAAGTGGAAAATAGGACATGGAGAATGGAAAATGAAAATACCGGGCATTTTCATGCCCGGTTCTTGGTCTATTCTGTCTTCTGCATTCTGCATTCTGAATTCTGAATTCTGCTTTTACAGCATCTCCTCGTTCACCTTTATCCTGTCTCCCATCTCTTCCTTGAGGGCCTGGATGTACCCGCCCAGGACATCCTGCTCTCT
>CP070698.1:1900186-1908099 GCA_020349685.1 bacterium
GATCAGGGAGTGGGAGGTGAGGGACCAGATGCCCGAGGACGCGAGGGAGTAACGACCAGGCGACTGAGAGACTGAGCGAGGGAGGGACCGAAAACGATCAACCTTGCGACTTAGGGACGGGGCGACGAAGCGCAAAACCATCTTAAGATCCAGACTATAAGCCGAGAACATCCCTGAGACATCGCGTGAAACACAGAAAAAGGCACCGTAAGGTGCCCGCAATTCGCTCAGTCTCTAAGTCGCTTGGTCGCCCAGTCAAAAGGTCTCAACTTATCCAGCGCTTTCTCCTCCTGTAGTGCTTCACGTCGCGGTAGCTCTTCCTGTCGCCCACTTTGCTCAGACCCAGGTAGAATTCCTTAACGTCCTCGTTCTCTTTGAGCTTGTCCACGGGATCATCCATGACGATCTTTCCGTTCTCCATGATGTACCCGTAATCCGCAATTGAGAGAGCGACACGGGCGTTCTGCTCAACGAGGAGGATGGTGGTCCCTTCCTCCTTGTTGATGCGGTTGATGATCTCGAAGATCTCCTTGACCAGGAGGGGGGCCAGCCCGAGGGAAGGCTCATCCAGGAGCATCAGCCTGGGCCGGGCCATCAGAGCCCGTCCGATGGCCAGCATCTGCTGTTCGCCGCCGGACAGGTATCCGGCCAGGGTGTGCCGGCGTTCCGTCAGGCGCGGGAAATAGCCGAAGACCATTTCCATGTCCCTTTTTACCTCGGACCGACTCTTGCGCGTGTGGGCCCCGGCGTAGAGGTTCTCGTCCACATTCAGGTCGTCGAAGACCCGCCGCCCTTCCATGACCTGGAAGATCCCCATGCTGACCCTCTTTTCGGGATCCACGGCGTCGATGGGCTGACCCATGTAGGTGATGGAGCCGTCGGTGACCTCACCTTCTTCACCCTTGAGCAGTCCCGAGATGGCTTTTAAGGTTGTCGACTTCCCGGCGCCGTTGGCACCGAGCAGGGCGACGATCTGCCCCTCGTAGACATCGAGGGACATGCCCTTGAGGACCAGAATAACGTCGTCATAAATGACTTCAACATTATTCAGCGAGAGAATAGGTTGCTTCTTTTTTGTATCAGTAGCGGGTTCTGTCATGGGTATCTGTTCCGTTTAGCGTGAGCAATGTTGAAGTCATTTTGTGTCTAGTTTCTGGTGTCTGGTTTCTAGTTCTAGACACTAGACCCTAGACACTAGACGCTGTCATTAGGAACGAAAAAAGGACGGAGGGCGGCATGTGCCGCCCTCGTCCATTCAGGTGTTTTTCGTTCCTACTGACCCAGCCACTCCGCCCTGCGCTCGAGGGTAACCTCTTTCACGGGAACCTGCTTGCCCGTGGAATCCACCTTGTAGATAAAAAGGGTGGTGTTGGGTCTGTGGTCGGTGCCGGTGAAGGTTATGGGCGCGGCCGTCAGACCGCCGGTGTCGAAGTCCGTGACCTGCTCGAGGGCAGCCCTTACACCGGGACCGTCGAGGGTTTCGGCCCTCTTGAGAGCATCCCACATGACCATCATGGAGACCCAGGCCTGGGTGTAGCGCACCAGGTGGTTGTCATCCGGATGTTTGGCCTGGTGCATCTCCAGGATCGGCTTCATGCCCGGGACATCCACTCCGTAAAAGGTGAAGGGGGCCATTCCGTAGGCGCGCTCGTTGGCCGCCTCGCCGGCCAGTTTGGGAAGGTTCTCGTCAAAGCCCCAGACGTTGATGAGGAACTTGGTGTCGAGGCCCAGCTTGGCGGCGTCCTTGATGATGACGGCCGTGCTGGCGGTGGTCCCGCCGATCCAGGCCCAGTCCGGGTTGAACTTCTTCATGTTGGTGAGCTGGCTCACGGCGTCCGTGGCGTTGAGGGCCACGAACTGGTCGGGGCCGACCTCAAGACCGAGCTCCTCGGCCATGGCCTTGCCGGCCGGAATGGGGTTCTTTCCGTAGGGGTGGTCCGGATAGATGAAGACGACCTTCTTGCCGCCCACCTCTTTTACATACTGCATGGCGCCGCGGATGGCGTCCCCGTAGCTGGTCCCAACGTAAAAGTTGTAAGGGGTTTTGGTCGGATCGTTGAGCCCCGAGTCGTAGGAGGCCGACATGTACACGGTCTGATCCCTGTTGACCAGCTCCTTGAGGGCGTTGGTGTCTCCGGTGCCCCACCCCTGGATCAGGAAAATGCCCTGGTCCACGTAGGTCTTGTAGAGCTCAACGGCCTTGTCGGGCTTGTAGGCGTAGTCGTTGGCGATGATCTCAATGGGCCGACCATTGACGCCGCCATTGGCGTTGATGTATTCGGCAGCGTCCACTGCCGCGACGGCGTAATCCTTGCCCACATCGGATGTGGGCCCGGTCGTGTCGAAGATCCCGCCGATAACGATGGGCTCCTTGGGGGCCTCCTCTTTGGGGGCCTCTTCCTTCTTGGCGCATCCCAGCGCACCCAGAGCGATGACCAGCATCGCTGCCGTGGCCAGAACGACCCATTTCGATCTTAAAATCCCTCTTCTCATCTTTACCCTCCTTGTGTGACTTCCTTAATTACCCCCCCCGGGTTCGTGTTCCTCTATAAATTCCGGTCCACCGCTTGCCGGCCGCGGAGGCCGGATAATAAAAAAACATTCTAATACGAGAACGGCCAAAGCTTCCAGTAGTTTTTGATGGTGTGCCAGCGTGCGGCCAGCCCGTCCGGTTCGAAAATAAGAAACAGGATGATGATCAGACCGAAGACCCCCTCCGTCATGCTCTGGAAGATGGCGAAAACACCGGGGTATATCTGGGTCAGGGCGTGTTCGGGGATGCGCAGGAGGATGGGCAGCAGGGTCATGAAGACGGCCCCGTAGATCCCCCCGAGCACACTGCCCATTCCACCGATGATGATCAT
Source organism: bacterium (assembly GCA_020349685.1). Classification (GTDB taxonomy): domain Bacteria; phylum BMS3Abin14; class BMS3Abin14; order BMS3Abin14; family BMS3Abin14; genus JALHUC01. The sequence continues at coordinate 1,903,051 of CP070698.1, forward strand.
GGCCAGGTACTGGACCGAAAGCCAGATCCCAAAAGCCTCGTCGTTCACCACGAGGACATAGTGCGCCCAGAGGCTTCCGGCGATGCCCACCAGAAAGGACGAGATCCCGAAAGACAGGATCCTGTAGAGCCAGACGTTGACACCGATGACCTCGGCGGCGAGGTAACGGTCGCGAATGGCGACGAAGGCGCGGCCCGGACGCGTGCGGGTGAGGTTCTTTGTGTAGAGCGTCGTCGCGATGACGAGGGTGTACACGAGATAGTAGTAGGACCGGTCGTCGCCCAGACTTATCCCGAAGAAGGAGGGTGAACTCACGACGATGCCGGTGCTGCCGCCGGTCAGGGTGCTCCAGTTCCGCATGGCGTATCCGATGATGAACTGGGCGGCCATGGTGGCGATGGCAAGGTACAGGCCCTTCAGCCTCAGGGAGGGGATCCCGAAAACCATCCCCACGAGGGCCGTGATGAGCCCGGCGAGGGGCAGGGCGAACCAGAATGGGATGCCGACCTTGACTGTAAGGATGGCCGAGGCGTAGGCCCCCACACCCATGAACGCCCCATGTCCCAGCGAGATCTGCCCGGTGAAACCGGTGAGGATGTTAAGACCGTGGGCCCCTATGATGTAGATCCCGATGAGGTTCATGAGGTAGAGGGTGTTGGTGTTGACAAGAGCGTTGAGGGGCTTGTTTATCCAGGGAAAGAGGATCAGCAGGACCATGAAGGCCGCCATCCAGAATTTGATGAAAGGGGTCTGGAAGATCGCCATGTCTTCCTTGTAGGTCTCGTGGAAGATGCCCGACTGCTGGAGGCTCATCGTCTAGACCCTCTCGATCTCTTCGGTTCCGAACAGGCCGTACGGCTTGATCATGAGAATGATGACGAGGACGACAAAGGGGGCGACCTCTTTGACGCCGCCTCCGAAGTAGTGGTCCAGATATCCCCCGGAGAGGTTCTCCAGGATACCGATAATGAGTCCGCCCAGGACGGCCCCGGGAATGGAATCGAGCCCCCCCAGGATGACAGCGGGGAAAACCTTGAGGCCGACCCCGGCCAGGGTGCTGTTCACACCGTTGATGTTCCCGATGAGGATCCCGCCCACCGCCGAGACGACAGCGGCAACGCACCAGGAGATGGCGAATACCTTCTTGACGCTGATCCCCATGGACAGGGCCACCTGGTTGCTGTTGGCCGTGGCCCGCATGGCGATCCCCATGCGGGAGTATTTGAAGAAGAGGGCGAAGAGCACCAGGAAAACCATGGATGCCATGAAGGTGTAGATATACACCTGTGAGACCATGATCTCACCGACCCTCACGGGCGTCTGGGGGAAGATCGCCGGGAACACCTTGATCTGGGTGCCCCAGATGCCCGCCACCACCGACTTGAGGATAAGGGACAGACCGATGGTGATCATGATGATGGAGATGGCGGGCTCGCCGATCATGGGTCTCAGCACCAGCCGCTCGATGAGAAGCGCCAGGATCACGGAAAAGGCCATCGTCAGGAAGAACCCGGCCCAGAAAGGGACCTGGTAGGTGGTGAGAAGGGCCAGACAGATGTAGGCACCCACCATGAGCAGTTCACCCTGGGCAAAGTTGATGACGGAGGAAGCCTTGTAGATGAGAACGAATCCCAGGGCCACGAGGGCGTAGACGCTGCCGACCGCGAGCCCCTGTATGACCAGCTGTAGAAAGAACCATAGCTCCTGCATTTACTCTTCCTTCCCGTCGTCCAGCCGCCGGATGATCACCGTGGTCTTTATGCGGGCCGTCCGTCCGTCCTGATACTTGATCGTCGTGTCGATGGGGATGTCGTCCGCATCGGTGTACATGGCCTCGATGACCTCCCGGTACCTTTCGCCGATGAACCCGCGCCTGACCTTCTTGGTCCTTGTCAACTCGTCGTCGTCGGCGTCGAGCTCCTTGTATAGCAGGACGAATTTCTTGATGATGGACGCTTCGTTTATGCGCGTGAGATCCCTGTTGACCTTGCGCGCCTCGGCCTCGATAAAATCGTAGACCTCCTTTTTCGAGGAAAGATCGGTGTAGGTCGTATAGCCGATGCGGTTCTTTTCGGCCCACTTCCCGACGATGGGCATGTCGATATTGATGATGGCGGTGATGTAGGGGAGGTTGTTCCCTATGCAGACCGCTTCCTTTATGTAGGGCGAGAACTTGAGCTTGTTCTCGATGAACTGGGGGGAGAACATGGTGCCGTCAGACATGTTCATGACGTCCTTGACCCTGTCGATGACGATCAGGTGGCCGTCCTCAGTGAAGTGCCCGGCGTCCCCAGAGTGCAGCCACCCGTCCCTGAGGGTCTCCACGGTGGCCTCTTCGTTCTTGTAGTAGCCGAGAAAGACACTGGGGCTCCTGGAGAGGATCTCCCCGTCCTCGGCGATCACGATCTCGGTCTCGGGGATGGGTTTGCCAACGGAATCGAAGTTGATGTCCCCGTCATAGTGGATGCAGGAGATCCCCGAGATCTCGGTCTGCCCGTAGATCTGCTTGAGGTTGACGCCGAGGCCGTGGAAGAAGCGGAAGGTGTCCGGTCCCAGGGCGGCCCCCCCTGTGGAAGCCGACCGCAGGTTGGTAAAGCCGAGTCGGTCTTTAAGGGCCCTGAATACAAGAAAGTAGGCAAATAGATATTGAAGCCTGAGCCAGGGCGAGGGGGTCCGCTTTTCAAACTTGCAGTCCGCCATCCGGTATCCTATGGGCAGTGCCGCGTCGAAGGCCTTGCGCTTCAGCCACGAGGCATCCATGACCCTCACCTGGATGGAGGCGGCGAGGTTCTCCCAGATCATGGGGGGTGAGAACATGACGTTGGGTGCGATCTCCCTCCTGTTCTCGGTGACGGTTCCCGGTTCCTCGGGAAAATTGACGGTAAAACCGATCAGGAGTGCCGAGGCGACACCCATCATCTGCTCCCCGATCCATGGGAGGGGGAGGAAGGATACGAACTCGTCCTCCTCGAATTTCGGGTCCACCAGCATCAGATTGCGGGCCATTTTGAGCATGTTGGTGTGCGACAGCATGGAGCCCTTGGGAAAACCGGTGGTCCCGGAGGTGTAGGCGATAAGGGCAAGGTCCTCCCCTTGGGTCCGGTCGACCATCTCCTTGAACATACCGGGATGCCTGCTTTCCATGTCCCGGCCCAGCGCCTCGACCTCGGTGAAATCGAGGAGCATGTCATCCTGGTAGCTCCTCATTCCCTTCGGGTCGGTGTAGATGACCTTGATGACCTTGGGAATGCTTTCCTTCAGCTCTAGTATCTTGTCGACCTGCTCCTGGTCTTCCGCCACCACGAACTTGGCGTCGGAGTGGTCGATGATGTATCCCACTTCCTTGGGTGTGGAGTCCTGGTAGATCCCCAGCGGGACCGCCCCGGCGCTCTGGGCGGCCAGTTCGGCGAACACCCATTCCGGCCGGTTGTCCCCCACGATGGCTATCTTGTCACCTTCTGTGAGCCCCAGGCTCAAAAGCCCCAGACAGAAGTGCCGGACGTGATCGAGATAGTCCTGCCAGGTGAAGGACTGCCAGAGACCGAACTCCTTTTCCCTGAGAGCCACCTTGTCGTGAGCGAACTTTCTGGCGTTGCGCACAAGCAGCTTGGGCAAGGTGTCGGATTCCGTCACCTCGGGGAGGTCGAGGATATGTTTTTTCTTTTTTAAGATCATTGTGTTTAGTACTCAGTACCCAGTACCCAGTACCAGAAGGAATACGGATCGTTCTTCTTCTGGAATCTGGAATTTGGAATCTGGAATCTGGCGTTTGATCATTAAAGTTCTTCCTCCCCCAGATACGCAGCGATGACTTTCGGGTCGGCCTGGATCTCAGCCGGCTTGCCCATGGAGATGCGCTCACCGAAATCCAGGGTGCAGATGCGGTCGGAGATGTCCATGACCACCCCCATGTCGTGCTCGATGAGGACCACGGTCACGTCTCTCTCCTCGTTGATGTCCAGGATAAAACGGGCCATGTCCTCGGTCTCCTCGGCATTCATTCCCGCCATGGGCTCATCCAGGAGCAGGACCTGGGGGTCCAGAGCCAGGGCGCGTCCGAGCTCCACCCTCTTCTGAAGACCGTAGGCCAGTGTCCCTACCGCTTTTTTCCTGATGTCCTGGATCTCCAGGAAATCGATGATCTCCTCCACGATCTCTCTGTGGCGGATCTCCTCCCCACGGGCCTTGCCGAACCACAGGCCGCCGGTGAAAAGGTTGGTGCGCATGTGAATATGGCGTCCGAGCATAAGGTTGTCGATGACCGTCATGCCGCGGAACAGTTCGATATTCTGGAAGCTTCTCGCCAGCCCCAGCTGAGCTCTTTTGAAGGGAGAAAGACGGTTGATCTCCTTGCCCTTGTACAGGATCTGTCCCCTGTCGGGGGAATAGAGGCCGGAGATACAGTTGAAAATACTCGTCTTGCCGGCTCCGTTGGGTCCGATGATGGCGAAGATCTCGCCTTCCCTGACATCCAGGCTGACGCCATTCAGGGCCATGATCCCGCCGAAGTGAAGGTAGATGTCCTTCAGTTCCAGGATAATCAAAAAGTAGAGTCCCCCTCGTAAATGGGAATAACTAAAACGGTGTTTGATTTTGTTGGACAAAAAAGCCCTATACAGTTACGCTATTTGCCCGTTTTCTGTCAAGCCGCAAGCTTTAAAGCGGGGGACTTTGTGAATACCTCCCCCGCATCGTTGACATGTATCGGAAGGAGTTGGTAAAAAAAAGTACCCGGTACCCAGTACCCAGTACCCGGGGGCCGGGACAGCCTTCGCTTTTTCCTTTGGCCTTTGGACCTTGGACTTTGGCCTTTCTTTAGAGGAGCCCTCCCATGTTCGCAAAAGACTACATGACCAGAACGGTTGTCACGGTGCATCCCGACGACTACCTCGTCGATGTCCGCAAGTCCATGCAGGATGAGGGCGTGAGGCATCTCCCGGTCGTGGACGGCAATAAACTGGTGGGCATCGTCAGCCTGAACACCATCAGGGATGCGGCACCCTCCAAGGCCACGGACCTTTCCATCCACGAGGTCCACTACCTGCTTTC
>CP070698.1:1908199-1928570 GCA_020349685.1 bacterium
CGCCGCCTCGAGCTTGGCAAGTTCGAGATCGGGATCGTTGCAGGCAAGACTGGTGCCGATGTTGGCGTTGACCTTGACGGTGAAGGGTTTACCGATCCCTTTCGGTTTCAGGGAGGTGTGGGCCGGGTTGGCCGGTATGACCGATTCTCCACTGGCCAGCGAAGCGCACACCTCCTCTGCGGTGAGGCTCTCCCGGGCTGCGACGTACCGCATCTCATTTGTGATACGCCCTTCAAGGGCCGCCATCCTTTGGGTGCTCATTCACTGAACTCCGGTGGAGGGATCGCTGTTGCCTAATATTAAGGCATGATTTCCAGTCACGGCAGATCCTCGAGTGCCGCATTCGTGATGAAGGCAGCTTCCCTCTTTCTAATTAAATTATAACCCTCCTGCACCTCTTTTTGTCCTCCATAAATCACATGGCCATCTGGAGCCTTTCATTTCATGAGGGGCAGGACCCAGATGAGCACCATTAATACGTAACACAGAACGAGCGAGGCCAGCACATAGGGTACCGTGTAGGAGAAGAACTGCCGGAGGGAAAATTTTTCTCCATCTTCCTTCTCACCCATCATGAGGGCCACATAAAGGGCAGGTGCACCAGCTATGGTGAGGTTGCTTCCAAGCGTCCCCGACCAGACAAGGCCCCAGTAATAGGGCCAGACATTCACATCAATTGTCTCACCCAGGTCCCTGATAACGTAAAGCAGTGTCAGTATAAAGGCATCGTGTTCGACGATTCCAACGATGGGAGCCGTGACCCAGTACATAACCGACGTACCGACAAGGAGGCCTTTCTGTATGAAGGGAATGAACCAGTTGGCAACGATGTCGAGAATGTGGGTGTGTTCGAGGCCGCCCACAAGGGCGAACAGGGCTGCGTAAAATGCTATGGCGTTCCACTCTATCTCGGCCAGCATATGCTCGAGATCAGGGATGTCGAATTTGAGAGGTTTTTTCAGGATCTCGATGGCCAGAACGAGAAGCACGGTTCCGGTGAAGGCGATAAACCCGAGCTTTACCCCGAGGTACTGCCTAAGGGACATGCCGATAATGGTAAGGATAAAGCCGCCCACCACCAGTGCAGCAAACTTCTTGTCCTTGATGTGCTCAACGGTCTGACCTGCGGCTTCATGGGCCGCCTCTTCATCCAGGACACAAAAAGCAAGTTCCGATTTCAGAAACTTGAAATAGAAGAGAAGGCAGACTACCAGATAAACCGCTGTGAGGATGATGAACGACGAGGGCCTTCCCGAATGCCAGATGAATCCTGCGAATTCGACACCCGAGACGCTGTGAAGCATCTGGGGTGGGAGGTCGCCGAGGAGAAGAGCCGTCCCCATGAAATTGGAACACAGGCCGATGAACAGGATGGGACCGGTAGCTTTGAATCCGTAGAGCTTTCGGATGTGAAAAACGATAGGTGCCAGCATAAGAACAACCACCACGTTGTCTATGAACATGGAGACGAAACCGGCAAGGCCACCGATGAGTGTCACAAACAGGGGGATGCTCCCTCTGGACCAGTGCAGCGTACGGTCACCAAGATATTCGGGAATACCTGTTTTACCGAAGTACCCGGCGATGAGCCAGACGCTAATCAATATCATGAGAACGTTCCAGTCCACGAACTGGAAGGCCTGGACTTCGGTCATGCTGCCCACTGCCACCATGGCGATAACACCGAGCAGAGCCGCAACCACGGTGTCGATCTTCCTGATGATGACGAAGATAATCGTGATCGTAAATATCAATAAGGTAATGATCTGGATCGGTTCCATAGGGCTCCCTCTTAACTAAAAAATTAATATTATTTGATGATATATCTGTGTCTGACTGACGGGTCTCCTATGGCAGGATTTTATAAGCCCGCCATCATTGTCTTCCAGCGATGGGCAACAGCGTCTCGAAGTGCTGCCTTTGCCTCTTCAGGCCCGTGAGGATTGTATCCCACCAATTGCCTGGCCAGGGTGTCGTCCAGCTCCCAGGGGTCGGCCAGGAAGGGGCTTCCCCTCCACTCGCGGGCCGGGACGGATCTTATCTCTGAGGCGGATCCGGTCACGTCTTTCACGATACCGGCCACTTCGTTCCACGTCACGTAAACTGTGGCCAGGTTAAAGGTCTGGCCGTATGCAGCCGGTGCGAAAAGACACTTTTCGATCCCCTGGTAAAGGTCTGCCATGTGCAGAAAACTTCCTCCTGAATCGCCCGGAAATTCGAGCGGTTCGCCGTCAGCGGCGGTCTGCAGCATCTGTCTTAAATGCCTGCCGCCGATGTCGTCACCGTAAGCCCACCAGAAACGGATCACGGTGGCCGGCAGCCCTCTCTCCTTCCAGTACATGAGGCAAAGCTTTTCAGCGGCCGCTTTGGCGATCCCGTAAAGAGGTTTCCTCGCCTCTTCCACAACAAGGGGATGATCCTCGTCAATGGGTGAATACCGGGGCTTCCCGTACACAACTGCTGTACTGGTGTATATAAGGTGCCCCGTTTTCTGTTCTGACATCTCTTCTAGCAGGTTGATGTGACCCTTCAGATCCTGGTTAAGGGTTTCCATTGGATCAGAGGAGAAAGACCAGGCCAGGTGTATGACGGCATCCATGCCTTTGACCGCCCCTTTCACCATGTCCCGGTCCTCAAGGTGACCCTCCATGAGGACCAGCCGCTCCCCTTCCAAGGCCTTTAGAGGTCCGGTGTCCCTGTCGAGAACGGTGACCCCGTACCCTCCCTTTAAAAACGACTCGGTCAGGAACATGCCGCACGAACCGGCTCCTCCCGTGATCAGGATATTCTTTCCAGCGTTCATGACCAGGCTCCCTCAAAAAAGGAGAAGCGGCTGGAGGTTTAAGGGTATATCTTTATCCGGCCCGTTTCTCCTCGACAATCATCCCTGGATGAAATTTCAAAGCTGTTTTCCTGACCTTGAAACATTCTCCATGGAGCGCCTGCCATTACCAGCGCTCTGAGGTAATGAAACCGTCTCAACCGAAAATCCAGGGCTGTCCCAGGCACGGGCCAGCCCCGACCAGCTGCTGATAGTATTTAGGCAGCTTGCGCCTTGCCCGCCTTGACTTTGGCCTTGACGAGCTGGAAAACAGGGAAGGCGAAGAGGAGTATCGCCACGATCATGAACCACTTTGAGATTGGCCTGTCGAAGAAGACCATGGGGTTCCCGTCGCCCATGATCAGGGACTGCCGGAAGAACCTCTCCGTCATGTCGCCCAGCACCAGGGCTACTGCCAGAGGCGCAAGGGGATATTTCAACTTCTTCATCACGTACCCGATCCATCCGAAGATGAGCGTGCACCAGACGTCGAACATGATGTTGCGCATGACGAAACTGCCGATGAAGCAGGCGATGATGATCGTAGGGGTGAGCATCCCCCACGGCACCCTCATGATGGCGGCGAGGGCCGGGACGCCCACCATGCAGATGATGAGGCAGACGGTGCCGGACAGGAAGAGGCTTGCTATGAGACCCCACACAAAGACCGGCTGCTCCGTAAAGAGCCTGGGACCAGGCCACAGGCCCCACATGTAAAGGCCCGCCAGCAGAACGGCGGCCGTGGGTGAACCCGGGATACCCAGGGAGACCATGGGAAGCAGGGAACCGGTACCGGCGGAGTTGGCCGCAGCCTGGGGGGCGATGACCCCCTCGATGGCCCCATGCCCGTACCTCTCCGGATGTTTGGAGTACTGCTTGGCAAGACCGTAGCCCAGGAAGGAGGCCGGTGTGGCGCCCGTTCCGGGAAGAACGCCGACGAAAAAGCCCATCAGGGATGCAAGGACCGTCTGGGGGAAGAAGGCCCAGATGGCCTTGAGGCCTTCCTTCATGTCCTTGATGCCCACCTTGGCGTGGATGACCTCCTTGATCTCCGTGTTGAAGCGATCTTCGCCGTCGATCATGATCTCACCGATGCCGAACATCCCGATGGTGATGGGAACGAAGTGGTAGCCGCTCAGCCAGGAGATCTGGCCGAAGGTCAGCCGAGGCTGACCTGTGACGAGGTCCAGACCAACTGCGGTTAGAAGGAGTCCGAAGGCGGTGCTCACCAGGGTCTTGGAAGGCTGACCGGTGCCCAGACCAACGAAAGTACTGAAGGCCAGTAGCATGATGGCGAACATCTCCGGTGGACCGAATTTGAGCGCGAACAGGGCCAGGGGCATGGCCGCGGCCACAAATATGAGCGCCGCTACAACAATCCCGACGAAAGAGGCTATGAAGGCGGCAGAAAGCGCCAGCCCCGACTTGCCCTGCTTGGCCATGGGATACCCGTCGAAGATAAGGGCCACGGACCACGGCTCGCCCGGTATGGCGAAGAGGACCGAGGTGATGACACCGCCATACAGTGCTCCCCAGTAGATGGCCGCAAGGAAGATGATCGCGACCTCCGGCGGAACGAGGACGGTCAGGGGAAGCAGGAGGGCGACACCGGCCGTACCGCCCAGCCCGGGCAGGACGCCCACGGCCAGGCCCAGCAGCAGCCCCAGGACCATCATCAGCAGGGACAGGGGCTGAAAAGCGACCCCGAACCCCATCATTAGGTGACCTATTGTTTCCATCTATACCTCCCGATCTTTGATGCCGTTATTAATATGTCAGGTTGTATTACCAATTTCTCAACGCTTGAAAAGGTAGCCGCGTTATGAAGTGCCTTTTCTTCCAGTGACAGTCCACCTAGCGCTCTTTTCGGCCGGTATCACATCTGATAGGCCAGGTACGGTATCTATACCGCTATAGGCTTGGGACAGTGTCTCCGGTTTCCCCCCTTCATAAAACTTCAGATGATGAATTTGCCCTGCATGTACAGCGGGCTCCTGGGGAGGGGGATCTTCAAACCGACTTCCATACCGAAGTAGACGGTCAACGTGATGATGACGGTAAAGGCGATCACGGCGGTCCAGCTGTGTTTTCCCAGCCAGCGCACGAAGATGGGAGAGAAGATGAGCATGGCGAAATACACGCCCGCATAGACAACGATTACCGAAAATATCAACGTCATGAGCGCGATCCGGCCGGCCTCCATCATGCCCTCTTTGTTGATGAAAAAGTTGTCATCCTCCTTCTTTTCCCTGCGCCAGCCGAGATAAAACAGAAATGCTGAACAGCCCAGCATCAGCAGCGCCAGGTAAAAGGGCACCATCCCCGCCTGGGGTCCCTGCTGCGGCTCCCAGCCGAACCCCAGCCGGAAGCATTCCCAAATGACAATGAGCGATACAACCATAAACAAAGCTGCGACGATCATTTCACCTTTTCTCAATTGATCCTCCTAAAAGTAAGGAAAAGGGGGTGCAGGGCAACGTGCAGGACCCTGCACCCCCTTCGTCAATGAGTCAATTCCCCTTGACTGTTTCCTACTTGATCCAGCCCTGGGATTTCATGATATCGATGTGCTTCTTCTCGTAATCCTCGGCGAACTTCATGAGAGCGTCGCCGGTGAGGAACGTCCTTTTCAGGCCGGTCTTTTCAGCAAAAGCCTTCCAGTCGGCATCCTCGGAGATCTTCTGGAACAGGCCCACCAGTCCATCCTGGGCCTCCTTGGAGATGCCGGGAGGCGCGAAGATGGCGCGCATCATCTCGTAGCTGAAGTCGAGGCCCACCTCTTTACCCGTGGGAACGTCCTCGTAACCAGGGATAGCCAGCCTCTCGTCCTGGAAGACGCAAAGCGGGCGCACGAACTCCGGGAAAAATCCGCCGGCCTCAGAGACCTGGTTCACGGACGCTTCGATGTGCTTGCCCACGAGAGCTTTGGCCACGTCTCCGCCGCCCTTGAAGGGAACATATTTAAAGGGCTTGGTACCAGCGATCTTCTCGATGGCCCTGAAGACGATCTCGTCTTCCTGCTTCGAGCCGGTGCCGCCCACCTGGATGCTCTTCTCCTTGGCCGCGGCTATGAAGTCCGCTGCCGTTTTGTAGGGGCTGTCCTTGTAAACCCAGAGCGGGAAGTTGTCGAGAGCAAGCAGTGCGATGGGCGTAAAGTCTCGGAAGGTGAAGGGCAGGTTCTGGAACAGCGGTGTGGTGATAAAGCTGTTCAGGGTGATGAGCATCTGGTAGCCGTTGCCCTTCTGTCCGAGGACGGCCTGCATGGCCACCGCGCCGGCGCCGCCCGGCTTGTTGACCGGGATGATAGCCTCGGAAATGTATTTCCCTTTAACGTTGAGACCGATGAGGAAGCGGGCATATTTGTCAGCACCGCCGCCAGCACCTGCCGAGATCGTGAACTCGACGGGCCTCGTGGGCCAGGCAGCCTCAGCGACCTGTCCAAAGAGGAAAACACATGCGATTGGAACAAGCAAAAGGATAAACAAACGCGTTCTTAGCACTTTCATGGTCTTCACACCTCCTTTAAGGAAAAAACCTAGACCATGTTAACCCCCCTAGTCGTCACTAACCATTTATCTCGTATGCCCTCAACACCTCCTTTCAATTTACTCGTACAATAATATGTCCCAGCGCCCCGGCGGCCCCGCAGATCCGAGGTACCGCCGGTGCGCTGGGAAAGACCTATCTAATAATACATAGAATTACCACACGGCTCAACCCAATCAGCCTTACGCCTGCTCTCTCGGACCCTGTACAGGAACCGCGATGGGCTTGCCCGGAGCCTTGAGTTTGGCATCAATGAATGCCTGCATCTTGGCGAGGTGGGCATCGGTAAGGTGGTTGAACCGGTACTGATGCTTCATGTACTCCTTGACCGGCTTGTACTCTTTCGGCGTGTGCTGATAGGTGTACTCGCCCTTCTCCCACTCGTAGTTGACCCACATGCCGGTCTGGATGGCCAGCTTGGCGATCTCGACCGTCTTGGCCGCGTCAAACAGCCAGCCCTTGGGACAGGGAGCGTGGAGATGGAGGAACGCCGGACCCTTGTAGTTCAGTGCTTTGCGTACCTTGTTGATGAGGTCCACAGGGTAGGCCACGGAGGCCGTCGCGACATAGTGCACGGCCGGATGAGCGCCGATAACCAGCTGCGGGGCATCCTTGGGGAAGAGCACTTTTCCTTCGGGGACAGCTTTGCCCGGAGGGGTGAAGGTCGTGTTGGCGCCGTAAGGCGTCGCCGGGGAGGTCTGGATACCCGTGTTGGCGTAAGACTCGTTGTCGTACATGATGAAGAGAGCATCGTGACCTCTGTACATCATGGCCGACATGGCCTGGAGGCCGATGTCGATGGCGCCGCCGTCGCCAGCCATGACGACGATGTTGGGGAGCTCGCCCTTGTACTTGCCCTTCCGGATAAGCACCTGGTAGGCGGCCTCGATACCTGAGGCGACAGCGCCGCCGTTGGTGATCTGGGTGTGCATCCAGGGGTAGGCAAAGGGTGCGCACAGGTAGCTCGTGTTTGCAACGTACATGCAGCCGGTGGGACCGAGGAAGATGGAGTTCGGTCCTGTGGCCTTGGAGACCAGTTTATAGACAAGAGCCGGTCCGCAACCCTGACAGGTCCGGTGTCCAGGAACGTACCACTCATCCTGGGTCACCTGTCGGAGCGACTTTGCCATTTCCAGATTCTGGGTTTTAACTTCTTTGGCCATTATCCTATTCTCCTTTCGAATTTTCCAGGATCATATTCCTTCGCAAAGTCAAGACGACGGTTTCCTATTTGTGGGTGTCCAGAACTTCCTTCTCGAAGTTCATCCAATAGGAATCGTTGGCTTTCCCGGTCTTGACCGCATCGGAAAGAACCTTGGCCATGGCGTAGAACTCATTAAGCGTAACGATCTCACCGCCCAGACCTGCCATGAAGGAGGTGACGATGGGTCGCTTGTCCAGCGGATAAAGGGCGGACCTTGTCTCATGGATGATGTTGCCGCCACGGGACTGGCCGCCGTAGGAGGTGCTGGTCTCAACAGTCCCTACAGCCTTGACCTTGGAGAGGGATTCCTGGATGGCCTTGGTGGGGAAGGGCCTCATGAAGCGCAGCCTGGCCACACCGACCTTCACACCCTGCTTGCGCAGATGGTTTACGGCGAAGCGTGCAGTCCTGGCGTGGGCTCCCTGCAGGAAGAAGGCGATCTCGGCGTCGTCCATCATGTACTCGTCCACGAAGGGGCTGTACTTCCTTCCGAACTGCTTGTTGTAGTCCTTGACCACCTCTTCGATGACGGATTCAATCTCGTCAAAGGCCACCGCCCGCTGAACGTTGATAGCCGAGCCCTGGTCCGGGAAGATCTGGGGACCGTGGTTCACGGGCCTGTTGGGATCCAGGGGATGCGGCGGGTTGTAGGGAGGCAGGAACTCATCGACCGCCTTCTGGTCTTCCAGCTTCATCCTGCCGGGGATGTGGGACACGAAGTAACCGTCCTGGCAGCAGAACTGGGGCAGCTGGACCCGATGGTCCTCACCGATCCGGTAGTACATGATCGTGTTGTCGTAAACCTCCTGGGGAGACTCGGCCCAACCCATGATCCAGCCCTGGTCTCGAGCGCCCATGACATCGGTGTGCTCGGATCCGAAGTCGCCGGGGGGGTCGAGGGCACGGTCGGCGATGGCCATCTGGCAGGGCAGGCGGCCACCGGCAGCGGGGGAGTAGCACTCCATGGCGTAGGCGACACCGACACCGGAGCTACCAGTGTAGGCCCTGGCGCCGGCGGCGGAGGCTCCGTAAGCGATGGAAACCTGGGCGTGCTCACCCTCACCGTGGACGAACTCGGCATCGAGTTCACCGTTGGCGACCAGCTTGGAAAGCTCCATCATGATGCCCGTGTAAGGCCGGATGGGATAGGAGCTGATCACCTCGACTCTCGCATCTTTTGCTCCGTATGCAGCAGCGGCGCAGCCGCTGTAGAATACCTCTTTTGCCATCTTATCAAACCTCCTCTTAGAAGGGTTTCTCCAGACGAACGACGCCGTCGGGGAACTCAAGCTCGTTTACCGGCTCGAGACAGTTCGCGGGGCACTCGTTGATACAGATCAGACAGCCCTTGCAGTAGTCCGCGTTCCACACCATCTGCTCGGTTTTCTCATCCAGGTGCCAGCAGGCGTCCGGACAGTAGATGAAACAGTTCAGGCATGTCGTGCAGGCTTCGTGATCGATAACGGGCCGCTCGGTCCGCCAGTTGCCGGTGATCATGCCGGGCTGCTCCTTAACCGGGGCCGGAAGGACGGCTCCCAGAGGGACCTCAAGGTGTTTCGGGATAATAAATCTTGACATTTTATTCTCCTTTCAACTACAGGGCTTTAACCTGCGCAGAGTCGAAACCCTTCTGCACACCGTCCTTGTTGGCAGCGACCTTGACGACGTTCTTGACGTCGAACATGTCGCAGACCTTGGAGGCAGCGCCGACCAGTGGAGCCGAGATACCGGCGCCAACGCTTGCTACCTCCACACCACCCTCGGACCCCATGAAGTCGATGGCGGCGTCGGCGGCGATGCCGCTGGCGTCCACGCAGACGATGTTGGCCAGGAGCTCTTTGTTGGGGATGAAGGCGAGGATCTCGTCAGGAGTCCTCCTGGTGTTGACAATGAGGCTTCCACCCTTCGGCATACCGCGGAGGATGTTCATGCCCTTCACGATGGTGTCGTCCATGATGACGACGAGGTTGGGGTTGTTGTTCACGTAGACGAAGCGCATCTCGATCTCTTCGTCGCTGAGGCGGACGTACTTGCGAAGGGGTACGCCGACGCGGTCCGGAAGGTCAGCGTAGTCGTCCCAGGCCTGGACGAACTTGCCACCGAGGTCGGCAGCGTTCGCCATCAGCAGGGACGCGTGTCGCCCTTCCATGTCCTGGAACACTCCACGTGCCCAAATTGTGACTTCATACACCTCTTGTGACATAACGTTTTTCCTCCTTTGTTCTTGTGAAGAAACCTGGTAATGCGTCCTTAGGAGACCTTGTTCTGACTACCCCCCTTTCTTGTCTTATTCTGTTTTTTGTATCCTTTTACGCCCTGGAAAAGGCTCCTCTCGATATCCTCCAGGTGCTCGTGCATGACCCTGGCGGCGAGGTCCTTATCCCCGGTCTTGATGGCTTGAAGGATCTCCCTGTGGCGGACCAGGGACATGCCCGGCCTGCCTTCGACCTGCAGGTATTTGTCGCGGCTCTCGGACAGAAGATCCATGATGTTATCGACGATACTGAGGATGACCTTGTTCCCGGCAGCCTGGGCGAGGATGTAATGAAAAGTCTTGTCAACCTCCATACCGCTCTCGCCCTTGGCCATGGCTCTCTCCTGTTCTTCGACGGCCTTTTCGAGCATATCCAGCTCTTCGGGCGTGGCCCGTTCGGCCGCCAGATAGGCCAGCTGCGGCTCTATGATCCGGCGCATCTCGAAAAGCTGCATCTGACCGTCCTTTTCCGTGAAGATGACATTGGCCAGCGGATTGACAAGGGTTTCAACGGGCTGGCGCGCGATGTACGTACCGTCGCCCTGCCGGCTTTCCAGATACCCCTGGGTCTCGAGGGAACGAAGGGCCTCACGGACCGAAGACCGGCTTACGTTGAAAACTTCTGCCAGCTCCCGCTCGGAAGGAAGCTGGTCTCCGGAATGCAGTCGGCCTTTTTCGATCATCTTTTTGACCTTGACCACGATCTCTTCATAGACCCTGGTCTTCTTGACAGGTTTGAACACCCTGGTTCCCTTCTAACTCCCCCCGGGATTCCGGAAATCAGTGCCGCACATTGGGGGGGACGTCGTTTAAAACGATATTTTTCTCGGCTGCCTCCTCAAAGTGAGCCGGTAAGATCACGCACCTGCTAAGATCAGCATCCTTTTTGCCCGTCATGCATTCGTCCAGGGCCAGCATGACCGCTTTTTTGCACAGCGCTTCGATATCCGCTCCCGACCAGCCGTCGCTCATATCGGCCAGGTGTTGAATGTCGACCTTGCTGTCTAAGGGCATGTCTTTGAGGTAGATATCCAGGATCTCGATCCTCTCGTCCTTGGTGGGAAGAGGGAATTTGATGATGTAGTCGAACCTTCCGGCACGCAGGAGCGCCGGCTCCATGAGGTCGATGCGGTTCGTGGCCGCCACGACCAGGACACCCAGAGACCCGTGAAGTTCGTCGAGTTCCCTAAACAGCTGGCTCACGATGCGTTGGGAGACTTCGCCCGCATCCTCAGCCGTCCGGGCCGGGGCGATGGCCTCGATCTCGTCGATGAGAAGGATGCAGGGAGAAGCCTGCTTGGCGCGCTTGAACACCTCCTTGAGCCCCTTCTCCGTCTCCCCCACCCACTTGGAGAGCAGCGTCGGCGGGTCGACGACGATGAGGGTCATGCCGGTCTGGCCGGACAGGGCTCTGGCCAGCAGTGTCTTGCCGGTTCCGGAAGGACCGGAAAGAAGAACCCCCTTGGGAGGGCTGAGCCGCGTGTTGGCAAAAATGGGCAGGTCGCGGTTCGGGAACTGGGCGATGGAAAGCAGGTTCTTCTTGATCTCCTCGAGACCGCCCACATCGTCGAAGGTGAACTGCGCCCTCTCAATGAGAAACTCCCTGGTGGAGGTGGGCTGGACGGATTTGTAGGCCTCGAGGAAGTCTTCACCGGTGACCTTGATCACGGTGTCCTTGTCAAGGGTGGGCTTGTCGTCCAGCTGGAACCTGATGTCGGGCATGATCCTGCGGAGGGCGGCCATGCCGGCTTCCTTGCACAGCGCCGCTATGTCCGCTCCGACGTACCCATTTGTTATCGCGGCCAGTTCATCGAGGTCGACATCCTCCGCCAGCGGCATGGTCCTGGAGTGGATCTTGAGGATCTGCTTTCGCCCATCCCTGGAGGGCGACCCGATGCTGATCTCACGATCAAAACGACCCGGTCGCCTGAGGGCCGGATCGACAAGTTCAGGCATGTTGGTGGCGCCGATAATAACGACCTCGCCCCTCGACACAACGCCGTCCATGAGGGCAAGGAGCTGGGCCACGACACGCTTTTCCACATCCCCGATGACCTGCGCCCTCTTGGGAGCGAGGGCATCGATCTCGTCGAGGAAAATGATGGCAGGCGCGTTCTTGCGGGCCTCCTCGAATACCTGCCTGAGCTTGGCCTCGCTCTCACCGTAAAACTTGTGTATGACCTCAGGGCCGTTGACATGGATAAAATGCGCCCGGACCTCGTTGGAGATGGTGCGCGCCAGGAGAGTTTTGCCAGTTCCAGGAGGTCCGGACAGGAGAACCCCTTTGGGAGGGTCTATCCCCAGCTCTGCGAAGAGTTCCGGGAATTTCAGAGGCAGTTCTATCATCTCCCTCACGTGGCTCAGTTCGACATCCAGTCCACCTATGTCTTCATAGGAGGTGCGGGAGGATTTTTCGTGGGTGAAATCGGAAGTTCTAAAGGAGAGAGTTGTGTTGGCGTTGACCCGGACACAGCCGCGTGGACTCATCCCCTCAACAATGAAAAACTGCGGCCTGGTTCCGAAAAAGACGACCTGGACCCTGTCACCGACGACGACATGGAGCCCCGAGAGCAGATGCCTGATGTGCGGGATCTCCTCGTCCTTGGGTATGGGCGCTCCGGCCTCGACAGGCGCCAGCAGAATGGTATCGGCACCCTTGAATGGTATCTTGGTCACAGTGACCCATTCGTCAATGGAAACCTGGGCGTTATCACGGGTGATGCCGTCGATCTGGATGAGTTCCTGACCCGTATAGTTGGCGGTAAGCTGGGCGGCCCTTGCGACCGTGGAGCGGCGCCCTGTGATCTGAAGGACTTCGCCCGGCATGGCGCCGAGCTGCTGGAGGAGGGCGGTATCGATCCTGGCGAGGCCCTTCCCTTCATCGTCGATGAAGGCTTTCGTGACGCGAAGGGAGAATTCCTTTCCGGCCCCCCTCTTCGGTCCAATCTCTTCAGGCCTCTTCTCTTCCCTTATGGTCTGCTCCACATCGTCCTTGGGAATGAAGACCGCCTTGGAGCCGGATGCCTTCTTGGGCCCTGCTTTTTCTTTTTTGTCATCCAGTTTTTTTGATTTTCCGTCCAAGGTCGCTCCGCTTTCGTGGATGCCGGAGGAATCCACCCTTCCGTATTTCGCCATTGATCAATTCCCGTTTTGACCGCAACAGGATATGTGGTTTAATCGTCTGACCAAAACGTTCTTACTGGTCAGACCAAATCAAGGTATGGTGGTCGGACCACTAAACTACTGTAAGCACGACCTCTTTGTCAACGGAAAATATGGAAACGTGGACCCCCCCTCGTTTCTCTTGTGGTTTGCTTTAGGAAACCCTAAAAGCCGTAAAATGGTAGGACCTTAAGGATTACGTTTTAAAGTTTACCTCTTGAAATTCTCCTGCGCAAGCTCGACGCGAAAAACCCCCTAAATAAACGTGAATTGCCGCGCACCGCCTCCTGAAATGCGAAAATACTCCTACTTTCAGGTATGTCACACCGGGGTTTAAAATTGGTAGGACAAATTAGAAACTGTGAGCTGTGAAATAAAAAAAGCCTGACCAGCTTTTGTCAGGCAAAACCGTTTGCACCAATGTACCGCTAACCAAGGCGCCTTTGCCTCCCTAACCCCTCACCCCCATCCTCCCATACCGCGGTTCTCCCCCCTCCCCTTCCTCCTCAAGGGAATACCTTTCGAGCAGTTCCGCCATGTGCAGGACCTTAATATCGCCCCTGCCGTTCCTGATAAGCCCGTCGCGGATGTGCATGATGCAGGCCGGACAGGAGGTCACCACAGCATCGGCTCCTGACTCGAGAATACGGGCGATCTTCTGGTCGTTGACTTCCTTGGAGATATCATAGTGCTCCAGGCTGAAAGAACCGCCCATTCCGCAGCAGCGCTCGTTGTCTCCCATAGGCACATATCTGACTCGCGGCAGGGATCTGATCAGCGCTATGGGTTCATCTTTGACACCCTGGAGCCTCCCGAGGTGGCAGGGGTGGTGATAGGTCACGGTCAGGATTGGAAGATCCCCGTCTTCCCGCTTCTCCGGTTCCCTGACCGCATCCACCTTTCTTATACGGTGGAGGAACTCGTTTATATCGAGGATTTTAGACAGGAAACTTTCGGTGCGCTTTTCCTCGATGCCGGCCTCGAGCAGAAGCTCCCTGTAATTTTCCTTGAGGTTCCCCCCGCAGGAGGCGCATCCTGTAACGACGGCATCGAGACCATACTTTTCAAAGGCTTCCAGGTTTTTGCAGGCGAGTTCCCTTGCAGTCTCGCTGGCACCACCAACGAGAGCCGGCATGCCGCAGCAGACCTGCTCGGAGGGAACAAAAACGGAGACTCCCTCCCTGGTGAGCAGCCCTATCATCTTCTCCCCGGTTCCTGGGTACAGGTAGTTGGTCATACACCCGGCGAAGATCCCCACGCGCGGCCCTTTTCCCGTCGCCACCTGTCCCGAAAAACGGTCGGTAAAGAAGGTTTTGGCCAGTCCCGGCAGGGTCCTGTCCGGGGTGATGAGCGGAAGAGGGACCCTTCTCCTGATGCCGCTGTCGGCAGGCACCCTCTTGAAAAGAAGATTCTGGAATGTCCTGCCGGTCCTCAAAGCGAGATCCAGAAGCCTGGAATCGCCCACAACCTGTTCGAGGATCAGTCTTTTGGCCGGTCTGATACCGACGTTCCCAGCCATTCGCTTTCTTGCGTCGAGCATGGTGGAAAGGGTCTGCACCTCGCTGGGGCAGGCCTCTTCGCAGGCCCCGCACAGCAGGCACTTCTCCAGATACTCGCGGTAGGCGTCGGACTCGTCAAGATACCCCTGTTCGACCGCTTCTGCCAGGGCCAGCTTTCCCCTGGCAGCAGAGGCTTCTTCGGGAAGCACTGAAAAGACGGGGCATACGGTCTGGCAGGTACCGCACTTTACGCAGGCCGAGCGTCCGAATCGCTTCTGCCGGTCCTCACTCATGGCGGTGAACCAGTTCCCTTTCCAGGCTGGATGCTGCGTAATCGAAGGTCTTGTGCGGGTTCAGGATATTATTTGGATCGAGAGCCTGCTTGATCTTCCGCATCACCTCTATGGCGGAATTTTCCAGCTCTATGCCGAGGTAGGGTGCCTTGGCTATTCCGATCCCGTGTTCCCCCGACAGGGATCCTCCAAGGGATACGACCAGTTCAAAAAGCTCCCGTACTGCCTCCTGCGCTCGAGAAACCTCGTCCTTGTCATCGGGGTCAAGGAGGAGGTTGACATGGACGTTCCCGTCACCGGCGTGACCGAAGTTGACGATCGTGAGCCTGTGCCTAGTTGCGAGCTTCTCGATTCCCGTGATGAGATCAGGGATCTTCATACGGGGGACGGACACATCCTCATTAATTTTGAGGGGCTTGATCTTCATGATGGCCGGCGAAAGGGAGCGCCTGGCCGTCCACAGTGATGCCCGCTCATCCGCCTCCCTGGCGGACTTTACCTGGAGGGCTCCCTCCTTGTAACAGGCCTCTTCGATCGTTCCGGCATCCTCCTCGACGACCGAGGGGCTGCCATCCACCTCCATCAGCAGAAGAGCGGCCGCCCCGGCAGGGATGTCTTCCTCCAGGTATGCCTTGACGCATTCCACCGCGTTCCGGTCCATGAACTCCAGGGTGGACGGCGTGACGCGACCAGACATGATCCTGGCGACCGCCCTGGCCGCGGACTGGATCTCGCTAAAAGAGGCCAGCATCGTACCCACCGATTCCGGAACGGGCACCAGTTTCAGTAAAAGGCGCGTGATCACGCCGAGCGTTCCCTCGGACCCGACGATGAGCCTGGTCAGGTCATATCCGGTCACGCTTTTAATGGAAGCCGAACCCGTGTGGACGATCTCCCCCGTGGGCATGACGACCTCCAGGGCCATGACGTAATCCCGGGTCACTCCGTACTTGACGGCCCTGGTTCCTCCCGCGTTCTCCGCCGCGTTGCCCCCGAGGGTGGAGAATTCCATGCTCGCCGGGTCGGGTGGAAAGAAAAGGCTGTATTTGGCCGCCGCTTTCTGAAGCTCGCCGTTGAGCACACCAGGCTCGACCCAGGCAGTCAGACTGTCGGGATCGATCTCAAGGATCCGGTTCATCCTCCTGGTCGTAAGGACCAGACCCCCGTCAATGGCGAGGGAACCTCCTGTGAGCCCCGTGCCTGCCCCTCGGGGAACGACGGGAAAAGATCTTTCGTTGGCCAGCTTCAGCAGCCGGGAAACCTCAAGGGCGGTCTGGGGATGGGCTACCATATCGGGCAGATAACGCCTGTTCATGGCATCGTAGGAATAGAGGATGAGATCCTCCCTGCTGTCGGAACAGTGCTCCCTGCCTACGATCTCACGGATCTTTTGTCGGATGCTCTTTTCCAATTGTGTCTTTCCGCTTTAGGGTAGCGGGCACCTATCGCGTTGACTCGATATCGCCCTTCAGGTGCCTCAGGTGCCCCTCATATAGGTATTCAAGGGTCTGGGCCGCCACCTCCTCCGGAGAAACCTTGATCCGGGCCACACCGTCTTCCACCGCCGCTTTGGCCACCGCTGCCGCTACGACTGGAGGAACCTTGAAATCCATGGCATGGGGGATGATGTATCCCGGTTCGAGTTTGTTGTCCGGTATGAAATGGGCGATGGCCTCTGCGGCAGCAACCTTCATTTGTTTGGTGATATCGGTGGCCCGGACGTCCAGAGCCCCCCTGAAAACTCCTGGGAAAACAAGACAGTTGTTGACCTGATTGGGAAAATCGGATCTCCCTGTGACGACCACTTTCGCGCCGGCGGCGTAAGCTTCGTCAGGCCAGATCTCCGGCACGGGATTCGCCATGGCGAACACGACGGGATCCTTCGCCATGCTGCGCACCATGTCCTGGGTGACGGTGTTGCCGACAGAAAGGCCGATGAGGACATCGGCCCCCTTTATGATCGCGGCCAGATCGCTTTTCACGTTATCGAGGTTCGTCATCTGGGCGATCTCCTCCATGATCCTGTTCATCTTCTCTTTTCTGCCTGAATAGACAGTCCCGAATTCGTCGCAGAGGGTAATGTTTTTCGCACCCGCGACCATCAGGAGCCGGGCGACCGCAATAGCGGCAGCACCCGCGCCGTTCATGACGATCTTGATGTCAGTCAGCTGCTTGTTTACGATCTTGAGAGAGTTTATGAGACCTGCAAGAACAGCGATGGCGGTACCGTGCTGATCGTCGTGAAAGATGGGGATGTCCGTCTCTTTTTTCAGCCGTTCCTCGATCTCGAAGCAGCGCGGGGCGGAGATGTCTTCCAGGTTGACCCCTCCGAAGGTGGGTGAGATCGCCTTTACCAGTTCCACGATCTCGTCCATGTTCTGGGTGCACACACATATGGGAAAAGCCTCCACACCGGCGAAGGTCTTGAAGAGGATGGCCTTCCCTTCCATGACCGGGATGGCCGCCCTGGGGCCGATATTGCCGAGACCCAGTACAGCGCTTCCGTCGGAAACGATGGCAACCAGGTTGGCCTTGCAGGTCAGGTCATAGACCTTGTCGGGCTCCTTGGACAGGAGCAGGCTGGCCTGAGCCGCCTCGGGCGGAAGATAGAGCCGGTTAAGGATGTATTCATCCCGGATGGGAACCTTGACTTTCACCTCCAGGACCCCCTGATAACGGTGGTGAAGATCTATGGATTCTTCATTGATATCCATCTTCTTCTTCCTGGGCGGCACCGGGGGCAGGATCGTGTATTCGTTCTCGTAAACGATCTTCAGCGTCTTGGCCTCCACCTCCAAAGGCGAGACCTCCACCCTGGCGTCACCCCTGTCGATGGCCGTCTCCGCCACCACCCTGGCCACTTTGGAAGCGACGTGGAACTCGAAGATGGGAGGAACCAGGTAGCCGGCGCTGAGTTTATTTTCCGGCACCAGGCTGGCAATGGTCTCTGCCGCAGCCAGGTAGGTCGCCTCGGTGATTCTCCAGGCCCGCACGTCGAGAAGGCCCCGGAACAGCCCGGGAGCCACGTAGGCCGAATTGATCTCGTTGGGAAAATCGGAACGACCCGATCCCACGACCGCCGCGCCCGCCTTGATGGCCTCGTCAGGCATGATCTCCGGGATGGGGTTTGCGAGGGCAAAGACGATGGCGTCCTTGGCCATGCTCTTGACCATGTCCCTGGACACGATACCGGGTGCCGACAGACCGATGTAGACATCCGCCCCTGCCATCACGTCCTTCAGACTGCCCGTCCTCCTGTCAATATTGGTTTGAAGGGAGATCTCCGATTTGGCCCAGTTCGTCGGTTGCGTCCTGTATCTGTAGATGGAACCGTACCTGTCGCAGAGGATGATCTCCTTGGCCCCGGCCCACAGGAGAAGTCTTGCCGTCGCTATCCCCGCTGCCCCGGCGCCCGAGATGACAATGTTGACCTTGCTCAACTTCTTCCCAACGACCTTAAGGGCGTTGATGAGGGCCGCGTAGACGGCAATGGCCCCGCCGTGCTGATCGTTGTGGAAGACTGGTATCCTTGTGGCTTTCTTGAGGTTCCGCTCCAGGGTGAAACATTTGGGTGCGGCGATGTCTTCCAGAACTATCCCGCCGAAGGTAGTGGCCAGCCTCAGGCAAATCTCGACGATCTCATCGCAATCCTGGGTCTTGAGGGCGATGGGCAGGGCATCCACGCCGGCAAAGGTCTTGAAAAATACAGAGCGTCCTTCCAGCATGGCCAGGGCCGATTCGGGCCCGGTCTGGCCAAATCCATAGACTGAAGAACCATCGCTGATCACGGCGATGGTGTTGCCGCGGCAGGTAAGATCAAAGGACTTGATGGGGTCCGCGGCGATCTCCATACACGGCGCGGCCACACCCGGTGTGTAAAGAAGGCTGAGGGCGTAGGAGTCCTTGATGGGGATCTTGCTGCCAACACCGATCAGGCCCTGATTCTTCAGCCTCAGATCCAGTCCATACTGCCTGGTTTGTGATTGATCAGACTTGCCGGGTTTTTTCTTCTTGCTTGTCATCATCACTCCCCCGGAAAAGTATAGAAGGGGTGGCGCCCCTCCTAAAAATGGCGCCATTAGACCTTCTATCGAGCGCCCTTAACTCCAGTTTGAAAACTAACACCAAGATATATATTTGGCAACCGGACCCGGAACGGGAGGTCGATTGAACGAGCCGCGTTCCGGGTGAATAAGGAAGGTGGAATAGGGAATAAGGAATGAAGATAAATTGCCCCGAAAAAGTGCGGGCCCCTCACCTTCCCTATTCAATATTCCCCGTTCCCTCTCCTTTGCCCGTTATAACGGGCAACATGTCACCGGCGTCAGGCATGATCAGCGGCACGGGCAGTTCACCGAGGATCCGCTCTGCCGCCTCCATAGCTTCTTTCATGTCGGCGGCTGGGATCATACCCATCCGTTCAACATCAGAACCCTTAAGCCGGCTGACAAGTATGGTGGGAACCCTGTTGACCCTCAGCCAGGTGGAAAAGGCTGTCTGGCCGTTGATCTGGTACCTTTCCTGGAGC
The DNA here is from genome assembly GCA_020349685.1 of bacterium. Taxonomy (GTDB): domain Bacteria; phylum BMS3Abin14; class BMS3Abin14; order BMS3Abin14; family BMS3Abin14; genus JALHUC01. The sequence continues at coordinate 1,927,507 of CP070698.1, forward strand.
TCGCCGAGCCAATCCCTTTCCGTCTCGCAGCGCTCAAACCAGTCCAGGAAATCCTGGTGGCCCGTACCTTCCGGACACTCGGCAGCGAGGATAACGACTCCACTCCCCCTGACAACCTGGTGCGCCGTAAAAAGCCCTTTGTGGGCCTGAACGAAGTTGATGTCCCGGGGATACCCGCCGCTGCCTGCCAGGACAAGCCTTGCGGGTTCAGCCACTTGCCGCATGTACCACGAATCGTGCTTGCGGCAGGCATCAAGGTGGGCTGATTGAAGGTCACCAGCCGAGGCGGCGATGATCCCGCCTCCCGGCTCCGTGACGACATTCAGAACAAAAATACTTTTCAGAAAGTTGCATGCTTCGATCATCTCCCGGTGAACGGGGTTGTCCTCTAGAACACCGGGGGCCAGGTCGCCCTTCAGCTCGCCTTTCCTCCATGAGACAACCAGCTTGTGGTGGGCCTCACAGGCATCCCTGGAGGCGACTCCGGGCATCAGCGACTTTCGCCCCCCCCCATACCCTGCGAAGTAGTGGTAGGTCACCCCACCGGTCAGGACCACGCAGTCCGCATCCGCCACTTCCCTGTTTATGCTGACCGGGATCCCCGCTTTCGTGGTTCCGAGGCGGACATTGGATCCTTGCCCTTCCGGATCATGATTGAGAACGCGGTATTCGTCCATGACCCTGTCCCCCACAAGCTCGCGAAGCTCCGCTCCTGACAGCGGTCGATGGATGCCGAGGGCCACGATAATGGTCACATCGCCGGTCAGGACGCCCGTATCCGAGATCCGTTTCAACAGTACGGGGAGATATTCCTTCACCGCCGCTCGGCGCGTGAGGTCCGGGATCACGCAGGCGACTCGATGCCCTGCCTGCAGCAGGCTTTCAAGGCGTACTCCGCCGAGGGGGTTGTCCAGGGCTTCGGTCACCGTACTTTCTGGATCGGGGTGGGGGAAGGGGCCCGCGCTGACAACGGCCGCGTGACCTTCCCACAGGTCGGCGAACTCAAGGAAGCCTTTTCCGTAAGGGATAGAGAACATAGTGTCTGGTTCTAGTGTCTGGAGTCT
>CP070698.1:1928670-1940226 GCA_020349685.1 bacterium
CTCTAGAGTCGGGGATCCGGAGTTCGGGCTCTGTGGCCAGGTTTTTCCTTGCACCGCAACCCGATCTGTATGATCTTCTCCGCTCTCCGCTCTCCGCTCTCCGCTCTCCGCTCTCCGCTCTCCGCTCTCCGCTCTCCGTCCTCCCATTTGGCCGCGCCATTGGGAACACTGCTTCCCACTAAAATGACCATAGAGTGGTGGTGGTAAGATAATCACTTTAAAAACAGAAGGTTATAATAAAAGCACAACGGCCCGGCAGTGGCATGGTGTTTGCTCATCCTCTGCCAGGAGACTTCCAAAGAGGAGAAAGGAAAACCTTCCAGTGAGACTTCCGACCACAGTGATCATCCAGGCCCTGCTCCTTGCGGTGCTGACTATGCCTGCGATAGCAGGCGGTGTTTTTTACGAGGGGGGAGAAGCTTCCGTGCATGCCCAGTGCTGGTCCCTGGGTGCGAGCGCCGGCCGGGTGGAGGGGCTCGGCGGCGACCTGGCCAGGCTGGCTGGTCCCGACGACGGCGTGATCCTCCTGGAGGGCGGCAAACAGACCTTCAAGACTCCCTATACTTCTGAAGAGCTGCAGCTGACCCTGGTCTTTATAACCGATTTCAGTCTTCTTCAGGGCGGATATGGCATGCGCTTTAGCACCATTCCTTTTCCCAAGGTCTTTCTCAGGCCGTGGGTGGGAGCCTATCTGACCCTGAACCTCCTGAAGGACACCAGGGGTCTGGACACCTATGAGGGAAACGAAGACTACGACGGCATCGGCGTCGGGGTGGCTGCCGCGGCGGGTGTGACCATGAGGCTGACCCGGTCTCTGGCTCTGGGAATGGCAGTGAGGGGAGACCGGGTCTTCACCGCCGGATGGCTGGATACAGGAGAGTATTACAAGGATGCATTCGGCATCCGCGGCGCCTTTCTGAGACTCCAGTATTTTTTTAAAGAATAGGCATCCATCCCGGATTTTACACCCGGGACGCCTGCCCGTGGACCGCGCCGGCCTGAAACAGGGGCTCAAGGGGAAGGTTGAACAGGCGGCCTTGAAACTTTTTTCAGGCACATCTCATTGCACTCCTACCTGCGACCTCTGTTTCCAAAACCCAAAAAACCCGTGTTAATAAAGGTATAGTGTATTAAAATATAAAAGTTTCCCGGAACAGGCCTTTCCCGGGTTCTTAAGGGAAGCCTGTTCCTTCCCCGCTTACCAGGGTGGGCTATGGAACGAAAGAATCCCCTGTCCTTCATCAAGCGCCTGACCCCCGGTCAGCTGCTCATCCTGTACTACGCTGTGTCCATCCTGGCTGGTTCAGCCCTCCTCAGCCTTCCGGCCGCTGCGCAAAACGGATCCCTTTCTTTCATCGATGCCCTGTTTACGGCAACATCCGCCCAATGTGTCACCGGCCTGACCGTTGTCGACACCGGCACCAGTCTCAGCCTTTTCGGACAGATGGTCGTCCTGGGGCTCATCCAGCTGGGGGGGCTGGGGGTCACCACTTTCAGTGTCTACCTCTTCTTCTTCCTGCAGCTGGGAGCCGGTATACGGGGACGCTGGATCATTCACGAGACTCTCCTGCACAGCCCCGTGAGCTCCCTGAGGGAACTGGTGCGCGGTATCATCTTCATGGCGCTGGCCATCGAGACCGCTGGCGTGATCATCCTGGCCGCAGTGTTCGTTCCCAGGCTGGGGTTGGGAAAGGGGCTTTTCAGCGCCCTCTTTCACTCGATCTCCGCGTTCTGTAATGCGGGCTTTTCCCTTTTTCCCGACAGCCTCATCAGTTACCGCGGCAACATGGTCCTGAACGTAACGATCATGGTGCTTATCGTCCTAGGGGGCATCGGCTTTCTGGTTATTCGTGAGGTGAGGGACATAATCCTGGGCAGGGGCAAACGGCTCTCCCTGCACTCCAAGGTTGTACTGTGGACGAGCGCCATCCTCATTCTGGGAGGAGCGGGGATTATCGCCGCAAGCGAGAATACCGGTGCGCTTAACGGGCTTCCCATCCCGGAGAAGGTCGCCACCGCCTTTTTCCAATCCGTTACCGCCAGGACTGCGGGATTTAACACCATCGACATGAACGCCTTGAGCATTTCCACCCTCCTCCTGATGATCTTCCTCATGTTTGTGGGGGCCTCGCCGGGGTCGGCGGGAGGAGGGATCAGGACGACGAGTCTGGCACTCTTCGCGGCCATTTTATACAATCGGCTCAAGGGAAACAGGAGCACAAACATTTTCAGGAGGACCGTTTCCGACGAAGCAGTTTCCAAGGCCCTGGCCCTTTTCCTGCTGGCCTTCCTCGTCGTTGGCGTGGGTCTGTTCGCCCTGCTGTTAATCCAACACCCCGGCAGCTCGTCCAGGCAGCATGACGCTGTTTTCCTGCAGTACCTGTTCGAGACCGTGTCGGCCTTTGCCACCGTCGGCCTTTCCATGGGGGCGACCGCCCTTCTCACGGTATGGGGCAAGGCCCTCATCGTGATCCTCATGTTTGTGGGGAGAGTGGGGCTCCTGACGCTGGCGTTCACCATAGCGGGGCGCGTCTCGCCCATCGCTCCGCGATACGCTCAGGAGAATCTGATGATCGGGTAGGAAAATCCCGGGGAGAGAGACATGAAAAGGTTCTGTGTCATCGGCGTGGGGAACTTCGGGTACTATATAGCCAAGGCACTTTACGAGGAGGGACACGATGTCATCGCCATCGACATGTCCCAGGAAAAGGTTCAGGGGGTCATGAACCACTGCACCATAGCCATCCACGGCGACGCCGCGAACAAGGAGTTCCTGGCTTCGCAGGGGTTGGAGGAAATGGAGGCAGTGGTCGTGTCGACGGGCCAGCGGTCCCACCTGTCGACCCTCATCACCCTTTTCCTCAAGGAGCTCAAGGTAAAGAGGGTTCTGGCCAAAGCGGTGAACGAGGATCACGGGCGCATTCTCAAAAAGGTTGGAGCGACGGAGGTTATCCACCCCGAAAAGGACATGGCCATAAAGACGGCCCGGACCCTCTCCTACCCCAACATCCTGGATTTCATACCTCTTGCCGAGGAGTACTCCATAACGGAGGTAGCGGCTCCCAAAAGCTACATCGGCAAGGATCTGATTACCCTCGACATCAGGCGCAAGCACCAGGTCACCATCATTGCCCTGAAGGACGTTGTTACGGACCATTTCATACCCGTCCCTCCCCCGGATTACGTGATCAAGGACAGCGATGTCCTGATCCTCCTCGGGCGACGGGAGGATATAGACAAAGCGATCAAGGAGTGATTCGGGCCGGCCGGGGCTTGCTTCAGGGCACACCCCATTCCCGGCCATCCCACGCTGCACCTGTTGTCCCACGCAGGATCAGGCTCCGGGGTGCCGGCTGTCCTGCAGGCGCTGCATTGACATTAAAGCGTGGTGCATGCTTTTCCCTCCCCCGCCCTGTCCTGTGAAGGTGTCTGACCCCCTTCCTCCAGACCGCATTCCCCTCAATCCGGTCCTTTTTGTCAAAGTCCAGGCCCCTGTCAGGAGGTATACTTGATCATGTAAGAGGGACCAGTTGTCCCGGCAGGCTCCCATGGAGGAGTCGGGGAGGTGTTGAAATGGCGAAGTGGAAGTCCGGACGGGTTGACAGGATGAGGGTAAAAGAGAGCAAGGATCCCTACAGGCTTGCCGAAAAGCCGCCGGGAGGAGCCATCTGCAAAGGGTGCAGCGCGGTGGTTCAGAGTGGACGATGGACCTGGAACCAGCCTGAAGGGGAGGGTGTTACCACGATGTGTCCCGCGTGCCGGAGGGTGGAGGACGGCTACCCGGCAGGTTACCTGGTTCTGGAGGGCCCCTTCTTCGGTGATAACCGAAGGGAGATCATGAACCTTGTCCGCAACGTTGCTCAAGCAGAAAAAAACCTGCATCCCATGGAAAGGGTCATGGCAATCCGGAAGAGTGGAGAGGCCACGCTTATCACGACCACCGGCATCCACATCGCCCGCCGCCTGGGCGAATCCCTGAGGCGCTCCTACCGGGGGGACCTCCAGGTCAATTACGAGGAGGGCGAGAAAAATGTACGGGTTAACTGGTCGCGGTGAAAGTGGTGAGGAGGCGCTTTTACCGCCACCTGGCGTGAATCCAAGTGTAGGGTCCGGGTCCGGGTTTCATTGTCAGGGCCTCCTTCAGTGCATGTTTCCGAATCCTCGATCGCGGCTTTCGGGCGAACGCGCCAGCGGGTTTTAAATCCGGGAGCGTTCCTCTATACTTGGCCCTCTCTTAAGCGGCAAACCTTGGACATGGGAGAGCCGGCATGAAGATCATCGCCATTAACGGAAGCCCGAGGAAAAAATGGAATACGGCCACACTCCTTGAAAAAACCCTCCAGGGAGCGGCATCCGAGGGGGCACGGACGGAGCTGGTGCACCTTTACGACCTCAACTTCAAGGGGTGCATCAGCTGTTTCGCCTGCAGGATCAGGGGATCGAAGAGCTATGGACGGTGTGCCGTCAGGGACGATCTTGCGCCCCTTTTTGACAGGATCGAAGCTGTCGATGCCGTCGTCCTCGGATCCCCGATCTACCTCGGGACCGTCACGGGTGAAATGAGGTCCTTTTTTGAGCGCTGGGTTTTCCAGTACCTGCCCTACACGGACCCTTTTCACAGCCTTTTCCCGGGAAAGCTGAGGACCGCCTTCATTTACACCATGAACATGACCGAGGAGGGGCTTGAGAAACTTGGAATGCTGCAGACTTATGAGAACCACTATGCCCTGAACCGGACTTACATGACGCGCATCTTCGGGCATTCGTGCTACCAGCTGTGTATGGACACCCTGCAGTTTGACGACTACTCCAAGGTAGTGGCCGACCGCTGGGATCCCGAGGCCAAGGCCCGGAGCCGTGCCGAGCGGTTCCCGGTAGACTGTCAAAAAGCTTTCGAACTGGGACGGGACCTGATGGAGGGATGAAAAGCCGGAAGGGACCTTAGAAGAGGGACAGCTCCGCTCTTGCCGTTCCTGTCCAGCCGGGCCGCAACCCCTGATTGTGCATCTCTCAACTGTCTTTGCATGCCATCTGCTCTCTCCGCCATGAGAAGGGAAGCTTCCCGCCAAATGACAGGAGCAGGCCAATTGGTTACAATTCCTGATAAAAGCGTTGTCACCGGAAGATGACGGGTAGTGTTCTTGAAGCCTGACCGGTTCAACCGGGGGGACCATGTTCGACTTTACCGCCACCTACACCGACCAGTATCAGCTCACCATGGCCCAGGCCTACTTCCTCAAGGGCCGCTGGCGACAGAGGGCTGTGTTCGACTATTTCTTCCGAAAACTTCCCTTTGGCGGCGGATATGCTGTTTTTGCCGGCATGGAGGATCTCCTCGGAGTGCTGGAGAACCTGAGCTTCGACAGGACCGACCTGGACTTTCTTGCCAGGCAGGGCCTGGATCCGGAATTCCTGAAGTATCTGGAGGGATTCAGGTTTCGCGGGAACGTGTACGCCTCGCGTGAGGGCGACCTGGTCTTTCCCACGAGGCCCATCCTGCAGGTGGATGGAAACATTCTGGAAACACAGATCGTGGAGACTGTACTGCTCAACATCCTCAACTTTCAGACGCTCATCGCCACAAAGGCCAGTCGTATGAGGCGTGTGGCGGGGGATCGGCGTCTCGTGGATTTCGGGCTTCGCAGAGCGCAGGGTCCCGGAGGCTATTACGCGAGCCGTGCCGCTGTCGTCGGCGGGGTGGACGCGACGAGCAACGTCCGGGCAGGCCGCGATTACGGTATCGAGATCTCCGGGACGATGGCCCATTCCTTTATCGAGAGTTACGATGAGGAGTTACAGGCGTTCCGCGATTTCGCCCAGATCCGCCCTGAAAACTGTGTTCTCCTGGTCGATACCTACGACACCCTTAGAAGCGGCGTTCCCAAAGCCATTACAGTGGCTAAAGAGATGGAGAAAAGAGGTCACAGGCTAAGAGGCATCCGCCTCGACAGCGGAGACCTGGCCTGGCTGGCAAGGGAGAGCCGGAAGATGCTCGATGCCGCAGGCCTTGAATACGTCAAGATCGCGGCCTCCAACCAGCTGGACGAGTACGTCATCCGGAGCCTTCTCGAACAGAGGGCGCCCATAGACCTCTTCGGGGTAGGGACCAGCCTTGTGACCGGTCAGCCCGACGCCGCCCTTGACGGGGTGTACAAGCTCGTCTTTGCGGGCGACAGCCCCAGGATCAAGCTCTCGGAGACCCTTACGAAGATCACCCTTCCCAGCAGGAAGCAGGTCTACCGCATGCTGGGCGGGGACGGCGAATGGATAGGAGCAGACCTCGTCGCGCTGGCCGGGGAGGAGGAGATCAGAACCATGTACCATCCCTTCGACAACCGAAAATCCATGTCTGTGCAGGATCTCGGGAAAGAGCCCCTGCTCGAGAAGGTCATGGAAGGGGGCAGGCGCTGCTCATCACCGAGGTCCCTGGCTGACATCGCGCGATACGCCCGGGAGAGGCTCGATCTCCTGCCCCAGGAGTACCATCGGTTTGAAAATCCGCACCTCTACAAGGTTGGCCTCAGCGACGGTCTGAAGGTCGAGCGCAACGGGCTCATAGAATCCCACAGAAAGGATGGAACGTGAGAACGCTCATAGTAGTGGACGTGCAAAACGACTTCATGCCGGGAGGAGCCCTCGCGGTCCCCGGTGGGGACGGGGTCATAGAACCCCTGAATCGTGCCATGGGCCGTTTCGATCTCGTGGTCGCGACCCAGGACTGGCACCCGCCGGACCACGTGAGTTTCGCCTCCAACCACAAAGGAAAGGAACCCTTTGATATCATCGACCTTCACGGCAAGGAGCAGACCCTGTGGCCCGACCACTGTGTCCAGGGGTCGCAGGGGGCGGAACTCCATGCCGGTCTCGAGGAGGCCAGGATCGAGGCCGTCTTCCGCAAGGGAATGGACAGGGAGATCGACAGCTACAGCGCCCTTTACGACAACGCCCACCTCAAGACCACCGGGCTCGCGGGATATCTCAGGGAGAAGGGTTCCAGGGAGCTTTATTTAGGGGGCCTTGCCGGCGATTTCTGCGTGTACTTCACCATCAAGGACGCCCTGGGGGAGGGGTTTGCGGTGACGGTGATCGAGGACGCGGTACGCGCTATCGACGACGAGGCCTACGGGAAGTTAAAACAGGAGCTTCAGGATAAGGGCGTGCGCTTCGTCCTGAGCGGGGAGCTGTGAGAGGGCAGGGCATGGAAGGGGAAATGAAGAATGGGAAAGGTGAAAGGAAGCAGGTGAGGACAAGAATTTATCTTGGGTCCTGGATCATGCTGGAAAATTAAAGGAGCATTTCATGAAGATAACCCGTCTTGAGAACTGCGAGAGCACACCTGTCGCCATGGAGGGGGCGTCAGGAGCCAGTCGTCAGGTCCCCATCGGAAAGGCCGATGGGGCCCCCAACTTTTCAGCCAGGGTTTTCACCCTTGAACCCGGAGGGCACACTCCGCACCATGTCCACGAGAGCGAACACCTCAATTACGTCATGAGGGGGAAGGGTGTGGCCATGGAGGGGGAGACTGCCAGGGACATCCGGCAGGGCGACTTCGTCCTCGTCAAACCCAACGAACGGCACCAGTACCGCAACACGGGCGACGAGCCGCTGGTGTTCATGTGCGTCGTTCCTTCAAGGTACGAATAGTTCCTGTAAAGGCGTTTTTTCTCACCGCAGAGGACGCGGAGGGACGCGGAGGAAATCAATAATGGAAATATGGGTGGCCGTTTACTGCAAAAGCAATGATTTCAAGCGCAGGGGAAGCGGAGAGCCGAGAAAATAGTCTAAATAATCTTGAAAAGGTAAGAACACTTTAAACGCATTTTAAGGAACTGCTTTTCCTCCCCTGTTGAAGCTTTCCTCCGCGTCCCTCCGCGTTCTCTGCGGTAAAAACATGCTGCTATTACAGGAACCGTTCTTCCCCCGAATGATGTTTTTATTTGCGTCTTTGCGTGAGACATTCGCATTTATTGCAGGTAATGTTCTCCCATGAGCGTTTTCGCGGCAAAAGGTGACGCCAGGGATTACCTCACCATGGCGTCGGCCACCTTCCTGGTCTTCCTGTCCCACTCCACCATAACCTTTTTAGCGGTCATTCTGCGGGACCTGGGCCTTGGCGAGGCGGACATCGGGCTCGTTGTATCTGCCCCCCTCCTCCCCATCCTGGCAGGCATGTTCTGGTCCGGACACCTGATGGAGCGGTTCGGCCCCCTGAGGGTCGTGAGGGCCGGCTTCGTCATGATCCTTATCGCACACCTGAGCCTGGAGGTCACGGTGACCAGTATCAGGGGTGTTGTCCTCTCCCGGGCCTTTCACGGGTTCGGTTACGGGATCTTCATGCCGGCCAGCATGACCTACGTAAAGGGCAAACTGCGCGCCGAGCGCATGGTTCACCCCTTTGGAATTTACGCCAGCATGATCCTCATGCCCAATATCGTCGGGCCCTGGATCATGGAAAACCTCTACTCCGCCCTGGGGTTGAGCGGCCTGTTCCTCCTTACAGCGCTGCCCTCCCTGGCGGGGAACCTCCTGGCTCAGGTGCCCGGGGCGGGCCGGCTGCCCGAGGTGGGAGGAATACACACAGGGTACGGTGCGCTGCTCCGGATGAGCAGCATACGTCCCCTTATCCTGACCATCTTTACCGTGGGCCTGGTCTACGGCATCGTGCCGACGATCATGTCCCTGTACCTGAAGGTGAACACCATCGCCATGGTTTATTACTTCACGCCCTTCACGGCGGCCCTTTTCACCGGCCGTTTCCTCGTCATGCGGCTCGTCGAGCGGGTTCCCCTCAAGGCCCTCGTGACGACGGGCTTTGTCCTGATGGGGGTCTCCCACCTCTGGCTCATCTCATTCAGAACACCGCCCGCGGCGGTCCTGGCGGGCGTCGTTCTGGGCCTGGGGTACAGCCTGGAGTACCCGTCCCTGAGTGTGTGGATATCGAGGCGCTTTGATCCGGAGGACAGGGGCAAACCGGTAGCCCTTCTCAACATGTTCTTCCATGCGGGGATCTTCATCACCCCCCTTATCGGAGGCTGGGTGATGGAGCGGTTCACCCCCGGAACCTACCTGGTCTTTCTTGTCATCCTGGCTTTGGCGGCCGCAGCGGCCATGGGGAAGATCAGAAACTGATCCCCAATTCCAAGTTTCAAATTCCTGTCAACAACTGGTAAGAAAAAAAGGCGGCCATGGGCCGCCTGATATTTTTCCATTCACAGTTCGCTATTCACGGTTCACTCTATTACCGCCGCCTCCCTCATCCGTCTCATGACCTCCTCATAGGGCGGATTTCCGAAGATGGCGGAACCGGCCACGAGAATGCGGGCGCCTGCGCGCGTCACCTCGCCCGTATTGTCCGGGCCCACTCCGCCGTCAAGCTGGATGGGGATCGGCCTGCCCGCCTCGGTCAGCATTTTTGAGAGGTCCTGAAGCTTCCCGATGGTGGAGGGTATGAAGGCCTGTCCGCCGAAACCTGGGTTGACGCTCATGATAAGGATATAGTCGATGTCGTCCAGGATATAGCGGAGGCCCTCTATGGTGGTGGCCGGGTTGAGCACCACACCGGCTTTGGCGCCCCCTTCCCGGATGAGGGCCAGGGTCCTCTGAAGGTGCCCGCGGGTCTCCAGGTGCACACTGATCATATCTACCCCCGCGTCGATAAAGGGCCGGATGAACTGATCGGGGTTCTCGATCATGAGGTGGGCGTCGAAAGGCAGGTCGGTGCAGCTGCGCAGCTTGGCCACGACCGGTGGGCCGAAGGTGATGTTGGGGACGAAATGCCCGTCCATGATGTCCAGGTGGATGATGTCCGCCCCGCCCCTGTCGACCCGGGCGATCTCTTCGCACAGCCGGCTGAAATCAGCGGAGAGAAGGGAGGGGGCGATGAGGAGAGCATTGGGGTCGATGTGCATGACTGGCCTCACAAATTGTTGACCGGAGTCAGGAGTCAGGAGTCAGGAGTGAAAATAACATCCCTTCGACCATGTTCAGGTTTTTTTCTTCTCCTGGCTCCTGATTTCTGATCACTGAATCCTTTTTTACCTCAGCACTTTGCACCTAGTACTTAGCACTACAAAGGGTGGATTTGCCACCCTTTGTTTACGGCACCTCTTCCTCCTCCACCAGAACCCCGTCCACGTAGGCCTTGAGTACGCCTGGCGAGGAAACGACAACGGGAATAGAGATGGAGGTTCCAGGTCCGACAGTGTCCTCCCAGACAGTCTTTTCTCCTTCGCCTGTTTCAAGAACCAGCTTGAGGGTCCGGTCGAGAAGCCCGAAAGGTTCTGTGTGGTGATAGAGGACCACCTGCGCGGGCTCTGCGGGTCCCGGCATCTTGGTGACCGTCAGATGGATGCTCTGGCCCTCTGTTACGGCACTGCCCGGAGGAGGTGTGAGGGCTGCCACCGTACCGGGCGGCACCGTCTCATCGACGATCTCCATGATGCGCCCCGACCGCATTTTCCAGTCCCTTATCCTGGAAAGGACCGTTTCCATGGGAAACCCTGTCATGTCGGGGAGCAGATAGACGGCTGGCCTCGGACCGTCCCCCAGCAGAAGGTCGATGCCGCTGTTGCGCGCGACAAAGTGACCCGGTGCGGGGGATTGTGTGATGACCGATCCGGGCGGGGTCTCATCATCGTGGGTGTGCCCGATCTTCCCCAGGGTCAGGCCTGCCTGGGCGAGCTGCAGTTCGGCCTTGCGCAGGGTCAGGCCGCTGAGGTCGGGTATGAAGACCGAAGGGGTACCCTGACTCACGATCACGTAGACGATGCGGTTGGCCTTGATCCTGGTGCCTGGCGGCGGATCCTGAGAGATGACGTGCCCGGGCGGTGTGCCGATATCGTATCCGGTGCCCTGGACGCGCAGCCCCAATTGGTCCCTGCTGGTAAGTTCGAGGGCGGCGCGCAGCTCCACCCCTTCCAGAACGGGAACGGTCACCTCACCGCCCCGGGTCAGAAAGGTAAAGGCTACCCATGCGGAGAGGACCGCCGCCACGACCATCCCGGCGGCAAGGAGCAGGATCCTTATAGCGAGACCGGCTCTACTCACAATGTCTTCTACACTCCTGAATAAATAGTTGGATCATAAGCTAACTAACCACAGCGCGGCCGGTTAAAGGCCGCTCCACAGGGTAACACGAGGAAAAAAGCAATTCTGGTTTTTTTGTTTTTAAGCTCGAAAGTTATTAACCCTGTGAAACCCTGTGATGCAGCCAGGAAATGGCTGCACTGTGGTAAATTAGCTTTAACCGCTATTAAAGTAAACGGTCCTTGCTCTAAACTTCAAACTTCAAACCTCAAACCTCAAACATTATTTTTTCTTCTCCATCAGGCACGCATAGAACCCGTCACAATCGTGGCGGTGGGGCCAGAGCCGGAGCTCCCCCCTGTCCGAGAAAATATCCTGCCGCATGTCCTGGAACTGTTCCCTCATGTCCATGTGGACCATATCCCCGGACCCGGACAGAAAGCGGTCCACGACTTCCTCATTTTCTTCCTCAAGAAGCGAGCAGGTTGTGTAAAGGAGGCGCCCTCCCTTCTTGAGGGTGCGCGCTGCAAA
>CP070698.1:1940326-1953633 GCA_020349685.1 bacterium
GAAGGACTTCCCCGATCTGCTTGCGGGCCGGGACAGAAAATACGGCGGGACGTGGATGGGGATGACCAGGACCGGCAGGTTCGGCGCGGTCACCAATTTCAGGGACAGGACCGAATCCAGGGAGCATCCGCTGTCTAGAGGTCTCATGGTGAAAACCTACCTGACAGGCGAAGGAAAACCGGAAGATTTTATAAAAGAGATCCTGCCGCGGGAGCAGAGGTATAACGGGTTTAACCTTATCGTCGGAGATCCATCCTCTTTTATCTACTATTCCAACCGAAGCCGCGATATGACCCCGCTTAAGCCCGGGGTCTACGGCCTCTCCAACCACCTCCTCGACACACCATGGCCCAAGGTGACCCGAAGCCGCCGGGCCTTTATCCAGACCCTGGAAGAGTCAGATTTCCCGGGCCCGGAAAGGTTTTTCGAGATCCTCTCGGACCGGACCATTGCCGGAGACGAAGAGCTCCCGGACACCGGTTTCGGCATTGAATGGGAAAGGATCCTTTCTTCCCCCTTTATTGTGAGCCCCACTTACGGCACCAGAGCCTCAACGGTACTGCTTCAAGACAGCAAGGGGCACGTCACTTTCGTGGAGAAAACTTTCGCGGAACCCGGCGATCCCGGTACGACGATCCGCCACGAGTTCACATTGATCGGCCGTTAATGAGGCGGGGACCAGACCGCAAGGGCTCTTGAACTTTCCCTTTCTATTCCCGATAATCCAACACATGCATAGCCAACTATGTCCCTGTTAGTATGCTTGCGTCGAAGGGAGACTGCGGACCGATACCATGAGAAAATCTTTCTACCAGGAACTCATAGACAACCTATACGACGGCGTTTATTTCGTGGACAGGGATCGCGTCATCACTTACTGGAACAGGGGTGCCGAGGAGCTCACAGGATATTCCAGTTCCACCGCTGTGGGAAGATCCTGCAGCGACGGTTTTCTTTCCCACGTGAACGACAAGGGTGAGAACCTTTGCCAATCGGGTTGCCCCCTGCTCGAAGCGATAGAAAATGGAAAATCCAGGGAAGCGGAGATCTATCTGCACCACAAGGATGGTCACAGGGTCCCTGTGCTCATCAGGGCTTTCCCCACCCGCGACAGAAGCGGCCGCATTAATGGGGCCGTTGAGATCTTCAGCGACAATTCGTCCCACGTTGCCAACAAACGGCGCATCGACGAGCTTCAGCAGCTGGCCCTTTTAGATCCTCTCACACAGATCGGAAACAGAAGATATCTGGAGATGAACCTGGAGGCCAAACTGGCCGAGACCGCCCGCTACAACACCCAGATCGCCATTTTTTTCATAGACATCGACGATTTCAAACAGATCAACGACACCTACGGCCACGCGACAGGAGACGAGGCCCTTCGCGTCACGGCGAAAACCCTCAGTGCGGTGATCCGACCCATGGACAGCCTCGGCCGCTGGGGGGGCGAGGAGTTCATCGCGGCAGCCGTCAATGTGAACAGCCAGGCTGTCAAGGCCATCGCCGAGAGGTTCCGTACCTTTATTGAGAGCTCTACCATCCCGACAGCCGATGAGAACCTTCTCTTCACAGTCACCGTAGGAGCCACCATTGCCAGGAAGAACGACGACCTGAACTCGGTCGTGAAGAGGGCCGACGATCTCATGTACAAGGGGAAGAGGATGGGGAAAAACAGAGTGGTCATCGGATAACAAATCCGATAACCACAGTGCTGAAGTACTAAGGGATAAGTTCAAAATCACTATTCTTTATGGCTTATTCCTGATCTTGCTCCAGCACCTCAGCACTTATCTCTTAGCACTTATTATTTTCACCGTTTCCCTGTAGATCATCAAATCCTCATCGGTGGGAATAACGAAGATCCTGACTTTTGAGCCTGGCCCCGTTATCTCCTCCTCGACCCCCCTGACCCCTTCGTTCTTTTCCCCGTCCAGTACAAAACCCAGCGGCTCGAGGCCAGTGACAGCCTCGGCGCGCATCTCGGGCGAGTTCTCCCCGATCCCGGCCGTGAACACCAGGGCATCGGCGCCGGACAGGACACCGTGGTAGGCGCAGATGTACTTTTTCAGCCTGTAGGCGAATACCGATAACGCCAGTGCCGCGCCTGCGTGACCCCGTGATCTGGCCTCGAGGAGATCCCGCACATCGGAAGAGAGGCCGGAAAGTCCTTTCAGTCCGCTCTCACGGTTGAGCAGGTCGTGCACCTCCTCATCGGTGAACGCCCCCCCTTCCGGGGACATGAGGTAGTGAACGATAGCGGGATCCAGATCACCCGACCTGGTTCCCATGACCAACCCCTCGAGGGGCGTAAAACCCATGGAGGTGTCGACACACCGTCCATTCTTGACGGCCGCCATGGAGCATCCGTTGCCCAGGTGGCAGGTTATGACGCCGCTGCGGCCTTCGGACATATCACCCAGCAGTTGAAGGGCGCGGCCGTGAACGTAGCCGTGGCTGATACCGTGAAAACCGTAACGGTGTATTCTGTATTTCTTGGCTATCTTGACAGGCAGCGCGTAATGGTGAGCCTCGGGGGGGATCGTGGTGTGAAAGGAAGTGTCAAAAACAGCTATCTGGTGCGCATCGGGGAGCCTTCTGGCGGCAAACTCGATACCACGGATGTTCGACGGGTTGTGAAGGGGGGCGAGCTCCGTGCAGGACTTGACCCCTTCCAGGACCTCGGCATCGATGAGGTGGGGGTGGCGGAAACGGCGCCCGCCGTGAACCACTCGGTGCCCGACAGCTTCCAGTGTCAAAAGCCCTCCGGGAAGAAGGGCCTCAAGGTCTGATAAGATCTTTTCAAGACTCTGGTCGTAGTCGGTGACCCGGTCCTCCATACCGCGGTGGATGATCAGACCGCTTTCCTTTTCATAAAGCGTGAACTTGATGCTGGATGAGCCGCAGTTCAGTACGAGGATCGACATGGCTTATTCCGGCTGGCCGCAGAAGCTGCCGGACTGGATCATCTCGTCGGCCATCTGCCACCGCTCCAGGAGATAGGTCTTTTCTTCCTCGAAACATGCGGCCTGCCTCTCGACCTCCTGCTCGGCCTCCTCATCGCTCATGTTTTTAACGATCCTGGCAAAGCTGGCGACACGCGCGTAATAGAGGGGCGTGAGCAGCTCCACCAGCTTGAACCGGTTCATGGACCAGCAGTGATAGGTTGAAACCGCATCGTAAAGAATATGGGACCAGGTGCGATCGTCCATCTGGAAACCATCACTTTCCTCAGCAAGCTCCCGCACCCTCTGAAAGGATCCCTCGCTCAATACATTTTTCCAAAGGGGCCCGAACTGACGGTATCCGTTCCTGAAGGAGTCCACCAGATTGTCCACGTTAATGGGGAAGGGTTCCGGCTCGTGATTGATCTCATCACCGACCAGAGGGATATCTTCACTGCCGCGCGTGTCCCACCAGTAGTCCCTGTACTGCTCTGTGAGGCTGAAAAGGGTGGAGACCACCTGACGGAACATGGGCCCGAGACTCGCCCCCGGATCCTTGACGTCGTGGATCTTGGCCCCCAGCCTGGTCTGGCATATCTTGAACCGGTTCACGATCGCCATGGTGGTAAGCCAGATGTCGATGCCAAAACGGCCCACTTCCGTATCCCAGACGTCCTGATCGTAGATCTCACTGACCACATCCCTGGAAAAGGCGAAGTCTCCGCCGATGGGTTGACGCACCCTTTTTCCGTAGAGAGCCCGGTTCATGTTGTAGACGATATTGTTCGTGATGGTACCGTCCAGCTTGAACCTCCGGTAGTAGGGAGCCACGAACTGGTAATCATCGTTGAGGATGGGACAGAGGAGGTTCCTGATCCACTGGGCGTTGATGCTCCTCAAATCGGAATCGACAACAACGCACGCCTCGGCTTTCAGAAAGCGGGCCAGTTCCAGAACGGCCCTCAAGGCCGACCCCTTGCCAGGAACACCACGGTAGATCGTGACGATAACCTCCTGGAAGGGGGACACCTGAACCGCCTTGGCCTCCTCCCGGGAATCGTCCACGGACCCGCCATCGGATACGACGATCACACATCTCTTTTCGGGGTAATACTGGTGGAGCCCGAGGCTGACCTGTTTCAACACGTGGCCAATGGTGGCCTGGTTGTTGTAACAGGGAATACCGACCACGAGATCCGCATGCTCGATGAGCTCAATGCGGTTTCTTACCTCGTCTCTCAGGGCTGTCAGGTATTTCATGCCATGTTTCCCTTCAGGCTGGCCGGAACGGAGTTTCTACCCTTATTTATACCTGAGCAGGTCATATGCGCAACCCGGGCAGATCGTCAGAAGCGGACCGTAAACCCGGAAAGTCCCGGCTCGGGAGGGGCATAGGCCGTTTCCAGGTTGCTTACCACGGCCGCGGAAGGGCCCTGACGGGCCCACCGGATCAGATCGTCCAGAGCCTCAGGGGCGCCCTGCGCCACGATCTCGACTGTACCGTCCGGCCGGTTCCTCACAAAACCGGCCAGCCCCAATTCCATGGCCTTCCTCCTGGTGCTGTCTCTGTAAAAGACCCCCTGGACGCGGCCGTGAACGATGATGTTGACACGCTTTATATCAGTCATAATCTTCTCCGCGCCTGGAATTCAGAATTCAGGATTCAGAAGTTTGAAAACCATTGTAATTTTTCCTCCTGGATCCTGGATTCTGTCTCCTGGATTCAATCATCTAATCTATGTATATGCGGCCTTACGTCCAGCACAGGTGTGCCGTCCACGGCGTCCATGCCCATGACCTCAAGCACATCTCCCCTCACCGCGATCAGATCCACCGTATAGACCGACAGGGGATTGGGCCTGGCGGGGCTCCTGGTCGCGAAGACACCGGTCAGGGGGGCTGTCGCGTCACCTCTGGGATGGGCGGTCAGGGTATGGCGGTCTGCCAGGTGCATCCAGCAAACGACGAGGAGCTTCGCCCACTGTCCGATACCCTCCAGGGCATCCCTGTAGGGCGGGAGGATCTCGATCCGGGCTCTTAAGGAGGCGTCGCGGCCCTGCCGGGGGGCGAGGGCTCTCTCCCTGACATCTGAACGCACGTAACCTACAGGTTTGATGGAGAATTTATCCATTGCCCGCGTGCCGAGTCCAGGCCCCTTCGAGGACTTCCCCATCAAGGCCCTTGATGAGGATATCGGCGATGCGCTCACCCATCATCCCTTCACAGGGGTCCTTCACCAGGACCCTCAGATAGTTGTCGGTGAGCCCCGGCCTGGGTCCGGGATCACGGGTCGTGCCTTCCAGGGCGGCACGGAGCACCTCTCCGACAAAGGAGCTGGCAAAGAGATGCCTGTTCGCCTCGGCCGCTTTCCTGATGAGCCAGACCCTCTCTTTCTTAACCTCATGGGGGACGTTGTCAGCCATGCCGGCGGCCCTCGTTCCCGGCCTGGGAGAATAGGGAAAGGCATGGACGAAGGGGATCTGAAGCTCTTCGATGATGCGCAGGGTGTCTTGGAAGTCCCTCTCTGATTCACCCGGGAACCCGCATATAACGTCGCAACCGATCCCTATTCCGGGAACCGACGTTCTCAAAATCCTGACGATTTCAGTGAAATGGTGAGCGAGATAGGGCCTCCCCATGGCCTTGAGGATGTGGTCGCTCCCGCTTTGAAGGGGTATATGGAGGTGACGGCAGATGCGGCCCTCCGCCGCCGACATCGTCTGGATCAGCCGGGGTGTGATCTCTAGAGGTTCGATGCTGCTGAGCCTGAGTCTTCCGGGAAGATCGCTTTCAAGGAGCCTGTCAAGGAGGTCCTCAAGGCTGGTGGCCGGTTGGAGGCCGCCGCCGTACTGCCCCAGGTGGATCCCGGAAAGGACCACTTCGGCGGCTCCACGTTCCATGAGCCTGCGGACAGCGTCGAGGACCCTTTCCGGGGAAAGGCTTCTCGATGGCCCGCGGACAAGGGGAACGATGCAGTAGGCGCAGGCCGCATCGCAGCCGTCCTGGACCTTCAGAAAGCCCCGGTCCCGATCCCCCAGGTCCACAGCCGGGTCGTCGGGCCAATCACTCCAGTCGCCGGAGGCGTCCAGGCCGAGAAGGGCCGCCAGGCTTCCCTTTTCACCCGGCTCGATGACAACATCCACCTCTTCCATGGCCTCGACCTGTTCCCTCGAACCGGCCGACAGGCATCCCGAAACAACGATTCTGGCTCTGGCGCTGGCCCTCCTCGCCTGCCTGATCGCTTTCCGGCACTGGGCCTCCGTGGGACCGGTGACCATACAGGTATTGACCACGATCACATCGGCCTCACCGGCGGAACCGGGCCTCAGGCCGGCTCTTTCGAGCTGTGCCGCCATGGCAGCCGAATCGTACTGGTTGCTCTTGCAGCCGAGCGTTATGAAGGAAAAACGGCCGAACCCGGAGAGGCTCGGCTTTTTCAGCGAATTCATAGGGGCAATTTAACGGAAAGGAAGGAAAAGGGGAAGGGAGAGGAAGTATCTGGTGTCTAGTGTCTTGTGTCTGGAGGAAAAACAGTTCCCATAGGTGCGTATAATAATACGTATTTGGAGTCTATATTCCAGAATCTGAATCCTGATCCAGGTAAATGTGCCCCCTTCCTCATTTCCTTTACTGAAACTGCCTGCTGAACGCCAGAGTTATGTATCCGGTCTAACTACCGAAACCTGGGTGCAACGGTGTACCCGTGCACATGTTCACTCAACCCATCGTGTCTTATTCTGTTTCCTGACTCCTGGATTCTGGCTCCTGCTTTATCTCCTCCCCCCTCCGGATCCACCGCCGCTGCCTCCGGATCCTCCGCCGCTGCCTCCGGATCCTCCGCTACCGCCGCTGCCTCCTGAACCTCCGCTGTTTTGGTTCCCATCGTCATAGCGGTCCTGCCGGTCCCTGCCGCCTTCCCATGGTCCTCTATCACGATACGCCTCGGCAGCCCTGCGCTTGATCTCCCTCTGGAACCTGATCTGGAACATGAGGTAACGCGCCGTATCCACGGGGGAGAGGATCTGCCGGACCTTCTGGATATGCCTTTCCTCGATCCTGGCAAGTTCCCTTCTGTTTTCCTGAAGCTCATCAAGGATCCGGCTGATCTTTCCCGGGTCGGGCTCGCGCATTTCGACGAGCCGGGCCAGCTCCCTCACCAGGTCGCGGTTCCGGGCCTCAACCCTCCAGCGCCCCTCGTCGGCCTCCCTTATGGCGGGGAAGAGCTTTGAACTTGTCTTCTCGTCAAGATCCAGGACCTCTGTAAGCTGCCAGGCCCTCAAAGCCTCGACCTTTTTTCTGACCCGCGCGAGATCACTCTCGCTGGCCATCGGGTCCTCGGCCGCCAGAAGAGGAACCTGGACCAGACCCAGCAAAAGCAGTAGACAGCAGAATCCGGCTATGAGTCTCATATTCATGACATCACCTTCTTCCTTACCCTTTCCGGGGCCATTTTTTCCAAAAGATCCTCGAAAATCCTCATCGTTTCCTCACTCATGGACTCGTAACCATCCCCCTCAGGGATCAGGTCCATGGTTATCAGGGAATCATCCTTCACTTCCCTGAGATCCGGACCAAGGGTCTGTATCAGGTCATTGATGAAAACACCCGAAACATGCAGGAGCTCCTCCTCGATCCCGAGGGAAAAGGGATCCTCGGTACGGACAAAGGAATAGTCTGAGCCCAGGTCTTCCACCCGGGTGGGTGGTCCGGGCTGAAGAAGCATGAGAACCGCGGCGACGGCTGCCGCCATCCCCCCTGCCCAGGCGGGGACCATCCAACGCATCCTCTTTTTACGGCGTTCTTCGACCTGTGCTGTCACCTTTTCCGGAAGGCTGTTAAAGAACCAGGGTGGTGGTTCAGGCAGGTCCCGGCTCTCAAACTGCCTGATTATCTTCAGTTCGATCAAACAGTCGGGGCAGCGCTCCAGATGATTTTCGACCAATTGCGACTCTTCATGCACAAGACGACCCCGTGCATAATCGAGCAACATATCTCTGCAGTTTTCCCGGCAGCTGCTCATTGATCTTCTCCGTAAAAAGAGGACTTGAGCTTTCCCACAGCATGGTGATAGCTCGCTTTCGCCGCACCCGTTGAGCACCCCATCACTTCGGCCACCTTTTCGAAGGGGTAGCCTTCCTTCAGCCTGAGCACAAGGGCTTCCTTCTGTCTGGCCGGAAGTCCTTCCACCAGCTTCCAGAACCTTTCCTGCTCCTGCTCCCGGGCCACCTCATCGTGAGGGTTATTCCCCGAAAGGACGGGAACATCTTCAATATTAACATTCTGCCTTCTTCCGCGGTCACGGACGCAGTTCTTCCATGTGTTGGAAGCGATCCTGAAAAGGTACGTCTTGAAGGAGGATTCGCCTCTAAAACGCCCCATGGAAAGATAGGCCTTGACGAAACTGCTCTGTGTCAATTCCATGGCGTCCTCAGTGTCCCCGGAAAGCCAGCATAGATATCGATACAAAGCCCTCTGGTGCATGCGCACGAGATCCTCAAAAGCCTTCGCGTCCCCTTTCCTGGCCCTTTTAACGAGTTCCCCCTCATGGGTCGTCTGACTGGTCATCGCGTCGCGGCTCTCTGACATTATTGACACCGGAGAGGGGGAAAAGGTTTAAAGATAAGTCTTAGTCCAAGTCCTAGTCCTAGTCCTAGGATAAATCAGTATCTGGTTCTGGTGTCTAGTTCTAGTAAAAGCTTTGAAATCAATATAACTTCTAGAAACTAGAACCAGACACTAGACACTTCCATTGTCCAGGTCCAGGTCTAAGTCTAGGTCTCGGTACCCTCTGCGATCCACCCCCCACCTAATACAGTATCCTCTTTATATATTACCACCGCCTGGCCCGGAGCGACTCCATATTGCGGTTTATCGAATCGGACGGTGATCGTCCCGTCACCGTGGACCGTGACGCGGCACGGGGCGGGTGTGTGCCTGTGGCGGATCTGGACCTCTGCTCTGAAAACGGATGCAGGGGCCTGACCGCTCACCCAGCTGACGCCCCCTGCCGAAAGACCGTCGAAGGATGCCTTTTCCCGTGATCCCATGACGATGACGTTAGCGGAGGCATCGATCCGCACCACGTAAAGCGGTTCGTCGGAAGCGATCCCCAGCCCTTTGCGCTGTCCAACCGTGTAGAAACAGGCCCCCTCGTGCCGCCCGATGACCTTCCCGACCTCATCGACGACGTCCCCCGGACCGGGGATTCTGGCCGCGTATTCCCTGATAAACCCCCGGAGTCCGCCCGGTGGCACAAAACAGATCTCCTGGCTTTCAGCTTTTTCATGCACCGGGAGGTCCAGGGTCAGTGCCTTGCTTCTGACCTGATCCTTCGTCATACCCCCGAGAGGAAAAAGAAGACGGGACATCTCGCCCTGGTCGAGGGTGAAAAGAAAGTAGCTCTGGTCTTTGGAAAGGTCGGCGCCCCTCCTGAGCCGGTAGGCGCCGCCGCCTTCGGGATCCATAATCCTGGCGTAATGGCCGGTGGCCATGAGGTCCGCACCGATCCCCGCCGCCTTGTGCATCAGGTGACGGAACTTCAGGTGCTCGTTGCACAAAATACACGGGTTGGGTGTCCGACCGCTCAGATAGGTATCCACAAAGGGGCGAACGACATCCGTGAGGAATTCCTCCTGGAGGTCCAGCGTGTAATGGGAGATCCCGAGGCGGTGGCAGACCTCCCTCGCGTCATTGAGGTGCATCGTGCCGCAGCACCCCTCCTCGGCTCCCGGCACATCCTCGGGCCAGAGAAGCATGGTCACTCCGAAGACCCGGTAACCCTGCTCCAGGAGCACGGCCGCCGCCACGGAGGAGTCGACACCGCCACTCATTGCCACGAGAACGGTTTTTTCTTTGATCTCAGATCTCAAATCTAAATAAGCCCAGTGATTTGTGATTTGTGATTAGTGATTGGTTTAACTGATCACCAGTCACCAATCACCAGTCACCAATAACCATAACTAACCTGCGTTCCTTGTCCACCGTAGCTCTTGACCTCCGTCTTGTCACCCGTAGCCTTGGCGAAGGGTGAAGCTTTAGCGAAGGAGGTTTATGCGAAGGTGGATGCGTCCTGCGTGCTTCATTAACATTCAGATAGCAGAATGGGAGGGATAAGTGAACGGTGAACAGTGAACCGGGAACAGGAAAAGATTACTTCCCGTAAAATCGGCTTTTATTAACGCAGAGGACGCGAAGGACGCAGAGGAAGGCTGAAATACGGGAAATAATTTTTTTCATTCCGGGCGTAGCCTGCCCTCGAGTGATTAAATCGGGGGACCCGGAATCCAGAAAAGAACAGGTCCTGCTAAAACGGCAAGACCCTATTTACCGCACTTATAGGAACCGCTGTTCCCCCTAGTAGTATGATTTCCTCTGCGTCCTCCGCGTTCTCTGCGTTTCAAATCCAACGCATTTCATAGGTACTGTAATAGTCAGGTTTCAAAAAAAGAAGCCGCCCTCCCGGGCGGCCTGTTGTTGCCAGTCACGAATCACGAGTCACCAGTCACGGGTTATTTTCCATGCTTCTCCCGGTAATTTTTAATCGCATCGTGCAGCGCGTCGGCCGCCAGGTTGGAGCAGTGCATCTTGGTCGGCGGCAGACCGTCGAGGGCCTCGGCCACAGCCTTGTTGGTGACCGCCTCGGCCTCCTCGAGGGTTTTGCCCATGACCATCTCAGTGACCATGCTGCTCGTGGCGATGGCGCTGCCGCAGCCGAAGGTCTGGAACTTGACATCCTCGATGACGTTGTCCTTCACCTTGAGGTAGATCTTCATGATGTCGCCGCACGAGGCATTGCCCACCTCGCCCACACCATCGGCATCCTCGATCTCGCCGACGTTGCGGGGATTGCGGAAGTGATCCATGACTTTTTCGGAGTACATGCTGCTCATTTTAATCACCTCAAAGGGGTTTTATGCGGTGCACGATAACGGGCAATCTGCTGCGTTCTCGATCGTCGGCAATCCTCAACGTATATCCCGATACGCCTCCGGTTACCTCCTCCCTGCGGCCTTGCATCTTACCCGTTCTCCTGCACCTCGCAAAGCAATATAATTATTTTCCTTTATTCTTTGTTTTCCTTTTGCGTGCTGCGTGCTGCGTGCTGTCAGCAAGCCTTGCTTGCTGACAATGGCGACATCTTCCTCAGCCTCTCCACGATAGGCGGGAAAACGTCGAGGAGGTAACCGATCTCGGCCTGGGTCGTGCCCCTGCCCATGGAGAACCTGAGTGTTCCCTGGGCCAGCACAGTGTCGATCCCCATGGCCACCAGGACGTGAGAGGGCTCCAGGGACCCCGATGAGCAGGCCGAACCGGTGGAAACCGCTATCCCTTCCATGTCCAGGGACAGGAGAAGGGACTCTCCCTCCACGTGACTGACGCTGGCGCTGACCGTGGACGGGAAGTTCCGCTCCGGATCCCCGTTGATAACCACTTCAGGTATGCGTTCCCCGATCCCCTGCACAAGCTTTTGACGCAGGAGGGTCAGGCGTTCGTACACCTCTTCCCTTTCGGCCTCAGCCAGCACGATGGCCTCTCCGAAACCGACGATCCCGGCAATGTTCTCCGTGCCGCTTCTCCGCCGTTTTTCCTGTGCGCCTCCGATAATAAGCGGGTCGATGCGAGTGCCCTTCCTGATGTAAAGAGCGCCGACCCCCTTGGGTCCGTAGATCTTGTGCGCGGCGACGGACAGAAGATCCACATTCAGCTCATCCACATTGGTCGGAAGCTTGCCGAAACTCTGAACCGCGTCAGTGTGAAAATAGACCCCCGCTTCCCTCGTGATCGCGCCGAGCTCCTCGATTGGCTGGATGGTGCCCACCTCGTTGTTTACGTGCATGATCGAGACCAGGATCGTATCGGGCCTCAAGGCCTTTCTAAGGTCGTCCGGATCGACAAGACCTTTCGAATCGACCTCAAGGTAAGTGGCGTCAAACCCCTTCTTGGCCAGCCAGGACACCGTCTGCAGAACGGCCGGGTGTTCGGTCAGGGCGGTGATGATGTGACCCTTCTCGGCAGCGAAGGCTACACCCTTGATGGCGTAGTTGTCGCTTTCGGTGCCACCGCTGGTGAAGACGATCTGCGCGGTTGAGGCCCCCAGCTGCCCGGCTATCCGCTGCCGGGCCTCCTCAAGGGGAACCTTGACCTCCTGCCCGAAGGAATGGGCCGACGAAGGGTTCCCGAAAAGCTCCCCGTAAAACGGGAGCATTTTGTCCCTCACCTCCTGGCGGACCGGGGTCGTTGCGTTGTGATCCAGATAGATACGTTCCATGGATGTTTTCCTCACTTCCGGGGCGATAATTCTCCCTCGAGCAGGTCTGCAAGGGTAATGGAATTGAGATAATCCTGAAAACTCGCCGAGAGCTTTTCCCAGAGCAGATGGGTCGCACAGCCCGGATACCGCTGGCAGCTCTCTTTATCGTCATGTTCTTCCGTGCACAGGAAAAGCTTTTCCTCACCTTCAACAGCCTTGATGACTTCACCCATGGTGATGAACCCGGCGTCCTTGGCCAGGACGTACCCCCCGCCAGGACCCTTTCTGCCCCTCACCACCTCCACCTTTTTCAGGCGGTTAAAAAGCTGCTCCAGATAGGCATGGGAGATCCCTTCCCTCTGGGAAATATCCGACAGGCGCACCGGCCGGCCGTCCAGGGAGTGCTGCGCCAGATCGAGAAGAGCCCTGACGGTGTAACTGGAACGGGTTGTTATCTTCATTGGGATGTTTCCTCCACCGCTTCCTTCTTACCGGTCTCGCCCCTCACAGCCTCCTCGATGGTCTTTCGAATAATATCGTCCAGCCGGCAGCGCAAGTTTTCGAACTCCTTTTCGTCTTTGCCGTTCTTTTCCGGGTCGCTGAGAGCGTTGATGCGTTTGTGCATCAGCTGCATATGCTCCATCATACAGTTGAAAGCCTTGGCAACCGGGTCGGGCATGACCTGGTGATCCAGGTCGAACTCGTCGACCTTCCTGCCCTCCTTGATCACGATGCGGCCAGGGATGCCCACAACCGTTGAGTTGGGCGGTACGGCTTTCACCACAACGGAATTTGCCCCGATGCGGCTGTTCTCGCCTACCTCGAAGGGTCCGAGGACCTTGGCTCCGGCTCCCACCACCACGTTGTCCCTCAGGGTGGGATGGCGCTTTTCCTTTTTCAGGCTCACGCCACCCAGGGTCACCCCCTGGTAAAGGGTCACGTTATCGCCTATCTCGGTGGTCTCACCGATGACCACGCCCATCCCGTGGTCGATAAAAAAACCCTTGCCGACCCTTACCGCCGGATGGATCTCGATACCCGTCAGCACCCTTGAGACGTGGGAGATAAAACGGGCCAGGGATTTAAGGCCCCAGCCCCAGACCCTGTGGGCGATC
>CP070698.1:1953733-1970718 GCA_020349685.1 bacterium
AAATCCAGCAACATCGGGGCGAGCAAGGTCGGCCTCGAATTGGGATCCGAACGACTCGGCAATTACGTGAAAAGCTTCGGTTTCGGAGAGAAGACGGGAGTCCTGCTCCCGGGCGAGTCCAAGGGGATCTTGAGAAGCGACAAACAGTGGACGCAGGTGGATCTGGCGAACATATCTTTCGGCCAGGGACTGGGTGTAACACCCCTTCAGATGGTGAGCGCCGTCAACGTTTTCGCCAACGGTGGGGAACTCCTGCGTCCCTATATCGTCTCGCGGATCGCCTCGTCTGCAGGTGATCTGATCCTCCAGAACAGGCCCGGCGTTGTCAGAAGGGTGATCAGTGAAGAAACAGCCCGGAAAGTCACCCGCATGATGGAAACCGTCACAGAGCAGGGCGGTTCAGGGACCATGGCGGCCATCGAGGGTTACAGGGTCGCCGGGAAAACCGGGACAGCCCAGAAGTTCGACCTTGAGGAGGGCACCTATTCCAGCGACTCGTTCATCGCCTCCTTCGCAGGTTTCGCACCCTCCCGGAACCCGGCCATTACGGCCATCGTCATCGTCGACGAACCGAAAGATAAGATCTACGGGGGTGTGGTAGCCGCCCCCATATGGGCGGACATCGTCAGCAAGACCCTCAAGTATCTTAATATACCCGCCGTTTCTCCTGAACCGGTCCCGCCTGGCAGCCCGGAAAGCGGTGTCAGGTGGGCCCGGGGGGACATGCCTGCCAACCCGGGAGATCTCAAGGTGATGCCGGATCTGAAGGGGCTGACACTCCGGGAAGCTCTGACACGCCTCGGTTCCATCGGCGCCAGGGTGCAGGTATCAGGCTCCGGTGTTGTGGTGAAACAGGATCCGGTGGCGGGCATGAACATCGGAAACGTTGTTTCCCTCAAACTCTTGCCGAGGACAACCGGTTGAGACTTCAAGAGGTGATGAGCGGTATCAAAAATATCGAGATCCTGGGAAACGGGGATCTGGACATCGCTTCCATAAAGTACGATTCGCGCCGCACGGCGAAAGGTGACCTGTTCGCGGCCGTAAAGGGAGAGAATTTCGACGGCATGGATTTTCTGGAGGATGCGGCCAGCCGCGGAGCTGAGGCGTTTCTCGTTCCCCGGGGGGCTGAAAAGAGGGTGGAAGGGACCTACATCTACGCCTACGATGTCAGGGAAGCCCTCGCTCTGGCATCGAGGAACTTCTTCGGCGACCCTTCCGGCAGACTCAACGTGGTCGGCATTACCGGCTCCAACGGGAAAACAACAACCTCCTACCTCGTTCACGGGATCCTCGAGCATGCAGGCATCGCCGCGGGGCTCATCGGAACGGTCCAGTACCTGGTGGGTGGACAGATCATCAGCGCGGCGAGGACAACTCCGGAGTCACCCGATCTCCTCGGTCTTATGGGAGCAATGATAAAGAGCGGATGCACCGCCTGCGTCATGGAGGTTTCCTCCCATGCGGTCACCTTGAGCAGGGTCAAGGGCGTGAAGATGGAGGTTGCGGTCTTCACGAACCTGACGCGGGATCACCTGGATTTTCACAACGACATGGAAGGCTACTACCGCGCGAAAGCCGGGCTATTCGTGGAGAGTGATGTGAAGCACCGGGTCGTTAATTGCGATGACCCCTTCGGTCAGAGGCTCATACGGGAACTGGGGACCGAAACGATAACCTTCGGTATTCAGAGGGGGGATATCTCGACGGAAGGCCCCGTGACTATCCAGGAATGGGGAAGCAGCTGCCGACTGGCCACGCCTTGGGGGCCGTTGGAGGTGGCCACCACCCTGCCCGGGCGGTTCAACCTGTACAACATCATGGCCGCTGTAGCTTCCTGCGGCCTGTTGGGCGTCGATGCCGGCACCATGGCTGAGGGGCTCTCACTCATTGGCAGGGTTCCAGGCAGGTTCGAAAAGGTAGACAGGGGACAGCCTTTTACGGCGGTGGTCGATTACGCTCACACGCCTGACGCCCTGATGAACGTTCTCGAAAACGCCAGAGCCATCACAAGGGGCCGTGTCATAACCGTCTTCGGGTGCGGCGGCGACAGGGACAAAACCAAACGTCCGCTCATGGGCAGTGTGGCGGGCCAGATGTCGGATGTTGTTATCGTCACCTCCGACAATCCGAGAAGCGAGGATCCCGAGATCATTTTGGACCAGATCATGGAGGGCCTCGGTGACCCGGCGGGTGTGGTCGAAAGGATCACCGACAGAAGGACAGCCATCGACCATGCTGTCAGGGAGGCCCGACCCGGAGACATGGTCGTCGTGGCCGGCAAGGGCCATGAGAACTACCAGATCGTCGGAAAGCGCATACTGCCTTTTTCCGACGTTGATGAACTGGCCAGAGCCTTGGAGAAACTGGCAGGTGAGGAGCTTTGATACGGTTTAGCATGAAAGACATCGTTGCCGGAACGGGCGGTACACTGATAACCAGCGCGGTGGGACCGGAGCTGTTCACAGGTGTGTCCACCGACAGCCGCACCGTCAGGCCGGGAGAGATCTTCATCGCGCTGCGCGGTGAGTTCCACGACGGACACGATCATCTGCCGGAGGCAGCCAGGCGGGGAGCGGCTCTCGCCGTTGTGGACAGTCAGGCCAGGCCGGAAGACCGAGAACTGGCGCCGATCCCCACCATCGTCGTCCCGGACACCCTCAAGGCCCTTCAGTCCCTCGCATCCCATTGGCGGGGCCGTCATTCGCTTCCGGTGCTGGCGGTGGTGGGAAGCGTGGGCAAGACAACCACCAAGGAGATGGCGGCGAGCATCCTGTCCACGACAGGCCCATGCCTGAAGAACCCCGGGAACCTGAACAACCACATCGGGCTGCCCCTCTCCCTGATGAATCTCCAGGATTTCCATCGTTACGCGGTCCTGGAGATCGGAGCCAACATTCCTGGGGAGGTGCGGCACCTCGCATCCCTCCTCAAACCGGACGCCGCGGTCCTCACGCGCATCGGCTGGGCGCACCTCGAAGGTTTCAGGACGCTGGAAAACCTGGTGGTTGAAAAGGGATCGGTCCTGGAGGAGATCCCGCCGTCCGGATGGTGCGCCATCAATGCCGATGATCCGAACCAGGCCGGTTTCAAGGAAAAGGTGTCTTGCGATGTGATCACCTACGGTATCGGGAAGGGGGATGTCTCCGCGGAGGAGATCGTCCTGTCGGAAGGGGAAACGTCCTTTGTCCTCACCCTGCCGACCGGGAAGGACAAGGTCAATCTCAAGGGGTTCGGAAGGCATTTTGTGGAAAACGCGCTGGCCGCGGTGGCTTTGACCCTGCCCCTCGATGTTTCGGCGGAACAGATGATGGCAGGCCTCAGCACATGGAGGCCGGCGGACGGGCGCGGAGAGATATACTCTCCCTTCCCCGGCGTTCATTTCATCGACGACACCTATAATGCCAATCCACTCTCAGTTCAGGCGGCTTTGACCAGCCTGGCCCAACTCAGCCAGGAGGGGGTTACGATCGCCGTATTAGGAGAGATGAAGGAACTGGGAGATTATTTTGCCGAAGGTCACCTCCAGGTGGGCCTTGACGCGGCCAGGCTGGGCATAGATTACCTGATCGCGGTAGGTTCCCCCGGCCGCCACATAGCCAAGGGAGCCCGCGAGGGAGGTATGGACCTGTCCAGGATCATTCAGTGCGAGGACAACGAGGAGGCCGCCGCATCCCTCGAACCTCTTCTCATCGAGGGCGTGTGGGTCCTGTTCAAGGGTTCGCGGGCTGTAAAGATGGAGGAGATAATGAATTCCTTTGGTGACAAGAGGGCCAGGGCAGGCTCGGGAGGGATGTAGGTGCTCTACAAGCTCTTCATGCACCTCAGAACGGTCGATCCCGGCTTTGATGTTTTCCGCTATATCACTTTCCGGACCGTCCTCTCCGTACTCACCGCCCTGGGGATCAGTTTCATACTCGGTCCCTGGGTGATCGGCCGTCTGAAGACGGCCCAGCCCGGCAACTATGTCCGGGAATATCTCCCAGAGGGGCACGTACTCAAGGCCGACGTACCGACGATGGGTGGGCTGCTCATCCTCCTCGCCATATTTTTTTCCACTCTTCTCTGGGCGGACCTGTCCAACAGGATGGTGTGGGTCGTGCTTATCACCTTTGCCGGGTTCGGCGGCCTGGGGCTGGTGGATGACATGATGAAACTCTACGGGAAGAAGAGGAAGGGCCTTTCCATTCGCAGCAAGTTCAGTCTCCAGCTGCTTATGGCCCTGATAGTGGCTCTTTACCTTTACTTCTACCCTTCCAGCAAATGGGGCCATCATCTGCAGCTGCCCTTCTTCAAGGAGGCCCTGGTCAACCTCGGCTGGTTCTATATACCCTTCGTGGTCCTCGTTATCATAGGCACCTCCAACGGTGTGAACCTGACGGACGGACTCGACGGGCTGGCCATTGGACCCATCATGTTCGCCTCCTCGGCCTTTGCCCTGCTTATCTATCTCTCGGGCCACGCCAGGTTCGCGGAATACCTCCAGATCGTTTTCGTGCCCGAGGCAGGGGAACTGGCCACATTTGCGGGAGCCATGGTGGGCGCGAGTCTGGGTTTCCTGTGGTTCAACACCTATCCGGCTCAGGTTTTTATGGGAGATATCGGTTCCCTCTCTTTAGGTGCCGCTCTCGGGCTGCTTGCTGTCGTGTCG
This sequence comes from bacterium, assembly GCA_020349685.1. GTDB lineage: Bacteria > BMS3Abin14 > BMS3Abin14 > BMS3Abin14 > BMS3Abin14 > JALHUC01. The sequence goes on from CP070698.1 coordinate 1,958,385, forward strand.
AAACACGAGGCCCTTCTTGTTCTGGCGGGAGGGCTGTTCGTCCTGGAAACATTGAGCGTCATCATCCAGATCATCAGCTTCCGGCTCTTTGGCAAGCGGGTGTTTCTCATGGCTCCCCTGCATCACCATTTCGAGAAGAAAGGCTGGCCGGAACCGCAGATCATCGTCCGGTTCTGGATCATCTCCATCATCCTGGTGCTCGTGTCGCTCAGCACCCTGAAGGTAAGGTGAACATTGGCCATAAGGTTCCGTGACATAAAAGATCCCCTGATGCGTCTGCTCAGCGAGGGCAGCCAGGTTCTTGTCGTGGGTCTCGGAAGTTCGGGGATCTCGGCGGCCAACCTTCTCGCGGAGATGGGGTGCGCTGTCGAGGTGAGCGAAAAAGCCAGGCGTGAGGATTCGATGGTGGACATGTCGCTCCTGGACCCCTCCATCAGGGTGCATTGGGGGGGACACCCACCGGAACTGTTCGAAAAGTTCCCCCTCATCGTGATCAGCCCCGGTGTGCCGTACGATCTTCAGGCCCTTACGGTGGCGGCAAAAAGGGGCGCCTGGGTCCTGGGGGAGATGGAACTTGCTTTCAGACTCACCACCGCGCCCTGGGTCGCCGTCACCGGGAGCAACGGAAAGTCGACCACCGTTACCCTGGTGGACCTCATGGCAAAGATGGAAGGGCTGAACGCTCCCGCGGGCGGCAACCTGGGTACGCCGGTCACCCGTTTTGTGGACAGGGACGACAACCTCGACTTTATCGTTGCGGAAGTCTCGAGCTTTCAGCTGGAGACCGTGGAGACTTTCCGTCCGGCCATTGCCGCGATGCTCAACATCTCGCCGGACCATCTCGACCGTCATGCGGATCTGGACGAATACGTGTCTGCGAAACTCCGCATCTTTTCCCGCATGGATTCTGATGACTGGGCTGTCCTTAACGATGACGATGAGTGGGTGAGCAGAGTGACAGCGGACCTTTCCATAAAAAGCTTTCCCTTCAGCAGGAAACACGGCCTTCCGGAGGGCGCTTTTGTGAAGGAAGGATGGATCATCCTGCGCGAGGGGGGGGAAGAGTTCCCCGTGGCGGCGGTCAACTCCCTTACCCTCAGGGGGACGCACAACCTGGAAAACGCACTGGCGGCCACTGCTGTCGCCTGCAGGATGGGCATCGGGCGCGGTGCCATGGCCAGGGCCCTTCAGAGTTTTTCCGGACTCGAACACCGGATGGAACTGCTTGGCTATTTCAGAGGTGTTCCGGTCTACAACGATTCAAAGGGAACCAACGTGGGGGCGACCCTCAGGTCCCTTGAGGGGTTGGGAAGCGATGTGATCCTCATCCTCGGCGGAAAGGACAAGGGAACCTCCTACGATCCACTGAAGGAGGTCATCCAGAAGAAGGTCAGCCACCTCATCCTCCTCGGTGAGGCGGCAAAGAGGATGGAGGAGGCGTTCAACGGAGCTACCCGGACGGTGATCGTAAAGGATGTCGACGAGGCTGTGAGGCTGGCAGTCCAGCGTGCACGACCGGGAAGCGAGATCCTTTTTTCACCGGCATGCTCGAGCTTTGACATGTTCAGCGGGTACGAGGAGAGGGGGCGCGTTTTCAAAAAAGCGGCCCGCAAATACATGGGACTTGTCCGATGAGGCATTTGAGGCTGGATCCGACCCTTGTCATCGCTGTTCTCGCTCTGGCGATCCTCGGTACGGTAATGGTCTTTTCCGCCAGTGCGGTGCGCGCCGACACGGAACACGGAGGGGACGGTTATTACTATTTCAAGCGACAGATCTTTTTTCTCATGGTGGGGATCATGGCCCTGCTTGCGGCTGCTGCCGTCCCCTACGGGGTCTGGGAAAAGAGCGTGATCGCACTGCTCACCATAACGGTCCTTCTCTTGATCCTCGTGCTCACGCCCCTCGGGCATACGGCCAACAACGCTTCGAGGTGGTTCCGCCTCGGGGGCGTGTCGCTGCAGATCGGAGAGTTCGCGAAGCTGGTTGTGGTCATGTACATGGCCCGATACCTTTCCACGCGAGGCGACCGGCTCAGAACCGAACCCAGACTGCTCATCCCCCCCATGGCGGTATTGGCTGTGGTTTTTCTCCTGGTGGCCAGGGAGCCCGACCTTGGAACGGCCATCTTCATCGGAATGCTCGGTTGCCTGATGCTGTTCATGTCGGGTGTGCCGGGAAGGGTGCTGGCAGGTATCGCCATCGCTTCCACACCTGTTGTCGCCTATCTGATCATGGCGAAGGATTTCAGGGTGCAGCGGATCAAGGCGTTCCTCGATCCGTGGCAGGAATACAATGGATCCGGCTTCCAGCTGATTCAGTCCTACGTCGCTTTCGGGGACGGTGGTCTGTTCGGTACCGGTCTGGGTGCGGGCAAGAGCAAACTGTTCTTCCTGCCCGAGTCGCACACCGATTTCATTCTGGCGGTCATCGGGGAAGAGCTGGGATTCATCGGGGTGGCCATCGTTATGGCTCTTTTTGCCGTGCTGATCGTCAAGGGCATGAAGGTCTCCTCCGCGGCTCCGGACAGTTTCGGGGCTCTCCTGGGTGCTGGCCTGACCCTCATGATCGGTCTCCAGGCTCTCATCAACTGTATGGTCGTCCTGGGCCTGCTGCCCACCAAGGGGCTGCCCCTTCCTTTCATCAGCTACGGAGGTTCTTCGCTTCTGACCTCGATGATAGCAGCGGGGATCCTCCTCAACCTGGCTGGCAGGAGCAGGGAGATATGAAACTGGTGATCGCGGGAGGCGGGACCGGCGGGCATCTCTTTCCGGGCATTGCCCTGGCCGGTGAGTTCACCCGGTCAAGGAGCAACGTGGAGGTGGTCTTCATGGGCGCTGAAAGAGGCCTGGAGACGAAGGTGGTTCCCGCACTTGGCTATACGCTGGTCACCCTGCCTGTCCGTGGCGTGGTGGGCTACGGATTTATTGCGGGGATCGCCCGCGCCGTGGCTCTGGTTGCTGCGGCAGCGAGAGCGTTCTGGATCCTCGGGCGCCTGCGGCCTGACCTTGTGATCGGTGTGGGTGGATACGCCTCGGTGCCTGCAGTTCTGGCGGCAGCAATGAGAGGCCTGCCAAGGTCCATCCTCGAGCAGAACGTTTCGCCTGGCAGGGCCAACCAGGTTCTGGCACGTTTCGCCCAGAGGATCTACCAGGGTTTTGCGAGCCCGAACGAAAAGTTCCCTCTCGAAAAGACGATGATAACGGGCAACCCCATAAGACCCGAGGTCCTCCCGGAACCCGGACTGACGAGGCCGCCCGGCCGCAAGACCCTCCTCGTCCTCGGAGGGAGCCAGGGGGCGCAACAGATTAACAACCTGGTGCTGGATGTGGTGCCCAGGCTCAAACAGGATTTCCCGGATCTTGCCGTGATCCACCAGACCGGCAATGCCCATGAGGAATCGGTGAGGGAGGCCTACCGAAGGATGGGAGTCGCGGACGTGGAGGTTGTCCCCTTTATCACCGGTATGGCGGACGCTTACGCAAGGGCCGATCTGTGCCTGTCGAGAGCCGGCGCCATGGCTGTGTCGGAGCTGACCGCCTCGGGCCTTCCCGCTGTCCTCATACCCTACCCGCACGCTGCCGGAGGGCATCAGGGTTTGAATGCGCGCTGGATGGAGGAGAGGGGTGCCGCCGTTGTGATCCAGCCCGGGGACGCGACGGCAGACCTCCTTTTCAAGCAGCTCGAAAGGCTCTTCGGGGCACCGGGGCTCCTGGCGGACATGGCCACGGCCAGCTTCAGGGCTGGCATCAGGAACGCGGCAGAGAGGATCGTGGAGGAGGAACTGAAACGATTGGGCACACAGGGACACGGTGACGCGGAGACACGGTGACACGGGGAAAGTTCAGTATGGGTTTAACGAGGTATCCAAGTATCAAGGTAACCAGGTATCCAGGTAATTACTTAGTCACTTAGACACATAGACACATAGACACATAGACACGGGGAGTAAAAGCTTGGTCAAACTGAGAAAGACAAGGCACATCCATTTCGTCGGCATCGGCGGCATCGGAATGTCCGGGATCGCAGAAGTTCTGGCGAACCTCGGTTACGAGGTGTCCGGCTCGGACCTGGTCCAGAGTGAGACAACAAAACGCCTCGTGCACCTGGGGTGCAAGGTGGCCGTCGGTCACGCCGGCAAGAACGTGGGGGAGGCCGATGTCGTGGTCACCTCATCGGCTGTAAAGCAGGACAACCCGGAGGTTACGGCTGCCAGGCAGGCGGGGATACCTGTCATACCCCGTGCGACGATGCTCAACGAACTCATGCGGATGAAATACGGGATCGCAATCGCCGGGTCCCACGGCAAGACAACGACGACCTCCATGGTCGCGACCATCATGGGGGAGGCCGGCCTGGATCCAACGGTGGTCATCGGCGGGAAACTGGGCATCCTCGGAACCAATGCGCGCCTGGGTGAAGGGGATTTTCTTGTGGCCGAGGCCGACGAGAGCGACGGTTCCTTCCTGCAGCTGACACCCACCATCGCGGTCGTCACCAACATCGACAACGAACACATGGACCACTACGGTGATTTCAAGGAGCTCAGAGCCGCCTTCCGGCGCTTCCTCGACAAGGTGCCCTTTTACGGGCGCGCCGTCCTTTGCGTGGATGATACCGAGGTGGCCGGGATGCTCGCTGAGGTGGAAAGGCCCGTGATTGCTTACGGGCTGACGGCCCAGGCGGATGTCAAAGCGACGGACATCATCCATGAGGGGTTCACATCCCTCTACACGGCGTTCCTGGGTGCCGATGAACTGGGTCAGGTTCGCCTGCCGGTGCCGGGCCTGCACAACGTCTACAATTCTCTGGCGGCCATCGCTGTGGGACTGGAACTGGAAGTGCCTTTCGACGTTATCGCGGGAGCCCTGGCCGCCTACTCCGGCACCCAGAGACGATTCCAGAAAAAAGGGGAAGCCCGGGGTGTGGAGGTCTACGACGACTATGCCCACCACCCCGCTGAGATCAGCGCCACCCTCAGTGCCGCGCGACACGGCTGGAAGGGCCGCGTCGTGGCACTTTTCCAGCCTCACAGGTTCAGCCGCACGCAGGATCTCCTGCAGGAGTTCGGCATGGCTTTTCACAACGCCGACAGGGTCCTTGTTTGCGACATCTATTCCGCTGGAGAAGACCCCATTCCGGGCCTGAGCGGGAAGGACGTCGCCAGGTCCATCACCAATCACGGCCACAGGAGCGTCGAGTACATCGGCGGATGGGATGTCGCTGTTCAAAGAGCAGCAAAGGAACTGAAGGCCGGCGACCTTCTGCTGACCCTGGGAGCAGGGGATATCTGGAAAGCCGGAGAACAGATCCTTGAAAGGCTTGGAAAATGATGACTGGTTCCCTGACCGGAAAGATAAGGGAAAAGGGCTTTAAGGGTGAGCTCAGGGAAGATGAGCCCCTCCACCGGCACCTTTCCCTCAGGGTAGGCGGCCCCACAGCCCTTTTCGCGGTGCCCGACAACGTTCAGGATGTTCTTGCCCTTCTGGGCTGTCTCGAGGAGGAGGGGATACCGTGGGTCGTGATGGGCGGGGGTACAAACCTCGTCTTTGGCAATGGAGGGTACCGCGGATGTGTTCTGAGGCTTGGCGGCGAATTCACCCGCGTACAACGGGAGGATGACCTGACGCTTGTGGCGGGCGCGGCGGTATCTCTCGCCGCTCTCGTGAACAGCTCGGCCGAGAAGGGTCTTTCGGGAATGGAGTGTCTCACCGGGATACCGGGGACAGTCGGCGGCGCTGTTCTCATGAACGCCGGAACAAGCAGCGGTGAGATCGCGAATGTCATCGACGAGGTTCTGCTTTTTGACGGCAGGGAATCACGATGGGTCCAGGGGAGTGAAATGGGCTTTTCCTACCGCTCGTCGCAGCTCCCCGAAGGTCATATCATCCTCGCGGCGAAGTTCCGGTTGACACCTTCCACCCGGGAGGAGGTGCGTTCGAGGATGAAAACCGTGGCCGCCAGGAGGAAGGAGAGCCAGCCGGCAGGGATACCCAGCGCGGGCTGCTGGTTCCGCAACCCCGAAGGTGACAGCGCGGGGAGGCTCATCGACGAAGCGGGGATGAAAGGGGAGCGGTGCGGCGGCGCCCAGGTTTCGGAGGTCCATGCCAACGTCCTCGTGAACGTGGGCGGAGCCACGGCCTCGGATTTTCTGACCCTCGCGCGCAAGGTCAAGGAAACGGTTCACAGACATTACGGTGTGGTGCTTCAGGAGGAGGTCAGGATTATCGATGGATAGCTCGAGTCCGCGCAAGCCCGAAACAATGAAGGCCAAAAGGGTGGGAGTCCTGATGGGCGGCATTTCCGCCGAACGTGAAGTCTCCCTGACCACCGGCAAAGCCATTCTGGCGGCCCTTCTCGAGGGGGGAATCGATGCCGTGGGCATCGACACGCAGGGACCCTGGGTGGAGGAACTGCACCGGGAGAGAGTAGAAACGGCGTTCATCGCCCTTCACGGAAGGGGCGGTGAGGACGGGACGATCCAGGGAGCCCTCGAGCTCATGGGTGTGCCCTATACCGGCCCCGGTGTCCTGGCATCGGCCCTGGCGATGGACAAGATCATGACCAAACGGGTCCTCATCTCCCAGGGCATCCCCACCCCGGCATACGCTGAGCTGGGGCCTGGGAGCTACGACGCGCCCCTGAATATGGGTCTGCCCGTCGTTGTCAAGCCGAACCGTGAGGGATCGACCATAGGTATCTCGGTAGTGAGGGATGAAGGTGAACTGGGCGCAGCGATAAGCCTCGCCGCTTCCCATGATCAGAACGTCCTGATTGAGGAGTTCGTTGAAGGAGACGATCTCACGGTGGGTGTGCTCAATGACCGGCCTCTGGCTGTGGTTCAGATCGTCACCAAGACGGGGTTCTATGATTACGAGACGAAATACATCACCGGAGCCGAGGAATACCGTGTCCCCGCTCCCATCGGCGACAAGGCCACGAGGAAGGTTAAGGAATCCGCCCTCGCAGCGGCCAGGGCCCTGAGGTGCTGCGGGGCCGTGAGAGTTGATTTCAGGGGGGCGGGCGATCGGTTCGAGGTGATCGAGGTCAATACCATACCGGGAATGACCCCCAACAGCCTGCTGCCCAAATCGGCTGCCGGCGTGGGGATCGGTTTTGTCGAGCTCGTCCTCCAGATGCTCCAATCGGCCGGAGAGGGAAGCCGGTGAGATCAAAAGCGGCAAAAAAGGCTCCAAGACCGCGCAAACCGGCCAAACGGGTATCAGCGGTCAGGAAGAAGCGGTCGGGAGCCTCCGTCCGATTCGTGCTGCGCAGGACCTGGTGGATCCTCAGGGGAGCCGCGGCCGGGACGCTGGTCCTCGGCCTGCTCTACGGAGCCTACCTGGGTTTTGAAAAGGCTGCTCAGCTCGAGTCCCTGTCGGTGAAGTTTGTCGAGGTGGAAGGGTGCCGTGACGTAACGCCCCAGAGCATAGAACGACTGGCGGGCGTGGGGAAAGGAGATCCCCTGCTGAAGATCGATCTGAAAGAGGTTCGCCGAAAGGTGGTCTCGCACCCCTCGGTCAGCGACGCCACGGTGGTGCGGGAACTCCCGGACACATTGAGGATCTCGGTTAAGGAGAGGGTCCCTGCGGCCGTCGTCCTGGGCAGACGGTTCGTCCTGGTCGATGGCGAAGGGGTTGCTATGGCGGTCCTCGACTCCTACCCGGAGGGTTACCCGGTCATCACGGGCGTTTCTGACCCGGTGGAGCCCGGGTGGGTGGTAGCCGGGGCAAAGCCGGCCCTGGAGATTCTCCAGAGCATTTCCCGGTCCGGCCTCCTCGGTCCTGAAAAGATATCCGAGCTGGGAGTGGAGGGAAAACTGGTCCGGGTCTCTCTCATGGGGAGCGGTACGGTCCTCGTAATGGAGCAGGGGGCGACGGCTGGTCAGGTTGAGAGGCTGGCCCGTCTCATGGAATCCGGGTTTTTTGATAACCGCTTGCCGGGATACGACCTTCGCTTCGAGGGGCGTGTCATCGGGATGCCGGAAAGGAAATTCGATACGCCCGGGGAAAGCGGTATTTCCCACGCGGGAGGATAGACACATGGCCAAGGGCAAGGAGAGGATAGTTGTCGGACTGGACATAGGAACGACAAAGATATGCGCGGTCGTGGCCGCCGTGGATAACGGCGGCAAGTGCGAGATCATCGGTATCGGGACCACGCCTTCCAAAGGTCTCCGCAAGGGTGTGGTCATCAATATCGACTACACGGTGGATTCCATAAAGAAGGCGATCGAGGAGGCCGAACTCATGGCGGGGACTCCCATACAGGGGGTCTATGCCGGCATCGCCGGCGGTCACATCAAGGGTTTCAACAGCCATGGCGTTGTGGCTGTAAAGAACAAGGAGGTCTCCAAGAAGGATATCGAGAGGGTTATCGATGCCGCCCAGGCGGTAGCCATGCCACTTGATCGCGAGGTGATCCACATCCTTCCCCAGGAGTACATCGTGGATGACCAGGACGGTATAAGGGATCCCCTCGGCATGTCGGGGGTCCGGCTCGAGGCCCGCGTCCACATCGTCACGGGAGCCGTCACCTCGGCCCAGAATATCATCAAGTGCTGCCATCGTGCCGGGCTGGATGTTCTGGATATCGTCTTAGAGCCCCTGGCAGCGGCCGATGCCGTGCTCACGGAGGAGGAGAAGGAACTGGGTGTGGCCCTGGTGGACATTGGTGGAGGGACCACCGATGTCGCCATACTGGGAAACGGGAGCATCAAGCATACTGCCGTCCTTGCCCTGGGGGGCGTAAACCTGACAAACGACATCGCCTACGGCCTCAGGACGCCTGCGACAGAAGCGGAAAAGATCAAGAAAAAACACGGGTGCGCCCTCACGGATCTCGTGGGAGACGAAGAGGAGGTGGAGGTTCTCTCCGTCGGTGGACACAAACCAAGGACCGTGTCGCGTCTGTCCCTTGCTGAGATCATCGAGCCCAGGGCCGAGGAGTTCTTCGACCTCATCAACAGGGAGATCCTGAAGTCGGGGTTCGACGACAGGATCGCCTCCGGCGTGGTCATTACCGGCGGCACCGTGATCATGCCCGGTATGACCGAACTGGCCGAACAGGTCTTTAACCTGCCTGTCCGCCGCGGAACTCCCATGGATATAGGCGGCCTGGTGGATGTGGTCAACAGCCCCATGTACGCCACGGCGGTGGGTCTGGTCAAATACGCCTCCACCCACGCCGGTGAGGGCGGGTTCGGAACCAACGAAACGGGGATCTTCGACAGGATCCTCCTGAAAATGAAAGGATGGTTGAAGGAGTTCTTCTAATCGATCTCAAATCTCAAATCTCAAATCTCAAACAATGCACAGTGCATGATTCTGAGATCTGAGATCTGAGATCTGGGATTTAAGCGGGCTATCCGGGATGCCCGCCGTTGGGAGGTGAACTGATGTTTACATTTGTTGAGGACAGCAGAGACCTCAAGGCCAGGATAAAGGTCATTGGGGTAGGGGGTGGCGGTGGGAACGCCCTGAACACGATGATCCAGTCCCGCCTGAGGACTGTGGAGTTCATAGCGGCCAATACGGACGCCCAGGCTCTGAAGACCTCGCTAGCCGAAATGAAGATACAGCTCGGCGTCTCGGTGACCCATGGTCTCGGGGCAGGTGCCGACCCCGAAGTGGGTCGCAAGTCGGCTGAGGAGAGCCTGGATCTTATCAAGGAAAACCTCACAGGCACCGAGATGGTTTTCATAACGGCCGGAATGGGGGGAGGTACGGGAACCGGCGCCGCGCCGGTGGTGGCACGGTTGGCCAAGGAGTCAGGCGCCCTGACCGTGGGCGTGGTCACCAAGCCCTTTGATTTCGAGGGCCGCGTCAGAATGCGAAACGCCGATACGGGCCTTGAGGAGCTGCGCAAATGCGTGGATACGCTCATCGTCATCCCCAACGACAGGATATTCTCCGTTATCAAGCACGGGGCGAGGGCAAGCGATGCTTTTGAGATCGTCGATGATGTTCTTAACTGCGCCGTGAGGGGGATCAGCGATCTCATCACCAAACCGGGCCGGATCAACCTGGACTTCGCGGATGTCAAACGCATCATGGAGGGAAAGGGGCGGGCCCTCATGGGGACAGGGATCGCCGATGGAGATGACCGGGCTGCGGAGGCGGCCCAGACCGCCATCTCGAGCCCCCTTCTCGAAGACAACAGCATCGACGGCGCCACCGGTGTGCTGATCAACATAACGGCCGGTTCCGATGTAGGCATCCAGGAGATCCAGCACGCCTCCTCCATAATACGCAGCGCTGTCCACGATGAGGCCGAGATCATCTTCGGCTGGGTCGAGGACGACACTGTGGGCGATGATTTAATGGTCACCGTTATCGCCACAGGGTTCGGCCGCGAACACGGGCACAAGGCCCGCGATCTGGCCTTTTCCATGAGGGGCGACAAATCCAACGACACCGAGATCCCGGCCTACGTGAGAAAAAAAGAGTTGGAACAGCCCTCCGACAAGGTTAGGCGGCCCTCGGTGACCCTCATCGAAGAGGAGGAGTTCGAGGTTCCCGCTTTTCTAAGGCGTCAGGCGGATTGATCCCCTGTGCCTGCCAGGGCCGCTTCTACAGAGGCCTGGATCTCGCCGCACTCCCGGAGCGGCGGTCGCAAGGTGGCTGTGGTTTACCCGAACAATTATCGGGTGGGCATGTCAAACCTCGGTTACCAGACGATTCTCAGAGCCTTTCTGGAGGATCGGAGGTTTGATGCCAGAAGGGTCTTCTGGGACGGGACGTCCCTCACTTTCCCGGATGGTGGACGGTCCCTTCAGGAGTTCGATGCCGTCGCCCTTTCCGTTTCCTATCAGCCGGACATGGTTCACCTCCCGCGGCTGCTGGAAACGGGAAGGGTCCTGGCGGCTTCCAAAACAGACCGGCCCCTCCTGATCGCGGGGGGTGTGGCCCTCACCATAAACCCTGAAACATGCGCCCCTGTTTTCGATGCGGTCTTCCTGGGTGATGCCGAGCCGGTCCTGCCCGGGCTCATGGATAACCTTGCCTCCAGCGCCGACAGGGAAGGCCTTCTCGACGGCATGGGGATGATCGCTGGTGCCTATGTGCCGGGCAGGTACCAGGGCGAAGAGGCTCCGGGGAGTTCCTTTCTCCTTCCCCGTCCGGCAGCGGGCGGTCCCTTTACCGTCTCGCCAGCCCTTCTCGGAGATCTGAACAATAATCCTGCCCGTCCGGCCGTTATCAGCACCGGATCCGAATTCGGGAACCTGTATCCCCTGGAGGTATCGAGAGGCTGTGGGGCCGGATGCCTCTTCTGCGCCGCCGGGGCCGTGTGCGGCCCGGTGCGCTTTCTGGGAATGAAATCTTTTGAAAAGGAGGCGGAACGGGGACTGCATTACCGCAGGACCATCGGGCTGGTGGGAACAGCGGTGTCCTACCACCCTGAACTGGAAAGGATGGCAGGCCACCTTCTCGATCGTGGCGGCGGCTTTTCGCCCTCTTCCCTGAGGGTGGAAAGGATAACCCCTCAACTGGCCGAACTGCTGGTGCGATCCGGTCATCGTACAGTCTCCCTGGCCCCTGAGGCCGGATCGGAGGACCTGAGAAGCGCCATCGGCAAGAGGATAACAGATGTTCAGTTCCTTCAGAAAACGGACATCCTCCTTAAGGCGGGTGTACCCAACCTGAAGCTCTACTTCATGGTGGGCCTCCCGGGAGAGAGGGAGAGTGATGTGGACGGCATCGTGGGACTTGTCCGAAAACTGAGGGAGAGGGTGATACACTGGGGCCGGCCCAGAGGTAAGGCGGGGACGATAACGGTGAGCGTCAACCCCTTCGTTCCAAAGCCGCGCACGGCTTTTGAGAGGGTTCCCATTGCCTCGGAAACCACCCTCGCCCAGCGCCTGAAAAAGGTACGTTCCGGCCTCGGCCCCCTGGGGGGAGTAAAGGTCCAGACCGGATCCGTCAGGGGAGCTTACCTGGACGCCCTCCTGTCCCTGGGGGACAGGTCGGTGGCCGATGTGCTGGACAAGCTGCCTCCCGGCGGTGTATCAATGAAACGTTTGGCGAAGGTTCTCCCCAAGGCGGAACAGATCCTCTACGGACGCGATACGGGGGAGCTGCCGTGGGAGTTCATAAAATAGACCAAAGCCCAAAGACCAAAGCCCAAAGGGGGCGGAAAGGTTTTTCTTTGGACCTTGGACTTTGGACCTTGGACTGTACGAGCTATACAAGGGAATAGCGTATGCCTGTCCGTTTCTCCAAGCGCTGGTTCCGCAGAAAGAAGGTCATCCTCGCCTCCGGGTCCCCCAGGCGCAAGGAGCTTCTGGACCTCACCGGTCTCAAGTACCAGGTGATCACACCCAACGTGGACGAAA
>CP070698.1:1970818-1978352 GCA_020349685.1 bacterium
CGAATCGGTGCTGTAGGCGGGGACGTTGGTGACCGTGATCCCCCTCTCACCGGCCGCCTCCAGGTCCACGACATTGTAACCGGTAGCCAGGACACCGATGTAGGACAGATCCGGCAGCTTCTCCATCGCCTCGCGGTCGAGGATGACCTTGTTGGTAAGGAGGATCCGGGCTCCCTGTGCCCTTTGCATCAGCATGTCGGCGGAGGTCCTGTCATGAACGGTGCACTCCCCGAGCCCTTCGAGTTCACCCCAGGACAGGTCCCCGGGGTTCAGGGTATAGCCGTCGAGGACAACGATCTTCATGATGGGCCTCCTGAATGACTGGTATTCAAGGTTCCATATTCAAAATTCAAAACAGGGTCCCTTGGACAAATCGATGACGTCCAAAGGTCTCCTCCATCCCCAGCCCTCATTCTCCATTTTCTATTTTCTATTCTCCATTTTCTATTTTCTATTCTCCATTTTCCATCTTCCTGTTCCAGCTTTCCTCCATCTCCTCCAGCTTTTCCGTCGTTTCGAAAAGCGCCTGATAGCATCCCTCCATCTCCGCTTTAAGGTCGTTAAATTCTCTCGACAAGACGGAGATGCGCTCACCATTCCCCGAAGTCGAGGCCTCGATCAGCTCTCCGTTAACGTGATCCAGCCGTTTTTCCATCTCACTGATCTTGTTTTCCAGCTGTTTCACCTTATCCTGGAAGGGTTTACACTCTTTGGAACGTTCCTGGGCAAGCCTGACCCTCTCCTTTCTCGTTTCCTTCTTGCTTGCCTTCGCTCCGCCCTCCGCCCTTCGCCCTTCGCCCTGACTTTCCTCCTCCTCCGACTCCCACCCCACTTCCTCCAGGAAATTCTGATAGGTCCCCTCGAACAGGGATGCCGAACGCCTGTCGAAGACAAGCAGCCTCTCGGCCAGGCTGTGGAGGAACATCTCGTTGTGGGTGACGATCACAACGGCCCCGTCGAACTCCTCCAGAGCGTCAAGAAGGGCTTCGCACGAGTCCATATCCAGGTGGTTCGTGGGTTCGTCCAGCAGCAGGAGGTTGTGCGGCTGAACGAGCAGTTTGCCCAGGAGGACCCGGCACTTCTCCCCCCCTGAAAGCACCGAAACCTTCTTTAAGGCGGCGTCTCCCTCGAACATCATGGTGCCGCCTATGGACCTTGCCCTCGTCAGGGAATGGTCCGGTTCCACGGACAGCAGTTCCTCCACAACCGTGCGGTTGGGCTCGAGCCTCTCGACATTGGTCTGTCCGTAAAAACCGGTGCGCGTCCGGTTGTGGGTCCGGACCTCCCCCCTTGTGGGAGAGAGTTCACCGGCCAGGACCCTCAGGAAAGTGGATTTTCCTCTGCCGTTGGGGCCGATGACCGCGATGCGGTCCTGGCTGCCGATCACCACATGAAGCTTACTGAAAAGTTCCGGGGAATCGGGCGACCAGCGGTAGCAGACATCCCTGGCTTCCATCACCACCTTCCCTTCGAAGGGAGCTTTCCTGAAAGAAAAATCAAGGGTCCTTATGGCCTCGAGCCTTTCGGGAACCTTCTGTTTTTCAAGGGTCCGGATACGGGACTGGACAAGTCCCACAAGGCGGGCCTTGGCCCGGAATTTCCTGATGAACTGCTCTGTCTGCCGGCGTTTTTTTTCTATGTTCAAGCGCGATTTTTCGTGCACCTCCTCTTCCGCCGCGATCTGACTGTAGTATTTTCCCGTATCCCCGGGCATTTTGCGGATCTTCTGCCTGTGGATGCCCATGGTGTGATCCGTTACCGCATCCATGAAACTTCGGTCGTGGGTCACAACGAGGAGTTCCCCTTTCCAGGCAAGAAAGAACTTCTCGAGCCAGCGGATGGCTACAATGTCGAGAAAGTTTGTCGGTTCGTCCAGCAGAAGAAGATCCGGCTCGGAAACCAGCAGCCTGGCCAGGCTGAGCCGAACCTGGTAGCCCCCCGATAATGTGTCGGGTGAGAGCGACAGGTCCTCTCTGGAAAAACCGAGACCGCCGAGGACCTTTTCCGCTCGCCAGGTCTGGTCCTTCTCTTCATCGGGCAGGCCGAGGGCCGCCTCTTCGAGAACCGTCCGGCAGGCAAACTTTGGCCGCTGGTCCAGATACCCGATGCGGTAGCCCCTGGGAAAGGATATCCTCCCGGAATCGGGAACCTCCTCCCCCGTGAGAAGTCTCAGAAGGGTCGTCTTTCCGTGCCCGTTCCTCCCCACGAGACCCACCCTCTCGCCCCTGTTAATGGTGACGGAGACCTCCCGGAACAGGGTCTGGGAGCCGTAGGATTTGGAGAGGTTCTCGATCTTGAGCATAGGGGGGAAAATACAGTGTCTAGAGTCTAGCGTCCAGTAAAGACTGTTTAATGTTTGATGTCTGAAGTTTGAAGCTCCCTTCTGTGTCCTGCGTTCTGCGTCCTTTGTTCCTACTTGGTACTTTGTACTATGTACTTGGCACTGACTTTCAGTACATCTCCGTCCCCGCTTCCAGATACTCCTGAAAGGTCAGGCGGAAGACCGTACCACCGTTCCGCTCGATATGAAGATCGGCCCCCAGCTGCTCCGCAAGGATCGTAATGAGCCTCAGCCCCAGTGTCCTCGTTTCCTTCACGTTCAGTTCGGGAGGCAGTCCAATGCCGTCATCAAGGATCGTCAGTTCATAGTTTCCGGGGTCGCGCGTCTTGAAATCGATCTTGATCTGGCCGCTCTGGTTGCCCGGGAAGGCGTGGGAGAGGGAATTGGAAACGATCTCGTTGACGATGAGACCGCAGGGGATGGCTGTGTCCAGGGCTATGTCGGCATCCTCGAGATCCATGACAAGGCTTATGCGGCCGCTCTGGATGGAATAGGAGGCCATCAGGTTCCTGGCCAGCCCGTTGATGTATTCGGCCAGGTTGATCCTCGACAGGTCCTCACGCTGATAGAGTTCCTCGTGGATGAGAGCCATGGTCTTGATGCGGTTCTGGCTCTCCTTGAACACAGACCTGGCCCCGTCATCAGCGAGGTAGTGGGATTGGAGGTTCAGGAGGCCGGAGATGACCTGAAGGTTGTTCTTCACGCGATGGTGGATCTCGCGCAGGAGCGTCTCCTTCTCCGCGAGGGAGCTCTTGATCCTGTCCTGGGCTTGCTTCCTCTCGGTAATGTCCCTGACCACGGACAGGATGACACGCCTTTCCCCCATCTGAAAGGAATGGGCGTTCATCTCGCAGGGCAGCATCATCCCGGCCTTGGTGACGAGGGTCCTCTCGAAGGAAACGGATGCGCCTTCCACAAGACTGGACCGTATCCTTCGGGAGTCCTCCATGGGTATCGTCTCGTTAAGGTCCATAGGGCTCATCTTCAGAAGCTCCTCCCTCGCGTATCCGGTCATGGCACAGAAGGTGCGGTTGACCTCCAGGAAGCGTCCCGGAAGCCCATCTTCCGTCATCTCGTGGACCACAACTCCATCGTGGATGCCGTCGAAGAGCATCCTGTACCTGGCCTCGCTTTCCTCGAGGGCGTCCTGGGCATTCTTCTGCTCGGTTATGTCCTCGAGGACGCTCAGAATGTTGACCACTTTTCTCTGGCTGTCGAAAATGGGCAGGATAGTCTCCCTCAGATGGCGTCCGGCGATGGGAGATTCGATGTCCTGGGGACCCACCTGAACACCCTGCTCCCTGACGTACCTGAGTCTTCGGACAATGCTCTCCATGCGGGGGCCGGGGGGCATGAACTCCTCCGGTTTGCGGGCGACAACCTCCCTTTCATTGAACCCGGTGACTTTTTTGTAGGCGCTGCTCACCCTCACGATCCGCATTTCGGGATCGTGAAGGACGAAGGCCACGGGAGAGCTGCCCAGGATCTTCTCGTCGAGTTCCTGGACTTCCCTGAGCTTCATTTCAGTCCGGACCTGCTCGGTGATGTCCTCGAGGACGCTCAGCGTGTTGATCACCTTTCCTGTCGTATCCTTCACTGGGAAGATGTTCTCGCGGATGTACCGTGGGACGGGAGACGGAGCCACAACCTCCGTCGGTCCTAAAGGCTCACCGGTTTGGAGGACCTTGGCAAGTCTGGCATCGAGCTCCTCCTTTCCGGGAAGGTCGGACATGAACTCATCTGTCTTCCTGCCCAGGACGCTGGCAGGATCGTACCCGGTGACCTTCTCAAAGGCCTTGGAGGTCTTGAGGATCTTCAGATCAGCATCCCTCAGGACGAAAGCTACCGGTGACCCGTCGAGGATCTTCTCGTCAAGCTCCTGAACCTCCCGGAGCTTACTTTCGGTGAGCTCCTGTAGGTAGGTGTAAAAAAAGAAGGCCCACAGACCCGCTGTGAGCACCTCCATGTAATCCTCTACCGGGTCGAACCAGTTGGAAAGATCCGCCCACTCCATGAAATTACCGATATCGTGACTGATGGTCAGGATGAGGATGAAGGTGAACAGAGTTATTTCAGGCTTCAGTGGCCTTGGTCTGGAACCGACGATGAGGAACCCGAGGGCCGCGATGGAACCGACAGCGGCTATGAGATCCACCAGGCTGACGGCGTTCAACTGGCTTTCTCCCTTTTTACCAGGGCGATCCAGCACCAGACAGCCGCCGCAAGGGAACTGAGCATGTAACAGGCATGCTCCATAAGGTTCATGACACTTGGCAGCATGAACCCCTCGAGAATTGTCAGAACCCAGCCCGCGTAAAGAGCGGAATAGGAAAGAAAAAGCCAGGACGAACCGGGGATCTGGACGATCCGGCGCCTGTTTATGAGAATGAAGAGGAATACGCCCGTGGCGACCAGAAAGGTGATCAGCTCATTCTGTTGGATCATGGCCCTGCCCCCCTTAAAATCCAATTCTTTGATAATCCACAAATGATCCGGAGCTCATCCAGCCACCGCCGTGAAACCCCATTGACCGGCGGGACCCTCAGTACAGAATACTTCCCGCCTCGTGATACTCCCTGAACCTCATTGTGAAGCAGGTACCCTTCTTGCGCTTCATTTTAAGAGTCCCGCCCAACTGCCTGACGAGGACCGTAATGAGCTGCATCCCCAGCGTGGCGGTTTTGTAAATGTCCACATTTTCCGGCATACCGACGCCGTCGTCGCTGACCGACAGCTCAAACTCCCGGTTCTTGAGCTGTCTGAAGGAGAGGCTGATGGTACCTTTCCGCCCCTTCGGAAAAGCGTGTTTCAGCGCATTGGTGATGAGCTCGTTGATGATAAGCCCGCACGGTATGGCTGTGTCCACGATTATCTCCGTTTTTTCGGCTTCAATGAGCAGCTTGATGCGGTTCCCGTCGACACCGTAGGAAACCATGAGGTTTTCACACAGGTTGCTGATATAGTCGGCAAAGTCCACCTGGGAAAGGTTCACGCTCTGATACAGTTCCTCGTGGATCAGGGCCATGGTGACCACACGGTTCTGGCTCTCCTTGTATATCTCCCGGCTCTTTGGATCGTTGATGTGGTTGGCCTGCAGATCCAGCAGGCCTGAAATAACCTGCAGGTTGTTCTTGACCCGGTGATGGATCTCCTTGAGCAGGATCTCTTTTTCCCCCAGCGAGATGCGGAGCTGCTCCTCGCTCTTTATGAGAGCCTCCTCCGTCTTCTTCATCTCGGTGATGTCCCTTGTTATGGAAAGAATGTGGAGTTCGCCCCTGAGGTTCAGGATCTTGGCGGACATGAGACCGTCGCGGATGGAGCCGTCCTTCATCCGGAATTTCGATTCGAGGTTTATCACAGATCCATCCCGCCTGAGACCCTCCACCAGCTTCTGCCGATCACGCGGGTCGACCCATATGTCCAGCTCCAGGGAGGTCTTCCCGATAGCATCCTCCCTGTTGTAGCCTGTGAGCTGCGTGAACCCTTCGTTGATGTCCAGGTACATACCGTCCTGCAGGCGGTTGATGTTCACGGAGTCCGGGCTGGTGATAAAGGCCGTCCTGAACTTTTCCTCGCTCTCGGCAAGAGCCACCCGGGCCCTTGCTCTCTCGGTGTTGTCGAGGAACAGCACCGACATCAGGCGGTGTCCTGTTCGAAATGCGTACACCTCGAAAGCACCGCTGATCTCGTCATCCGTATAGTTGACATGCTCGCTTTGCCAAGGTTTGCCGCTCAGGCACACCTCCCTGTACCGGTTGGGAATCTCCGTGCCTATGGAGCCCGGAAAGGCCTCCTCCATGACCATCCCCAGATACTGTTGATGATTCACGCCGAGTATCTTATCGGCAGCAGGGTTCGAGCCCAGGAAAATGAGGCGATCGTCCTCATCCAGACGGTACATGTGGATCCCCATAGGGGAGGATTCCACGATGCTTCGAAACTTCATTTCGCTTGCCTCGAGGGCTTCCCTGGCCTGGATCTGGCTCGTGACGTCGTTGCAGAGGACAAGCCTCGCCTTTTGTCCTTCGTAATTGATCTCATGGGAGCTGAGGTCTACCATGATCACCTCCCCGTCCTTTTTCAGGTGCCTCTGAACACCCAGCTTCTTGGCACCCGTTTTAAAGGAACGGATCGCCTGGAGCGCCTCCTCGATGTCCTCGGGAGGCCGAAGGTCCTCCAGGGACAGTCTCATGAACTCCTCTTTTTCATAACCGTAATGGCTCACGGCGGCCAGGTTGACGTTGATGAGTTTCATGCTCTGAGGATCGATGATGATCATGGGGAGGGGATTCTGCTCGAAAAGGCGCCGGTATTGCCTTTCGCTTTCCTTCAGGGCCCTCTGAATCCTTATCTTTTCCGTCACATCGTTGCAGAGGACCAGGCGGGCCGGTCTGCTCAGAAAGGGGAAATCTCCACTGGTTATCTCCACATCGATGACGGTACCGTCCTTTTTCGTATGACGCCAGAGACCCAGATGCACCTGTTTGGACTTGAGGTCGTTGACGTTTTCCATGACTTTCTGAACATCCTCGGGCGGCCGGATATCGCTGATCCTCATGGATTTCAACTCATCCCTCGTATACCCGTAACTCTCGATCATGGCACCGTTGGCATCGAGGATCATGAGGGTGCTCGTGTCGTAGATATACATGGGTACGGGATTTTCGTCGAAGAGACGCCGGTACCGCGCCTCGGATTCGATGAGCGCCTGCTCTGCCTCCACCCTTTCCGTGATATCCCTGATGAAGAACGCCAGGTAGCGGATCTGGCCGGACGGTTCCGGCACGGGGTTGCACGACACCTCGAATATCTTTCCGTCCATGATCTCCACGAAATTGGTGGGCCGGCCCGATTGAAGGATCCCTTCCATTCTCTCCTTGCGAAGGTGGATCTTTTCCGGTGGGAGATGGTCCCAGTAGACGGTTCCTTCCATCTGTTCGATGGTCTTGCCGTAGATCCTGGCGGCACTCTGGTTGATGGACATGATACGACCCTCCACGTCCAGGAGGAGTGAAAGGTCCCCCGACGCGTTCATGAGGGCCCTGGCTGCAAACATGGATGCCTTCCGGTCAGTGATGTCCCTTATGACGATCAGCACATGCGCTTCGTCAAAGGGAGTGAACCTGGCCTCATAGAAACAGGAATCCCCGTTGACCGGAAGTTGGTATTCCAGAACGCTCTCCCTGCCGGTGT
>CP070698.1:1978452-1984663 GCA_020349685.1 bacterium
AGATTCCAGATTCCAACAAAAGCATATTGATGCTTGTCTTTTGTCAATAATTATAAAGAGTTATGCTGTACACTTGTGGGTGTTACTTGATTTTTTCTGGAATTTGAAATCTGGAATATGGAATTGAATTGGCGTTGACAAACTTCATATGATGCCCTAATATTTAGACAACCTAAATATTAGGGCATTAAACTCTTGGAGGATGGAGCTTGTCAACGCCAATTCACACCATCGCCCAGCTCTATCCCAGGCTCATGAGGGCCATGGGGCACCTGCGCGGGGCCCTGGACGAGGGCCTTGACCTTACCTACAACCAGTACAAAACCCTTCTCTCCCTTTCCGACATGGGCCCGTGCACCTTGAATGCCCTTAGCCGCGACCTGGGGGTCGCCACCAGCTCCGCAAGCCAGATGGTGGACCGCCTCGTGGCCATGGGGCTTGTGGAAAGGCAAGCGGCTCTGGAAGACCGGCGACGTATTGTCCTCACGACATCCGACGCAGGCGAAGAGCTTCTGGAAAAGGTCAAGGAAGGGATCCTCCTCAGATACCAGAATCTGTTTGACAGTCTCGGGTCCGCAGAGCAGGCCAACCTGGCAGGAGCCATCCACACTCTCGTGCGCATACTCGAAAGGGCCACCCGCAGGGAAGGGGAGGAGGCATGATGGGCCAGTCACCCGGAACCCGGAAGGTTGTTGTCGTCGTCGGCGGGGGAGTCTCGGGCCTCGCGGCCGCCCACTTCGCAAAGAAGGCGGCCCGGGAATCTGGGCTTGCCCTTAAGATAGTCCTTTTTGAACAGGAAAAGAGAGCCGGAGGCAAGTTCGACGCACAGCGAAAGGACGGTTATCTTGTCGAGGCTGGTCCCAACGGCTTTTTAGACAGCAAACCGTGGACCCTTGATCTGGTCAGGGAGCTCGGAATGGAAAAGGCGCTTCTTCCCAGCGATCAGTCCGCGGCTCGAAGGTTCATCTATTCCCGCGGCCGCCTTCACGAGCTCAAGGCTTCACCGCTGAGCTTCTTTCTGGGTGGCCCCCTCTCCCCAGCAGGACGGCTGCGCATCCTGGCCGAGCCCCTCGCTCCGCCCACACCGGCCGGGCAGGATACCTCCCTGGCCGAATTCGCCCGCCGCCGCCTGGGCAGGGAGGCTCTGGAACGGCTTCTCGACCCGATGGTGTCGGGCATCTTTGCCGGGGATCCCTACCGGATGAGCCTCAAGGCCTCCTTTCCGCGCATCGCTCAGCTCGAGGAGGAATACGGCGGCTTGACACGGGCCATGTTCGGCATTGCCGCGGAGAGAAAAAGAGCGAAAAAGAGAGGGGAAGAGACGGGGATATCTTCAGGTCCCGCCGGGCCCGGCGGGGTCCTCACAAGTTTCAAAGCAGGGGTTTCCCAGCTTACGGACCGCCTCGCCTCGGACATGGGGGAGGACATCCACCTCGGGGACGGGGTGAAGAGCATTAGCGTTCATAACGGCAGCCTGACCGTCCACACGGGAAAGGGAGAGCTCCGGGCTGATGCCGTCATCCTCGCCACACCCGCCTGTGCAGCCGCCGGTATCCTTGAGTTGGCTGCGCCCGAAAGCAGCTCCATCCTCGCCCAGATCCCTTACTCCCCCATGGCAGTCGTGGGTTTCGGATACGACACAGCCGCCCTCCACAAACCTCCCAACGGCTTCGGATACCTCATACCGAGGGTGGAGAACAGGAAGATCCTCGGCGCCCTTTGGACCTCGAGTATTTTTCCGGGACACAGGAGCCCCGAGGGGCGTTTTCTCATCCGTGTCATGGTCGGGGGAGCCAGGGACCACGAAACACCCTTCCTTGCTGACGAAGATCTCATCGCGACGGCCCGGCGGGAGCTGGCCGCTACCATGGGTTTGACCGCCGAACCCTCCTTTTCCACCATAATCAGGTGGAGGGAGGCGATCCCCCTCTATACGGTCGGGCACCTGGAGCGCCTTGCCGAGGCTGAGGGCGCCCTTCCGGCAGGGGTTGTGCTGGCCGGCAACGCCTATCGCGGCGTGGGGATCAACGATTGCGTGCGGGAGGCGGAGGTGGCAGCTCTAAAGGCGATGGAAACGCTTAAACAGTCATGAGTGGGGGAGGGAGTGAGAGGGCAAGGGGAGAAAAAAATTGAAAAAGCAGAGAGCAGTTTGGTGTACCTCTCCCTCTCTCCCCCTCTCACGTTCTCTCTCCTGCGGGCGCGCAAAAACGCTCAAGTATCCTGCAGTACCGAGTCGTGCACAAACTGCTTGATCCTCTCTCTGGTCTCCCTGTCGATGATGATGAAGCGGAGCCCGTGAAGGTACCTGCCGTCCATCTCCCGGACGTAGATGATCCCGGCGCCCAGCGTCAACTCCCCCGGTCGGCGCGGCAGGGTGAATGTCAGTTTGAGGATGTCGTCCGTAGCGAGCTGTTGCTCAAGGACAAGCCCCGCGCCCCCTTCGCCGATCTCCCTGATCTCCCCTGTCACCTGCTCGGACCCTGTCGTGCCTTCGGCGACCACATTGCAGGGAACCCTGTTGTAAGCCCTTGGATTGGCCTCAATGAGGGCCTGGACCCTTTGATAAAGCAGCCTGGGATTGACCGGTTTGAGAAGGAAGTCGTTGCACCCGACGCTGACCCAGCCGGCCACATCGCCCACCTCCTCTGCGTTGGCAAGGACGATGACGGGGATGTTCTCCAGGGAGGTAGCCGATCGCAGTTCCCTGATCATGGGCTCCCCACCGATGCCGGGCGTTTTCACCTCCACAATGAGGAGGTCGACCTCATCATTGCCGAGGATGTCAAAGGCCTCCGGCGGCGAGGCCGCCTCGAGAACCCGGTATCCGTACCTTGTGAGAAGCTCTTCCAGGTGCTCCCGCACCTGCCGGGACCTGTCCACCACAAGGATCGTCTTGGTTTCATTCATCGAGCTGCCCGCCTTTCCCCGGCTTGGGCGCGCCCTGCTGCCCAGCGGCACAGATCCTGGATGGGGCATGCCGGGCAAAGGGGCTTGTTTGGCCTGCACACCTCCCGGCCAAGCCTGATAAGGTTGAGATGGAGCTCCAGGTAGTGCTCTTGTGGAAACAGATCGCCCAGCCGTTCATGAGCCCTGTGCCTGTCAGCGCCCTCCGGCAGCAGGCCAAGCCTTCCGGCGATGCGGTGAATATGGGTGTCGACCGGGAATGCGGGGTGACCGCAGGAAAAGAGAAGGACGCACGCGGCGGTTTTAGGCCCGACACCCTTTAGGGCCAGGAGCCTTTCCAGGGCCTCCCGTGGGGGCAGGCTGCAAAGTTTGAGCAGATCCCTTTCCCCCTTTTCGTAGATGCCGCTCAGGATGTCTCGGATCCTGCGGCTCTTTGTCGGGCCCAGGCCCGCCGGGGATATGATCCCGGCCAGCTCTGACCGGGACACCTGAAGCACCTCTTTCCAGCTTCCAAAGCGGTCTTTAAGAGCCCTGTAGGCTGTATCCCTGTTGCGGTCATTGGTGTTCTGGGAAAGGATGGTCCGTACCAGTTCGTCCAGAGGTGCCAGCCTGGGAGGTTGGGCGGGCAGGCCGTACCGCGTGTGAAGTCTTTCCCTGATCAGATCGGCGCCGGCATCCGTCATTGTCACGCTTTCAGGTGAAGGTTGCATGCAGCGTTCAAGAAGGGTGGGGCCAGGCCCGGCTGTGCGACCCTGCTGCCCGAGGATTCAACAGCCGGGCCTGACCCCATAAAACAAACGCTGCAAAGCGGCCCTGTAAGCCGAGTTCTGTCCGCCTTCGTCCCTCGCTATGCTCAGGACCATGGCGTGACAAGTTCCCGTAGGATTTGCCACGGCGCAACCATGCGGTAGCATGGCGAAGGCTGGGTGACCATTCATCTGGGACCGCCGTTGCCGGCGGCCTCTAGCGGCCGACCCGGGAGCCTTGGACGGGCCGCCCTCTATCGCTCCCCTATTTGGCCTTGCACCGGATGGGGTTTACCTAGCTGCCGGTGTCACCACTGGCACTGGTGAGCTCTTACCTCACCCTTTCACCCTTACCTGCCGTCGCCATCCACCTTCGCCAAGGCTTCGGTGGACATGAGGCTATGGCAGGCGGTCTGCTCTCTGTGGCACTTTCCCTGGGGTCACCCCCGGTCGGCGTTACCGACCATCCTGCCCTGCGGTGCTCGGACTTTCCTCCCGCCCCGCCAGAGGCGGGGCAAGCGGTCACCCGGACCACTTTGCATGATTATTTTAACGCAATATTATGAAATTGAGAATTGCGAATTGAAAATTGAGAAACAGGGGGGGGAAGGGCAGTTTCTGGCGTCTAGGGTCTAGCGTCTAGTGTCTAGTGTCTAGTGTCTAGTGTCTAGTGTCTGGTGTCTAGTGTCTAGTGTCTAGCGTCTAGTGTCTGGTGTCTGGCCAAGGGAAAATCGGATCTGGACCTGGACTTAAAACTTTGACCACGACCAGGGTCAACTATCCTTTCCAGACACTATACCCTGGACACCAGAAACTGGAACTAGACACTGGGCCAATCTCGCGCAGATCTTTAAAGAGTTACAGTATCCTTGGCATCAATGGCGAGATTGGCCATCCTATCCGCCTCCCTGTTCTCCTCCCGCGGAATGTGTTCGAATGTCACCCGGTCGAAGGCGGAGATCGCCTTGATGACAGAAAAATAAAGGTCCTGCAGGTGGGGGCTCTTGACCTTATACAGCCCGTTGAGCTGCTTTATCATCAGCTCGCTGTCGGAGCGGACCTGCATCTCACGAATACCGAGGTCGGCGGCTTTTTTCATCCCCGCCAGAAGGGCCTTGTATTCGGCCGTGTTGTTTGTGGCCTCCCCCAGATACTCCCCCATGCGGAGAACGGCACCGTCAGGGGTTTGAAGGACGACCCCCGCACCGGCCTCCCCTGGGTTCCCCCGCGCTGCTCCGTCGACGCTCAGGACGGCGGTTGTGGTTGGCGGCTGGACCCGGGCTGCCATGGCACGAAGAAGGTACCCGAGAGACTCCCGGGTCCACCCGGGAAAGGCCGCGAGAGTTTCCTCGACATCCAGGGTTTTGGCGAGGTGCCGCAACACCTTTGCCGCGTCACGCCTGCTCGACATAGATGATCCGGCCGCAATTGGGGCACTGGTGGACACCACCCTGAGCCAGAACCTGGTTGTACAGCTGCGGGGGGATCGTCATGTAGCACCCGTTGCAAACGCCTCCGGAAACCCGTACGACGCCTTTGCCCCTGTAGCGCTCAAAAACCCTCTGGTATTTTCCCAGGAGCAAAGGGTCTATGAGGCTCGCTTCCACTGCACGCGTCTTTTCCAGGTCTTCCCGCTCGGCCTGGATCTGCTTCAGACGGCTGTCGGCCTCGCTGCGGTCCTTCTCGAGAGTCTGTGCCTCGCCTCCGGCCCTGGACTCGACCTCCAGGTAGTTTTCCTCGATCACCTTCTTTTCCTCGAGAAACTCCTTTATCTGGCCCTCCAGCTCGCCCCGCCTCTTCTTCGCGATATCCGACTCCCTCTGAACGGCCTGGTATTCCCTTTGGGTCTTGACGGCCAGAGCACGGGCCTGGCAGCGCCGCTGGTGATCCTTGACCTCATCAAGTTCGATGTTAAGACCGCCTATCTGCTTTTCAAGCTCCTCTAAGGCCGCCTTGATCTGGGATCTTTCCTGTTCGAGAAGTCCAACGCTTCTCTCCCTTTCCTCGAGTTCCCGAGGGATCTGCTCCTCCTCCCTCTGGAAAGCCACTATTTTCTCGTCCGTTTCCTGCAGGTGCACCAATCTGTCAAGCATGTCCTTCACCTCTTCCTCCTTGGATTGAACCTGAAAACCCTTCCCGGTCCCGGGTCAGGATACCGTCAGGAAGGGATCTTTCTCCTTTGCGTAAAGCAGCTGAACTTCCAGGCCTAGACCGGCAAGCGTTTGTCCCAGAAGCTCTCCAAACTTTCGGACACCGTAACTTTCGGGGGCGAAGTGTCCTATATCCAGCAGCCCGATGCCCCTCTCTTCGGCTCTGCGCGCATCGTGGTACCTGACGTCCCCGGTGATGTAAAGCTGGGCTCCGGCTGCAGCCGCGCTGTCGATAAGAGACGCACCGCTCCCGGCGCATACGGCGACCTTTCCTACCCTGATCCCCTTTTTGCCCACAAGCCGCACCGAACCGGCCTTGAGAGTGGAAACGACCTTTTCGGCGATCCTTCCCGCGGTTGACCGCCGCGGGAGATAGCCGACGATTCCCAGGCCGGTGCTGTTGTTACCCGC
>CP070698.1:1984763-1990913 GCA_020349685.1 bacterium
ATCACCCGCATCTTCTTTAACGCACTCAGGGAAACCCATGAAAAATATAACCTTCTCATCCATCACGTCGTCCTCATGTCCAACCATTACCACATCATCGCCACCGCGACGGAAGAGAACCTCCACAGAGCCATGCAGTACCTCAACTCCAGGGTCGCCGTCCGGTTCAACAAGCATACCGGACGCTCCGGACACTTATGGGGTGACCGCTACAGGTCCTGCATCATCGACACCGATGAGTACTATCTGGCCTGCGTGCGGTACATCTACCGGAACCCCAAAAGGGCGGGGATGGTTTCGGATCTCGAGGAGTTTGCTCATTCATCCTTTAACTTCTGGGCCTTCGGGAAGAGGATGGATGTGTTCCTGGTCGAGGACCATCTTGTCCTGAGGTGGGGCAAGGGTAAGAGAAGGACAAGGGAGTATTTTCAGATCCTTGTTCTGAGCGAAGAGATATGGATCAGTGACAGAGAGGTCAGAAAGGGTCTCCGGCGCATGTTCTTCGGCTCGGCAGACTTCATGCAACAGATGCATGACACCCACTGCAGCATGAATTGAACCTTTTTTCGAAGCCCTGATTCAGGGGATTATTTTGCCTGGAGCAGTCGATCTTTTCTTTTATAAAGTAATTTTTCACTGAATCTCGCCTACCGGTCCTAAAAATCATCCTTACGAAATCCAAGCACACTCAAATGCCCTGGTTTAGCAACCTCTAATTACTTCAATCAGCCAAATATATACCATCTCCACCCCCGGTCTCTGACACCGAGGTTCCGAGGTTCGGGCTTGGTCTTTTAATGCACGCTGCAGCTGATGCAGGGATCATAAGCCCTGGCGATGACCTGGAGAACAAAAGACAGGTCTCTATTCGCCAGACAGCCCATGGCCGGAGACAGGACAACCCCGTCGGCAGATATCTCGCCAAAACGCTCCGCGACAAGGCGCATGTCACGCTCTATGTTGGCCAGGTTCTGGGCGGTGGGTGTGATGATGTCGGCTTCCGTGATAATCCCGTTGTCGTCAAAGTCGTAACGGTGGTACAGAATGCCGCGGGGCGCTTCGGTGAGCCCAATACCGGTGCCCTTTACCGGCTCTATAACCGTTTCCGGTGGCGCATCTCCGGCACCATTCGTCAGGATGTCAACCAGATGTTCCTTGGCGGCCTGCAGTGCGTGCACCAGCTCCACCGCCTGGGCCATGCTGTTGGAGATGGGGTTGCCCCTGCCCATCCCGCCCTGTGCGGATACAAACCTCTCCAACGCTTCAGCAGCCGCTCCTGTGAGCTCTCCACCGTTAACAACCACTCGGGACTGGGCTCCCACAGCAAAGGGGCGGTCTGAGTAGAGGGACTGCTTGGCGTGGGAGTGGGCCACCACCCTTTCGTTGCACACCCGGGAAAATTCGGACGCCTGGAACACCTTCCCATCGGTGGCCGCTATCTCCCTGGACACGAACCTGTATCCATCGCGGGAGCTAAGAGCCAGGTACTGGGTTGCTTCCTCCAGCAGGACCGGCACCTCGAGCGAAGCGAACAGGTCCACCAGGGCCGGTGTCAGGGCCAACCCGTCCTCAACGCAGGCAAGAAGGTCAGACAGCACCTGCCTTCCAGGCACCTTTCCGAACCTTCCCACCATCACGTTGGGGGGATGGATGGCCCTTCCGCCGACAGCCTCCTGGATCCGGTTCCCCAGCTGCTTCAGAAAGAGACCCATCTTGGCCTTGATCGGATGATCCCTGGCCATGTCCAATGCAGACGGGTAACCCATGTAGTCCGGAAGCAGAAGGAAAAACAGGTGCAGGGCGTGACTTTCCATGATCTCGCCGAGGAGAAGCAGTTCCCTCAAGCGGACGGTGCGGGAATCGACCCTGATGCCGAAGGCGTCTTCCACGGCCAACTGCGCGGTGACGGCATGAGACGCGCTGCAGATGCCGCAGACCCTGGAGACGATGGCGGCCGCCTCCAGGAAGCCTTTGCCCTTCAAGAGCGCCTCATAAAAGCGGGTCCCCTCCAGGATGTCCATGTGAACGGTCTTGACCGTTCCATCGACAAGCTCGATGGTGATGCCGCCGTGGCCCTCCACCCTGGTGAGGTGCTTTATCTCGATCCTTTTCCGTAGCACTGGCCGTTATGTCTCCTCAGGCTCCAGCGGATTTCCGGGCGGCCTCAATCGAACTCCCTTTCGAGCCTTTCGCCCATCCCGGCGGGCGCGGAAAAGAGCATCATCTTCTTCCTTATCTTCTCGCGGTCGATGCCTCTGCCTTTCAGAAGATCCGCGTTGACGGCGTAGTAGGCATCCTCCACCGGCCCCCTGCAGCCGGCGCAGGAAACATCAAGGGAAGGGCAGCGTGCCCCGCATCCTCCCCGCGTGAGGGCGCCACAGCAAACCTCGTCCCGCTCGAGGACGATGCAAAGGTTCTCCCTGGAGCGGCACTCGGCGCACACGGGCGTGCAGGCGATGTCGGGAAAACTGCCCTTTAACAGACACGACAGGGTTTCCAAAAGCTGCCCCTTTTCCACCGGGCACCCGGGCAGGACGAAATCCACTTTCACGAAGGAGGAAAGGGGCCTGGCCCGGATGGCCTCGAACGGCTCCCCGTCCGGACCGTAAACGGTGTCCCTCAGAACTTCCGGGTGCACCCGCTGATCCATGGCGGCCATGCCTCCGAAGGCCGCGCAGGTGCCAAAAGCCACCAGATGGCGGCTGCGCTCCCGGATCTCACGCAGCATGGCCAGGTCTTCGGGCTGGCAGACCGAACCCTCCACCAGGGCTACCTCAACCCGGCCGGCCAGCTCCCGGGAAGAGGCCATGTTGAAGGACTTCATGGTCACCTTTTCCGCGATGAGCAGGAGCTCGTCCTCGCAGTTCAGGATCGTCAGCTGGTCTCCGGCGCAGCCGGTGAGACCGAAAATACCTATCACGAGTTGATCCACGGCTGTCCCTCCCTGATCTCGATGAGCTCAGGTGTGTTGTAGGCGTCCCAGTAATTGAAGATGGGACCCTCGACACAGGTGTAACGGTACCCCACGCTGCAGTGGCCGCACTTGCCAAGGCCGCACTCCATGCGGCGCTCTAAGGACATGAATATGAGCGCCTTGGAGAACCCTTTTTCCAGGAGGGTTTTCACGGCATACCTGTAAAATACGGGAGGCCCGCACATGGCCACGAAGGTCTCTCCCGGACTGCGGCAGAAACCGCCTGCAAGCAGGTCGGTGACGAAACCCTTCCTGTCCCCATTTTCCGGCCTGTAGCGGCCTCCCGGCCGGACTTCCTGAGTGATGAGCTCGACCTCGGCCCGGCCGCTTTTGCCTAACCGGGTCAGTTCATCGTAAAAGAGAAACTCCAGGTCGGTCCTGGTGCCGTAGAGCACCGTCAGCCTGCCGAAGCGCTCCGGGTTGTCGAGGACGTAGGTCATGAGGGAGCGCAGCGGAACCATCCCCAGGCCGCCAGCCAGGATGAGCACGTCCCTTCCCTGGATCTGCTCCAGGGGGTAGCCCTTCCCCAGGGGACCTCTCAGGCCCAGTACGTCACCGACGGAGAGTTTGGAGACTGCCGAGGTCAGGCGTCCGGCCTTGCGGATACACATCTGAAGGGTTTCCGGGCGCGTGGGCGAGGATGACAGGGATATGGGAGCTTCTCCGATACCCAGGATCGACACCCCGCAGAACTGCCCCGGGGTGTATTCCCAGACGCGGGACCCGGCTGGCGGTCTAAGCTCCAGGAAGAAGTGGTCCTCGATCTCCTCCCTCATGGCCATGATGGTCCAGTCTTCGGGCAGGTAGGGGTTATGCATCGCGCCCCATCTCCTGTTTCAGTGAGTTTTCCTGGAGGGCGCGGAACACCTCCACGAAATGGATACCGGTGGGGCACATCTTGATGCATCGCCCGCAGCCCACGCATGAGGGCTGCCCGAAGGATTGAGCAAAGCCCACCTGCTTGTGGTAGTAGCGGTGCTGGACACGCCTTCCCCGGTTGGGACGGAAGTTGTAGCCGCCGGCCACGGTGGCGAAGTCTCGGTAAAGGCAGGCGTCCCAGGTGCGGGAGCGTTTCGCGGAGCCGCCCAGGGTGTTGGTGTCCCTGATATTGAAACAGGTGCAGGTAGGGCAGCCCAGGGAACAGCAGCCGCACGTCAGGCATTTTTCCCCCAGTTCCTCCCATACCGGGTCCGTCTGGTGGAGGCTCACGGCCTGGGGCACGATGGACGTGTCGAGCTCCAGGGTAAAGGCCTCGCGGCGGCGGCGGATGCCGGCCATAAGCTCCGTCATATCCTCCGCTGTGGCTTCGGGGAGGGTGTCGGCCCGGTCACCCAGAAGGAGGTCCCCCTCCACTGTGCCGAGGGTCACCAGATAGTGGTCCCCCATGTCGTTGAGGAAGAGATCGAACCCCGATGCAGCGGTTTCGGCGTCCATGGACTGGCAGAAGCAGTTCTCGTCGGGCATGCACGAGTGACCCACGATGCGCAGTTTCTTCCGCCGCCTCTGGTAATAGTAATCCGGCCGGTCGAAGGATCCGAAAAAGACGTCAAGGACGCGGATGCCGTTGATGTCACAGGGGTGGACGCCGAAGAGAACGACATCGCGGTCGGGGATCTCCGGGACGTGGTAGCTGTCCGAGCCCGCGTCCCGGCTGAACAGGGTTTCCTCGGGGGGAAAGAGGAACTTCTTGGGCGGCAGGATGGTGCGGGTGTAGGAGAGGTCAACCTCTTGGAAGTCCTCGTAGCGTTCGAAGCGGTGGGCCTTTTCCCCGGCTTTTTTTGGAACGTAAAGGTCGGCTGTTTCGGCGATCAAGTCCAGCCACACCTCAAGATGGGATTTATGGAAACGAAGAATCCGCATAGCGGCCCCCTCAATCCAACTATACAACCGGGGAGGCGGAATGCAAGCGGGCGCGGGGTCTTATACCTGAGCTTCAGACAGCAAGAGCGGGCGATGGTCCTGATGCTCTCCCGTGCCTAAAGCGCCCAGCGGTAGCATAAGATCAAGGAAGCGTCGCTGATGCTGTAGTCATAAGGATCCCCCATGGCAATGAGGACCCCGACGTGTACGCCGACCATGAAGTTCCCGACGACATATTCGGTGAGAAAATATCCCCCGTATGACAGTTCGGTGAAGTCGTAATCGATCCTGGTGACGGCGGGGTAAGGGTCGTAGATGAGGGCATCACCTTTCACCGAAAGGATGCCGGCGCCCAGGCCAAATCCTATTGTGAAGTCTTTGGTCGCGTCCCACGTGAGGGTTGGAACGGCGTAGAGAAACCAGCCCTGGGCGGATGTGCCCCTGTCCCTGGCTTCCGAAAATGGTTCAAACTGTCTGTCGATGCGGAACCGGGAGAGTCCGTATTCCATGAGCCAGCCGAACCGGCTCTCCTCAAAATATCTGGTGGGGCTGCGGAAACTGAGATACGGCAAGGGAATGTAGTCACCCTGCAGCAAGGCTACGGTTTCGACGGTGTCCGTTTTGGAAATGTCCAGTTCGATGTTCTTGAAGGCGATACCGAAATTCGACCGATAGGATTGAACGTCCCCGCTGCCAGACGTCCCCTGATCGGACGCGGCGCAAAGGTGTGGGAAAGGGGCAGCCAGGGCCAGGAATAAAATGGCCGCGATGAGTCTCGACTCAAGTGCCTGCATGTTGATGCGACCTTGTTCTTCTCCTGATCCTGTTTAATTTCTGACATTTTACCACATGGTCATTGGTAATTGGAATCATCTCCACCGGTCTCTGACACCGGGGTCCTGGGGTCTCATCTTCGAACCTTTCCCCGACCCATCCCCGGTGTCAGAGCAGATGCAGGCACAGCTCAAAGCGCCCAGCTCACGGCTGCCTTATCCCTGATCTTTCCATTTCAGCCCACTCGCCCTTGTGCTCCCGGTGCGCTCCTGTTAAAGAGGAAACAGGAGGGAATACCATGAGCTTTTCCGATCTGAAAGGAAAGACAGTTCTGGTGACAGGCGGGGCCCAGGGGATCGGGAAAGGCATCACCCTTCGTCTCCTCCGCGAGGGGATGACGGTGGTCCTGGGAGATATTGACGGGGAGGCCGGCCAGGAGACCCTTCGGGAGTTCAGGGACGAGGGTGAGTCCCATTTCGTCACCCTCGACGTTTCCAGTGAGAGCTCTGTCCGGGATGCTGTGGCCTGGACCCTTTCGACCT
>CP070698.1:1991013-2001852 GCA_020349685.1 bacterium
CACCCCCGTTGCCGACGCTTTTTTTGTTGCCTTCAGGATTCCCAACCTGATGCGACAGCTCTTCGGAGAGGGAGCCCTGGCCTCCTCCTTCGTCCCCGTATACACGGATATCCTGGAAAAAGAAGGAAATGAGAGGGCGGGTCATTTCGCAAGCAACCTGTTTTCTCTCTTACTGCTGGTCCTGACTGTTCTGACGTGTGTGGGCGTTCTTTTCGCGCCCTGGCTGGTAAGGTTCATCGCCCTTGGTTTTGTGCCAGGTTCTGAGGTTTTCAACCTTACCGTTCTCTTAACCCGGTGGATGCTGCCCTATATGGTCTTCATCTGTGCGGCCGCCATGGGGATGGGGATCCTTAACAGCCATGACCACTTCCTGATCCCCGCAGCGGCTCCCGCCCTGCTCAATGTGTCCATTATCCTGGCGGCCCTCGTCGTCGCACCCCTGTTGGATGTGCCTATCATCGCCCTTGCCTGGGGTGTCCTCCTGGGCGGTGTCCTTCAGCTCCTTGTCCAGATCCCGCCCATGAAGCGGATGGGGGTGGCCCCCGGGTTAAGGATCCCGATGCTGTCACCCGAGGTCAGAAGGATGGCCATCATAATGGGTCCCGCCGTTCTCGGTGTAGCTGTTTATCAGGTCAATGTCCTCGTGGACACCCTCCTGGCTTCCTTCCTTCCAGCGGGCAGTATCACCTATCTGTGGTACGGCAACCGGATGATGCAGTTTCCTCTGGGTGTCTTCGGGATAGCATTGGCCACCGCCGCCCTTCCCACCCTTTCATCGCAGGTAGCCCAGAAAAGAATGGACGATTTCAGAAATACTGTGTCCTTTTCCCTGGGACTCACGGCGTTTATCGGCATCCCTGCCGCAATGGGGCTTATCATCCTCAGGGAGCCGATCATAGCGACCTTGTTCGGCAGGGGTGCTTTCGGTGCCGGAGACGTGAAGGGAGCCGGGCTGGCCCTGCTCTATTACTCCATCGGGATCCCCCTCTTTATAGGAGTAAAGATCCTTGGAAGGGCCTTTTATGCCCTCGAGAATACCCGCATTCCCTTTCTGGCGGCCGGGACGGCGCTCGTGGTCAATATCATTTTTAACCTCCTTCTCATGGGACCCATGGGTTACGCCGGACTGGCTCTGGCAACCTCCCTCGCTTCGGCAGTCAACCTGGCCATCCTGGCAAGGTATTTCTCGCTCAAGGCCGGTAACGGCTGGCTCGATCGGGACCTGGTAAGGGAGGTCTACTGCTCTCTTGGCGCCGCTGCACTTATGGTGCTGGCGACCGGAGCCTTTGCCGCGCGCATTACCTGGATGGAACTTTCCACGGTTATGCGCGCTCAGTACCTGGTCGGTTGTGTGGGTCTGGGGATTGGTGTATACTCGATCTCGGCATGGATTTTTGGCTGTAAAGGTATGAAAACGTTAGGAAAGAGGCTTTTTAAAAAAGAGTGACTATCTATCGAAGTCACTACGTATCGACGTGTCAACGTTCCTCTGTGCATTGATAAATCCGTACGATGACACCTCGATATCTCGACACATATTAGTTAGATACCTGGATAAAGGGAAACAGAAACTATGTCGGAACGTTATTTCACCGTACCCTTCGAAATGGGAAGGGTCGTCATCCACACCGGCGAAGATGGAAGAGTGGAAGCGATCCATTTCGATCTCGAAAACGACCACAGGGAGAGGGAGGCGGTTTCGGGACCGGGGACCAGGGTCCGCAGCTATCTCGAAGGCAGGGAGGTCCGGTGGGATTTTGAGCTCAACCTCGACGGCCTGACCGCTTTCAGGCGCAAGGTTTACGAGAGGGTGGCCCGGATCCCCTACGGGAAGACAGCGACCTACGGTGAGATCGCGGCTGATGTGGGTTGCACAGGAGGCGCCAGGGCCGTCGGACAGGCCATGGCGTGCAACATGTTCCCGCTGGTCGTACCGTGCCACAGGGTTGTAGCGGGGAACGGGAAGATAGGAGGATTTTCCTCAGGTGTCCCCTTGAAACGTTACCTGCTGAAACTGGAGGGTATTGATATTTGAGGGCATTGATCCAGAGGGTCAACTGGGCAAGGGTTGATGTGGGCGGCAGCACAATCGGTTCTACCGGGAAGGGGATACTGGTCCTGCTCGGTGTCGCCCTATCGGATGGCGAGAAGGACGCGAAGTATCTCTCCTCCAAAACCGTCTCCCTCAGGATCTTTGAAGACGATGAGGGCAAGATGAACCTCTCGGTAAGGGACACGGGAGGAGAAATCATGGTTGTATCCCAATTTACCCTGCTGGCGGATACCAGGAAAGGAAACAGGCCCGGTTTCGGGGCAGCGGCTCTTCCGGAAACAGCGGAGCCCCTCTATGAACTGTTTGTCCGTGAGCTCAGGGATCTGGGACTGAAGGTTCAAACCGGCGCCTTCGGCGCCCGGATGAAGGTCTCGCTGGAAAACGACGGACCGGTGACCATCCTTTTGGAGTCAAAATGACTCCAAAAGGATGAAGCACGCAGAACGCAGCACACAGGAAGCAGAAAAGAAAAAAATCAGATCTCGAGCTGGAAACGGTTCATTTGAAATTTGAAATTAATATTTTTTTAGATCTTAGATCAACAACAGGAGAGATCTTTATGGCGAAACTTGTGATTGAACATCTGCTCGTCGGCCCCCTGCAGTCGAACTGCTTTATCCTTGGAGACGAGGAATCCGGCGAAGCCGTCATTATCGATCCGGGCGGGGATGGGGATATGATCCTCAACGCGGTCCTTGAAAAACCCTGGAAAGTAACAGCCATTCTCAACACCCACGCCCATTTCGATCACATCGCGGCCAATGCGGCTGTCAAAAGGGGCACGGGTGCGCCCCTCATGGCCCCCAGACCGGACGCGCCGTTCATGGCCCAGGCCCACATTTCCGCCAGAATTTACGGTCTGGAGGTGGATTCCTCACCGGAACCTGACAAACTGCTTGACGACGGCGACGAGATCGATCTCGGTGATGAGAAAATACAGGTCATCTCGACACCGGGTCACACTCCGGGAGGCGCGACCTTCGTGACCTCCATCGGTATTTTTCCGGGAGATTCCATTTTCGCCGGTTCCATCGGCCGGACCGATCTGCCGGGGGGTGATTATGATACGCTTATCGACTCGATCAAGACCCGGATCATGTCGCTGGACGACGAGACTCTCATATACCCCGGACACGGGCCAGCCACAACGGTGGGACGCGAGAGGGAATACAATCCCTTCCTGGTGGTGTAGATCAGCCGGTTTCGCCTTGGAAAGGGCCGGCAGGAGGAGGCGGGAGCATGAAGAGCGGTGAGACCGGACAGCTTGCCGGGAAAAATGTTCTCCTGGGGGTGACGGGAGGGATCGGTGCCTATAAAGCGGCATACCTGGTGCGAGAACTGCAGCGCCAGGGTGCGGTAGTTTCCGTGGTCATGACCGAAAGCGCCACCAGATTCATCGCACCCCTGACCATGGAAACCCTCAGTGGCCATCCCGTGGGACTTGACATGTTCTCCCTTACCGAAGAAAGGACCATTGGGCACATCGACCGGGCCGGCTGGGCGGATGTGTTCCTGGTGGCCCCGGCCACGGCCAATTATATCGGGAAGGCCGCTTGCGGCATAGCAGACGACCTCCTCACGACGATCACCCTTGCCGTGACGTGTCCGGTAGTCCTGGCCCCCGCCATGAACTCGCGGATGTGGGCCCATCCAGCCGTCAGGAAGAACCTCGAAACGCTTGTCCAACGTGGTGTCTATGTCGTCTGGCCTGGTGAGGGAGAGTTGGCCTGCAGGGAGGAGGGGCCGGGCCGGCTGGCCGAGACGGGCGACATCGTCAAAACGGTGGCGGGCTGTTTTGAAGCCGGGGATCTGTCCGACATAAGGGTGCTCATTACAGCAGGCCCCACGAGGGAACCGTTAGACCCGGTCCGATTTATCAGCAACAGGTCCTCCGGGCGCATGGGATTCGCCCTTGCGAAAGCCGCTGTCAGGAGGGGAGCCAGGGTTCAGATCATCTCGGGACCGGTGGAAGTTGCCGCTCCCGCCGAGGCATCGGTCAGGAGGGTCAACACGGCAAGGGAAATGCTGTCCCAGATTGAACAGGTGCTTCCGGATTCGGACTGGCTTGTCATGGCGGCTGCGGTGGCTGACTTTGCACCCTCCAGCGTTCACAAGGACAAGGTCAAGAAGGGTGACATGCTAGAGCTTACACTCACCCTTGCCAGGAATCCCGACATTCTGGAGACGTTGAAACCATTCAAGGGCGGCAGATTGTTCGTCGGGTTCGCGGCCGAAACACGGGACATGTTGGAAAACGCGAGGAAAAAGGCCAAGGAAAAGGGCCTGGACCTCATCGTGGCCAATGACGTTTCCGGCCAGGAAACAGGATTCGAGACGGATGAGAACAGCGGTGTGATCCTGGATCAAGGGGATCTTGCCGAGGAGGTTCCCAGGATGACCAAGCTCCAGATGGCCGACAGGATCCTGGACGCCGCATTGAAGGTCTGGAAAGAGAAAGGCAACTAAAGCTGAACCGCAGAGGACGCGGAGGAACGCAGAGGAGATCTTGAATATAGGGGAGAGACAAATCCCCTTTCACGTACTTTTAATGTTTAAAAATAATAATCATCCTGGATCCTAGCTTTCATGTTCTTGATTTTCTTCGCGTCCCTCCGCGAACTCTGCGGTTAAATTGTTTTAAAGGTAAATAATATGGATTACCTGAAAAAACTCTACCTCGAGAGCATCGGCGTCCTGTACCTGCCAGGCGGTATTCCGGAAGTGGACAGGCAGACCAGAGGGTCTGGCCAGGAGTTTGATACGCTCGAGCAGCTCAGGGACGAGATCGGCGACTGCCAGCGATGTCAGCTGTCGAAGGGGAGAACGAATCTCGTCTTCGGCGTGGGGAATCCGGAAGCGGATCTCGTCTTCGTAGGTGAAGCGCCCGGCGGGGACGAAGACCTCCAAGGGGAACCTTTCGTCGGGAAAGCCGGGCAGCTGCTCACGAAGATCATAGCTGCCATGGGGCTGACCCGCGAGGATGTTTACATCTGCAACGTCGTCAAATGCAGGCCTCCCGGCAACAGGGATCCCCTGCCGGCGGAGATCGAAATGTGCGAGCCTTTCTTAAAGCAGCAGATCAGGATCATCAAGCCGCGCGTCATCTGCGCGCTGGGAAGCTTCGCATCGCAGACCCTTTTAAAGAGTGAGGTGCGGATCTCGCGTTTGAGAGGGCAGTTTCGTGATTAT
The DNA here is from genome assembly GCA_020349685.1 of bacterium. Taxonomy (GTDB): domain Bacteria; phylum BMS3Abin14; class BMS3Abin14; order BMS3Abin14; family BMS3Abin14; genus JALHUC01. Next base: position 1,996,256 of record CP070698.1, read on the forward strand.
GAAGGTATACCCCTGATGCCCACCTATCACCCTTCTTTCCTTCTGAGAAACCCCCATGCCAAACGAGATGTATGGGAAGACATCAAGATGGTAATGGGAGCTCTAGGCCTTCCCTTTCCCAGGCACAGTGACAATTGAACTGAGTCTGGCTGTTCACAGGGATCAGATCACACCTTGAAAAGGCGCATCCTGGCATTTTTCATCGTTCTTGTCCTTGCTGGGTTCACAGTCGGGATGAAGATCGCGTCGAGCCCGGCTCTGGACCGGTGGCTAAAGGATACGATCGTCCAGCAGGCCAGGAAACACCTGGGTGTTCAACTTGAGCTCGGCCAGCTCGAACGTAACATCACCCTGACCAGCATCACCCTCACAGACGTCACTTTGAAGGACCTGAGAGGTACGGGTGACTCCCTGTCTGTTTCCCGCCTTGCGGTGACCATCGACCCTTATGCCTTTTTCAGGGGAAAGATCCTCGTCAGGGATCTTAAACTCGAGGGCATGTTCCTGAATGTTGTCCGCGGGGAGGATGGCACAATTTCCGTGGAGCCCCTGTTTCCTTTCTGGCAGACCAGGGAGGGCCCCAGGAAAAAAGCAGCTAAAATAGGTTTTGAGATCGGTGACGTGGCTTTTCTCGATGTCGATCTTTCCTACCGGGACAGGCCGGCCGGCGTTAACCTGGAGCTCGATGACGTTGTCATCTTTCTTGTCCGCAAACGGTACGATCCTCCGGACAAAAGAACGATCAGCATCGGCGCAAAGACCGGTAACCTGGGCTGGAAAGTGTTTCCTGAGGGACGCACCGTAGCCATAGATACGTTGTCCGGTCAGTTCAGCATAAACCCCGATGAATTGCGTGTGTCCAAGCTTGCCATCCACACTGGACCCTTGTCCCTCCAGTTGTCCGGCAGCCTTCCTTTCAGGAGAGGGTCGATCTTAAATGGCGATCTGAAGGTGGACATGGATATAGGGAAGCTTCCATGGCTGATTGCCGGCAGCGAGGGACTTGTGAGCCTCACCGGTAATGTCGGTGGAGATCTGTCAACCCCTTCCTTCAGGGGACAGCTCAACGCCAGGGACCTTGGCCTCGCCGGTCGTAAAATGGACGGGGTGAACGCCGACGTCTTCCTGGATTCCAAGGGCTGCAGCCTCAGGGATGGAAAGATCAGTTACAAGGGAGAGCAGCTGCTTACCGAGATCGACCTGTCCTTTAAAAGGAACCTTCCTTTTACCGCGCGTGTTCGAGTGCAGGAATACCAGTTAGGTAAGTTGCTGGAGGAGATCGGCGCCAGGACTGAACTGGCCAAAGGTCTTATCAACGCGGATCTCACCCTGAAGGGCCTGCTTTCGGGGGGAAGCGCCGACATCAGTATGGAAGGCAGTCTTCAGATCCCTGTCAGGAAGGATGCCCTCCGTACCCTGGAATTTGACCTGTCGGGTCGGTACCAGGGAGGAGGGCTTCAGGATCTTCTCCTCGAGGCCCGTACAGGTGGCATGAGGCTCGACATGGCCGGTTCCCTGTCCGCCGCCGGTCCTCGATTGACCCTGGCCCTCGCCGACGAGAATCTCGAAAATTGGCGTGAAATTCCCGGATTGGAGGAGTTCGGCGGGTCCCTTGTCCTCAATGGCGTACTGAAGGGGAGCTGGGAAGATCCAACGGCCAACCTCGACGTGGAATTTCTGAAACCTTCCTGGAGCCGGTTCAGAGGGGATCTGGTCCAGGCCCACCTGGATGTGGATCGTTCAGGCTTGAACCTGCCGATGCTGACTGTAAAAAAGGGGGCTTTCACCGCTTCAGGAAGGGCGTCACTACCTTTTCGTGGCGACAGCCGGCAGGGCTGGGTAAGTGTCAGCGTAAACAGAGGACCGGTGGAGGATCTTCTGGAAGCTGCCGACCTGGATCTTGAGATAAGGGGGGACATCAACGGCAACCTGTACGCCTTTTCGACAGCGGAGGGGTGGAAGGCGGAAGGCACGTTGTCCCTGCTTTCAGGACGCATCCTTCAGGAGCCGTTTGATGAAATTAACATCGAAGCTGACATCGAGGAGGGCCTCCTGACGTTGCATAACCTGACGATCCTCAAGGGCGGCAGCCGCCTGGAAGGATCCGGGAGCATGGCGGGCGACGAATTCCAGATGAAGATCCAGACCCGGGAGCCCGTTCGTGTTGAGGAGGTTCAATACCTGGGGATCATCAAGGTACCGCTGGCCGGACAGCTCTCGCTCTCGGGGGTGGTTTCAGGAAAGAGAGACGGAAGCGGGTTGCGGGCTAGGGCAGAACTTGAATGGGACCAGCTCAACTACGAGGGCCGGAGTTGGGGTTCCGGAAAAGGCACTTTCCTCTTCAGGGGGCCGGAACTGGAGGCGAAAGCAGATCTGCTTGACGGGAAATTGTCGGCCACCGCGAAGGTTACCCTTCGCTCTGCGCTGCCTTTTTCCGGTAAGATCTTTACCCCAGCCACTATTGACCGTGTGGGCCTGAACAACTTTCTCGGCCTCGGCATCCCTGGAGAGATCTTCTCGGGAAAGATGGCTGTAGACGCAAGTGCCAGTGGGCTGCTGACGGATGTGAGAAAAACACAGGTCGAGGGGATCATCTCGGACGCCGACTTTACTATCAACGGAATACAGTTCAACTCCGTGGACCGGGTGCCTTTCAATTATTACCCTGAAACCGGTATCAGGTTTACAAAACTGCCGCTGCGCTCGGGCGGATCGGTGATCAACGGCAATCTGCGCATCGCTCCGGATGCAGGCATCGAAGGCGCCCTGGATGGCAGCATCGATCTGGAGGGTTTGGCCTTCCTTGAGCCCACGGTCGACACCTTTTCGGGACAGGCCATGACCCAGCTCAAGGTCACGGGCAGCCTTTCGGAGCCGATCCTCAACGGTTCCATCGAACTTGACGGAACCGAGTGTGTCGCTCATTTGCCCTTCGATCTTCCCATCAGCGACGTGGAGGGAAAACTCGAGATCGTCGGTAACCGCTTGCACATCGGAGAGATACGCGGCAGACCTGAAGGCGGACGCCTGTGGATGTCAGGAGAGCTTTTCATGTCCCGTTTCAAGCCCTACCAGGGCTCCCTTCAATGGAAAGCGGAGGCGGTGCCCATCAGTTTTCCGGAGGGTCTCGAAACCGTAAACCGCGCTGATCTGGGTCTCAAATTCTCAGGGGGAAAGGGTTTCTTGAGGGGGATCCTCAACATGGACAGGGGTACCTATAACCGTGAGATCGACCTGGACAACCTCATCGCCCTCATAGGGGAAAGCCGCGCGCTCAAGGATGAAATTCCAAGTGGCGAAACGGAAAAAACGGAAGGGGGCTGGCTTAACCTGGATGTCGAGATGGTGACCGCCTCGCCCATCGTGGTGAACATGAAGCTGATCCGGGGGGAGGCATCCGGAAACCTCCACCTGAGGGGGACGGCGGCGGCCCCTGTGTTAACGGGGCGGCTTGAAATGACCCAGGGTACGATAGAGTACAGAGGGCACGCATTTGAGGTAACAGGTGGCACCGTGGCCTTTATCAATCCCAAGCAGATCGAACCGAACTTTGATTTTTCAGGCAGAACGGAGGTAACAGGCTTCGACAGGGAAGGGGTCGTCACCGATTACACGGTGGAACTCATTGCCAGCGGGGTCCCTGAAAAATTCGAACTGGATCTCGTTTCATCTCCGGTTTTAAGCGAGGCCGATATTGTCGCGCTTCTGACATGGGGAGCCGTGGGAGAACAGGCCTTCGCCTCGGGAGCGGGATTGTCAGCCGCCGAAGCCACCCTTCTGTTAACGCGTGAACTGAAGGGAAAACTGGAGACGGAAGTTGAGAAGGTCACAGGTTTCGACCGGTTCACCATCAACCCTTCCGCAGTTTCATCGAGCGGCGAACGTACGGCGAGGATCCAGATAGACAAGAAGCTTAGCGATAAATTCTATCTTACCTATTCCACACCCGTTCTCGCCAGTGAGGAACAGGAAGTCCTGGTCAAATACAGGATCACGAAGTCCCTTTCCCTGGTCGGTGAGCAGCTCGGTGAAAGGGATTACGGCCTGGACCTGGATTTCCAGTTTGAAATACAGTGATGCGTTCTCTTTTCCGGATCATAGCCACGCTGGTTATCCTCCAGCTGCCTGCAGCCCCCACAAGGGCAGATGAACCGCTCATTGTCCGGTCGGCCGGCAAAACGGTTCTTGGCCTGGAAGTGGAGGGAGCCCGGATTCAGCCCGGGGAGCGGGCGGTCCTGATCCCCTTTGCGGAAGGGTCTGCATTGAGACCGGAGCTTGTCAGGCAAGGGATGATCAATATCTACGGAACCGGGTTGTACGATAAGGTAGAGGTTTTCCTCAAGGAATCTCCCGGGGGGGTCATAGTAAGATATGTGCTCGAGTCCAAAAGATGGCTAGATGAGATCGAATTTAGAGGCAACCTCTATCTCGATGACCGGGAGCTTCTGAGCAGGGTGAACCTGAGGAGCAGCGAGGAGCTGACAGAGGAGAAGCTGGCCGGCAATGTGGACCGGCTGATGGAATACTACGGATACCGGGGATTCGTCGGCACCGAGGTCACCTATAGCTTTGAATCTGATGAAGACAACAAGACATCGCTTTTCTTTTCCATCAAGGAAGGCAGAAGGCTCATGATATCCGATGTCAGGATCCGGGGAGATGCCGGCCTGTCGCGCACGAGGCTGCTTTCCATCATAACCTCCATGCCGGGCAGCAGGCTAGACGGAGAAAATCTTGATTCAGACGTGAAGAGGATCCGCGAACACCTGCGCGACCGGATGTATCTGACTCCCGGCCTCGATTATACGGTCCAGTCGGACCACAGGTTTCCCGATGCCTTCATTGTGAACTTCAACATCCACAAGGGTGATCTTTTCGATCTGCAGGTCCTGATGGAGGATGATAAGGAGGCTCGCAATGTCCTCAGGAAAATGCGTTCCGTTTTCCTCGGTTCCCTTTCCCCGGAGAAGGCCAAACTGGCCATTCAAAAAGAGATCCTGGATCAATATCGCAAGGAAGGTTATGCCTTTACATCGGTTAACCTGGACGATCGCGTTGATCAGGAGGGTGTCCGGTCCATCACCCTCGGTGTGGACAGGGGGATGAAAGCCACGATCGGCGAGCTGCGCGTCGAGGATGTCCAGTTCTTCTCCCGGGAAAAGGTGGAAAGTGTACTGGGTCTCGCTGCGGGAGATCCCTATGTCAAGGAGGCGATGGATGAGGGGATAGCGGATCTCGTGGGGGAGTATCGCAAAGAGGGTTTCCTGTCCAACGAGATCAAAAGGCACGCGCTGAATTTTATCCCGCGGGACGGCCACCAGGAGGTGGTGATCCACCTGACGGTCAAGGAAGGACCCAGAAATATCATCAGCAACGTGGAGGTTTCGGGAAGCCCGATCCAGGAAAAGCGGACGTGGGAGCTTATCGGTGTCAGACAGGGTGCTCCCTACGATCCCGAACGGGTCAACAAGGGCAGGGACAACCTGCTCCAGGAACTCGGACGAACAGGATACCTTTACGCCTCCGTTACGATCCCGGAACCGGTTGTCAACCCTGACGCTACCGTTGATCTGGTGATCAGTGTGGCACCGGGTCCC
>CP070698.1:2001952-2005411 GCA_020349685.1 bacterium
CATTCGACATTCTGTCTCCATCTGGTAAATTGCCTGAAAGGAGGCAGCATGTTCAGAGAGATCCGCGCCGTCTACCTCGACCTCGGGGGTGTTTACTACACCGAGGGGTTTCGCGAGGGACTTTACGCCATCGCCAGGAACCATGCTCTGGACGAGGAAGAGTTCCATAAAACAGCCACGGAGGTCATCTTCTCCATGGGATACGTTCGTGGAGAGGCACCCGAAGCCGAATTCTGGGAGCAGCTGGCCCGGGCCATGGACATCGAACGGAACCTCTTCCCCGGGCGGGGGGCCATCCTCGCCGCCTTCAAACCCCAGCCGGGCATGATTGACCTGGCGGCAAGGGTCCGGGAGCAGGTCCCGTTGGGACTGCTGACGGACCAGTGCAACTGGCTCTACGAACTGGACGAGCGGGACGGTCTGCTCACCGCCTTCGATACGGTGGTCAACTCCTACGAGGAAGGGTACACGAAGCATGACATGGAGATCTTCAGGATCGCCTGCCAGCGCTTCGGTCTCCTGCCGGAGGAGATCGCTTTCTTCGACGACCATCCGGGAAACATCGACAGGGCCAACGACTTCGGGTTCAGGGCCTACCTGTTCGAGGACGCGGCAAAGACGGAGAGGATCTTGGCCGCCGAAGGCGTGGAGATAAGGATTAAAACAAGTGTCTAGTTCTAGTGTCTAGTGTCTGGAGTCTGGAGTCTGGAATTTTTCTCTGGTCTTTGGACTTTGGTCTTTGGTCTTTGGACTTGAGCACCACTCATAAAAAAAGGCCCCGAAAACTGGGCCTTTTTTTATGAGTGGTGCGAAAGGGGGGAGTCGAACCCCCACGGAGTTGCCCCCACTGGGTCCTGAACCCAGCGCGTCTACCAGTTCCGCCACTTTCGCGTCCGCCGGCAAGTTGGTATCACTTTTGCTAGACTAAGTTTGATGGCTTGGCAAGAAGTCATCAACGCGCCCCGGGTGGGGCGCCCAAATCAATGACCGGCAATCTAAGCCATTGATTTGTAAAGAAAGCGGAAATGACACTTTTCGCTTTCCGCGGAGCAAAAAGCCACGAATGGCCTTTTTGAGACCCTGTCAAGTTCAGTGTACCGGCCCCAGCTAATTACATCAGGGAGGAAAACCTTGTCAAGTAGATACGGGAAAAAAAGGGATAAGGGAAAAGGGAAAGGGGACAAGGGAAAGATGTATCCCTTCGACGAGGAGAGGGTCATCAGGTTCCTTTCCGGCGAAGCAGGACATCCTCTGACCGCGCGAGAACTGGGAGACGAGCTGAAAGTACCCCGGCCGGAGCGGAGGGCCTTCAGGGCCGCCCTGGACAGACTGGTGGCCGACGGCCGTGTCATCCGCATCAAGGGGGGCCGGTTCGCCCTCCCTTCCAGGGTCCACCTGGTCACCGGTACCGTCCAGATCACCAGTTCAGGCGATGGATACGTAAAACCGGTAACGGAGGGTGAGGATGTCCGGGTACCGGCCTCCCAGCTTGGCGGAGCCATGGACAGCGACACTGTGGTTGTCAGGGTGGAAAGCCGGCCTTTCAGGGGGAGGGCTGCCGGCGGCCGGGTGATCAGGATCGTCAAGAGAGCCAGGCAGGAGCTTGTCGCCTATTACGAAGAGGACGAGGGCGTCGGAACCGCCCACCCCCAGGACGACAGGATCGGGCCCGCCATCTTCATTCTCCCGGGGAAGGAGGGGAAGGCCAAACCGGGTCAGCTTGTCGTTGTTCGCATCACCACCTACCCGGAAAAAGGCCGCCTGGCCAGAGGTGAGGTAAAGGAGGTGCTGGGTGATCCGGACACCCTCGAGACTCAGATCCAGGCGGTCATACGCTCCAAGGAGCTTCGCCACCGCTTCGGCCGGAAGGTCCTGGCCCAATCGTCATCCCTGCCCAAAGGCCCCTCCGCCGAGGACATCGCGGGACGCGAGGACCTGAGAGCTTTCCCCTTCGTCACCATCGACGGGGTGAAGGCCAAGGATTTCGACGACGCCCTTTTCGCCACCAGAACCGGAGACGGGTCTTTCGACCTTTACGTTTCCATCGCGGACGTTTCCCATTATGTCAAGGCAGGTTCGGCCATCGATATCGAGGCACGCGACAGGGGAAACTCGGTCTATTTCCCCGAATCGGTCATCCCCATGCTTCCTGAGAGCCTTTCCAACGGTCTTTGCAGCCTGAGGCCGGGGGAGGACAAACTCGCCTTTACCTGTCAGGTGACCATCGGGCCGGACGGCAACCCCCGGCAGCACCGTCTTTATGAAAGCGTCATCAGGAGCGCCGCCAGGCTGACCTACCGCCAGGTGGAGGATCACATCGCCGGGAGTTCCCCCCTGCCTCAAAAGGATAAGCGAATCCTGGGTACCCTTGAAATTCTGGAGGAAGTGTACAGGCGCCTGGAAAAGAGGAGGGAACTGCGCAAGAGCCTCGACTTCGACCTCCCGGAACCGGAGGTTGTGCTGGGGATCACGGGCCACGTGGAGAACATTTACAAAGCTGTCCGGTATACCTCCCACCGCATCGTGGAGGAGTGCATGCTCCTGGCCAACGAGACTGTTGCCGAGGTTCTCAGGGAGGCCGAAAAGGGAGGGATATACCGGGTTCACGAAAAACCCGACGCCGAGCGCATCAGGGAACTCAACGGCCTTTTAAGTTCCCTCGGTTACAGGATACCGGTTTCGGCCTCCCAACCGGGACCTTTCAGGAAGGTCCTTGAAAAAGCGAAGGGAACGGGGAGGGAGCGTTTTTTAAACACCGTCATCCTCCGTTCCATGATGCGCGCGCGCTACTCTCCCGAACCGGAAGGACACTTCGCCCTGGCTCTGCCCGACTACACACACTTCACCTCGCCCATCCGGCGATACGCGGATCTGGAGGTCCACAGGATCCTCAAGGGTATCCTGGGCTACACAAGCCCCTACGCTCCTGTCGATCCGGTGCCCCTTTGCGACCACATCAGCGAGACCGAGCAGACCGCCGAAGCGGCCCACCGGGATTTGCTTGCGTGGCTGCGAACCAAGTTCATGCAGGACAAGATCGGACAGGTCTTCCGGGGAGTGGTCTCGGCGGTCACCTCCTTCGGCTTCTTCGTGGAACTGGATGAATTCTTCATCGAGGGCCTCGTACACCTCTCGGCCCTGCACAACGACTACTACAGGTTCCAGGAAGATCGCCTCATGCTCATCGGAGAGAACACGGGCACCGTGTTTTCCATCGGCGACCGGGTGACGGTGGAGGTGGTCGACGTGAACCTCGCCAGGCGCCACGTGGACTTCAAACTGGCGGAGCAAGGCCTTGAGGGGTGACAGCCGCCTTCACCGCGAAGACCCCGCCTACCCTCAACTCCTTGCCCGCATAAAGGACCCTCCCCCGTGTTTGCATGTCAGGGGACAGACGACCAGGGAAGATCAGCTCTCGGTGGCTGTGGTCGGATCCCGGACCCCGACGCCCTACGGGCG
>CP070698.1:2005511-2012664 GCA_020349685.1 bacterium
GTGAGAAGGAAGATGGAGAAAAATTTTCCCTCCGGCAGTTCTTCTCCTACACGGTTCCCTACGTGGTGGCCTCGCTCGTTCTGTGTTACGTATTAATGGTGCTCATCTGGGTCCTGCCCTTCATGAAATAAAAGGCTCCAGATGGCGATGTAATTTCTGGAGGACAAAAAGAGACGCAGGAGGGTTATAATTTAGTTAGAAAGAGGGAAGCTGCCTTCATAAGGAATGCGGCACTCGAGGATCTGCCGTGACTGGAAATCATGCCATAATATTAGGCAACAGAGATCCCTCCACTGGAGTTTAGTGAATGAGCACCCAAAGGATAGCGGCCCTTGAAGGGCGTATCACAAATGAGATGCGGTACGTCGCAACCCAGGAGAGCCTCACCGCAGAGGAGGTGTGCGCTTCCCTGGCCAGTGGAGAATCGGTCATACCGGCCAACCCGGGCCACACATCCCTGAAACCGAAAGGGATCGGTAAACCCTTCACCGTCAAGGTCAACGCCAACATCGGCACCAGTCTTGCCTGCAACGATCCCGATCTCGAACTTGCCAAGCTCGAGGCGGCGATAGAAGCAGGGGCCGATGCCGTCATGGACCTTTCCACTGGGGAAGGTGCCGGAGAGCTGCGGAAGAGGATCATCGAGACCTCCACCGTACCTGTGGGAACAGTCCCCATTTACGATGCCGCGCTGCAGGCCTTTGAAAAAAACGGGGATCCATCCCTCTTCAGACCGGAAGAGCTGTTTGAAGCCATCACGCGGCATGCCGAGGAGGGTGTTGATTTCGTCACGGTCCACTGCGGTGTGACACGATCGTGCGTCGATAAGGTGCGCAGATCGGGCAGGGTGACCAGGATCGTAAGCCGTGGAGGATCCCTGCTCGCCGCATGGATGGAACGGGAAGGCAAGGAAAATCCCCTCTACACGCGGTACGACGAGATGCTGGAAATCCTCAGGAAACACGACGTCACCATTAGCCTCGGGGACGGCTTGCGGCCGGGAAGCGGAGCGGATGCCACCGACCCGGCCCAGATCGAGGAGCTGGTGACCCTTGGAGACCTGACCTTGCGCGCGTGGGAAGCCGGCGTCCAGGTCATGGTGGAGGGGCCGGGTCATATTCCCCTCAACCAGGTTCAGGCCAACGTCGTCCTGCAGAAAAGGTTGTGCCACGGAGCTCCCTTTTACGTCCTTGGTCCTCTGGTGACGGACGTTGGGGCCGGTTATGACCACATCACAGGCGCTATAGGCGGAGCCATCGCCGGCATGGCGGGCGCCGATTTTCTGTGCTACGTTACACCAGCAGAACACCTGTCACTCCCGGATATCGATGATGTGAGAAGGGGTGTCATGGCCAGCAGGATCGCGGGCCATGCCGTTGATATCGCCAGAGGGAACAAGGCCGCTGTACAGAGGGACCTGGAGATGTCACGCTGCCGCGCCGCCCTGGACTGGAACGGCCAGATCGCCCACGCCCTGGATCCGGCCGAGGTTAAAAGAAGACTGGCCGACAGGCGGAACCTGGACGACGTCTGTTCCATGTGCGGCAAGCTTTGCGCCATGAAGGTCTTCAGCTGAAGCCTTGAAGCCTGATTCAGTGACAACTGTGCCATCCGGAACCGGGTGCCTTCCGGCACTCCGGGGACTTTCATATAAAAAGCACGCAATAATAAAGGGTTAGGGAGGTCGCGTATGTCGAGAAAGAAATATGTCTACTATTTCGGGGATGGAAAAGCAGACGGTACGGGAAAGATGAAGGAACTGCTTGGCGGGAAGGGAGCCGGCCTTGCAAACATGGTGAATCTCAAGTTCCCGGTCCCGGCAGGGTTCACCATTACCACGGAAGCCTGCAACACCTATTTTGCCAACAAAAAGAAGCACCCGGCCGGTATGTGGGAACAGGTTCTGGCCAACCTGAAAAAGGTGGAAAAATCCATGGGAGCCAAACTCGGGGATGCCAAAAATCCTCTCCTGCTCTCTGTACGCTCCGGATCCAGGTTCTCCATGCCAGGAATGATGGACACGGTTCTTAACCTTGGCCTGAACGATACAACCTTGAAGGCTCTCGCAGAAAGAACCGGCAACGAGCGTTTCGCCCTCGATACCTACCGGAGACTCATCACCATGTTCGGAAGCACGGTCATGGGTGTGGAGAGGAACGTTTTTGAAAAGGCCCTGGAGGCCATGAAGAAGAAAAAAGGGGTCCACGACGATACAGAACTGACCACAGAAGACCTCAAATCACTTGTGGAGAAGTTCAAGGCCATCTACAGGAAGGAGACCGGGAAGGAGTTTCCCAAAGATCCCCTGCAGCAGCTCAAGCTTTCCATCAACGCGGTTTTCGACTCATGGTTCGGTGACAGGGCAGTGACGTACAGGAACCTCAACAACATCGACCACGATCTCGGAACAGCCTGCAACGTCCAGGCTATGGTTTTCGGCAACATGGGTGACAACTCGGGCACTGGAGTCGGTTTTACCCGCGATCCCTCCACAGGGGCCAGGAAGTTCTTTGCCGAGTACCTCATCAACGCCCAGGGCGAGGACGTTGTTGCCGGTATCAGGACACCCCTGCACATCAACGAGATGAAGAAAAAGGTACCAGTCGCCTACAAGGAGCTGGACCGTATCTACAACAAGCTGGAAAAGCACTACAAGGACATGCAGGACATCGAGTTCACGGTCCAGGACGGCAAGCTCTACATGCTGCAGACGAGGGTGGGCAAGCGCACCGCGGCCGCATCCCTGAAGATCGCCATCGACATGGTCAAGGAAGGCCTCATCGACAAGAAGGAGGCCATCATGAGGATCGACCCGAACCAGGTCGAACAGCTCATGCACCCACGCATCGATCCCAAGGCCAACTACCAGGCCCTCGCGAAAGGTCTTCCCGCCTCTCCGGGAGCGGCTGTGGGAAAGGTGGTCTTTTCAGCAGATGATGCGGAGGCTGCCGCCGCCAAGGGTGAGGCCGTGATTTTGGTCAGACCGGAAACCTCCCCCGAGGATATCGGCGGTATGGACGCGGCCCAGGGTATCCTCACGGCCAGGGGAGGCATGACCTCTCACGCCGCTGTTGTCGCGCGCGGGATGGGCAAGTGCTGTGTGGCGGGGTGCACAGCCGTCAATATAGACGAGAAGAAGAAACTGTTCTGGGTGGGGAACACCACCGTCAGGCAAGGGCATGTGATCACCCTGAACGGCACCACCGGTGAAGTGATAGTGGGAGAGGTCCCCCTCGTCCAGCCGGAGATGACCGGTGATTTCAACACGATCATGAAATGGGCCGACGAGATCCGCGAGCTTGGCATCAGGGCCAACGCGGACACGCCCACCGACGCCAGGGCTGCCCTCAAGTTCGGAGCCGAGGGCATCGGGCTTGTTCGCACGGAGCACATGTTCTTCGAGGGAGACAGGATCAAGGCGGTGCGCGAGATGATCCTGGCTGACGACGAGGCCGGGAGAAGGGCCGCTTTGAAGAAGATCCTGCCCATGCAGCGTTCTGACTTTTCCGCCATCTTCAAGGTCATGGACGGTAAACCGGTGACCATAAGGCTCCTGGATCCGCCTCTGCACGAGTTCCTCCCCAAGACCGACCAAGAGCTGAGGGAGATAGCCAAAGACCTTGGCGTACCCTTTAAAAAGATCCAGGCCCGAAACAAGGCCCTCCTCGAGTTCAACCCCATGCTCGGTCACAGGGGATGCCGCCTGGCCATCACCTATCCCGAGATCTACGAGATGCAGGTCCAGGCCATCATGGAAGCGGCCTGTCAGGTGGCCAAGAAGAAGGTCAAGGCCATCCCCGAGATCATGATCCCCCTCATCGCGGACGTCAACGAGCTGAAGGTCATGAGAGAGATGACGGTGCGGGTCGCCACGGCGGTGGAGAAACGCTACAAGATCAAGATCCCCTACGATGTCGGGACGATGATCGAGATCGCCAGGGCGGCCCTCCTTGCCCACGAGGTGGCCCCGGAAGCCGATTTCTACTCCTTCGGGACAAACGACCTGACCCAGACGCTCTTCGGCCTGTCGCGTGACGACGCGGGACGGTTTCTGCCCTATTACGTAGAACAGGGCATATTCGACGTGGATCCCTTCATGTCCATCGACAAGAAGGGCGTGGGCCTTCTCATGAAGATGGCCATCGACAGCAGCAGGAAGATCAAGAAGGACATGAAGATGGGCATCTGCGGGGAGCAGGTAGACCCGGAATCGGTGGAATTCTGCTACCAGGTCGGTTTGACCTACGTGAGCGGTTCCCCCTTCCGGCTGCCTGTAGCACGGCTGGCAGCCGCGCAGGCGACCCTGAAGAAGAAGGAGAAGAGGCGCTTCACGAGCATGGCCTGATAAAAAAGATGATCGTAAAAAGGGGCCCCCCGGACTCCGGGGGGCCTGTTTGAGCTTTATATTGGGATGCCTGAATAACACAAACAATCTCAGTCAAGCCAGCGTGCAAAAGGAGGTCGTATGTACAAGAACATCCTCATCCCGACGGATGGTGTCAGAACCTGCGAAAGCGCCATATTACACGGAGTTGAGCTTGCCAAGGCTATCGGGGCCAAGGTGACGGCCCTCCACGTCACGCCCAAGCTCTCTCCCCATGAGATCCTGGATATCTATCATCCCCAGTTCCTGGTGGGCGGTCACGATGCGGAGAGGGCCAAGCAGGCCATGGAAAACGTGGAGCAGCTTCACAAGGATGTGGCGGACAAGTCCCTCGCCGCCATCCAGAAAGCGGCCGAGGATGCCGGAGTCCAGTGCGAGGCGGTCTACATAACCGGCAAGGCACCGGCAGAAGGTATTCTGGAAACAGCCGCTGAGAAGAACTGCGATCTCATCTTCATGGCCACCCACGGCGCCCTGGGTCTGGCCGGAGCGGTTTTCGGAACAGTTACTACAAAGGTTCTCTCCCACTCGAAGGTGCCTGTTCTCGTTCAGCGGTGTGATCACTAACAGATTTTCATCGCTTCACTTGGAAAATTCGTCTGAATGTGAGTTTTGGCAGCACGGACCCGCAGGGGTCCGTGTTTCTATGAGATACCCGAAACCTGCAGTGAACATTGAGTAGGTTTCTGGTATGTGGACAATAAAACAGTATTCTGCTAGTTAATGATGAGCGTTTTTTTAAGGTAGTTTCAAAGGAACGCGATAAACTTTTCCTTTGGGGCTGCCTCTTTTATTCCCATGCGATAAATTCCAGTGCAACGGGGGCCAGAAAGATGTCTGTTAACTGCCAGAATAATAAACTGATCCGCTGGGTCGAGGAGATCGAAGCTCTGTGCAAACCGGAAAAGGTTTACTGGTGCAACGGCTCGGCCCGGGAGTACCAGGATCTCATGGCCCAGATGGTAAAAGCGGGTACAGGGATCCCTCTCGAGAAAAGGAAGGAAAGCTTTCTCTTCCGTTCAGACCCCACCGATGTTGCCCGCATCGAGTCTCACACCTACGTCAGCACGCGAAACCAGGAGAACGCCGGGCCCAACAACAACTGGATATCCCCCGATGAGCTCAAGAAGACCATGTCCGATCTGTACGATGGGTGCATGGCCGGCCGCACCATGTACGTCATCCCCTTTTCCATGGGTCCCATCGGATCGCCTCTGGCCAAGACAGGGGTTCAGATCACCGACAGCCCTTACGCTGTGGTCAACATGCACATCATGACCAGGGTGGGTGACCGGGTCATCGAGGCTCTGGGCGCCGACGGCGAATTCTACCCTTGCCTGCACTCGGTGGGAGCACCTCTCAAGCCCGGGGAAGAGGATGTCAAGTGGCCCTGCGCGCCAATGGAGAAAAAGTACATCAGCCACTTTCCCGAGGAGAACCTCATCTGGTCCTTCGGGTCCGGTTACGGCGGCAACGCCCTGTTGGGGAAGAAGTGCCTGAGCCTCCGTATTGCGTCGGTTGTAGCAAGAAGGGAAGGCTGGCTGGCCGAGCACATGCTCCTCCTCAGGCTCACCAGTCCCGAGGGGCGGCAGTACCACGTCGCCGGCGCTTTCCCGTCCGCGTGCGGAAAGACCAATCTCGCCATGATCACTCCGACCATGCCGGGCTGGAAAGCCGAGACCATAGGCGACGACATCTGCTGGATGAAGATCCTGCCTGACGGGCGACTCCACGCCATCAACCCGGAGATGGGGTTTTTCGGGGTCGCGCCGGGCACCTCCGTGAGCACCAATCCCGTTGCCATGAAGATGCTGCAGTCCAGGACCATTTTTACCAACTGCGCACTCACCGACGACGGGGACGTCTGGTGGGAGGAGATGGGCCTTCCGGCTCCGGCCCGCGCCATCGACTGGAAGGGGAGGGACTGGACACCCGAGAGCAAGGAGGCAGCCGCTCACCCCAACGCCAGATTCACAGTGCCTATCAGCCAGTGCCCCACGGAGTTCAGCGGTTGGGACCATCCCGACGGTGTGCCCATCGATATTATTATATTCGGCGGCCGACGGGGAGAGATGATGCCCCTCGTTCACGAGGCCTTCGATTGGGAACACGGGGTCTTTATGGGGGCCTCGGCCTCCTCCGAAACCACCGCAGCGATCATCGACCGAAACGGCAACCTCATGCCGCCGCAGGTCCGCAGGGATCCCTTCGCCATGCTCCCCTTCTGCGGCTACAACATGGGTGATTATTTCCAGCACTGGTTCGAGATGGGGGACCGGCTGGGGTCGAAGGCCCCCAGGATCTTCTACGTGAACTGGTTCCGGAAAGGGGAGGATGGACGATTCCTCTGGCCCGGTTTCGGGGACAACAGCCGGGTCCTGAAGTGGATGTGCGATCGGGTGGACGGAAAGGCAGGTGCCAGGGAGTCGGCTATCGGCATGATGCCCGAGGCGAAGGATCTGGACCTGTCCGGTGTCAAAGTATCGCCGGAGGCTCTCGAGGTGCTCCTGAGCGTCGACTCGGCGGCCTGGAGCGAGGAGATCAAGGATATCGAGGCTTTCTTCATGAAGTTCGGAGACCACTACCCGGAGAGGCTGGAAAAGCAATTGAAAGCGTTGAAAGGGCGGTTGAGTGTCTAGTGTCTAGTTCTGGTGTCTAGAAAAGTCAAAACAGCGGGGCCGTGCGGGAAGTGCGGCCCTGTTTACTTCTAATCTCATATCTCAAATCTCAGATCTCAAATAACTCATGCTTGTCATCGCGAGCCGATTC
>CP070698.1:2012764-2016244 GCA_020349685.1 bacterium
GAGCCGAAGCTGAAAAAGACCCTTGAGATCGTTCGCAACTACTGCGAGGACATGAAGATTTTAGGCAGTTATCCCAGGGGTAGGGTGATGGGAAAAGGATGATGATTGCCTTTGAAGTATCTGATGGCTGTATTTGTTAAAACCTTGTGCCAGGCCTGGCACCTGGACCTATAGATCGACTTATTGAAGCTTAAAGATTTTCCAGGACTAGGACTGGGTCAAAGACTAATAATTTTGAGATTTGAGATATGAGATCTGAGATTATACAATTACGGAGCTTTTTATGAAAACTTCCTACCGTCCCGCTTACAGCTCCATCGAGGACCTTGTCCCCTACAGCGCCGGCAAGCCCATAGAAGAGGTGGCCAGGGAAATGGGGCTCAGCAGGATCGTCAAGCTTGCGTCTAACGAAAACCCTCTCGGTATGTCACCCCTTGCCCTTGAGGCCATCAAGAGCGCCGCGAGGGGTGTGAACCGGTACCCGGACGGAGCCGCCTGGGACCTGAAGGAAAAGCTCTCCGCAAAGCTCGAGGTCCCGAGGGAGAACATCGTCCTCGGGAACGGTTCCAACGAGATACTGGAACTTCTGGCCCAGCTGTTTCTCACCGAGGGCACCGAAACGGTCTATGCCTGGCCGGCTTTCGTCGTCTACCGTCTGGCGACACTGGCGCACGGGGGCAGAGGGGTCGAGGTCCCATTAGACAGCGGACTCAGACACGATCTGGATGCCATGGCAGAGGCTCTCACGGACAGGACAAGGATCGTTTTCGTAGCCAACCCCAACAATCCGACGGGGACCCGGGTCGGGCGCGACGAACTCGAGAGGTTCATGGACCGGGTTCCCGAAAGCGTACCTTTCGTGCTGGACGAAGCCTACTACGAATTTGCGCGGCACCTGGACGACTTTCCTGACGGGATGCAGTACTTCCGGGACGGCCGCCCCATCGTTGTTGTACGTACCTTTTCCAAGGCGCACGGACTGGCTGGTCTTCGCATCGGTTACGCTGTTATGCCCAGGCCCCTGGCTGACCTGATAAACCGGGTGCGTCAACCGTTCAACGTTAACAGCATCGCCCAGGCCGCGGCCATTGCGGCCCTCGAGGACGAGGATTTTGTCGTCCGGAGCCTCGAACACAACCGCAGGGAGTTGGCTCGCATCCAGCAGGCAGCGGAAGGTATGGGTCTTTCGGTCACGGAGTCATTCACAAATTTCATCCTCATCGACCTCAAAGGCCGCTCGGGGCAGGAGGTCTACGAGGAACTCATGAAAAGAGGGGTTATCGTAAGGCCCATGGCCCCCTATGGCCTGCCGGGGACCATCAGGGTCACCGCGGGACTTGTCGAGGAAAACGAGATGTTCCTGGAGGCACTAAAGGAAGTGATAGACGGAGAATAGAAAATCGAGAATGGAAAATGGGAGTTAATAAATAGCGGTCTATTCTCCATTCTCCAGTTCCATTGTCTATTCTCGAGTTCGATAGAAAGGAACTCCCATGATCATCGTACTCAAACCCGGTTCGACCCAGTCGGACATCGATTACATAAGCGAAAAGCTCCACGAGAAGGGACTCAAGGTCCACATCTCCCAGGGTGAGGAGAGGACCATCATCGGGGCCATCGGCGACGAGCGGATCCTCAGGGAAGCGGCCCTCGCTGCTTATCCGGCGGTGGAAAAGGTCCTGCCTATCTTAAAACCGTTCAAGCTGGCCAGCCGGGACTTTCACAAGGAGGACACGCGCGTCACGGTCGGAAAGGCTGTCATCGGCAGCGACGATGTATGTGTCATAGCCGGTCCCTGCAGCGTTGAAACGCGGGAAGGCCTCCTTGAGGTGGCCAGATCGGTCAAGAAATCGGGAGCGAAGCTCCTGCGCGGCGGCGCGTTCAAGCCCCGTTCATCCCCTTACTCGTTTCAGGGTCTCGGAGAAGAGGGACTCAAATACCTTGCCGAGGCCCGGGATGAGACCGGACTGGGGATTGTCACCGAACTCATGGATCCAAGGGATGCTGAGCTGGTGGACCGCTATGCCGACCTGATCCAGATCGGCGCCAGGAACATGTCCAACTTCAACCTTCTCAAAGAGGTCGGCAAACTGAAAAAGCCGGTCCTTCTAAAAAGAGGCCTCTCCTCCACCGTCAAGGAGTGGCTCATGTCCGCGGAGTATATCCTGGACGAGGGAAACATGAATGTCGTCCTGTGCGAACGCGGCGTCCGGACCTTTGAAACCGACACACGCAATACCCTGGATCTTTCGAGCGTGCCGCTGGTCCAGACCATGAGCCACCTGCCTATCATCGTGGATCCGAGCCACGCTGTGGGACGGGCTGACCTTGTCGCCCCCATGTGCATGGCCGCGGTGGCCGCAGGAACGGACGGATTGATCATAGAGGTACACGAAAATCCGGAAGATGCCCTCTGCGACGGACCTCAATCACTGCGACTGGACGATTTTTCCTCTCTTATGAAGAGTCTCAGGAATCTTGCCAGAGCCCTCGGCAGGGAACTGTGAGCAGAGCCGACGTAAGTACACATCTATTCGGGAAGATCTACCTGCTCGGGACGGGCCTCATGGGCGGCAGCCTCGCTCTGGACCTGAAAGAGCGAGGTCTCGTCGAAAAGGTCGTGGGATCCGACATGGAGCCGCAGAGGTCGGATCACGCATTGGCCATCGGCATACTGGATGAGGTTCAGCCCATGCTGCCGGAGGTCGTTCAAAGCTGTGATCTGGTCATTCTCGCTGTCCCGGCGCTGAGCTTGAGGGAGGTCCTTAAAGGCGGATTCCAAAAGGACACCCTTGTCACGGATGTGGGAAGTGTCAAGGGCGACGCGGTCAAAGGTTACCGCGAAGCGGTCCAGGCCGGTAGAGGGTACCGGTACGTCCCCGGCCATCCTATCGCGGGGGACGAGAAGTCCGGTCCAGATGCGGCGAGGAGAGGACTTTTCGACGGCGCCAGGGTCATTCTCACCCCCGTGGATGCCTCAGACGAGGATATCTCAGCAGTCACAAGAATGTGGGAAGGCGTCGGAGCGAGGGTCATGATCATGGACCCGGATGAGCATGATCAGGTCTTCGCCTGGGTCAGCCACATGCCCCACATGGCGGCCTACGCCATCGTTGACAGTGTCCTGACACGTGATCCCGGGCTGGTTGACCTTTCCGGCGGAGGACTGCGGGACTACACGCGCATTGCGGCCAGCAGCCCCCGCATGTGGGCCGATATCGCTGTTGCCAACAGAAAGGAACTTCTTGCCGCGACGAAAGGGCTTCAAAATGCGGTACAGGGAATCGTCTCTGCCCTGGAGGAGGGAGACCGCGACCGCCTGGAAAGCATCTTCGAGAGGATCGCTCTTGTCAGGAGGTCCCGCATATGACCTGGACGATCAGGCCGGGAGGATCACTCCGGGGGGAGATCACGGTACCGGGAGACAAATCGGTTACTCAACGGGCCTACATCTTTGCCGCCATGGCCAAGGGAACCTCC
>CP070698.1:2016344-2023859 GCA_020349685.1 bacterium
CTTGATTTCATGCAGCCTCTCATCGACGCATATCTGGATCATCTTCTCGTTGAGAAGGGTCTTTCCGACAACACCCTTGCGGCCTACCGGGGCGACCTGGAATCCTACGGCAGCTTCCTTGCCGGGCAGGGGATCTCCGAACCCGGCGAGGTCCGGTCCTCCCACATCCACTCCTTTATCAGCCACTTGAGGGATGAGGGCCTGACGGCAAGGTCTGCCAGAAGAAAGGTTGTGTCCATAAGGGGTTTTCACCGCTACCTCGTCGCCTCGGGACAGGAGAAAAAGAACCCGGCCGAGAATATAGGTCCTCTTCAGGTTCCCCGTAACCTTCCCGATGTTCTTTCCGCCAGCCAGATGGACACGCTCTTGCAGCAGCCGGACACGTCCAAACACACCGGTTTGAGGGACCGGGCCATGATGGAGATGACCTACGCCGCGGGTTTGAGGGTGTCCGAGCTGCTGGGCCTCACAATGGAGGACCTCAACCGGGAGGCCGGTTTCCTGCGTGTCACAGGGAAGGGGTCCCGCCAGAGGCTGACGCCTCTCGGCAAGGAAGCGCTGCACTGGCTCGACAGATACGTCCGGGAAGCCCGCCCACAGCTCACCAAGGGCCGCCTGAACGCCCATCTTTTCCCCGGCAGGGGTGGGAAGGGGCACATCACCAGGCAGGCCTTCTGGCTCAAAATACGCCAGTATGCCCGGAATGCCGGATTACCCGAGATCCACCCGCACACCTTCCGCCACAGCTTTGCCACCCACCTCCTGGAGGGCGGCGCGGATCTGCGAAGCGTACAGATCCTGCTGGGACACGCCAATATCGTCACCACCCAGATATACACCCACATCAGCCGGGAGCATTTGAAGGAAGTGCATAAGAAATTTCACCCCAGGGGATGAAGGGGAGTGAGTACTCAGTACCCAGGAGAAAGTCTTGAAAAAAAACAAATGACTTAGCTGGATCGAAACATCTGGGAGCTTTAAGCTGCTACGAGCTGCTACGGTGTCAGAGCAAAAGCGTTGATGAACACCAGAGGGTTTTTCCCGGTGTCAGTGGTTTTTCCCGGTGTCAGAGCAAAACGGTTTTCCAGGAGTTGGAAAACAGGAGTCAGAAGACAGGAGCCAGAAATCAGGAGAAAAACAGTTTCAGTATATGAGAGTGGCTTGGTTTCGAGGAGCATAACTCCCGGTGTCAGGGTTTTTCCCGGTGTCAGAGCAAAACGGTTTTCCTCTTTGTGCATTGATTTATCTCCTGGCTTCTGACTCCTGACTCCTCAATACGCTGGATACGGAATCTATGGACGTAATCACCACTCATCTCAATGCCGACTTCGACGCCCTCGCCTCCATGATCGCGGCCAAAAAGCTGTATCCGGATGCCCACCTCGTTTTTCCAGGCTCCCAGGAGCGCAACCTGCGAGAGTTCTTTTTAAAATCCTCCCTCGTCTCCTTTCCTTTCGAACGGCTCAGGGATATCGACCTCGACGCCATCACGCGGCTCATCCTGGTGGACATCAACATCAAGGGCCGCCTCGGTCCCTTTGACGAAGTCGCTCAGCGCGACAGCGTCGAGCTCCACATTTACGACCATCATCCGAGGACCGACCAGGATTATGAAGGGGTTGTGGATATCGTCGAACCGGTGGGGGCGACCACCACCGTCCTCGTGGAGATCCTGAGGAAGAAGAGGGTCAAGATCACACCCGAAGAGGCCACGATCATGGCTCTCGGGATCTACGAGGACACAGGCTCACTGACCTTCGCCTCCACCACGACGAGGGATTTTGACGCGGTTTCCTATCTTCTCAAAAAGGGGGCGCACCTTGAGATCATTCCCACATTCATCGCCAGGGAGATGGACGCGCAGCAGATCCAGCTCCTCCATGATCTCCTCACGTCCCTTAAGGTGAGAAACATCCACGGTATTCCCGTCGCGACGGCCTTAGCGACCACCGATGAATACGTCGGTGAACTGGCCCTTCTGGTCCACAAGATGATGGACATGGAGAACCTCGCCGCCCTCATAGTGATGGTTAGGATGGAGGAGAGGGTCATCCTCGTGGCCCGCAGCCGCCTTCCCGAACTGGATGTTTCGAGGATCGCCGAGGAATTCGGCGGAGGCGGACACCAGACGGCCGCTTCGGCTTCCATCAGGGAGCTGACTCTGGTGCAGGTCCAGGAAAGACTCATGGCTCTTTTGAGCAAAATGGTGGGGGAAAGGGTCAACGCCGGAAGCATCATGTCCTCGCCTCTCATGGAGATCAGTGAAACAGGCAATATCGAAGCCGCCGCCGAAATGATGACCCACTTTAACATCAACTCCATACCGGTGATGGACATGAATTCGAAGCTGACAGGGATCATCACAAGGGGAGTGGTGGAAAGGGCTATTCTTCACGGCCTGGGCCAATCACCTATCAAGGAGTTCATGCTTACCGAGTTCTTCACCGTTTCACCGGGCTCCTCCCTTGAAAAGGTTCAGGAATATATCATCGAGAAGAGGCAGAGGATGCTTCCCGTGGTGGATGGGGACAAGGTGCTGGGCGTCATCACCCGTACGGACCTCCTGGAAGCCATGCACGACGATCTGAGGAGGACCCAGTCCTTCGAGGACACTTCCGAAGAAGGTGACGCTCCGGAGGGAAGAGTCAGGCACCTGGGGGAGCTGCTCAAGGAGATCCTGGACCCGAGGACGCTGAGCCTCCTGAAAATGGCGGGCAAGGTGGCCGACGATTCGGGGGACAGGGCCTATTTCGTGGGCGGCCTCGTGCGCGACCTTATCCTCCGGCGAAGGAACCTCGACGTGGACCTTGTCGTCGAAGGCGACGCCATCGCCTTCGCAAGGAAACTGGCCCGGCGTCTCAAGGCCCGGATCCGCTCGCACCGGAAGTTCCAGACGGCGGTCATCATCATGCCGGACGGCTTCAAGCTCGATGTGGCCTCCGCCAGGGCCGAATATTACGCTTCCCCCGGGGAATACCCCATGGTGGAGCGGGGCTCAATCAAACTGGACCTTTACCGCCGCGATTTTTCCATCAACGCCCTCGCTGTCAGGCTCAACCCCGAGGTCTTCGGCCAGGTCGTGGATTACTTCAACGGCCTCAAGGACCTGAAGGACAAGACGATAAGGATCCTCCACAACCTCAGTTTCGTCGACGACCCGACCCGGATCATCAGAGCGGTGCGTTTTGAACAGAAATTCGACTTCAGGATCGGGAGGCACACCGAATATCTCATGAAAGGCGCCATCAGGAGGGGCTACCTGAGACAGGCTCAGGGGCCGCGCGTCCTCAACGAGATCATGATCATCCTCAGGGGAGAGGGCCCCATAAAAGCCCTCGAGAGGATGGAGGAGCTGGGTATCCTGGCCTCGCTGCACCCATCCCTGGCCTTCACGGGCAAGATCAGGACCATCTTCCAGCAGGTGGAAAAGATCAATTCGTGGTTCGGCCTGCTTTTTCTCGATGAGAAAGCCGATGTGGGTCAGATTTACTTCAACGCCCTGATGATGATGAAAGGTGCCGAAGACAGGGAACAGATCCTCGAGCTGTTTCACCTCACCGAACATCAGAAAAGGGATTACAGGGCGAGGTGGGACAAGACATCCTCCACCATGAAAGAGCTCGCAAGGACCGATGACAAGAGCCTGAGCTGGATCGCCAGGCTCCTCGGGGAGATCGAGCTCGAGGACCTCCTGACCATCATGTCCCTGACAAAGAGGGAGGACACTGCCAAGTCCATCAGCCTCTACCTGTCCCGGCTCCGGTATATCGAAAGGGAACTGGGGGGCCAGGATCTCAAGGAGATGGGCTATCAGGAAGGACCCGTGTTCAGAAAGATCATTCAGGCGGTGCAGGACGCGAGGGTGGATGGGATCGTGAATTCGCTGGAAGAGGAAAAGAAGTGGGTGGAAACTCATTTCCCGCTGAAAAAGGGGAAAAATAGAGAATAGAAAATGGAAAATGGAAAATGGAATAGAGAAAAGGGAATATTGATAGGTTTTTTGCACTCATTTTCCATTCTCCAATTTCCATTTTCCGCCTTTATATGCTACCAATGTGCACCGCTGGCCCTGAAACAGTTACGCACACCGGAAGGAAGGAACTTTGAACAGCCAGATCATCCTTAATCTGATCATCCAGCTGCCACCGCTGATGCTGGCCATTTCGGTTCACGAGATGGCCCACGGTTACATGGCCTACCGGAAGGGAGACTATACCGCCAAGCTCATGGGAAGGGTGACCCTCAACCCCGTGAAACACATCGATCCGGTGGGGACCGTCCTCGTTCCTCTCATGCTGGCCTTCTCGGGAACTGGCGTCATCTTCGGGTGGGCGAAACCCGTACCGGTCAACAGCTTTAACTTCAAATCCCCCAGGAAAGACAACGCCGTTGTATCCCTCGCCGGGCCCGCCAGTAATTTTCTTCTGGCTGTGGTCCTGGCTCTAATCTTCCGCATCCTGCTCTGGTTTCCCGGAGGCGAAGCCATCATGTCCTCCGCAGTTTTAAAACCCCTGGTGATCATGCTCATCTTCGGGATCAAGATCTCCGTCGTCCTGGGCGTCTTCAACCTCCTGCCTGTCCACCCCCTGGACGGCAGCCATATCGTCGCGGGGCTTCTGCCGGCCGACAAGGCCCGGGTCTATTCCCGCCACGAGCGCTACGGTTTTATCATCCTCATCGCCCTTCTTTTCACGGGACTGTTCTGGCGTATTGTCGGTCCGTTTTACATTGCAGCCATCGGTCTTATCGGCAAACTTTTCGGTATCGCATACTATCTGCGTTTTTGATCAGGGGAGGCAGCATGAAGCGCGTTCTATCCGGCATGAGGCCCACAGGGCCCCTTCACATCGGGCATTACCTCGGAGCGCTCGGCAACTGGGTCCGTCTCCAGGAAGAGTACGAGTGTTTTTATTTCGTGGCCGACTGGCACGCCC
This sequence comes from bacterium, assembly GCA_020349685.1. Classification (GTDB taxonomy): domain Bacteria; phylum BMS3Abin14; class BMS3Abin14; order BMS3Abin14; family BMS3Abin14; genus JALHUC01. Next base: position 2,021,279 of record CP070698.1, read on the forward strand.
TGTCCACCATGTATGACGAATCCGGCACGCTGGCCGAGTATACGGATGAGATCGTCAAGGACTGGCTGAGCGTGGGTCTGGACCCGGAAAGGTCCACCTTGTTCCTCCAGTCGGCGGTCCTGGAGCACGCGGAGCTCCTGGTTCTCCTTTCCATGATCACCCCGCTGTCCTGGCTCGAGAGAGTTCCCTCCTACAAGGAGGTCCGACAGCAGATGGCCCACAAGGACCTGGCCACCTACGGCTTCCTGGGCTACCCCCTCCTGCAGACCGCCGACATCATCATCTACAGGGCCCACTACGTCCCTGTGGGCATCGACCAGCTTCCCCATCTGGAGCTCGCCAGGGAGATCGTGCGGCGGTTCAATTTCATGTACACGGGGGACGAGGAGGGGGGCATCTTCCCAGAGCCTTTGGAACTGCTCACCGAGGCTCCCAAGGTGCCCGGGACGGACGGGCGGAAGATGAGCAAGAGCTACGACAACGCCATCTACCTGAAGGACAGCGCGGAGGAGGTCTGGGACAAATTGAGGCCCATGATAACGGATCCGGCCAGGGTCAGGAGGACCGACCCGGGCGATCCGGACAGGTGCCCCGTCTACGAACTTCATGTGTTCTTCACTCCTGAGGATCACAGGAGCGAGGTGGCCGAGGGTTGCCGGAAAGCGGGGATCGGGTGCATCGACTGCAAGAAGGTTCTTTACGCGGAACTTGAAAGGGTGCTCGCCCCGCTCAGGGACAGAAGGGATGAGCTGAACCGGAAGCCGGACCTCGTAAAGCAGATCCTGACCGACGGAAATGACAGGGCAAGGGAAGAGGCCCGGCGCACCATGTCCGACGTCAGGGACGCGGTAAAACTTTACTCCAGTTGAGCGGATCAGCCATGAGCGGGGATGAAAAAGCTCTCAACGGCGAAGAAAGCAGGCTCGCCGGTTACAGGATCGAGCTGGAGTCCTTCCAGGGGCCCCTGGATCTCCTCCTCCACCTCATCAGGAAGAACGAGCTCGACATCTATGACATCCCCATCGCCGAGATAACCAACCAGTATCTGGCTTACCTGGATATCATGCGCGAACTCGATCTCGAGGTCGCCAGCGAGTTCCTGGTCATGGCTTCGACCCTCATGTACATCAAGTCCCGCATGCTCCTTCCCGTGGACGAGGAGGAGGAAGAAGAGGAGGGCGAGGATCCCAGGGAAGAACTGATCAGGAGGCTTATCGAGTACCAGCGGTACAAAAAGGCGGCGGAAGAGCTGGCCCGGATGCCTGTCCTGCACCACGACATCTTTGTGAGACCCGAGGTCGATTCAGGCACGCAGTCGGAAGAGATCTATACCGAGGCGACCATTTTCCAGCTCATGGATGCCTTCCAGAAGGTTCTCGTCGAAGCCGACAAGAGGACTCCGGTAGAGGTTGTACGGGAACGCTTCACACTGGAGGATGGGATCGGCCTCATCGAATCACGCCTGGCGCGGGAACCGAGCATAAGCTTCGGAGGTCTTTTTTCGGGCGTGGATGACAGGCGCAAGATCATCACGGTCTTTCTGAGCCTTCTTGAGCTGATCAGACGCGGCCGTATCATCGCTGTCCAGGCTGATTACGCAGACCCCATCAGCCTGGTGCTCAACGGTGAGCCGGTGAGCCGGGATGAATCGGACAAGGAGCAGGAGGGAAACCTGGCAGATGACCACTGACAATCAAAGAGCCGTCGTAGAGGCGCTTCTCTTCGCATCCTCTAAACCGCTGACTTTAGACAACCTCGCAGACGCCTCCGGGATCGACAAGGCCGGCCTCAGGTCCATCCTGTCGGCCCTTCAGGAGGAGTACGCATCACAAAACAGAGGCTTTTCCCTGGGGGAGGTGGCAGGGGGCTACCAGCTGCGCAGCGATCCCAGGTTCTCGGAACAGATCGGCAAGCTTTTCGCTGCCAGAAGCCGCCGCAGGATGTCGCGTTCCGGTCTCGAATCCCTCTCCATCATCGCCTACAGGCAGCCTGTCACAAAGGCGGAGATCGAGCACATCAGGGGCGTCGACACCGGGGCGGTGCTGAAAACCCTCCTGTCCCAGTCCATGATAAGGATCCTTGGACGGAAGGAGGCGCCCGGCCGACCCATCCTCTACGGCACGACCCGCGAATTTCTGGAATACTTCGGCCTCAGGGACATCGAGTCCCTGCCGACGCTGGAAGAGGTGACTGAACTCCTCGACGCAGAGACTGAGAGACTGAGTGACGAAGCGAGGGTCAATAGGGACGATGATGAATCGTTCGATGAGACTACCGAGCGACAACGCGACTGAGTAACTCGGAGGAGCACTATTTGATATATAAATTAGAACATGGGTTCGGAGTTTTAATCAGAATGGATACACATCTATATCACCAGAATTCACTCTTTTTCGCTGAGTCGCTCCGTCGTCCAGTCGTCCTCTCGTGACGCTATGGCCACTGTCCGACTGCATAAGGCCATAGCTGACGCCGGCATCGCGTCCCGCCGCGCCGCCGAGGAGATGATCCGGCAGGGGAGGGTATCGGTCAATGGCGAGATTGTCACCACCATGGGTGTCCTTGTCGACCCTGTCTCTGA
>CP070698.1:2023959-2030363 GCA_020349685.1 bacterium
CGCCACAGGCCCTGCTCGACGGTCGTCAGTCTGACCCCGGCACCCACTGCGGTCCCTGCCCCTGAAGCGGCCTCTTCCAGGCGTTCAAGCTCGCCGAAACTGTCCAGGAGGACGGTGACCTTGCCGGCGTTGGCCGCTGCCAGTTCCAGCTCCCCCTTGGTCTTGCCCGGACCGCTGAAAAGGATACGCTCGCACCCGGCATCGAGGGCCCTTTGAAGCTCCATGCCGCTCGACACGTCCAGGCCCAGCCCTGCCTGGACGGCTGTGGCGGCCACGTCGGGGTGGTTGTTGCACTTCATGGCAAAAAAAGCTTCGAAATCAGCGATATGGGACCGGAAGGCTCCGGTAAAGGCGCGGGCCCTTTTTTCCATCACGTCAGGCTCGAAAAGGTAAAGGGGAGTGCCACTGGCTGCGGCAGCTTCCCTGAAGATTCCGGCACGGTTCAGAAAAGAAAGGACAAGGTCCTGGATGTCCTCCTGCCAGCTGCCGCGGGAAGGATGGGAGCTGCAGCTGGCGGGCGTGCAACTCTGTTTTTTCATGGTCATCACGACTCCATATGGACCTCGACCAGGCTTTCCAGCTCGATTCCGTCCTCGTGGAGGGTGAACCTGCTCTCGGGCCGGAAAATAATGTGGCCGAGGATGCGGGAACCATAGTCACCGGGCGGAAGCACGATCCTGTGCCCGGGACGGCGGTAGAGGGTCACCTCGACCACCCTTGGGTCCGAAGTCAGACGGCTGGTGTCGACATTTTTCAGCGTTCCCGGTTCCCGGGCGAACAGCCGCACGGCAGCCAGGGGCTGGAAGGTATCCGGGTCCGGAAGGTTAACTCTTTTCCCTTCCGCCACGTCCAGGGCGAGGCCGAGGGTGTCCACGCCCCCGCTGGCCCGGACGAGCCAGGGAAGACAGTCTCCCGCGGGACGGGGAGATACTTCCAGAAAACAGGCCCTGCCCCTGTGGGAGATAAAATCTGCCATGAAGAAACCGCTTTCAAAACCCATTACCGTGGCCGCCAGGGCCAACTGGTTCTCCAGGTCTCTCCGGGCGATGCCCGTCTCCTCCCTGTCGGGGATGTAGTACATGAAAGCGGTTCCGGTGCCCAGATGGGGGGAGATGATCTTCCCGGCCAACCTGACCAACTGGGCCCTTCCGCCGCTCAGGAGAAAGTCGCAGCTGTATTCGGGCCCGGTAAAGCCCTCCTCGGCAACGACGTCCTGTCTCGGGTCGAAATTGCCCCCCGGCATGAAATCCGCCGGATACATCCTCTTGTCGGGATGATGAGCGAGCTTCCGGCTGATGACCCTGAAAGCTTTCCGCGCATCCTCCCGCTTGCGGCACCAGAAAACGAGCTCACTCCCCGAACCGGTCAGGGGCTTGAGGACGATAGGCAGACCGAGGCGATCCACGACGCCTTCAAGAGCTTCTTCGTCCCGCGCGACCTGCACGCGGGGGCAATAGACTTCAGCCCCGATCCAGGCTCGCTTGGAGTGGAATTTGCTGCGGCTGATCCGGATGGCCTTTTCTTCGGCGAAAGGCAGCCCGCTGCGCTGGGCCAGGGCTGAAGCCAGGGAGAGGGACTCGTCGTCGTAGCACGCGATGCCCGACAGGGTCAGGTTGTTGCGGGACAGATGGGTGTCGAGGGCGCTCGCAACCCCTTTTGTGTCGTCGAAGTCAGCAAGGACCTCCTCCGATGGATCGGGAGCCTCTTCCCGGGCCTTGAGGCGAAGGCTCCTTTCCGTGAGGAAAAGAGCCCTCCCGGGATAGCGGCGCCTTACAAGGTCAACGTAATCAGGCGTGGTTCCCACCACGAGGACACGCTTGTTCATCTGGACTTTCTTCAGGCCGCCCGTGCGGCAGTCCCGGCGGCCAGGTAGAGAGGACGCTCCTGCAGGTGGAACATCTTCTTCCAGTTGAAGTCGCCGCACAGGAAGTCCACTTCCCTCATCCGTTCCTCGCAGGCCCGCTCCATGTGATGCACGTTGATGACCTTGGCGATCCCCGGGAAGGAAGGGTTCGTTCCTCCCCCCAGGAGAGTGTAGGTCCCATCGTAGAGGACGCCCACGTCAACGGCAGCAACTTCATCATCGATGAGGGCGGTGGTGACGCGCAGCCAGCCGCGGTCCGCGAAGAGCCGGATCATCGTCCTGAAACCTTCCCTGAACCTGGGGTCACCGAAATAGGAGTCCTGGCCGAAACGGGACACGTTCATGGCGATCATCGTGTCGAAATCCTCAAGGCGGTCGTAGCGCCACCTCAGCCCCCGGTCCTTGATGCCCTGGATCTCCCTTCGGATCCTCTTGATGGATTTGCCGGAAAATTCCTGGAAGTAGATGTCCATGTCCCATCCGTAACGCGGAGGGGTAAACAGGTACCCGATCTCATCCACTGTGAATTCGCGGCCGTTGCCGGCCGTACACCGCGGTGAAAGATAGCGGATGTGATAGGGGCCCGGCACCGCCTCGAGGAGCCGCGCCGGCTCCTCGCCCACGATGAGGTTCTGCTCCAGCCAGGTTTTCCCGTGCCACGTCTCCCCGGGAAAGAAGGCGAAAGCTCCGCACTCCTCGACCCAGGACAAGGGCAGAAGGCCCTTCACGCGGCCATCCAGCTCCTGCACCATGAAGTGAAGGGGGCGGCGGAAGTGGCGGTTAAAGCAGGCGCGCACATCCCAGAGGTCTGTAACGACCTCCCCTGGCATGTGCGCCTCCCAGAGGAGTTCCGCCTCTTCCGGGTCACGGACCACCCGCAGGGTTTCCATTCCTATCTCCTGAAGGTGACGCTAGTTTCGACCCTCGAACCACCGAAATAATCCCTGGCGAACTGCGCCACGACATCCGGATCGTAGGGTTTGCAGCTGAAGACGTCCAGATAGGTTGTGTTGGTCAGGTTCGCGAAGTGAGCCGAGATGAGAGAAGTCTCGATGAGCTGGACCATGGAGTACCCGGCGACCTTCTCGTCCTCCCCGAAATGCACGACCTGGGTCTCACCGAAACGCTTCATCTCGATGAGGTCGCAAAGCTCGACCACGAAACGACGGATGGCCTCCGCGTCCCTGATGGTGCCGGGATCGCAGTCGTAGATGTCAATGGCGGTGGCGATTCCCCATACCTGCTCTGCGGCTGCTCTTTCGGCAATGCTCATTGGTACTGCTTGAGTTCCCAACATTTCACATCCCTCCTGCAATAAAGGTTACTCACTGCAGCCTTGCCGCTTAAGGGCGTTGGGGCTGATCACTGGTTCTTTTCATCCTGAATGAGAGCCCCGTTGATAAACCGCGCGAGGCTGCTCACCAGGACTCCTCTCAGGGATTGTAAGTTGGCGTCCACGTCTTCATCTTCCGAGGCGATGGCCGCGAAAGAGTAGTAGCCCGACAGAAAGCCTGCCACCGCGCAGCCCATCCGGCGGAGCAGGGGCTTGTCGAGATCCTTCATGACCACCGCTTCCACGAGGGTCTCGATGGCCTCGAGGTACTCGATAAAGGGCAGCTCGAGACCCGAATAGCCTTCCTTGAGTTTCAGGTCCGCACGGCCCTGGTAATAGAGGACAAAGTCCTCCCACCGGGAACTGAAATAATCGATGTGCGCCTGGATGATCGATTCCAGAAGGGTGCTCAGGTCCGTGGCCTCGCGGCAACGGTCGTTCATGAGCTTGACGAGGCCATCCATAACCTGCCGGATGAGCATTTCGATGACCTCGTTCTTGTCGCTGAAGTGGTAGTAAAAGGTCCCCTTGGCAAGGTCTGCCCGCTGGGTGATGTCGTCGATGGTCGTCAGGTCCATGCCCTTTTCGGCGAAAAGCTCCCTGGCAGCTTTGAGGAGGCGCCGCTTTGTGGCGCGGGTCCTCTTGTCCTGCCTGGACAGGGGAGGTTCGGTCTTTTCTCCGGGTAGGGTCATCCTTAACTCCGTTTAAAACTGCGTTACTTTATTTCTGACCATATAGTCACTTGTGACTAAATAGTCAACAAAATTTTTGATGCCGTAGCATTTTTTTTGAAGGGGTCAAAACAGGGGCAGGAAGGCCCTGTTTCACTTGATTTTGAGGTGATTGTTTTGGCTTTTAAATGGGGTGGAAATCTGGGACGTGAGGCATCAAAAAAGGGGCCTTCCGGCCCCTGTTTCTTTTCTGGACTCCAGACACCAGACTCTAGAAACTACACAATGAAAAAACAAACCCTATCCTCCAAATACCACTGTCTTTCCGTTGTGTATCAGAACCCTGTTCTCCGTGTGCATGGCCACGGCCCTGGCAAGGACCACCTTTTCGATGTCCTCCCCCTTTCGCTTCAGGGTCTGGACGTTGTCCCGGTGGGTGACGGAAACCACGTCCTGGTAGATGATGGGGCCCTGATCCAGTTCCTCGGTGACGTAGTGGCTCGTGGCTCCGATGATCTTGACGCCCCTCTTGAAGGCCTGCAGGTAGGGATCGGCTCCGATGAAGGCCGGGAGGAAGGAGTGGTGGATGTTGATGATGCTGTTGCGGTAGGCGGCCACGAACTTGGGTGTCAGGATCTGCATGTAGCGGGCCAGGACGACGGTGTCCACGTTCTTTTTCTTCAGGATCTCAAGGACCTGGTCTTCCTGTTCTCTTTTGGTCTCCTTGGTTACGGGAAGGTGGTGGAACGGGATGTTGTAGTACCCCGCCATGTCCTGAAGGTCCTCGTGGTTGCTGATGATGCAGGGGATTTCCACCGCCAGCTGCTGGCTGCGCCACCGGTAGAGGAGGTCCAGCAGGCAGTGCCCCTGCTTCGAGACCATGATGGCGACGGTCTTCTTCCGGTCGGAGAAGAAAAGCCTGTGCGCCATCCCCAGGCGCCAGCAGACCTTGCTGAACTCCTCGTCCAGGTTCTCCCGCGGGACCTCGAAACCGTCCATGTCCCAGCGGATGCGCATGAAGAACATATCTTCCACCGGATCGGTGTGCTGGTCCAGGTAGACGATGTTGCCGCTGTGGTCGAAGATCCAGTTGGTGATGGTGGCGATGATCCCCTTGGTGTCCTTGCCCTGGATGAGCGCCGTGACCTTGGGGGCACCGTTGGGAAATTCAATCTCACTCATGGTGTGTTACCTCGTAAGGATATTTGCCAGGGACGGTTTTCTACCCTCCATGCCCCTTGAAACCATCGTAGTCTAAAGAAAAAATCGTAAAGGTCAAGAGGGAAAGGCCGTGATTCGTAAATCGTAATTCGTGACTGGTAAAACCTATAAATAAATTATGCGCTGTATGAATAAAAGAGCCGAAAGAAACGAGTCAGGGTCGGGTTGAAAATCTCAAGATTCATCAACCGCCAGGAACAAGACCTTATGATCTTCGAATTACGAATGACGAGTTACGACTCACGAATTACTAGTCACGGTTCCCGGTTCCTCCCCCTTCACCTATCCGTTTTTCTGTGCTACTTTCCCCCTCTCTGTTCAAGTCAGGGTCTGCCCTGTTCTCTCCGCCCGGGGAGACCAAACGCGGATCGGCACAGGAGGAAAGTGTTGAAGATCACACAGGAACTCGTGGATCACGTCGCCAATCTGGCGAGGCTCGACCTCACCGGGGAGGAGGCCGAAAGGATGCAGGCCCAGCTGGCGGACATCCTCGGCTACATCGGGCTCCTCGACGAGCTCGACCTTTCTGACGTGCCGCCCACCTCCCATGTCATCGACATGGTCAACGTCATGCGGGACGATGAGGCGGCCCCCTCCCTGCCTTTGGAAAAGGGTCTTGCCAACGCGCCGGCGAGGGAGGGGACGGCTTTCAAGGTGCCGAGGATAATAGAGGATTAAGTCGAGAACGCAGGACGCAGCACGCAGCACGCAGGACGCAGAAGAAAATCACGGTACTTGATCAGAATTCGCGTTTTGTGTCCTGTGTTTGAATAATAAATGTTTGGAGGAAATTAGATGTCAACCCAGAGAATCGCAGCACTGGAAGGACGCATAACGGATGTGATGCGGCATGTGGCCGCGTACGAAGGTGTAAAAGAGCAGCAGGTCCTGGAGCTTCTGGCCTCCGGTCAGGTGGCCATCCCCGCCAACCCCGCGCACAAGGCCCTCGAGCCGCGCGGCGTGGGCGGACCCCTCACCGTCAAGGTCAACGCCAACATCGGGACCAGCCTGGCCTGCAACGATCCCGAACTTGAACTGAAAAAGCTGGACGCCGCCATCCGGGCCGGTGCCGATGCCGTCATGGACCTGTCCACGGGCGGCGACATGGACGAACTCAGGCGGGAGGTCGTCCGGCGGTCCACCATCCCCGTCGGGTCGGTGCCCATCTACGATGCGGCCGTGCGCGCCTACGAGTCCAAAGGGGATCCCACCCTGCTCACGGCCGACGACATGATCGACGCTGTCCGGCGCCACGCCGAGGACGGGGTCGACTTCGTCACGGTGCACTGCGGAGTGACCCGCTCGGCGGTGGAGA